>JAJDYJ010000073.1 GCA_022822865.1 Pseudomonadales bacterium | reverse complement strand
ATGTGCGGAACCCCTCAGGGCCCCGGAGCGAAGCGCTCCGACACAGAGGCCGGATACATGTTCGCAACCGATTCCCGTGTTGCCCATCACACGAACTTCACGCTTGCAAACGCGGGGCGGACCATACATGTAGGCTTCGCGCTCGGCGTCCTGCCTCGCACGCCCGCCGCATGTCCCTATCGCGACAGCGACTTACAGTGTGCAAATGTGCTGTGGTCAGGGGTCTTCGAGGCGGCGGCCGGGGCAGGCCGAGCCGTTGAGCGCGGTGATCCGCAGCAGGTTCGCGCCCCTGGCGGTGAAAGCGTCCATGTCGGCGCAGCTCACATAGGTGAAACGCAGGTCGAGTTCGTCGCCGGCGCCGATACCCTCGTTCGCGAACAGCGGCTGCACGTCGTAGAGCGAGTAATTGCGCGCCAGGCTGAGTTCCCTGAGATTGTTCAGACCGCGGATCGGGCCGGCATCGCGGATATCGTTGTTTTCCAGCCGCAGCACCTGGAGGCTGCGCAGCCCGGCCAGGGGTTCGATGTCGGTGATCCGGTTGTTGCTGAGAAAGAGATATTCGAGTTGCGTCATGTCGCGCAAGGCGCCGACGTCGGCAATCGAATTGTCGGCGAGCCCGAGTTGCAGCAATTCCGTCATGCCGCCCAGGGCGCCAATGTCGGAAATGTCGTTGTCGTGAATCCAGAGCAGGATCAGGTTCGTCATTCCGGCGAGCGGGCTGATGTCGGTAATCTGATTGTCGTAGAGGCGCAGATGGGTGAGCCTGGTCAGCCCGCGCAAGGGGCCGAGGTCGGAAATCCGGTTCAGGTGGATGCGCAGGTAGCGTAATTCGGTCATGCCGCTGAGCGGGCCGAGGTCGGTGATGCCGTTGAAAACGACGTTCGGGTCGCGGCCGTCGTCAAAGGACAGGTAATGTTCGAGCTGATACGGATACAGCCCGTGCACCTGCAACCTGGTCAAATTGGTCAGGCCGCGAAGTGGTTCCAGGTCGGAAATCGGATTCTCGCTGAGGATCAACTGCGTCAGATTGGTGAGGCCGGCGAGCGGGCCGATGTCGCTGATCCAGTTGGTGTGCAGGCTGAGGAAATCGAGATTTTCCAACTCGCTCAACGGGCCGATATCGGTAATGAGCCGGTTGATGATATTGAGCGTTCGCAAATTGACCAGGTTCTGGATTCCTGCGAGGCTCTCGAAGGGATTCTCGGGCGAAGGCCGCAAGGTGCCGCCGTATACGACCCTGTCGGCCTCCGAGCCAACGCCCAGTTGCGTCAGCCCGGACAAAAGCTCGCAAGTCAGCTCTTCCTGCGCGTCAACGTCCAGCGCATCGCGCACGACTTCTTCCAGATCGGCATCGGCAAAGCTGGCGACCGCCGCCCCGGAATAATCCCGGCAATGCTCCTCCGGCCCCAGAACATCCGGCGCCTGCGCCAGGCCCGGCGCGGGGAGCAGCAGTGCAGACAGGAAGAAAATGCATAGTCTGGATCGGGCCATGATTTTTTCCGCTTAAAAGTCGGGATGTTGGTATGTGACGCCGGTGGTGTCAATCGGACTATTGATGGATGATGCGATACTCGTCCCTGCATCGGCACGAGGAATTGAAATGAACTATCAGGAAGTGCTGGCGTTCTGGTTCGGGCGCTTGCCGCTGGGTCCGGAAGATCTGGGGGATCGGCTCAAGCTCTGGTTCGGGTTTGATTCTGCCACCGATGCCCTGATTCGGGAGCGGTTCGGGGCTCTTGTGGGGGCGGCGCTGGACGGGTCTCTCGTGAACTGGGAGCAGGAAGCGCTATCGCGTCTTGCGCTGATAATCGTGCTCGACCAGTTCACTCGCAACATCTACCGGGGGCGTGCCGGCGCGTTTGCCGGCGACGAGCGGGCGCTCGCCCTGGCGCTGGACGCCATCGATCGGGGCATGGACCGCGAGGTCGGTTTGCTGGAGCGGTCGTTCTATTACATGCCGCTGCAACATTCGGAAGATCTCCCGGCGCAGGACCTGTCGGTGCGCGTGACTGAGGAACTGGACGCGGAATGCCTGGCGGCTTTCGAGAACTTTTCCGGAGAACAGGCATCCTACGCCCGCGACCACCGCGACATCATCGCCCGCTTCGGCCGCTTCCCGCACCGCAACAAGGCCCTGGGAAGAAAATCCACCGAAGCGGAGCTGGCATACCTGGCCGGCGACGCTCCCACCTACGGCCAATCTCCCCCGGAAGACCGTTAGCTACCTGCCAAAATCCCCCATATCAAGTCGCTGGTCTACTCGACGGGTTCCAGGCGGACGATGGGGGTTTCTTCGTCGCCGCTGCGGTCGGAGATGGCCAGGTAGATGTAGCCGTCCGGGCCCTGGCGCACGTCGCGGATGCGGCCCATGTCGTAGGCCAGGGTTTCCTCGACGATCACTTCGCGATAGTCGTCGCTCATGTGCAGGCGCGCGAGCTGCTCGCCCATGAGGCCGCCGGCGAAAATGCTGCCGCGCCAGCCCGGGAACCGGTCGCCCGAGTAGATCATCAGGCCCGAGGCCGCGATGGACGGCACCC
Source organism: Pseudomonadales bacterium (assembly GCA_022822865.1). Classification (GTDB taxonomy): domain Bacteria; phylum Pseudomonadota; class Gammaproteobacteria; order Pseudomonadales; family Pseudohongiellaceae; genus UBA9145. The sequence continues at coordinate 17,431 of JAJDYJ010000073.1, read as the reverse complement.
AGATGTGGTCCGGCGCCCGCATGCCTTCCTGGCCGATGCCGACGTGAATCGGGCTGCCGGTGGAGCCGTAGTTGACGCCGTAGCCGATGACCGGCCAGCCGTAATTGTAGCCCGGCTCGATGCGGTTGAGTTCGTCGCCGCCCTGGGGTCCATGCTCGGTTTCCCACAGGTCGCCGGTTTCCGGATGAATCGCCAGACCCTGCGGGCTGCGATGACCGAAGCTCCAGATTTCCGGCAGCACGTCGCTGCTGCCGACGAAGGGATTGTCGTCGGGCACGCTGCCGTCGTCGTGCAGCCGCATGACCGTGCCGTTGTGGTTTGTCGTATCCTGCGCCGGATGGATGGTCAGGTCGCCGGTGGTTTGCGCCTGACGGTCGCCGACGACGAGGAACATGTAGCCTTCGTCATCGAACACCAGCTTGCCGCCGTAATGCCCGAAACCGACCGACTGGGCGGCGAAAATCTCGACGACGTTGGTGAGTTCGTCGTTCTCGAAGCGGCCGCGCACGATCGCCGTGGTCGAAGTGTCGCCCACCGGTTTGGAAAAAGTCAGGTAAACCCAGCGGTTTTCCGCGAAGTCGGGATGCGGCACGACCTCGAACAGGCCGCCCTGGCCGCGATAGAAAACCTCCGGCACGCCGGGAACCGCTTCGGGCAGCAATTCGCCGTTGCGAACCACCCGCAAGCGGCCGGGCTTCTCGGTGACCAGCATGTCGCCGCCCGGCAGCCAGGCCATCGACCAGGGCTGCACCAGGCCGCCCGTGACCTCGACCACGCGATAATCGTGATGGGCCGAGTAGTAAACGTCGGACTGTGCGAATGCCGAGGATGCAAAAGTTGCAAGCAGCCCGGCCGCGGCAATATCCAGCAAATAACGACGCATGGTTTTTCCTCTATGTAGGGAATTGGAAAATTCGAACCGCGAATTATCCATTGTATTGGACCCCATGACCAGACCGTGCGCCTGCTTCAGCGAATGAGGTGCAATTCGGTCTGGCGGCGCAGCATCCAGCGCATTTCGCCTTCCGCCGTGATCTCCGCTTCCTCCTCGACCGCCATGCGCACCGGCTGGCCGTCCCATTCCGGCACCGGCGTGGTCACCTGCATTTCCGTCGAAAACCACATGCTCGGGATCACCGGCGGATCGCCGCGCCCCGGAATGGCCGCCTGGTAGTCCCAGCGGCCGATCAGCGGTCCGGCTCCATGGCCGTGATCGCCGATCGGATGCGTGTACATCGTGCCGTTGAGGCCTTCGGCGCGCATTTTCTCCAGTACCGACGCGAGAATCTCGTTGCCCGTGCGGCCCACCCGCGTTTCCTCGAACAGGATGTCCTGCAGGCGGTTGGCGTTGGCCAGGGCCTGTTGCAGCCCCGCGGGCGCTTCGGTTTCGCCCTCGCGCAGCACGTAGGCCATGTGCTGCGTGTCGGTCGTCATTCCCAGCGCCACGAGGCCGAAGTCGCAATGCAGCACGTCGCCGCGCTCGATCACGGGCGCTGTCGCGCCGGCCATGTCTTCGCCCCGGCGCTGCAGGGACACAGAAGGCTGGAACCAGGAATCGAGACCCAGGTCGTGGACGCGCTGCCGCATCCACCACTCCACGTCTTCCGTCGTCGTCTGTCCCGGCACGATGACGACGCCCGAAAAGGCCGTGGCGATGATCTGATGCACGATGGTCTGCATCCTGCGGTAAACCGGGGTCATCGAAGGCACGCGCATGGCGAGGTAATCGATGGCGAGCAGCGGCTCGCGCACGACGCGTCCCGCGAGTTCGGGGCCGAGCGCCTGTTCCATCTGCTCCCATTCGCCCGCCGAAAGCCCGTCGGCGAAATTGTGTTCATGGGAGATGTTCACGGCGATGCGCTCCGGATTGCGCTCGCGCACCATGCGCGCGAAGAGATCCCACTGATCGCTGCCCCAGAGTTCGGCGTCGCGGCCGTCGGCGGTAGTCGCGGTGGCGCGGATCGCCTCGTAGGCGCCCCCCTGGGAGGAGCCGCCCAGGGCGAGCCGCTCGACGCCTTCGCCCGGGCCGCGGTCATGGAAGATATAGATCGTGCGCCGGCGGGCGGCGAACGTGGTGGGCGAGACGAGGGCGCGGAAAACGGGATCCTCGTTGTACTCGCGCATGGTCACGACCCACATGTCGACGCCGTGCTTGCGCATGAGCATGGGCAGGTTCCGCTCCAGCCGTTCCTCGAGCCAGGCCTGTTGCGTGCGCGCCTGTTCGCGCAAGCTGCCGAAGGGGTTTTCGGGGCTGTAATCCCGGGTCTGGGCAAGCGCGGAGCCGGCGAATGCGGCGAAGGCGGTTGCGATCAGCAAGACAATTCTGGTGAAGTTCATTTCGATCTCCCGGTTTGGCCCGGAAACGGGCGAGACACGGCTCGCCCCTACTTGCGGCGAAAGGCAAAATTCTATACCATGCGCTCCGCAAAAATTAGGTCATACCCCCCGAAATCGGCATGGCGAACAGCGACTCGTCCGGCGAGCCGCGCCCTCCGGAAAATTTCGGAATCGTTTAGAAGGATTGCCACCATATGTCATTAGCAATCGCGCTTTTCCTGCTCGTCATCGCCACCGTCGTCCTGCACTTCGTCTTTGCCTATTACTTCGACTGGTGGTTCACCCCGCTTGCCGCCGATTGGGCGGGCATCGACCTGACGGTCCTGATTACCTTGTGGGTGACCGGCTTCGTATTCGTCGCGATCAACGCCTTCATGGCGTATTGCGTCTGGCGTTTCCGCCACAAGCCGGGGCACAAGGCGGTTTACGAGCCTGAAAATCACAAGCTGGAAATCAATCTGTCGATTTTCACCACCGTCGGCGTGGTGCTGATGCTGGCGCCGGGCCTGTTCTACTGGGCGGTCTTCGTCAACGTGCCGGAAGACGCCCGGGATTACGAAGTCATGGCCCAGCAATGGCAATGGCAGTACCGTTATCCCGGCGCCGACGGCATCCTCGGCACCGCCGACACATCGTACATCTCGCAAAGCAATCCCTTCGGCGTCAACCCGGAAGATCCCAACGGCCAGGACGACGTGATCGTCAACGACCCGCAGATGCGGCTTCCGGTCGACCAGGACGCGCATTTTCTCTTCCGCTCCAACGACGTATTGCACAATTTCACCGTGCCCCAATTCCGCGTGAAGATGGACCTGGTGCCGGGCCTGATTTCCTACATGTGGTTCACGCCCACCGAAGTCGGAACCTATGACGTGCTTTGCGAGGAACTTTGCGGCATCGGCCATTTCATTATGCGCGGCCAGGTCGTGGTGGAAACCGAGGAAGATTTCAATGCCTGGCTGGCCGCCCAGCCCACTTTCGCCGAAACCCAGAACATGGTCGCCGCCAATCCCGCGGCCGGCCAGGCGCAATACGCGCTTTGCGCGACCTGCCACGGCCAGCAGGGCGAAGGACTGCTTCCGCAGGAAGGGGTTTCGCCCCTGAATATCGGGCCGAAGCTGGCCGGACAGCCGGCCTGGTATATCGAGCGGCAATTGCAGTACTTCAAGAATGGCGTACGCGGCGGAGAAGGCGACGATGATGCGAGCCGGGGCATGGCCACGATGTCGTTGACCCTGTTCGATGACGAGGCGGTCCGCAACATGGCCGCGTATATCGCCACCTTGCCCGATGAACCGGCCGAGCGTACGGTCACCGGCGATATCGCCAACGGCCAGGACATCTACGACCGCAATTGCGCCGCCTGTCATCTCGACGACGGCAGCGGCACCTGGTATACCGACGCGCCGCCGCTGGCAGGGCAGAGCGACTGGTACCTGGTCAGTCAGCTCAGCAAGTTTCAGTCGAGAATCCGCGGCATGCACCCGGACGACACTTTCGGCGAGCAGATGGTGCAGATGGCCACGGCCATGGCCGACGAGGAAGAAATCCGGGACGTGGCGGCGTACATCAACACGCTTTCGTCAAGTAGAATCGAGGTTGGGGAATAAGCGGGGCTTCCGGCCCGGCGAGCGATACCGAATCAGGAGACAGAGAACATGGCATACGTACCGTTGGCGGATCAGGAACTCGAACTTCATCACCCCCATAGCTGGGTGACGAAGTACGTCTGGAGCCAGGATCACAAGGTGATCGCTATTCAATACGGCGGCACCGCCATCGCCGTCGGACTCGTCGCTCTCGTGCTGTCGCTGTTCATGCGCATGCAACTCGGCTTCCCTGAAACATTCGACCTCATCGACCCCAATTCGTATTACCAGTCCGTGACCATGCACGGCATGATCATGGTGATCTATCTCCTCACCGCCCTGTTCCTCGGCGGTTTCGGCAACTACCTGATTCCCCTCATGTGCGGCGCCAGGGACATGGTGTTCCCGTTCATGAACATGCTCAGTTACTGGGTTTATCTCGTTTCGGTGATCATCCTGCTGGCCAGTTTCTTCGTCAGCGGCGGCCCCACGGGGGCGGGCTGGACCTTATACCCGCCACAGACCTCGATGGCGGGAACGCCGGGGCACGACATGGGCATCGTGCTCATGCTGGTGTCGCTGGCGGTGTTCATCGTCGCCTTCACCATGGGCGGCCTGAACTACGTCGTCACCGTGCTGCAATACCGCTGCCGCGGGCTGACCATGATGCGCCTGCCGCTGGCGGTATGGGGCATCTTCGTCGCCACCGTGCTCGGCCTGTTCGCTTTCCCGGCCCTGCTCGTGGCGGCCATCATGATGCTGTTCGACACCCTGATCGGCACCAGCTTCTTCATGCCGGCGGTGATCGAATCCGGCGCCGCGCTCGACTACGACGGCGGCAGCCCGATCCTGTTCCAGCACCTGTTCTGGTTCTTCGGCCACCCGGAAGTGTATATCGTGGCGCTGCCGGCCTTCGGCCTCGTTTCGGACGTGCTCAGCACCCACGCCCGCAAGAACATCTTCGGCTATCGCATGATGGTCTGGGCGATCATCGCCATCGGCCTGCTCAGCTTCATCGTCTGGGCGCATCACATGTACGTCAGCGGCATGCACCCCTATTTCGGTTTCTTCTTCGCCACCACCACGCTGATCATCGCGGTGCCGACGGCGCTCAAGGTCTACAACTGGGTGCTGACGCTGTGGGAAGGCGACATCCGCATGAACGCGCCGATGTATTTCGCCATCGGCTTCATCTTCACCTTCATTCACGGCGGACTGACCGGCCTGTTCCTGGGCAACGTGGTCATCGACCTGCCCCTGTCCGACACCTATTTCGTGGTCGCGCATTTCCACATGGTGATGGGCGTGTCGCCGATCCTGGTGCTGTTCGCGGCGCTGTATCACTGGTTCCCGAAGATGTCGGGCCGCATGTATCACGAAGGCATGGCCAAGCTGCATTTCTGGTGCACCTTCCTCGGCACCTACGCCATCTACCTGCCGATGCACTACCTCGGCATCCATGGCGTACCGCGGCGCTATTACGCTCTCGGCACGACCGAGTTCATGGCGCCGGCGACACAGGACGCCAATACCGCCATCACCATCGCGGCGCTGTTCGTCGGCGCTTCCCAGTTGCTGTTCTTCATCAACGTTATCTGGAGCCTGCGCTACGGCGAGAAGTCGGGCCCCAACCCCTGGGGCGCCAATTCGCTCGAATGGCAGACGCCGGATACGCCGCCGATCCACGGCAACTGGGGCGATTCGCTGCCGACGGTGTATCGCTGGGCCTATGATTACAGCGTGCCCGGCGCCCACGAGGACTTCATCCCGCAGAACACGCCGGAAAGCGAAGAGCCGACGGTGGACGAAGAACATTTCGACCCGGATCACGACGTATCCAAGGCGGACCTGTGAAATCGCTAAAGCATCTCGCCCACAAGCCCTGGGAAAAAAAGGGCATCATCGGCGGGCTCAAGCCCGAAGGCGTCTTCGACACCGCGGCGGAGAAAGTGGCTCTCGGCTTTTTTCTGGTCGTCGCCACGGTGCTGTTCAGCCTGTTCACGGTCAGCTATTTCATCCGCATGGAACTGCCGGACTGGCGGCCGCTGGCCGAACCTGCGCAGTTATGGCTCAACACCGGCCTGCTCGTACTGAGCAGCGCGCTGTTCCAGCTCGCCCGCAACAAGGTCAAGCGCGGCGAGTCGCGCAACGTATTCACACTGTATCTGGCAGGGGGCGTATTCGCCTTCCTGTTCATCGGCGGGCAACTGATGGTCTGGGGCGGCTTGCAGGAGGCCGGGGTCTATCTGACTCCCAATCCCGCGGCTTCGTTCTATTACCTGCTCACCGGAGTGCATGCCGTACACCTGCTCGGCGGACTCTGGGTCTGGAGCAAGACCTCGATCCGGCTGCTGTCGGGCAGCGAGCCCAAAGACGTTCGGCTGAGCATCGAACTGTGCACCCTGTACTGGCATTTCCTGCTGGTGGTGTGGCTGGTGATGTTCGCGATTCTTTCAAACACCTGAGCGCCGGCGGACCGGCAATCGAAATCAACGGGAATTACCACGAATGAGTGAAGCTGCAGCAACGAGCGTCGCCCCCGCGGATGGGGTATCGGGCCTGGTAGACGACTGGACGGCCGACAAGCAGGCCTATCATGTGCCCTGGGGCAAGGCCATGATGTGGATCTTCCTGGTCAGCGACACCTTCATTTTCACCTGCTTTCTGACCGGCTATCTCAATGTGCGCATGACCACGACCCAGCCGTGGCCGCCGCAAAGCGATATTTTCGCCCTGAGCTTCGGCGGCAGCGAGCCGATTCCGCTGATCCTGATCGCGATCATGACCTTCGTGCTGATCACGAGCTCAGGCACCATGGCGCTGGCGGTGAATTACGGGTATCGGCGCGACAAGACAAAGACCATCTGGTTGATTATCGCCACCGCCCTGTTCGGCGCCACATTCGTCGGCATGCAGGCTTTCGAATGGACCAAACTGATCGTCGACGAAGGCGTGCGGCCCTGGGGCAACCCTTTCGGAGCGCCGCAATTCGGCTCGGTGTTCTTCATGGTCACGGGATTCCACGGCCTGCACGTATCGGCCGGGGTAATCTACCTGTTATGGGTGGCGCGGCGCATCTGGGCCGGCTACTACGACAAGAAAGGCTTCGAGATCGTCGAAATCGCCGGGCTTTACTGGCACTTCGTCGACCTCGTGTGGGTATTCATCTTCGCATTCTTCTATCTTCTGTAAGGGGGAACGCCAATGGCATCGTCGGACACTGCTGGACAACAGCATCCTCTAGGCATTTATTACCAGATCTGGATATTGCTGTTCGTAGTCAGCGCCTTTTCCTACGCGGTCGACTACTTCGACGTGCAGGGCGCCATGCGCTGGACGCTGGTGATCGTGTTCATGCTGGTCAAGGCCGGCTTCATCATCGCCATCTTCATGCACGCGTTCTGGGAGCGGCTGGCGCTGTGCCTGACGATTCTCGGCCCGCCGGGCGTCCTGCTGCTGCTGATCGGCTTCATGGCCGTGGAAGGCAATTACACGGAAGGCGCACGCTTCGAATACATGGGCCACGACCCCGACGCGGTGGCCTTGACGCCGGCCGAGTACCACGCGTCTCTGGGCGAAGACCATGGCGAAGGAGGGGCCGCCGCCGAAGCGCACTAGCCTTGTTTCCAGCAAAAAGCCGGCGTTGATTGACGCCGGCTTTTTTGTGCCCGGGATTCAGTGATCGCCGCGCAGGCGGCGGATGACAGACGCGGTGTCGGGGGCGACGCCGCGCCAGATGCGGAAGGACTCGGCGGCCTGCTCGACGAGCATGCCAAGGCCGTCCGCAGCGACCGCTGCACCGTTTTCCCGCGCCCAACGCACGAAGGCCGTATCTTCATCTCCGTAGACCATGTCGTAGCAACAGCAGCCGCTTGCGAGCCAGGCCGCGTCTACTTCGGGCAGACCTCCTTGCAGGCTGGATGAAGTGCCATTGACGATCAGGTCGAACTGTTGCCCGCGCAGTTCTTCCATGCTCGCCGCCGTCAGGCTGCCGGCGAAATCCCGGGCTAGTTCGACCGCTCGTTCCCGCGTGCGATTCCAGACCGTCATCGCAGCCGGCGCTTCCTCTTCCAGCGCGGGCACCACGCCGCGTACCGCGCCGCCGGCGCCGAGCAGCAAAACGCGGCGGCCGCCGATTCCGACGCCGAGATTGTCCCGAAGGTCGCGCACGAGACCGACGCCATCGGTATTGGCGCCGGCAAGTTCGCCTTCAGACCGATACAGCGTATTGACCGCCTTTGACCGGGCCGCATTGGGCGTAAGTTGCCGGCACAGGGCCCAGGCCGCCTGCTTGAACGGCACGGTGACATTCAATCCGCTGCCGCCTTCTCGGAAAAACTCGCCGACCAGCCCCTCGAAGCCTTCCGCCGTGGCCAGCAACGCTTCATACGCGATCGCCTCGCCGGTCTGTTGCGCGAACAGCGAATGGATCAGCGGCGATTTGCTTTGGCCGATCGGGTTGCCGACGACAGCGTAACGGGCGCGAGTCCGGTTCATACCCATTGCTTCGGCAACAGGTAATGGCTGGTGAGTTTTTCTTCCTCGCTGCCGGGCTCGGGGCGCCAGTCGTAGATCCAGCGGACCGCGGGCGGCAGCGACATCAGGATCGACTCGACCCGGCCAACCCCCGATTGCAGCCCGAACAGGGTGCCGCGGTCATAGACCAGGTTGAACTCGGCATAGCGACCGCGGCGATACTCCTGGAACCTGCGTTGCGCGGCGGTCCAGGCGAGCGCCTTGCGGCGCGCGACGATGGGCAGATACGCCTCCATGTAACTTTCGGCCAGGGCGCGGACCAGAGCGAAGCTGTGCCCGAAACCGCCTTCGTTGAAATCGTCGAAGAATAGACCGCCGATGCCGCGATGTTCGTCGCGATGCTTCAGATAGAAGTAATCGTCGCATTGTTGCTTGAAGCGCGGATAGCAGTCCGGCCCGAAACGGTCGCAGGCCGCTTTCGCGGTGCGATGCCAATGTTCACAGTCTTCGTCGAAACCGTAATACGGAGTCAGGTCGTAGCCGCCCCCAAACCACCAGACCGGATCCTCGCCACTGGTGGCGAACAGGCGGAAATTGGCGTGGGAAGTCGGCACGAAGGGATTTTCCGGATGGACCACCAGCGACACACCCATTGCCTGGTAGCCCCGGCCGGCGAGTTCCGGCCGCGTGGCGGTAGCCGACGGCGGCAGCGCCTTGCCGAACACATGGGAGAAATTCACTCCGGCCTTCTCGAACACCGCGCCTTCGCTCAGCAACCGGGAGATGCCTCCACCGCCGTCTCCCCTGTCCCAGCGGTCGGTAATGAATTCGCCGGCGCCGTCTTCGGCGGCGAGGCGCGCGCAGATGTTTTCCTGCAATTCAAGCAGGAACCGCCGCACCGCTTCCGTATCGACATTGCTCATTACCCGGGTTCTACCGAATTCGCTCGCCCGTGACCAGGTCGCGGATTTCAGACGGTTTGCCGAATCCGCCAAGTTCGCCTTCGACCATGCAGCCGAGGTCGGCGCCGAACTGGCGCCGCACTTCTTCCATTGAACGAAACTCCGGTTGGCCTGCCAGATTGGCCGAAGTGGAAACGATCGGCCCGCCGAAAGCCGTGCACAATTCCCGCACGACGGGGTGACCGCTAACCCGGATCGCCACCGCCGGATGCTCGCCGCGAATCCACTCGGGATATTGCCCGGCGGAGTCCGGCACGAGCCAGGTGATATGCCCGGGCCAGGTCTCGCGCAGCCGCGCGATCTGATCGGAGCTGAGTTGCGCCAGCAACTTGCCGATCTGTTCCATCCCCGCCGCCACGAGCAGCAAACCCTTGTCGACGGGACGTTGTTTCAAGCGCAGCAGTCGATGGACGGCTTCGCGGTTGAACGGATCGCAACCGATTCCCCAGACCGCTTCGGTCGGGTAGGCGATCAACTCGCCTTTCCGCAGCCGCTTCGCGGCCTCGATGGCCCGGCTTTCGGTCACCGGCGGCGGAGCTTCACTGCTGCTCCTGCAAAGCCCGGTCCTGAGCCTGAACGTTTTCGGCGCTGGCCTGGCGGTCCGCGGCAACGCGTTCGGCAAGATCGCCATCGGCCAGGGCCAGGATCTGCGCTGCAAGATAGGCGGCATTGCGCGCTCCCGTCCTGCCGATGGCGACAGACGCCACGGGCACGCCGGCGGGCATTTGCACAGTGGACAACAAGGCGTCGAAGCCCTTCAGCGGCCCGCCTTCCATGGGCACGCCGATTACCGGGCGAGTCGTATGCGCGGCGATGGCGCCGGCAAGATGCGCGGCAAGGCCGGCGCCGGCGATAAAGACCTGGCAGCCGCGTTCAACGGCATTTTCGACGTATTGCCGGGTGGCTTCGGGAGTGCGATGGGCCGAACTGATCTTGATCTCATACTGAATGCCGAACTTCCCCAGGACTTCGGCCCCGGCCTGCATAGCCTCCAGGTCGGATTTCGACCCCATCAAAATGGCAACAAACGGCGAACCCATCACCCCTGCACTCCTGTCAAAAACCGGCAAAACTATACTAGTCGCAAATCCTTCGCAAGTAGGGGCGCGGCATGCCTCGCCCGAATCAATCGGGGAAGTAACGGCCGCCTTGATTGATTACAGCGCCCGCAAGTTCCAGTTGGAGGAGTCTTACGTTGAGTTGTTGTTGGGTGAGGCCGGTCTGGCGGGCCAGGGATTCGGGGAGGGTGCCCGATTCTTCGATCAGGGCGAGCAGATTGGCGTCGCCCGCAGCGAGAGCGGGCTTGCCGGGTCGGGCATTGCTTGCATTGGGGCGGAAACTGTCGAGGGGAATGATTTCCGGCATTTCCCGGAGGATGTCTTCCGGCGATTCGACCAGTGTGGCGCCCTGGCGGATCAGTTGGTGGCAGCCGCGGGAGAACGAACTCGAGATCGGGCCCGGCATGGCGAATATCTCCCGGTTCTGCTGCAAGGCCAGCTTGGCCGTGACCAGCGAGCCGCTTTTCAGGCTCGCTTCGATCACGACCACACCCGCGGCGAGGCCGCTGACGATCCGGTTGCGGCGCGGGAAGTTCATGGGGATCGCCGGTGCGCCGAGCGGGAATTCCGAGACCAGGGCGCCCTGTTCGCGAATCCGTTCGCGCAACTCGCGATTGCGCGCCGGATAGCAGACGTCCACTCCCGCGCCCATCACCGCGATCGTGTATCCGCCCGCATCGAGCGCGCCCTTGTGCGCCGCCGTGTCGATGCCGAGGGCCATTCCCGAGCAGATCACAAGACCCGCCTCGCTCAGCTCTCCGGCGAGCCATTCCGCGTGCCGGCGGCCGTAAGCGCTGCCGCGGCGGCTGCCGACCATCGCAATGCCGGGAAAATGCAGGCACTCCGGCCGGCCCTCCACGTACAGCACCGGCGGCGGCGCGGCGATCTCGCGGAGCAGGGCGGGGTAGTCCGGCGACTCGAAATGGAGTATGGCCCGATCATCGGCTGTGGCCCAGGCCAGATCGGACCGGATCCGGCCGCGGCAATGCGTCGCCGGCTTCGCGGCCGTCAATGCCGTGATCTGGTCTTCGGAGAATCCGGCTTCCTGCAGTTGCGCCGCCGGCAAGCGCCGTATGCGGCTCAAAGGTCCCAACTCGCTCAGCGTTCTGGCCAGCGCGCTCGCGTTCAGCGCGCCATTGTGCGCCAGGCCGAGATAGTCTTCGAGAAGGGCATCGTCCATGACAGGGTTTCCCTGGGGCTGCTATAATTTTCGGTCCGGGCCGGCGTTTTTCCGCCCGCCCGCCGCGTTACCGGAGCTCAGATGGCACTGCTACCGATTCTGGAATTTCCCGATCCGAGGCTGCGCAAGGTCGCCGCCCCGGTGCGCGATTTCGACGACGGCTTGCGCACCCTGGTCGAAAACATGTTCGAGACCATGTACCAGGAGGAAGGCATAGGCCTTGCCGCCACCCAGGTCAACGTCCACAAGCGCCTGCTCGTACTCGATGTCTCCGAGGAAAAAGATAGTCCGCAAGTCTTCATTAATCCAGAATTCGACGTAATCGAGGAAGAATTGCAGGATTACCAGGAAGGCTGCCTGTCGGTGCCGGGGTTTTTCGAAGAAGTTTCCCGGCCCCGCGCCATTCGCGTCCGGGCCCGGGATCCGCAAGGCGAAAGTTTCGAACTCGAGGCCCGCGGCATACTCGCGGTGTGCATCCAGCACGAGATCGACCACCTCGACGGCAAACTGTTCGTCGATTATCTCAGCCCGCTCAAGCGGCAACGCATCCGCAGCAAGCTGGAAAAGGAACACAGGAAGTCCGCCTGATCCCGATGCCGGCGTTGCGACTATGTTTTGCCGGCACACCGGCCTTCGCGGCCGCGCATCTCCAGGCGCTGCTCGATTCCCCGCACGAAATCGCCGCCGTATACACGCAGCCGGATCGCCCCTCGGGGCGCGGCCGTAAACTGACGCCGAGCGCGGTCGCCTTGCTGGCGGAAGCTCAGGGCCTTCCGCTGAACAAGCCGGTCGCCCTGCGCGGCGGCGAAGCCGCGCGACTGCTGGCCTCATACGGCCCCGATGTACTCGTAGTCGCCGCATACGGGCTGATTCTGCCGGCGTCGATTCTCGAAATTCCCCGCTATGGCTGCGTGAACGTGCATGCCTCGCTGCTGCCCCGCTGGCGCGGCGCGGCGCCGGTCGAACGCGCCCTGCTTGCCGGAGATACCGTTACCGGCATCACTATCATGCGCATGGACGAAGGACTCGATACCGGCGATATTCTCCATCAACGCGAAGTCGGGATCGCGGCAAGCGACGACCGCGGCGATGTGGAATCGAAACTCGTCGAAGCCGGTCGCGCGGCGCTGTTGCACAGTCTGGACAACTTGCCGGAGTTACTGGAGTCGGCGCGGCCGCAGGACGACAGCCTGGCCTGCTACGCGAACAAACTCGGCGCGGCCGACGCGACGATCGACTGGACCGCCTCCGCCGAATACATCGGCCGGCAGGTGCGGGCCGGGGTCGGCCGGGCGCCGGCTTTCGCGTTCATCGGGGAACGGCGGGTCCGCATCTTGCGCGCCATGCCGGAGGCCGGCGAGCGCTCCGCGGCGCCGGGCGAAATCATCGAAGCCGGCAAGCGGGGCCTGCTGGTCGCCTGCGGCGCCGGCGCCTTGCGCGTCGAAGTCGTGCAACTGCCCGGCAAGACCGCGGTTCCGGTCAGCGCCCTGCTGCATTCGCCGTCTACCCCCTTTGTGGCGGGCGCGAGCTTCCACGAAGCAAGGTCCGGCTGAACGCCATGGATGTTCGCGCCAGGGCCGCCCGCGTTCTTTCCCGGCTCGCGGACCATCGCGGCTCGCTTGGCGAACACCTGCGGCCGCACCGGCAAGCGCCCGAATACGGGCTGTTGCAGGAGATCTGTTTCGGCGTATGCCGCCATCACCAGACGCTCGACTTCCTGCTCGGACAATTGCTCGAACGGCCAATGCGCGAACGCGATTCCGACCTGAAATACCTGCTGCTCGGCGCCTTGTATCAATTGCGCGAACTCGCCGTGCCCGATTACGCGGTCATCGACCAGACCGTCAAGGCCGCGGGCCAATTGCGCAAGCAATGGTCGAAACCCCTGGCCAATGCCGTATTGCGCAACTACCAGCGCCGGCAAACCGATCTCATCGAGGCGCTTGAGCGGCAGCCTGAAACCGTCCGCCTGAATCATCCGGCCTGGCTGACCGAAGCCATCCGGGCCGACTGGCCGCAAGACTGGCGGACCGTACTCGAACGCAGTAACGACCGCCCGCCCATGAGTTTGCGGGTCAACAGGCTCAGGACTTCCCGCGAGGAAGCCATGGAGCGACTGCAACAGGCGGGGCTCGACTGCGTCGCCGGCGAGTTCGCGCAGTCGGCCATATACCTGGCCGAACCGCGGCCGGTCAACGAGATTCCGGGATTCGCCGACGGTCTCCTGAGCGTCCAGGACGAGGCTTCGCAGCTCGCGCCCGCGGTGCTCGGGCCCGAACCGGGCGCGCGCCTGCTCGACGCCTGCGCCGCCCCCGGCGGCAAGACCTGCCATCTGCTGGAGTCTCAGCCCGGGGCGGCGTCATGCCTCGCGCTCGACCGCAATGCGTCGCGCAGCGAGATGATCAGGCAGAATCTCAAGCGCCTGGGGCTCGAAGCCGAACTTGCGGTCGCCGACGCCGCCGATCTTTCCGCCTGGTGGGACGGTAGCGGTTTCGACAATATCCTGCTCGATGCACCCTGCTCAGCGACCGGCGTCATCCGGCGTCATCCCGATATCAAACTGCTGCTGCGGCCGGACGATGTCGAGCGCCACGGCGAGACCCAGTTCAGCCTGCTTGCGGCGCTCTGGCCATGCCTGAAACCGGGCGGGCGGCTGCTCTATACGACGTGTTCGGTGTTGCGCCGGGAGAACGAACAGGTCGTCTCGCGCTTCCTGGCCGCGGCCGGGGACGCTAAAACAGTGCCCATCACTGCCGATTGGGGAATAGAATGCGCTCATGGAAAACAGTTGCTCCCCGGCGGCGCGAACGGCCCGGACGGCTTTTACTTCTGCCTGTTGCGGAAGAGTTGAACCACAATGGGCGGCGCTGATGCTGAGTACGGTACCCTGACATGAAAATAATCGTTCTCGGCGCGAATCCGGTGGGCATCAGCCTGGCCGGCACCCTGTCGACCGAGTCCAACGACGTAACCCTGGTCGACAGCGACTCCGCGCGGCTCGAAGGACTGAAGCAGGGCATGGACATCCAGGTCGTCAGCGGCCGCGGCTCGCATCCCGATGTGCTCGAGCAAGCCGGGGTCGAAGACGCCGACCTGCTGATCGCGGTATCGGAAAACGACGAATTGAACATGGTGGCCTGCCGCGTCGCCTATTCGCTCTATCGCACGCCGAAAAAGATCTGCCGGGTGCATTCTTCCTCGTTCATCAATTTCAGCGAGCAGTTGTTCGGCAAGCACGGCATCGCGGTGGACACGCCGATCTGCCCGGAGATGATCGTCTCCGACAACATCGAGCGCCTGATCGACCTGCCCGGCGCCTTGCAGGTGCTCGACTTCGCCGGCGGCAAGGTGCAGCTTGTCGGCGTAAAGGCGGTGTACGGCGGGCCCCTGGTGGGCCAGGAGATTCGTCTTCTGCGCCAGCACATGCCTTCGATCGATACGCGGGTGGCGGCGATTTTCCGCAAGGACCGGGCGGTCGTGCCCGAAGGCTCGACCGTAATCGAAGCGGAAGACGAGGTCTTCTTCGTCGCCGCGCAGGAGGACATCCGCGCCTGCATCGCCGAAGTGCGCCGCATGGACCGGCCGTATCGCCGCGTCTTCATCGCCGGCGGCGGCAACATCGGCCTCCGGCTCGCGCGGCAACTGGAGCCGCGCTACAAGGTCAAGCTGGTCGAGCGCGACGAGGCGCGTTGCGATTTTCTGACGGGTCAACTTGAGCGTACGCTGGTCTTGCAGGGCGAAGCTTCGGACCGGGAACTGCTCATCAGCGAAAACATCGAGGACGCCGACGTTTTCGTCGCGCTGACCAATGACGACGAGGCCAATATCATGTCCTGCATGATGGCCAAGCGGCTCGGCGCCAAGAAGGTGATGGCGCTGATCAACAATCCCGACTATGTCGACCTGATCCAGGGCGGCGAGATCGATATCGCCATCTCTCCGCAGCAGGCCACCATCGGCAGCGTATTGACCAAGGTGCGGCGGGCGGATTTCGCCAACGTGCACTCATTGCGCCGCGGCGCCGCCGAAGCGGTGGAGGCGGTGGTGCATGGCGACGTCGCTTCGTCCCGGGTAATCGGGCGCGAATTGCGCGAACTGAATCTTCCCGACGGCGTTACCGCCGGCGCGGTCGTCCGCGACAACGCGGTGCTGATCGCCCACGACGACACCAGGGTCGAGTCCGGCGACCACGTCATCCTGTTCCTCGTGGACCGCAAGCACGTCGTTCTCGTCGAACGCCTGTTCGGCGCGGGTTTCGCGCATTTCTGACGCCTCATGCACCCTTTCATGATCACCAAGCTGCTCGGCATCCTCCTGATGCTGTTCAGTCTGCTGGGAACCTTGCCGCCGATGGTGGTGTCGCTGATTTACCGCGACGGCATGCTGGGCGTTTTCTTCACTACCTTGCTGACGCTGTTTCTGCTGGGGCTGGGAATGTGGGGCCTGAGCGCGCGCACGCGCAGCGAACTGACCATTCGCGACGGCTTTCTCGTCGTCACCCTGTTCTGGAGCGTGCTGGGCGTCGCCGGCTGTCTGCCCCTGCTGCTGGCGCTCGACCTGAGCGTGACCGACGCAGTTTTCGAATCCCTGTCGGGACTGACGACCACCGGGGCCACGGTGATCACGGGCCTCGACGAGTTGCCCCGGTCGATCCTGTTTTACCGGCAATTGCTGCAATGGATGGGCGGCATGGGCATCATCGTGCTGGCCATGGCCCTGTTGCCGATGCTGGGCATCGGCGGCATGCAACTCTACCAGGCGGAAACCCCGGGGCCGATGAAGGACAACAAGCTCGTGCCGCGGCTGGCGGAAACCGCCAAGGCCTTGTGGTACATCTATCTGTCGCTGACCCTGGCTTGCGCACTGGCCTATTGGGTAGTCGGCATGGAGCCTTTCGACGCCATCGGCCATGCGTTCACGACGGTGGCGATCGGCGGCTTTTCGACTCATGACGCCAGTATCGGCTTTTTCGACAATCCGGCGGTCGATCTGGTGGCGATCGTCTTCATGGTGATCGCGGGGGTCAATTTCGCCTTGCATTTCACGGCCTGGCAGCGCCGTTCGGTCAGGCATTACCTGGCGGACCCGGAATTCCGCTTCTACGCGTTCATTCTCGCTTCGCTGTCGGTCGCCGCCATCGGCATTCTGTATCTGACGGCGACTTATGACAGTTTTTCCGAATCGGTGGTCAAGGGGCTCTTCCAGGTGGTTTCGATCGCCACGACGACGGGCTTCGTTACCGCAGATTTCAATTCCTGGCCGCTGTTCCTGCCGTACATGTTGCTGTACGCGGCGATCATCGGCGCCTGCGCGGGTTCGACGGGGGGCGGGATCAAGGTGATTCGCATCCTGCTGATCTTCAAGCAGGGTTTTCGCGAGGTGCAGCGGCTGATTCATCCGAAGGCGGTGATTCCGATCAAGCTCGGCAGCAAGCGCGTTCCGGACCGGGTGATCGAATCGGTGTGGGGATTCTTCGCGGTCTACGTCATGGTTTTCATGCTGATGCTGCTGGCGCTGCTCGCTTCGGGGGTCGAGATCATCACGGCCTTCAGCGCGGTGGGCGCATGCATCAACAACCTGGGGCCGGGACTCGAAGGGGTCGCGGCGACTTATGGAACCTTGCCGATTGCAGCGAAGTGGATTCTATGTGTCGCCATGCTGCTCGGCAGGCTCGAGGTCTTCACTTTGCTGGTACTTTTCACCCCTATGTTTTGGCGGCGTTGATAAGGCGTGGCTTCGAAACGTCGCTGTCAGGCGGGCGCAATTCAAAGGGCGCCCGAAAAAAAAACCCGTAGGCGGGGCGGTGGACAAACAAGGCACACACCCCCC
>JAJDYJ010000020.1 GCA_022822865.1 Pseudomonadales bacterium | reverse complement strand
GGGCGTGTGAGGCAGGGATGCCGAACGCGAAGCCTACAGGGATGTATTTACGGCGTCCGCTGCACACCGCCCACCCGGCGGCGACGGATCGAAGCCACAATACCTAAATGAGGAAAACCCACAATGACGGCGGACGAACTGAAGAAACAGGTGGCCGAAGCCGCTCTGCGTTATGTCGAGCCGCGGCTCGAGCGCGACACCGTGCTTGGCATCGGCACCGGCTCCACGGTCAATCATTTCATCGCGGCGCTGGGCGACTTGCGGGACAACATCGACGCAGCCGTATCAAGCTCGGAAGAATCCTCACGCCGGCTCAAGGAACTCGGCATCAGCGTGATCGATCTCAACACGGCGGGATCCGTCGACTTTTACGTGGACGGCGCCGACGAAGCCAATCGTCACCTGCAATTGATCAAGGGCGGCGGCGGCGCGCTCACCAGGGAGAAGATCATCGCCGCGGTGGCGAAGGAATTCATCTGCATAGCCGACGAATCGAAACTCGTCCCGGTACTCGGCAAGTTTCCGCTGCCCGTGGAAGTCATTCCCATGGCGCGCAGTCACGTCGCGCGCAAAATCTCGTCCATGGGCGGCGTCCCGGTGTGGCGTGACGGATTCGTCACCGACAACGGGAACCATATCCTCGACATTCACAAGCTGGATCTACTCGACCCGCGCACAATGGAGGCGCAACTCGACCAGGTCGCCGGCGTCGTGTGTAACGGGCTATTCGTGCGCCGGGCCGCGGACCGGCTGTTGCTGGCCGGGGCTCAGGGCGTGCGCACCTTGCTCCCCGGGGCTTGACTGCGGGTTGGCCGTACAGCCGCTTTACAGCGGAGTTACGTTTTCCGCCTGGGGCCCTTTCTGGCCCTGGCTTACCTGCATGCTGACCTTCTGGCCCTCATGCAACGTACGGCGGCCCGTGCCGTTTATGGCACTGAAATGTACGAAAACATCCTTGCCTCCCTCGCGCTCAATGAATCCGAAGCCCTTCTCATCATTGAACCACTTGACCACACCTTCAACTGTCTCTGACATATCTAACTCTTGTTCCGAAAATTGGCATCCCGCTAACGCGGAATCGTTTCTCTCCCTGGCATGTAACGCGCAGAAAGTACCCTCCCCCGTACCGGCCTGGCTTTCATGCTAGGCCCTTTATACCGAATATGCCCTGTCCGGGGCAGGGAATTATGGCAACGAATTGTTACAGGGGCCGCAT
Organism: Pseudomonadales bacterium; assembly: GCA_022822865.1. Taxonomy (GTDB): domain Bacteria; phylum Pseudomonadota; class Gammaproteobacteria; order Pseudomonadales; family Pseudohongiellaceae; genus UBA9145. The sequence continues at coordinate 11,937 of JAJDYJ010000020.1, read as the reverse complement.
TCTACAGGAATAAACTCTCAAAAAGCGACGAAACCGTCATTTCCCCCCAAGTAACGAGTCCGACAATTTCCGGAAAACCGGATCGCGGAATTCGGGCGATTCGTTCACCAGATGATGCCGCGCTCCGGGGACCAGCACTTCCTTCGCGGCGGGAAATTTCTCGCGGATGGCGGGCAGATTGAATTTCCAGTCGACGGTGTCGTCCCCGGTGCCCTGAATGACGGTCATCTGCGCCGGATTCGGGGCCGCCGCGGCAAAGCGCCTGCCGTAATCGAACATCGCCCCGATCCAGCTTCGGGGAATGTGCGAGCTTTGCAAGTCGTCCTCATGACGCAGGAAATCGAGAAACTCCCGGTCATGGCTGCTTTCCGCGTACAGCCGCGGCGTGCCGTCGACGAACCGGCCGCTGAGCAGATACGCCAGCCGGCTCCGGTAATGACGCAGGATGCGCACGAGAGGCGCGAGCAAGGCGATACCGTCGAGCGCATGGGTTTCCATCAGCCGGTGATGCAGGATGGAGTCCATCAGCACCGCCGCGCCCGTGCTCTGGCCGACGGCGAACCAGGGCTGCGGGAGCCGCTGCTCACCGGCGAGCGCCAGCGCCCGGGAAAGCGCGTCGCAATAGCGCGCGAAGTTGTCCACGCCGCCCATTTGCCCGCTCGACAGTCCATGTCCGGGCAGGTCGAAGACGAAGGCCGCATGGCTCCGGTCGAGACACCAGCCGAGCGGATGGCGGTAAATGCCGGCATGGTCGAGATAGCCATGCAGCAGGAAGACCGTGCCACGCGGCGCCTGCGGCGCGAAATATTGCGCCGCGATTTGCTCGCCGCCGCCGGCAAAGACGCCGAGGCTGTGATGGACCGGGCCGCCGTCCGGCGCGAAGCGCAAGCCGTAATGATCGAGATAGGCCCGCACCGGACCGCTATCCGGCGCCGCCGCGGAACAGTTGAGCGGCGGCGCCGAGTTTCGCAGTTCTATCGCGTGCGAGCGGCTGAACATGCAGCCTCAGGCGCCGGCGTAGCGGACCGACATTTCCTCGAGATTGTAAATCTTGCCGATGCGGTCGATCATGCCGGCGCAGCCGAACGATTCGAGCCGCGCCTTGACGATGTCGCGCATGGCGTGCATCGTCGGCGTCAGGAACTTGCGCGGGTCGAATTCGGACGGGTTCTCAGCCAGGAAACGGCGCACCGCCCCGGTCGACGCAAGCCGCAGGTCGGTATCGATATTGACCTTGCGCACGCCATGGCGGATGCCTTCCTGGATTTCCTCCACCGGCACGCCATAAGTCTCGGGAATTTCGCCGCCGAATTCGTTGATCACTTCGAGCCAGTCCTGGGGCACGGACGAAGAGCCGTGCATGACGAGATGCGTGGAAGGAATCCTGGCGTGAATCTCCTTGATGCGGTCGATGGCGAGAATGTCCCCCGTGGGCGGCCGGCTGAACTTGTAGGCGCCATGGCTGGTGCCCACGGCGATGGCGAGGGCGTCGACGCCCGTGGCCTCGACGAAATCCCCGGCTTCCTCGGGGTCGGTCAGCAATTGCTCCATGGTCAACTTGCCTTCGGCGCCGATGCCGTCTTCCTCGCCCGCCATGCCGGTCTCGAGCGAACCGAGGCAGCCGAGTTCGCCTTCCACCGAGACGCCGCAGGCATGGGCCATTTCCACCGCCTGCCGCGTCACGCGGACGTTGTACTCGAAATCCATCGGCGTCTTGCCGTCCTCGCCCAGCGAGCCGTCCATCATCACCGATGTGAAACCGAGCTGGATCGAGCGCTGGCAAACCGCGGGAGAAACGCCGTGGTCCTGGTGCATGACGATGGGAATATGCGGAAACTCCTCCAGCGCCCCCTGGATCAGGTGGCGCAGGAAATTCGGCCCGGCGTATTTTCTCGCCCCCGCCGAGGCCTGCAGGATGACCGGGCTGCTGACCGCGTCCGCCCCTTCCATGATGGCTCGCACCTGTTCGAGGTTGTTTACGTTGAAGGCGGGTACGCCGTATTCGTTCTCGGCCGCGTGGTCGAGCAGTTGTCGCAAGGTGATAAGGGCCATTTTCGCTCCTGGTCGTTGAAAGTCTAGAGTGCTGGTTCGGTTGCCGCCCGCCCGGCGAGCGCGGCGATGGCCGGAAGCGTAACGCCTTGCACCGCTTCGAGGAAAGCGCCGCCTCCGGTAGAGATATAGGAAACCCCGTCCGCCACGTCAAATCGGTCGATGGCGGTGACGGTCTCGCCGCCGCCGGCAAGACTGAAAGCGGCGCTGCGCGCCACGGCGCGGGAAATCCGTTCGGTGCCTTCGGCGAAGGCCGGAAATTCGAATACGCCCATCGGGCCGTTCCAGATTACGGTGCCCATGGATTCTATCAGCGCGGCGTAACGGGCCGCGCTTTCGGGCCCGATATCGAGGATAAGATCGACTTCGGCCACATCGGCCACAGGCTTTATCGTGGCCTCGGCGCCGGCGTCGAATTCGGCGGCCACGCGCACGTCAACGGGCAGGGGGATATCGACCTTGTCCATCAGTTCGCGGGCGACGCCCACGAGTGCGGCTTCGTGCAGCGAACGCCCCACCGGACGGCCCGCCGCGAGCAGAAAGGTGTTGGCGATGCCGCCGCCGACGAGCAGATGGTCCGCCAGGGACGAAAGATTGCGCAGCAGTTCGAGTTTGCCGGAAACCTTGGCGCCGCCGACGATGGCGAGCAGCGGCCGCTTCGGCTCGCGCATGGCGCGGCCGATGGCGTCGAGTTCCCGCGTGAGCAACGGGCCGGCGCATGCCTCGGCGGCGTGCCGCGCGACGCCTGCGGTGCTCGCCTGGGCGCGGTGGGCGGTACCGAAAGCGTCCATGACGAAGACGTCGCAGAGCGCGGCGTAACGCGCCGCGAGTTCATCGCTGTCGGATTTCTCGCCCGCGTTCACGCGCACGTTCTCCAGCAGGCAGACCGGGGCCTCGGGCAAGGCGGCGCCCGGTTCAAGATATTTCTCCACGAGCGGCACATCGAAGCCGAGCAGTCGCGACAGATGCGCGGCGACGGGCGCCAGGGAAAACTCCCGCTGTTCGGCAATAGGCGCGCCCTCGACCGGCCGGCCGAGATGGGACATGAGCAGCACCCGGGCGGCGCCGCCCGCGCGCGCCGCCTCGATAGTCGGCAGCGCCGCGCGGATGCGGCTGTCGTTGACGACCTTGCCGTCGCTCAGGGGCACGTTGAGGTCTTCCCGGATCAGCACGCGCTTGCCGCCCAGGTCGAGTTGTTTCATCCGCAGGGGAGTTTCGGTCATTGGCTGATCTTGTTTACGAAGTCTGGGCGTGAAGGTATTCGGCCACGTCCAGCATGCGATTCGCATAGGCCCATTCGTTGTCGAACCAGATGAAGACCTTGACCAGGCCGGCGATTTCGCGGGTCTGTTCGAGGTCGACCACCGCCGACCTCGGATCGTGATTGATGTCGCAGGAGGCCAGCGGCTCGCGAGTATATCCCAGAACGTTTGCAGGCAGGTTACGCGATGCGCGGACAATCGCCTCGTTCACTTCCCCGGCGCCGGCCGCGCGGACGAAGCGCAGGCTGACGTCCATCGCGGACACGTTCACCGTCGGCACCCGGATCGCCCGGGCTTCGAGCTTGCCGCCCAACTCCGGCAGAATCCGCGCAATGCCGCGCGCGAGCGCGGTGTCCACCGGGATGATCGATTGCATCGCGCTACGGGTCTTGCGCAGGTCGGAATCGTGAAAGCTGTCGATCACCGGCTGGTCGTTCATCGCCGAATGGATCGTGGTGATCGCGCCGGCTTCAATGCCGAACGCGTCGTCGAGCACTTTCAGCACGGGCACGATGCAGTTCGTCGTGCAGGAGGCGTTCGACAGCACGCTTGCGTCCGCCGGAATGTCTTCGTGATTGACGCCGTAGACGATGGTGAAGTCGACGTCGCTCATCGCCGGCTGGGAGAAAAGCACACGCCTGGCGCCCGACCCCAGGCCAGAGCCCAGATGCAGCCGGGCGGTTTCAACGTCGCGAAAGGCGCCGCTGCATTCCATCACCAGGTCGACTTCGGGCCAGCGCAAGGCGGCGACATCCGGCTCATTGAGCAATTCGACGACGTCGCCTTCGATATGCAGATTGCCGTCGACGAGTTCCACTTCGCCCGGAAAGCGGCCATGGGTGCTGTCGTAGCGGGTCAGATGCGCCATCGTGGCCGGGTCGGCGACATCGTTGACGGCGACGACGCGCAGCCCGTTGCGGCGGCCGGCCTCGTAAGCGGCGCGCAGCACGCAGCGGCCGATGCGGCCGTATCCGTTGATTGCGACTTTCAATGTCATTGCGGGCCGGGAAAAATCAGTCGAGCAGCGAACGCGCCGCTGCCGCGACCCGTTCGGCGGTAAAGCCGAAATGCTCCATCAGGACGCCGCCGGGAGCGGATTCGCCGAAAGTGGTCATGCCGACGACGCAGCCGTCGAGGCCGACGATCTTGCGCCAATAGTCCACCGCGCCGGCTTCGACCGCGACGCGCTTGCGCAGGCCGGAAGGCAGCACCGATTCGCGCCAGGCTTCGTCCTGCCGTTCGAACGCATCGACGCTGGGCATGGAAACGAGGCGTGCGGCGATTCCCTCCTGCTGCAATGCGCGCACGGCATCGGCGCTGACGGCAACCTCCGAACCGGTGGCGATGACCGCGATTTCCGGTTCGCCTTCGCAGTCCGCGAGCACATAGCCGCCGCGGGCGATGGCGTCGACCTGCTCGTCTTCGCGGTCCTGATGCGGGATCGCCTGGCGCGAGAAAACGAGCGCGGTGGGGCCGTCCCGGCGTTCGATGGCCGCCTGCCAGGCGACGGCGGCCTCGACGCTGTCGCAAGGCCGCCAGACCGAGAGATTCGGCGTGGTGCGCAGATTCGTCAATTGCTCGATCGGCTGGTGGGTCGGCCCGTCTTCGCCCTGGCCGATGGAGTCGTGGGTGTAGACCAGGATATTGCGCTGTTTCATCAGCGCCGCCATGCGCACGGCGTTGCGCGCGTATTCCATGAACATGAGGAAGGTCGCGCAATAGGGAATGAAGCCGCCATGCAGGGCGATGCCACTGGAGATCGCGGTCATGCCGAATTCGCGCACGCCGAAATAGATGTAATTGCCGTCGGCCGCATCGGCGATCGAGCGGCTGCCCGACCAAAGCGTCAGATTGGAGCCGGTCAGATCGGCCGAACCGCCGATCAGCTCGGGCAACTGGGGCCCGTATTCCTCGAGGCAGTCCTGGGAAGCCTTGCGGCTGGCGATGTTCGCGCCTTCCTGCTGGCGCTGTCTGGCGAAGTCCCGCGCGCGTTCGGCGAAGTCGCCATGCAATTCGCCTTTCATTCGGCGCACGAGTTCCAGCGCGAGTTCGGGGTGCTCTTCCTCGTAAACGACGAGCTTTTCTTTCCAGGCGGTTTCCGCCATGAAGCCCTTTTCGGTCGCGTTCCAGGCTTTGAGGATTTCCTCGGGCACGATGAACGGCGCGTGGGGCCAGCCGAGTTCTTCCCGCGCAGCCCTGACTTCGTCTTCACCGAGCGGGGAGCCATGGGTGGCGGCGGTGCCCTGCTTGCCGGGCGCGCCGAAACCGATGATCGTGCGGCAGCGGATCATGCTCGGCCTGGCGGTTTCGGCCCGGGCCGCCCGGATCGCCTCGCCGATCGCCCCGGTGTCGTGGCCGTCGATTTCCTGCGTGTGCCAGCCGTAGGACGCGAAGCGGCCCATGGTGTCTTCGGAAAACCAGGGTTCGACTTCGCCGTCGATGGAGATGCCGTTGGCGTCGTAGAACACGATCAGCTTGCCGAGTCCGAGCGTGCCGGCGAGCGAACAGACTTCATGGGAAACGCCTTCCATCAGGCAGCCGTCGCCGGCGAAGACGTAGGTGTAATGATCGACGACGTCGTGATCCGGACGGTTGAACTGGGCCGCGAGCGTCTTTTCGGCGATGGCCATGCCGACGGCGTTGGCAAGCCCCTGGCCGAGCGGGCCGGTGGTGGTTTCGACGCCGGGAGTGTAGCCGTACTCCGGATGGCCGGGCGTCATCGAATGCAACTGGCGGAACCGCCGGAGTTCGTCCATGGGCAGGCGGTAGCCGCTGAGATGCAGCAGGGAATAGATCAGCATCGAACCGTGGCCGTTCGACAGCACGAAACGGTCCCGGTCGAACCATTCGGGATGGCCGGGATTATGCTTGAGAAAATCGTTCCAGAGCACTTCGGCGATGTCCGCCATGCCCATGGGCGCGCCGGGATGTCCGGACTTTGCCTGCTGGACGGCGTCCATGCTCAAGGCGCGAATGGCGTTGGCGAGTTGCCTGCGCGGCAAGGCCTGTTCGGCCATCGACAAACTCCTGTTCCTGCGGCATTTTCGGGGGCGGCTATTGTCCCGCAGATGTACGCGGGATGCCAGCGGGTTTGATTTATCAAAATATTTTGATAAAAGATTGTTTTCGGGCTCGAATGCTGCTATCGTTCGCTCCCAATTTGCCAATCCGAACCCTGCGATGAGTTCCAATCCCGCTTCGATATTGTACGAGAGCGGACCGCGCCCGGTCGCCGAACCGCTACTCACCCTCACCGCGCTGCACAAGGCGCTGGCGGACAGCCTGCGCCTGCAGATTCTGCGTCTGCTGAAAAGCGAATCCTTCAGCGTCCTCGAATTGTGCCGCATCCTCGACATCCGCCAATCGGCGCTGAGTCATCACCTCAAGATTCTGCTGCAGGCCGGCCTGCTGTCGACGCGGCGCGAAGGCACTTCGATCTTCTATCGCCGCGCGCTGGTGCACGATCATGTCGATTTCGCCGACAGCCGCCGCCCGATCCTCGAAGCGATAGACACATTGCCCATTTCCACTTCGCAGAACCGCAAGATCCGGCAGATACAACAGGAACGCGCACTGTCCTCGTTGCAGTTCTTCCGCCGCAACGCCGACAAGTTCCGCGAAAAGCAGGGGTTGATCGTCGCCCGCGACCAATACGCCGAGAACCTGCACGACGTCATTGCCGGCCTCGGCCTCGAGCGCCAGGCCCGCGTACTCGAAGTCGGACCGGGCGAAGGTCGGCTGCTGGCCGAACTCGCGGAACGCTTCCAGCGTCTGACCGCCCTCGACAATTCGCCCGACATGCTCGAGAAAGCGCGCGCGACCATCGCCGCGGCCGGGCGCGAGGGCGTCGAATTCCTGCTCGGCGAAACGCGTTCGGTAACCGACCGGCAGTTCGATCTGATCATCTTCGACATGGTGTTGCACCATATCCCTTCCCCGGCGATGACGATCAAGGACTGCTCGCGTCTGCTGGCGCCTTCGGGCACCTTGCTGATCTGCGACCTGACCCGGCACGACCAGGACTGGGTGCGCGAATCCTGCGGCGATCTGTGGCTCGGATTCGACACCGACGACCTGCACGACTGGGCCGGCCAGGCGGGCCTTGAGGACCAGCAGGGTTCCTTCCTCGGACTGCGCAACGGCTTCCAGATCCAGATGCGCATGTTCAGCAAGAAGCGCGACATACGACCCAGGTAAGAGAAGGAATACCCATATGACAGACACGAGCCTGTTCACGTCCGAATCGGTGGCCGAAGGCCATCCGGACAAGATGGCCGACCAGATTTCGGACGCGGTGCTCGATGCCTTGCTGAGCAAGGATCCGCATGCCAGGGTGGCGTGTGAAACCCTGGTGAAAACCGGCATGGTGCTGTTGGCGGGGGAAATCAGCACTTCCGCCGTCGTCGACGTGGAAGCGGTCGTGCGCGGCGTCATCCGCGATATCGGCTACACCGGCGCCGCCGTCGGCTTCGACAGCGAAGCTTGCGCGGTGCTCAACGCCCTCGGCCATCAATCGTCCGACATCGCCATGGGCGTTGACGAAACCGAACTGAAGGAACAGGGCGCCGGCGACCAGGGCCTGATGTTCGGCTATGCGACGAACGAAACCGACGTACTGATGCCGGCTCCGATCACCTACTCGCACCGGCTCATGCGGCAGCAGGCGAAGGTTCGCAAGGAAGGAACCCTGCCCTGGCTGGGCCCTGACGCCAAGAGCCAGCTCAGCTTCCGCTATCGCGACGGCCGCCCGGTAGGCATTGAGACCGTCGTCGTTTCCACGCAGCACGCCGAAGACGTATCCCTGCAACAGGTGCGGGAAGCGGTCATCGAGGAAATCGTCAAGCCGGTGCTGCCCCCGGAATGGCTCAACGGGGACACGCGTTACCTGATCAATCCCACCGGCCGCTTCGTTATCGGCGGCCCCCACGGCGACTGCGGCCTCACCGGGCGCAAGATCATCGTCGACACTTACGGCGGCGTCGCCCGCCACGGCGGCGGCGCCTTCTCCGGCAAGGACCCGTCCAAGGTAGACCGTTCGGCGACCTACGCGGCTCGCCATGTCGCCAAGAACCTGGTGGCGGCGGGCATCGCCGAACGCTGCGAGGTTCAGGTTTCCTACGCCATCGGCGTGGCGGAGCCGACTTCGGTCAGTGTCGAGACTTTCGGCACCGGCCGGATTCCGGAAGCGCGCATCATCGAATTGATTCGCGCGCATTTCGAACTGCGGCCCAAGGGACTGATCGAACAACTCGACCTGTTGCGGCCGATCTATCGCCAGACCGCCAGCTTTGGACATTTCGGACGAGAAGAAGCCGATTTCAGCTGGGAACGAACCGATCTGGCGGAAGCGTTGCGCTACGAGGCCGGCCCCAAGGCCCGGGCGAGCAGCCATTAAAAAAACGGACGGGAGAGGAACACCATACATGAACAATCTGATGATCAAGCGGCGGGAAAGTCTGCGCCAGGACTTCAAGGTGGCGGACATTTCCCTGGCCGACTTCGGCCGGCGCGAAATCAGCCTGGCGGAAACCGAAATGCCGGCGCTGATGGCCCTGCGCCGGCGCTACGCGGCGAGCAAGCCGCTGCAAGGAGCGAAAATTCTTGGCTGCCTGCACATGACGGTGCAGACCGCCGTGCTGATCGAAACCCTGACGGCTCTCGGCGCCGAAGTGCGCTGGTCGTCCTGCAACATCTTCTCGACCCAGGACCACGCCGCGGCTTGCATGGCCGCCGAAGGCGTCGCGGTCTACGCCTGGAAAGGCCAGACCGAGGAAGAAGGTTCCTGGTGCATCGAGCAGACGATCCTGAAAGACGGCAAGCCCTGGGACGCCAACATGGTGCTCGACGACGGCGGCGACCTCACCACCATGTTGCACGAGAAATATCCCGAAGTGCTCGACGGCGTGCATGGCATCACCGAGGAAACCACCACCGGCGTGCATCGCTTGCAGGAAATGCTCGAGGGGGGACTGCTCAGGGTGCCCGCGATCAACGTCAACGATTCGGTCACCAAGTCCAAGAACGACAACAAGTACGGCTGCCGCCACAGTCTCAACGACGGCATCAAGCGCGGCACCGACATGCTGCTCGCCGGCCGCCGCGCCCTGGTCATCGGCTATGGCGACGTCGGCAAGGGTTCGGCCCAGAGCCTGCGCCAGGAAGGCATGATCGTGAAGATCGCCGAAGCCGATCCGATCTGCGCCATGCAGGCCTGCATGGACGGCTTCCAGGTCGCTTCGCCATTCATTGGCGGCGTCAATACCGGCCGGCTCGATGCAATAAACGAGGAATTGCTCGGCAACCTCGACCTGATCGTCACCGCCACCGGCAATACCGATGTCTGCGACCGCTTCATGTTGCAGAAACTCAAGCCCGGCGCGGTGGTCTGCAATATCGGCCATTTCGACAACGAGATCGACACCGCCTTCATGCGCGAGCATTGGGAATGGCAGGAAGTCAAACCCCAGGTGCATCGCATTTTCCGCCGCGGCAGGAAATTTCCCGAGGACTACCTGATCCTGCTTTCCGAAGGCCGCCTGATCAATCTCGGCAACGCCACCGGCCATCCTTCCCGGGTCATGGACGGTTCCTTCGCCAACCAGGTGCTCGCGCAGATTCATTTGTACGAAGGAAAGTTCGCCGCGCAGCCGGCGGGCTCGCGCGAGATCACGCTGACCGTGTTGCCGAAGAAACTCGATGAAGAGGTCGCCGCGCTGATGGTCGAGGGTTTCGGCGGCGTCGTGACCCGGCTGACCCCGGAACAGGCCGAATACATCGGCGTGTCGCCGGAAGGTCCGTTCAAGCCCGAAAGCTATCGCTACTAGGCGGGCCTGAGCGGCAACTACCATGGCAGCCATGGCGCCACAGTTCAGCGTCGAGTTCTTCCCGCCCCGAACCGAAACCGGCCGCGGCAAGCTCGACCGGGTCCACGAGGAGTTGACCACGCTCGGCGTGGATCTGTTTTCCGTCACCTATGGCGCCGGCGGTTCGACCCGGGAGGGCACGAAAAGCATCGTGCTCGACTATAGCGCGGCGGGCTCGGAAGTCGCCCCGCATCTGTCGAGTACGGGTCAGGATCTCGATGTCGCCGGCGATCTGCTGAACGTCTATCGCGCAGCCGGCATCCAGCGGCTCGTGGTCCTGCGCGGCGATACGCCCCCCGGCAAGAAACGCGTGGACACGGGTTTCTACGCCAGCGACCTCGTCGAATTCGTACGCCGGCATTCCGGCGACCACTTCCATATCAAGGTGGCCTGCTATCCGGATCTGCACCCGGAGACTCCCAATTATGCGCAGGAAATCAAGTATTTCCGGCAGAAGATCGAAGCCGGCGCCAATGCGGCCATCACCCAGTATTTCTACAACGCGGACTCGTATTTCCGCTTCGTCGATTCCTGCCGCGAAGCCGGAATCGACGTACCCATCGTGCCGGGCATCATGCCGATCACCAATTTCGACAAGTTGAGCGCCTTTTCGGACAAGTGCGGCGCCAAGATTCCGGATTGGCTGGCATGCCGGCTCGCCGAATTCGGCGATGACCAGGACGGCCTGCGCAAGTACGGCGACGAGGTCGTCAGCGAACTTTGCGGCCGCCTGCTCGAAGGCGGCGCTCCGGGCCTGCATTTCTACTCCCTCAACCAGGCGGGGCCGGTGCGCAGGATCTGGGAAAACCTCGGTCTTTCCGGAGACCGCTGATCCGGCCGGCCGCAGCCATGCGCCACACCCGATTGCATTGCGAGACCACCCTGCGGGAAGACGCCTCGCTGCGCCTCGACCGCGACGCCGCCCACTACCTGGGCAATGTGCTGCGCATGCGGCAGGGACAATGCGTTCACGTCTTCAACGCCGTCGACGGCGAATTCGTCGCCTGCATCGAGCAACTGGCGAAGAAATACGCTGAATTGCGCGTGGGAAAGCTGCTGCGCGCGCCCGCGGCGCCCCGGCTCGAGATCGAACTTTGTCTCGGACTTTCCCGCGGCGACCGCATGTCGTACGCGATCCAGAAATCCACCGAACTCGGCGTCAGCCGCATCACTCCCTTCTTCAGCGCCCGCGGCGAAGCGAAACTGTCCCGCGACCGCGCGGCGAATCGGCTGGAACACTGGCGCCGCATAGCGACCGGGGCGGTGGAACAATCCGGCGGCTTCCGGGTTCCGGATTTCAGCGAACCGCTGGCGCTCGAGCGGGTGCTGCAAGCTCCCGCCGAAGCCGATTGCGCCCGCCTCCTGTTCGACCCGACCGGGAGCGCCCGGCTGCCGGATTCACTGCCGGGCGATCGCCTGCAGATCGTCACCGGCCCCGAAGGCGGTTTCGCCGAACCCGAACTGAAGCTCGCGGCGCGTTGCGGCTATGCCGTAATCGCCCTCGGCCCGCGCATCCTGCGCACCGAAACCGCCCCGCTGGCGGTACTGGCGATCCTGCAACATCGCTACGGCGACATGGGGTGAAAAGAGGCTTCGATCCGTCGCCGTCGGCGTGTGCGGGGTTCAGCGGACGCCGTAAATACATCCCTGATGGGATGGTCCGCCCCGCTTCATTTCAACGGCCTCGAAGGCCAAAATGACTTTGGGTTTTTCAACAACGGAGCGGACCATGACCGATATTACACGGGTGGGCATTGATTTGG
>JAJDYJ010000064.1 GCA_022822865.1 Pseudomonadales bacterium | reverse complement strand
GGGCGTGTGAGGCATGGATGCCGAACGCGAAGCCTCCAGGGATGGATTCACGGCGTCCGCCGCACCCCCGCCACCCGGCGGCGACGGATCGAAGCCAATGGAGCCCACTCGGACCTCACTCGCCGGCTCGTGTATCATTGACCGGCGACAGACAGTTGAAAGAGAGCCGCCCGTCATGCTGACCGTAGTTTCTCCCGCCAAAACCCTCGACTTCAAAAGCCGGGTACGCACCCGCAAGTTTTCCCAGCCTCGTTTTCTGGACGACGCCGAACGCCTGGTCGAACATATGAAAACCCTCGACCCGGACGATCTGTCGGACCTGATGAACATCAACTCCGACCTGGCGGAACTCAACTGGCAGCGTTACGCCTCCTGGCAGGCGCCATTCAACCTGCGCAACGCGCGTCAGGCGGTCTTCGCCTTTCGCGGCGACGTCTATCTCGGCTTGCAAGCCGAGCGCTTCGGCACCGCCGAATTGAACTTCGCGCAAAAGCACCTGCGCATCCTGTCCGGACTGTACGGCGTGTTGCGCCCGCTCGACCTGATTCAGCCGTACCGCCTGGAGATGGGCCGGCAGGTTGCGGTCGACGGGCATTCCGGCCTCTACGATTTCTGGGGCTCGCGGCTCGCCGAATCCCTGAACGAGGATCTGGCCGCACAGCCGCAAAAGCGCAAGTTGCTGGTGAATCTCGCTTCCAACGAATATTTCGAGTCGGTCGATACCGAAGCGCTTGAAGCCGACGTCATCACGCCGATTTTCAAGGACCAGACGGCCCGGGGCGACTATCGCGTACTCAGTTTCCTGGCAAAGCGGGCCAGGGGAGAGATGGCCGCCTGGATCATCGGGAATCGCGTCAATGCGGGCCACGCGTTGAAGAAATTCAACCTGAACGGCTATCGCTACAGCGCGGAGGAATCGAGCGCGGACCGCCTGGTGTTCCTGCGCGACCGAACGCAATAATGCGCGCGGCCACGGACGCGCTGCCTTTCAGCCAGGCTTGCGAAAACAACAAGGGGCCGATCCTCTCGGTTCTGCAACGGCATCTCGGCGGCAGCCGCAAATTGCTCGAAATCGGCGCCGGCACCGGCCAGCACGCCGAATTTCTCGCCGGACATTTCCCCGACCTGAACTGGCAGGCGTCGGACGCCGCGGAGAGTCTGCCGCTGCTCCGGCCGCGCCTGGCGCGCGCCGGGCTGCCCGATCCCGTCGCGCTCGATATCGACTCGGCGGACTGGGGCTGCGGCAGCTTCGACGCGATTTTCAGCGCCAACGTCCTGCATATCGTCGGCGCGCCTTCGGTCGAGAATTTCTTCCGCGGACTCGGGCCGCATCTCAATCCGGACGGATTGCTGCTGGTCTACGGCCCGTTCCGCTATCGCAATGCCTACACTACCGAAAGCAACGCCCAGTTCGACCGCTGGCTGAAACAGCGCGACCCGGTCAGCGGCATCCGCGATTTCGAATGGGTGAACGCGCTGGCCGAAGACGCGGGGCTGACGCTGGTGGAAGACAACGCCATGCCCGCCAACAACCAGTTGCTCGTCTGGGTGAGGGCCGGTCGGCGCAGCCGACCAAAAGCAACGCTTTTGGAGGCCCGAGCGGCTCGACAGGATGTCGAGACCGGGGGTAGTTGAAGTCTCGGGTCCGCGCCATGGATGGCGTGAACGAAACGAATCGAAGACGCGTTGGCCGGTCAGCCGGCCGACCGATAAGGCAACAACGAGCGAGCCGCCCGCTGGTAGGCCTCGATGTGGGCTTTCTCCTGCTTGACGAAGCGGCCGATGGCGCGGTCGAAATCCGCGTCCGCCAGCCAATGCGCCGACCAGGTCGTCACCGGCTCGAACCCGCGCTGGATCTTGTGTTCCCCCTGGGCGCCCGAGTCAAAGGTCTGCAGTCCGTTGGCGATCGCATAATCGAGCCCCTGGTAATAGCAGGTCTCGAAATGCAGGAACTCGTGTTCCTCCCGGCAGCCCCAGTAACGCCCGTATAAAGTCTCGTCATTGCGGAAGAACAGCGCCGCGGCGATGTCCCGGCCGGACAGTTCGGCATTGATCAGCAATAGCTGTTCGGGCATGGTCCCGGCGACCTCGTGGAAGAACTCTAGGCTGAGATAGCCTTGCATGCCGCGTTGCAGGTAGGTGGTCTGGTAATACAGAAAGAAGTCCGCCCATTGCGCTTCGCTGATGTCGGCGCCTTCGGTCACGCTGAAGCGGATGTCCTGGTCGCGTACGCGCCGGCGTTCCTTGCGCAGGTTCTTGCGCTTGCGCGAAGCGAGCGATTCGAGAAAGTCGTCGAAGCTGCGGTAGCCCCTGTTGCGCCAGTGGAACTGGGTGCCATGGCGAATATGCATGCCTTGCTCGCGCAACAGCCGGCATTCCTCTTCGGCCGGAAACAGCACATGCCAGGACGAGACGCCGTCGCGCAGGGCGCGGCGGCGGACCTCTTCGCAGATCAACCGCATGTTTCCGGCGGCGTCGCCGAACAGCCGCTGTCCGACGGAAGGCGTGAACGGCGATGCGGTGACGTACTTCGGGTAATACGCCAGGCCGTGCTGCTGATAGGCGTTCGCCCAGGACCAGTCGAAGACGTATTCGCCCCAGCTATTGGTCTTTTCATACAGCGGCACGATGGCGCGGCAGTTTTCCTCCTTGCCGTCGTACAGTGCCAGGTGCCTCGGCCGCCAGCCGCTGGCGGGCCCGGTGCAGCCGGTTCGCTCCAGCGCGTACAGGAATTCGTAGCGCATGAAAGGGTTGCGGGTTCCCGTCAGCGCATTCCACGCGTCCCGGCCGATTTCGGCGATGGAATCGACGAAGCGAACGGTTACCGCATCCGCTTCCCGGTGATCCGTTACGAAACCTTCCGACATATACCGCTCCAGGCCAGCCCGGCGAAAGCGAGTCCGGCGAAAAGTGCGATGCCGCCCCGCTTGCAGTAGCATTGTACCGATTCTCGCCCGGTGGCCCAGCACATGGAATCGCCCAATCTGATACGGCGCATCGCCGACTCCCGGCGCCAGTTGCGCAAATCCGAAGCCAAGGTGGCAAGTTTCGTGCTTGAAAACGTCAACGACGTGCTCGCCATGCGCGTCGTCGACCTGGCCGAACACGCCGGAGTGAGCGACCCCACCGTCATCCGCTTCTGCCGCGCCGTGGGCTGCAACGGCTTCCAGGCGTTCAAGCTGCAACTTGCCCAGCAGGCCGGACTCGGCGGCGTCTACACCCAGTTCGCCGTGGACGACAAGGACACGGTCCGGGATCTGCGCAACAAGGTCTTCGACAGTACGGTGGGCTCGCTGCTCCAGGTGCGGGACGAACTCGACCCGGACGCACTCGAACGGGCCATCGACACGATCATCCGCGCGCGCCGGGTCGAGTTTTACGGCTTCGGCGCCTCGGGCTCGGTGGCGGCCGACGCCCAGCACAAGTTCTTCCGCCTGCAACTCGTCACCGCCGCCTATACCGACCCGCACATCCAGCACATGTCAGCGATCGCGCTCGACCAGCGCGACGCGGTGATCGCAATCTCCCAGTCCGGCCAGACCCGGGCGCTGCTCGAAAGTGTAAATCTCGCCATGGAAGCCGGCGCCACGGTCATCGGCCTCGCGCCGAAAGACACCCCGCTAAGCGACCTCTGCAGCATCCCCATCCACGTCAACGTGCGCGAGGAACACCAGGCTTTCGCCCCGGTTTCCTCCCGCATCGCCCACCTGGCCGTCATCGACGTACTCGGCACCGGCGTCGCCGTGCATCGCAAACCCCTGCTTAACGAACACATGAAGCGCCTGGAACGCAGCCAACGCGCCCTGCGCACCGGCAGGCGGAGCGGCTGACGATACTCCGGAATTCCATATTCAGGATTTCGGTATTATTTACTGTGCAGTAAATATAGAAAAAACTCATGCATCCATCGTCGCATTTCCGGAAGGCATCGCGCCAGACCAATCTTTCCTTTTGATCCAACGGTCCTTTCCCGTGTAGGCGTACAACATAGTTGGTAAATTTCATTCAATTCCCTTTCTGTCCGTAGCCGTTCTGCCCGTGGAACAGCCCCTCAATGCCGTCGCGCCGGCTCTGCGGGGGAACCTCAAAGTATTGACATCAGAAATATATTCAATATCCTTCAAGATCATGAACGATTGTCACATGGACTGGAGTGAGGAGAAAAACCGCAAACTCAAGCGCGAAAGAGGAGTCTGTTTTGAAGATGTGGAGACCGCGATCGAAAGCGGAAAATTCATCGCCGACTATCCGCATCCGAATCAGGAGCGCTATCCCGGCCAGCGAGTGCTGATCGTGGAAATAGACGGTTATGCGTGCCTTGTCCCCTACATCCGCGACAGTGACGTTCTGTTCCTGAAAACCATTTATCGAAGCCGAAAGGCCCAGCGCCTTTTTGCCGAGGGGAGTCAACGATCATGAACGGTTCGCGAGGTTTCGACGCGCCTTTTTTCGATGATGACGAAAAAGCGCTGCTGACCGAGTTCGAGGCGGCAATCGAAGACGGACGGATTTCCGCGCATTCCGCATCCGGGCAAGAGCGGGTGAGGGACGAATGGAAAGACGTGCTGGCGCAATCGCAAAAGCGCAAGGCCGTGACATTGCGTCTGCAAGAGCGGGACATCACGCGAATCAAGACTATCGCGCGGGAATTGGGAATGCCCTATCAGACGTATCTCGCGTCCGTCATTCACAGGATCGCGACCGGGCGGATATCGGAGCGCTAGCAGCCAAATCCCGGTGCGGACAAGCACACTGTATGCGCCCTTCTTGACATCTGTTGCTCAGGTTCATTGCTTGCTCTTGGCGAATCCGGCGGAATACGCGGTCCTGGATGCTCTCGAAGCCCACGTCGTTGACCAAGGGGCGAACCTGACGGTAACAGACGTCAAGTCGACAGGGGGAACGCTAATTCGAGAACAGGTGGGAGACGCCTGGCTTGCGAGTCCTGTTCAGGTATATCTCGACCTTATGCACGGCGAGGGCCGCGCCAGGGACCTGGCGAAACACCTGCGCCGGGAGAGGATTGGATTCTAATGGAAAATCCCGCAACGTTCGCAGGATACAGCGATCCATACACGCAGGACCAATTGGCCCAACAGCTGTAATAGACGCGCCAGTAGCCTTCTGTTCTGTCTATTCCGCTTCGGCGGTGGTCAGCTTCGCCACCAGAATCAACCCAACCAGGGCGCCTAGCACGTAAGCTCCGACACCGGACAGCAACGCCAGAATTACCAACCTTCGATTTCGCAGCTTGTTCTTTTTGCCCAGCACCAGAAAAGCCAGCGCCAGGCAGAAGACCATCGCAAAGAAATACGGCCCGATCCACAGGTCTTCGGCAAAGCCCTCCTGGAAGCCCCAACCGCCGCCTATGAACAGGCCAACGGAGGATATGACCACGCCCAGCAGCCAGTAGAAAAGATAAAAGCCAACGGCTTCCCGCCTTGATCGCTGTTTTCCGAACTCAAACAAATCATTGAACATGTCCCCAACTCCTTCTTACTCTTCTTTGTAATCGTCATCCAGAACGCCTTTTTCCTTCAGGGTTCTGATCAGTTTTTCCGTACGCACGAATGCGACGACCCCCAGCATTCCGAAAACGAATGCAACGGCTGCTAATGCTTCCATGAGTTTCTCCCCGAATCTCGCAACGAAAGGCTGCCCGACAGTTGCGGAATTTACCAACTTGCGGGACGTGATCAACGGCTGATTTGTTACACTTGCCGCGGGCCGGAAACAGGTCGCCAAATCCTGATTCAGCAATTCAGAAACTCATGCATCCATCGCCGCAATTTCGAAAGGCATCGCGTCAGACCAATCTTGCCTTTGCAAGTGAAAGAGGTTTTGGCGTGCTTGCGCTGAACGCGGGCGATACGGGCAGCCCGTTGCTTAGCCATGTTCCGTTTCTGCTGGCGGAAGACGGTGAACTCGTCCACGCCCATCTCTCCAGGGCGAACCCGATTCTGGACATCTTGGCTGAATGCGAGCAGCGAGCCGTTCTGGCCGTCAGCGGCCCGGACGGGTACATCTCTCCTGACTGGTATGAGACCGATCCCGGACAGGTGCCGACCTGGAACTACGTGGCGGTGCATCTGCGGGGACGCCTCAGACTCCGCCCGGAAGAAACGCTCCGGGGTCATCTGGAAGCACTGTCCGCAAAATTCGAGCAGCGGCTTCTCCCCAAGCCGCCCTGGCGGATCGAAAAAGTTTCAGAGCGTCAGCTACAGGCGTTGATGCGGGCAATCCGACCGATCGAGCTTGAGATAGAGGCAGTGGACGGAACCTGGAAACTCAATCAAAACAAACCCGATGCCGTACGATTGGCGGCGGCCGGCCATGTCGAGGCCGGGGGCTTCGGATCGGAGATTTTGCTGCTGACCGAGTTGATGCGAAGCCCGCCAAAGGCCGACTAGCTTATCGTTGAATAGTCTCGGATGCTTGGTCCTCGGTATCGATACTGGCACAGTAACCAAACAATCCCAAGGCAATAACTAAAAACCGAAAGAAGGCACGGGAACGCTGCAGAAACCAAGCCTCTCCACGCTGTTGGTACACACCGGTTGACCGATGGATTGTGAACAATGTACACTTTGTGTTCAACGTACACGGAGATGTGTTTGGTGGTTCCGGTTGATGAAGAACTAGTGGGGATCAACGAAATTGCGTTCATGGCAAAAGTGTCACGTCAGGCTGTAGCCAATTGGCGTGCCAGATCCCAGGAGTTTCCGAAGCCTATTGCCGAATTGGCATCAGGTCCTGTGTTTCGACGGTCGCAAGTGAGAATTTGGCTGAGAAGAAGGAGGAAGATTCCAATGGCCCATGTAATTTCGACAATTAATCTCAAGGGAGGTGTCGGCAAGACCACGACAACGGTAGCCTTGGCGGAGACGCTATCTGGAGAATTCCGAAAGCGCGTACTCGTCGTCGACCTAGACCCGCAAACTAATGCCACCACCATGTTGATAGGGGAAAAAAAGTGGCGCGAATTGAACAGGAAAGGGCACACGTTAGCTCGCCTGTTTCAAGATGCGCTCGAGACCGACCCCAGCAACAAACTATTTGACTTCGATGCCACACTCCAAGTCGGCGTGTCCGATGTAGGTCTCGCCCGAACCGTAGATTTGCTGCCATCCAGTCTAGACTTGATTAACATTCAGGACGATCTTTCCTCCACACCTGCAGGGAAGTTTCATTCCATTATCCCAACTGAGTTGTTGTGGCGAGAAGTGAAGGCACGTCTCGATGACTATGATGTGGTCATCGTCGACTGCCCACCGAATCTGGGCATAATCACGCTCAATGGATTGCGTATCTCACAGGGATACATAATACCGACAATTCCGGATTTTTTGTCAACTTACGGTATACCGCAGATCGTTACTCGAGTGCGCGAGTTTGCCGAGGAGATTGCCGAACCTATCGAGCCCATGGGAATTGTCATTACAAAATTTCAGGGCAATTCAACAGTACACTCAAGTGTTCATGGGAATTTGGTCGCTGGCAATGATGCCCCTGTGTTCAACACGATCATCCCACAAGCAAATAACATTGCGGCGGCGGCGGAGCACGTCGACTACTCCTCTCGCACACTCAAGCAAAAGTATGGCTACGGGGGAATTGCTGACCGCTATAAGGAGCTTGCTTGGGAGATACTTGAGAAGTTAGAGGGATGAGGGATGAAGATTCGCAAAAAACTACTCGAACTAGCACGGGCAGTATCCGACGAAGCTGAGCATAATCCAAAATTTGCCCTGAAGTTGGAAGCAGTATTCGAAATCGAGCAAGGTGGCAAGAGAGGGCAGGAAACCAATAGGACACGGAAACGAAGGCGCAGAGCACAGGCAGCCTTCGATCCCGTCGCAGTTTTGCGTGAAGAAGGTCTTCAAGAGCTACAGTCACGTCTGCTAGAACTTGACTTGGATCAATTAAAGGACATAGTGGCGCAGTACGGTATGGATCCCGGGAAGCTGGTGATGAAGTGGAAGACCCGGGACCGTGTTGCTGACCGCATCGTGGAGATGTCGATGAATCGGGCGCAGAAAGGTGATGCGTTTCGAATGATCGATCAACCGGATTCGAGCAAAACGCTGGACCACAGCCGTGATACTACAGGGTGATCAATTGTAAGCTTCGACAGGTTACGGACACAGAATTGAATCAGTGGCCGAGATGCAAAGCTATACTGATTATGGCGCTACTGCGACGGAAAGCTATGGGCCTCATTGCTCTGATCCCTGTGGTCCACGCGTAAGCTTTTCCATTATTGGCAAGATCTGAAACTAAAGTTTCTGGCAGAGTACACCTTCAGCATTGGATCACAATGGCTTTGGCCGACGAAGCAATCAGAAAACTGGTCGGGCACACCCGATACGCGCAAGGGTCGCTGGAAGCGCTTCGCCTTGTCGCGCTGGCGATTTTGACGGCTCGGTTGACCGGATTGCGGCATCCAGTGCTGACGGCGACCCCGTAGGACAAAAAGTATGGCGTTCTGGCGACCGAGAATCTCAGCTGGGGCAGCGAGACACCAATGAACTTGCGAGAACCTTGCTCGCCGCTGCCTAGCGTATCGCGCCAAAGGCGTCATCCTGGGCTGGGACTTCACCAGCGATTCGATATTGCATTTGCAGGCGCTGCCGTTCATGGTGAGCAAGGCACGCCGAATGCTGAAATGCTTGGACATGACGCTGCTGGACGTGATTCTCGTCCGCGCCGACGCCACGCCCTGGTCAATGCTTCCCGACGGTCAGGACGGCGACCCCGTTTTGCCGGGATTCATCCGAATCTGGGAGCTGGACGGAGAATAGTGTTCCGCCACACCGACGGAACCCCCGGTCCGGCTCACACTGGGCGCCGAAGGGGCTAACGACTTGGTCAGCTTCCTCGACGCGCTGCTTGACACAAAAGTCACCCCGCACATCGCCGTTGACTACCACTTGAATTTCACTACAGAACTGTTTCCAAGCGTGCGGCACGCTCGACCCGCTTAAGTTCGTTCCTGCGCCGTCGACTATTGAAGAGGGAACATTCCGGGCTGCATGTAACCGCTCGGCCTCCGGTTAGCTGCCATCGATCGTGAGAAATCTCCACACCACACCACTGACACATTATGTTCGCCTCCATCCTTGAGTTCTCTTCAGCCATGACCAACTCATCGAAAGGGTCTGATCTGGATGGAAGCGATGATATCGAGTCCGCAACCGTTTGCCTTACGCGGCGCTTAGCGATGGCTGTGTATTCCTTGCTGACATCAACTCCTAACCATCGCCTTCCAGTTGCCTTAGCCATTTTGCAAGTTGTTCCCGCTCCGCACAAAGGGTCGAACACGAGGTCCCCCCGACTAGACCACGAGAGAATGTGGTCTCGAGCCAAGTTCTCGGGGAACATAGCGGGATGCTTGAACGCATACATGTCCTTGGTCGTCCCATTCTTTCCGACCGCATAAGACCAGATGTTCGTTCGAACCTTATGCTCGCTTAGGGATCGTTCGGTTTTACGGTTGACGCCATCTGCGCCTTTAAGATACGGAACTTGTGCCGGTCCCGAACGCACACTGGGACTCCGTAATGGATTGAAGGTTGCGGGGGTTCCTTTGGTGAAGACGAACATGAACTCATAGCAATTGGTATACGCACGTTTTCGCATGAACGGCGTGTTCCGCTTCTTGAAGATCATAGCGTCATATACCATGAATCCCGCGTCGCGGAAGGCGAATGCGTGATTGAAACTCGTCAGCGAGCGACCACCGTTTATGCGGTCGCCAACAACCCAAACAACAACGCCCCCCTTCTTGACTACGCGGTATAAGCCCTTGGCCACATCCTTGCAGTCGAAATTGAAACCCTCGTAGTCACGAAGGTCGTCATAGGGTGGAGACGTAACCACTAAGTCCACCACGCTGTCGTCCATCATGGTTTCCATGAAGGTCGTGCACTCCGCGGTGTGAATCCCTGAATCCACATAAAACTTGGGCATTGAATTTCTCGACTCCCTTTTTCGTCGAACAAGGCTACTTCGACGAATCGCTTTCGTCAATCAAAGAGGCTTCACATCGCTTCCCGCAAGGACACTTAACGCGCTTATTCGACGGCAGTCTGACGGGGATGTCAGCCCAACTCGACAAGTAGTTACCAAATGCGTTAGGGTATGAGTTGTTCCGAGTCGTCCAACCGTCGGTGCCGCGCCTAGGCCCCGCAACGGCAGGTTGGTCTGCTAGAAGCGCCATGCGGCATCCTGCCGCCTTTGCGAAAAGAGCCGCCCCCAGCGGTCCTTCGAGGAATCTACGGAGGAGGACTGTCATGTCCCCAACACCCAATCGTCCGCTTACTTTTGACTCCGATCCATTGTCGGTGACGAATTTCGTTGACCGAATGCACCGAGAGTGCGCTTCCCTTCAATGGCTGCGCGAACTTGTAGTCAATTCAATCGAGGCAATCCACGCTACCGGCGAAGGTGGGAAAATTTTTATCCATGCTATCGAACAAGACATGGGCGAAGGAATCGGCACCATTCGCAAGTTAGCCGTAACCGACACAGGCGAGGGCATCGCTGAGGATGAACTCTATAGCTCGTTTCAGGTCGCAATGACCTCGCGGGGCAGGGGAAACTATGGGATTGGCGCAAAGATTGCCGCGCTCCCGATGAATCCGGCCGGAATGATCTACCGTTCTCTCGTTGCAAACAGTGCTGCCGCCGAACTTATGTGGCACCGTACCGACCAATTTGGACACTACGCCGCATTTGGGTGGGAAGACGAAGAATCAGGCGAACCGAGATACGTCACCGCGCCAACCTCCGATGCAGAGTCCTACGCGCGCATAACTGAAGCAGGCCATGGCACCCAGGTTGTACTTTGCGGTGAAAAACCCGAGGACGACACGTGTAAGACGCTTTCCTCGACGGGCCGTAGTATTGGCAATCTTCATTGGGCGATCCGAGAGCTCAACTTCAAGTTCTGGAGCATCCCCAAAGACATCGAAATTCGCGTGGAGAATGTCAAGACTGACGACAGTACCTCGGGCGCGAAGGATTACGTCGTTCGCGGTGGCGAACATGCAATGTCCAGTTTCGCAATGCGCCAAGGTGTCGTGACCCTTGAGGAGAACCCATACAAGGTCCATTGGTTTCTGCTGGATGAGGAAGTCACCAAACGTAGGAATTCGCAGAATGGATGGTGCGAAGGACGCATTATTGGCACGCTGTTTCGAGAACGCACGGGTGTAGTGGAGGTCTATGCGCGACGTCGAACTCAGCACGGCGCGACACTGATGAACGACTTTGGAATTTACACCGGTGCTGGCCGCGTAGTCCTTCTAGTGGAGCCGAACCACCAAGAGACTATGCAGCCGACCACGGCTCGCAACGACTTGCGGATTGAAGGCGACGTAAATGTCTCGACTATGTACAAGCAAATCGGGCAAGAATTTGCGGCTCTGATGGTGAACAAGGCACCAGCGCTGGCTGAATACGTGCGCGAACAGTTGGCCGGTCTAGAGTCCACTTCAGACAAGGATAAGCTACGGGAGGCAATAGCCCGAGCCATCGAACTCTATGGAATCAAGGATTTCCGTCGGTTAGCCAAAGGGCGCGTCAAGATCTCGAATGGCGACGCAGGGCTCCAGCCCGATCTCGGCACCCAGTCGCAGGACGACGATTCGCCAGCACCTGAACTCGACCCTGATGATCCACCACCCCCCGAGCCGACGCCGCGCCCTCGCCCGAGACCGCGCCCTCGACCACGACCACTACCCGACTTACACGGAAGAAATCGGGCGGGCCAAGTCCCTCCCGTTCCCGACCCCAAGACGTTCACGTGGGGCAAGCTGGGCGCCGACGACATCACGGACTACAGCACGAATACGCAACAAGTCGTCAGAATCAACGAGGATGGTGAGACCTACTTGCGGCTATTGGCGATGTACAACGGCCGACCGGACTTCGCTGAACATCCCGATGCGGTAAAGCAGATTGTTCGAGGCAAGTGTGAGGCATCGTTGCAGCTCTCGATTTTTACATTGGAGCAGGAGTTCCTCGCACGATCAAAACGTCTGGGCGAAGGATTCGAGTCCTTCTTTTCCCAAAACCGTGGGCGCGTCTGCCTGGACGCGATGGCGTCTAAGGATGTGCATACTGCGACGGTTCGGGAAATCAAGAACCTCGTAGCGAAGGCGAAGTCAATTGCCGCATCGCAAGCCCGAGCTTCGCAATAGATCCTATCTCACAAGATGTCTTCGAAGCGTCTGGACCGCTACATCATCGAGTATGTCGCCCGGCACAATATCCGGGAATCCGACACGCTGGAGCAGATGGACAACCTCGACCGCTGCATGGTCGGAAAGTGGCTCAATTACGATGACTTGCGTTTTGGTAGGGCGATAGCCAAATCACAAACTATGCACAGTATTTACACATCATTTCCTGACTGGAAATTAAGCGCGATACACGATCTTGTGGTATGGTCATCGTCGGTCCCACAAGAAGAAGCCCCGGACCACCTTACGGTGACCGGGGCCAGAGTGTGTTGAACCGCAGAGAGCAACACGAGGTGACGACATTTAGGGGCGAGTCTGGTGACGTGCAGGCGACTCCAAATCCCACGCACGAGGGTTCAATTCCCTCTCGCTCCACCATGTTGTCAAGCGCGAATATGACTGATTCCCCGCGCAATGTAAACCCCTATATTGTCTAGTTATCCACAGGATCTTCCAATTTCCTGGTGTCAGAATCCGGAAAAATGCGCGAATATCCTGCCGGTGGCTCTGTAATTCTCGCTGTCTGCACACTCCACTCACCAAGTATCAATCCGTCTCCCCAGCCTCGTATGGCAGGGTTAGCGTTATGGTCGCTCTAACACCGTCCTGTATGATGACCAGCGCCTCGGAAGGCTCGTTCAGATAGATTCCCGACAATGAGCCCGCATCTGGCGGGTTCACCACCAAGTCCACACCCTCGCATCCGGAAAGGGCCGACTCCAGTCGATCTGTTTCAGCCTAATCTATGATCATTCCGTATTTTGACCGGTCACGCCCATCTCTCCAGGGCGAACCCGATGTTGGACATTTTGTCTGAACGCGAGAAGCGAGCCGTTCTGGCCGTCAGCGGTCCAGAGGACCGATCCCGGACAGGCGCCAACCTGGAACTACGCGGCGGTGCATCTGCGGGGACGCCTTAGACTCCGTCCGGAAGAAACGCTCCGGGACCATCTGGAAGCACTGTCCGCAAAAATTGAACAGAGGCTTCTTCCCAAGCCGCCCTGGCCGATCGAAAAAGTTGCAGAGCGTCAGTTACAGGCACTGATGCGGGCAATCCGGCCGGTTGAGCTTGAGATAGAGACAGTGTATGGAACCTGGAAACTCAATCAGAACAAGCCCGATTCCGCACGCTTGGCGGTGGCTAGCTGTGTGGAAGCCTAGGGCTTCGAAATGGAGGCCTTGCTGCTGGCCGAACTAATGGAGAGCCTGCCGTAGACCTATTGATCCAGCTTTCGAATTGGAAGCAATTTATTTCTCAGGTTTCAGGGTTGTCAGATAGGCGGTTGCCGCCAAACCCAGAAGGCCACCTAGAAGATACGCTCCCACACCAGAAAGAATGGCAACTACTACCGAGCCTGTACTTCGGAGCTTGTTCTTTTTGTGCAGCACCAGAAAAGACAATACAAGACAAATTACAATGGCTAGGTACCGGCCCAGCATATTTCCCATTTCGAAGTCCATCGCGGTGTTACTGATAGACAATCCGCTGTAAACAGCAATCAGGAATACATTAAACAAGAAAAGGCCAAGGGCCACCCACCCAAAATTTCGCCAACTTTTGTTTTTAGACAGCAAAAATGTAGAAAATACAAGGCAAACTGCGGCCAAGCCTATGTATCTTTCTAGTTGGAAGCCAACCAAGATCGTAACCAGAATTGTTCCTGACACAAAACTGATGGCAACCGTCGTAAATAGGTAAAACAGGTAGAAACCAAAGGCTTGAGATCCATTGCGTTGTTTTCCAAACACAAACAATTCATTGAACATCATCAGCTCCTGAGGTGGTCCTGATTTAGTACGCGGCTGAATTTTGGAGCCGACTAGGACGATAAAAGAAAAGTGTGATTCTTACGATTCTCACTTTGAAATCATCCAGTCGGGTTTTTCATGCAAATCAAGCCGATCCTGGATAGGCGGAATAATTCGCCGCAGGGCCGAAAGCGAAATTGAACGTTGCCCATTGGTTTGCAGCGGGCCGCAAAGGTCCCAAGGAACGCGGCCTCTTCCGTTGTAAACGATCTCAATCGAGCGATCCGGTTTTAGGCGCAGAACGACCAAGTAGTCAGGCTGCGCTCGTAATGCAACGCCCCTATTGCCCTGAGTAAATTTGACCTGAACTTTTCGACCATCGACGCTGACCGCATCGTGGGTAACCGCCGAGTTTGCAAGAGGGGTGAGGTTGAATAGGTGAGCAGCTATAGCCTCGCCGATACTCCCTACCAAATGGCCGTCCGGCGTAAACTTCCGGCCGGGAAAGAGGCGTTCAAGGCGACCGACGATTCGATAGAGGTCAGAAAGCAAGTTTCCAACCTCGTCCCAGCGACGGATATTGTCCTCGTCAATTTTCATTGCTCACTCGACCGTGACGGACTTCGCCAGGTTGCGGGGATGGTCGATGTCGGTGCCCTTGATTATGGCTACGTGGTAGGCGAGCAGTTGCAGGGGGACGGTGAAGAGGATGGGGTCGAGGACTTCGGGGCAGCCGGGGAGGTTGATGACCTTGCAACTGCGGTCGCTTTCGAGGCCGATGCCTTCGTCGGCGAAAACGTAGAGTTTGCCGCCCCTGGCGCTGACTTCGGAGAGGTTTGAGCGCAATTTGTCGAGCAGGTCGTTGTTCGGCGCCACCACGATCACGGGCATGTCGCTGTCCACCAGGGCCAGCGGGCCGTGTTTGAGTTCGCCGGCCTGATAGGCCTCGGCGTGGATGTAGGAGATCTCCTTCAGTTTCAGCGCCCCCTCCTTGGCCACCGGGTACTGGATGCCGCGGCCGAGGAAAAGGCTGTTGTGCTTGTCCGAGAATTGCCGTGACAGCTTGCGGATTTGCCTGTCGAGTTGCAGCGTCCTGTCGACGAGTTCGGGAAGGCGGTTCATGTCCCGCACGAGGCGCGCCTCGTCCTTGCCCGCCAGGCCATTGCGGCGGCCGAGTACGATGGCGAGGATGAGCAACAGGGTCAATTGCGTGGTGAAGGCCTTGGTCGAAGCTACGCCGATTTCCTGGCCGGCCATGGTCAGCAGGCAGAAGTCGGACTCGCGTACGAGCGAACTCGTGGCGACATTGCAGATCGCCAGGGTGGCGACATGCTTGCGGGTGGCGGCATAGCGCAGCGCCGCCAGGGTGTCGGCGGTCTCGCCCGACTGGGAAACGGCGACCAACAGGGTTCCCGGCTGGACGATGATGTCGCGATAGCGATAATCGCTGGCGATATCGACCTGGCAGGGCATGCGGGCGATCGATTCCAGCCAGTACTTGGCGATCAGGCCGGCATGGAAGCTCGTGCCGCAGGCGACGATCTGGACCTGTTTGACCTTGTCGAAGATTTTCGCGGCCTCGACGCCGAAGGCCTCTTCCAGAACCTTCGCCTTGCTGACGCGGCCGGACAGCGTGTCGCGGATGGCTTGCGGCTGCTCGTAGATCTCCTTCAGCATGAAATGCTGATAGTCGCCCTTGTCCATCTCCGAGGCCTTGCCGCTCAAGGTGGCGATTTCGCGCTTGACGCGCCGGCCTCCGTTCCAGACTTCGATCGAATCGCTGGTCAGTTGCGCCAGGTCGCCTTCTTCTAGATAGATGAAGCGGTCGGTCACCTGGCCGAGAGCGAGGGGGTCGGAAGCGACGAAGTTCTCGCCGCCGATGCCGTCGCCGATCACGAGCGACATGCCGCATCGCGCGACCACGAGCCGGTCCGGCTGTTGCCTGTCGATTACGCACAAGCCGTAGGCGCCGCGCAGGCGCTTCGTTGCCGCCGCCACCGCCTGCAACAGGGCGCTTTCATCGTTTTCCAGCTCCTGGTGAATCAGATGCGCGATGACTTCGGTATCGGTCTGGGTCGCGAAACGATAGCCGGCGCCGGTCAATTCCCGCCGCAATTCCTCGTGATTTTCGATGATGCCGTTGTGGACCAGGGAAACCCTGCTGTTCGAGCCATGGGGGTGCGCGTTCGCCCTGGTGATCCCGCCATGGGTCGCCCAGCGGGTATGGGCGATGCCGAGCTTGCCCGCGGCGCTTTTTTTCCGCACGGCCTCGACCAGATTGGCGACCTTGCCGACGGTCTTGATGGTGGAAATGCCCTTTCCCGGATCGTCGATCAGCGCCATGCCGGCGGAATCGTAGCCGCGATATTCGAGCCGCTTGAGTCCTTCGAGCAGGATATCGGAGACATTCCTTTGCGCGACCGCGCCAACTATTCCGCACATGCCGGCTTCACCGTTTTCCGGGGCGTTTCCAGCGCGAAATGTTTTTCTGGCGGGAGCGCCCGACCGCGAGGTGGCCGGCGGGGACCTGGCTGCTTACCGTCGAGCCGGCGGCGACGAAGCTGTCGTCCTGCAAGGTGACGGGGGCGACCAGTACGCTGTTGGAGCCGACGAAGACATTGTTGCCGATTGTCGTGCGATGCTTTTTCTCGCCGTCGT
Source organism: Pseudomonadales bacterium (assembly GCA_022822865.1). Taxonomy (GTDB): domain Bacteria; phylum Pseudomonadota; class Gammaproteobacteria; order Pseudomonadales; family Pseudohongiellaceae; genus UBA9145. The sequence goes on along the minus strand of JAJDYJ010000064.1, from coordinate 24,635 downwards.
AATTGCAGACGATGACGCCGGCGCCGATGTTCGCGTTCTCGCCGATTTCCACGTCGCCGAGATAACAAAGGTGATTCGCCTTGGATCCCTTGCCGATCTTCGCTTTCTTGGTTTCAACGAAATTGCCGATCTTGACGTTTTCGGCGAGTTCGGTCCCCGGCCGCAGGCGCGCCATGGGGCCGATACTGCAATTGGCGCCGACGACCGCGCCCTCGACGCTGGTGCCGGAAAGCACGCGCGTTCCGGCGGCGATGGCGGCGTCCCTGATCACGCAATTGGGGCCGATTTTCACGCCGTCGCCGAGGCTGACCTCGCCCTCGAACACGACGTTGACGTCGATTTCCACGTCCCGGCCGGTTTCCAGGCTGCCGCGGACATCGACCCGCGCCGGATCCCGCAGCCGCACTCCGGCAGCCATCAACTGTTCCGCCTTGCCCATCCGGTAATGCCTCTCGAGCGCCGCCATCTGCGCCTGGTCGTTGACTCCCCGCACTTCCATGCCGTCGCCGATCTTCTTCGCGCGCACCGGGCAATTTTCGGCCCGGGCCATGGCGACAACATCGGTCAGGTAGTACTCCCGCTGGGCGTTGTCGCAATCGAGCCGGTCGAGCCATTGCCGCAGCCGCCCGGCGGGTAGCGCCATTATGCCACTGTTGACCTCGGAGATTCGTTTCTGTCGCGGGTCGGCGTCGCGCTCTTCGACGATGGCTTCGACCTCGCCGCTTGTGTCGCGCACGATTCTGCCGAGGCCTTCGGGTCGCGTCGTTTCCAGAGTAAGCAGGGCGATACTGCCGGGATCCGCGAGCGCGACCAGATCCCGCAAGGTGTCCGGGCGTATCAGCGGCACATCGCCATAAAGTACGAGTACGAGGTCCGCATCTACGTGAGGCATGGCCTGTTGGACGGCATGACCGGTGCCGAGCTGCCGCTCCTGCAGCACCCAGTTCAGGCGGCTATTGCCGGCAAAGGGGAAATCGGGGGATTCGAAGGTTTGACGCACAAGTTCGGCGCCATGGCCGATGACCGCGTGAACCCCGGCATTGTCGAGCGACGCCGCCGCTTCGAGCACGTGGGCCAGCAAGGGCTTGCCGCCAAGGCGATGCAGCGCCTTGGGCAGCGAACTGAACATGCGGGTGCCCTGGCCGGCGGCGAGAATGACGATTTGAAGTTTCATTCCGGCGCCGGCCTATGGTTTAACCAGGGGGATTCCGCGGCGGATCAGGAACGCTCTTTTCGCAACTGCCGCAAGGCCCGAAGTTGCGCCGCGGCCTCCGCGAGTTGCGCGGCGGCGGCGGAATACTCGAATTCGGCGTCCTGGTTGGCGATCGCCCGCTGGGCGTCCTCGAGCGCCTTGTTCGCGGCGGCCTCGTCGACGTCATCGGCGCGCGCCGCGGTGTCGGCGAGCAGCGTCACCGCCTGCGGCTGCACTTCGAGGAAGCCGCCGGAGACGTAAAAGACCTCTTCCGTGCCGTCTTCAAGATCGAGCCGCACCGGTCCCGGCAGCAGGTCGGTCAGCAGCGGAGCATGGCCGGGCGCGATGCCGAGCTCGCCCATGTTGCCCGAAACGACCATGAACGCCACTTCACCGGAGAAAATGCTTTTCTCCGCGCTGACGATGTCGCATTGAATGGTTTTGGCCATCAGCGCTGCGCCTTGAGCTTCTCTTCCTTCTCCACCGCTTCCTCGATCGTGCCCACCATGCTGAAGGCCTGTTCGGAAAGATGGTCGTACTTGCCTTCCAGAATGCCCTTGAAGCCGGCGATCGTATCTTTCAGCGACACATAGATGCCCGGCGAGCCGGTAAACACTTCCGCTACGGTAAACGGTTGCGAGAGGAATTGCGAGATGCGGCGCGCCCGGCCGACGGTTTGCTTGTCTTCGTCGGACAACTCGTCCATGCCGAGAATCGCGATGATGTCCTTCAATTCCTTGTAGCGCTGGAGCACCGACTGCACGCCGCTGGCCACGTCGTAATGCTCCTGTCCGATGACCAGCGGGTCGAGCTGGCGCGAGGAAGAATCGAGCGGGTCCACCGCCGGGTAAATACCGAGGGCGGCAATATCGCGCGACAACACCACTTTCGCGTCGAGGTGGGCAAAGGTGGTCGCCGGCGACGGGTCGGTGAGGTCGTCCGCGGGAACGTAGATCGCCTGGACCGAGGTGATCGAGCCGGTCCTGGTGGAGGTGATGCGCTCCTGCAAGGCGCCCATTTCTTCCGCCAGCGTCGGCTGGTAGCCCACCGCCGAAGGCATCCGGCCGAGCAGCGCCGATACCTCGGTGCCGGCGAGAGTGTAACGATAAATGTTGTCGATGAAGAGCAGCACGTCGCGGCCTTCGTCGCGGAACTTCTCCGCCATGGTCAGCCCGCTCAGGCCGACGCGCAGGCGATTGCCGGGAGGCTCGTTCATCTGGCCGTACACCATCGACACCTTCGATTCGCCTTCGAGGTCGATAACCCCGGATTCCTGCATCTCGTGGTAGAAGTCGTTGCCTTCCCGGGTGCGCTCGCCGACGCCGGCGAAAACCGACAGCCCGCTGTGCTCGGTGGCGATGTTGTTGATCAACTCCAGCATGTTCACGGTCTTGCCGACGCCGGCGCCGCCGAACAGGCCTACCTTGCTGCCTTTCGCGAACGGGCAGACGAGGTCGATCACCTTGATGCCGGTTTCAAGCAATTCGTTGGTGACCGAAAGCTCTTCGTAGGTCGGCGCCTTGCGGTGAATCGGCATGCGCTCCTTTTCGCCGATGGGGCCGCGCTCGTCGATGGGGCGGCCGAGAACGTCCATGATGCGGCCGAGGGTCTCGGCGCCGACGGGGACGGAAATCGGCGCGCCGGTGTCCTGCACGACCAGGCCCCGGCGCAACCCTTCGGTGCTGCCGAGGGCGATGGTTCGCACCACGCCGTCGCCGAGTTGCTGTTGCACTTCGAGGGTGATGTCGGAGTCGTCGATGGTCAACGCGTCGTATACCTGGGGCACGCTTTCCCGCTCGAACTCCACGTCGATGACCGCTCCGATGACTTGTACGATTCGACCGCTACTCATTTACTTAACCCTTAGTCAAAATCTTTTCTGGTTCAGGCGTCTCATACCGCCGCCGCGCCGGCGGCGATTTCGGACAACTCCTGGGTAATGGCTGCCTGGCGTTCCTTGTTGTACGCCAGTTCCAGTTCGTCCATGAGATCGCCCGCGTTTTCCGAGGCGTTCTTCATGGCAATCATGCGCGCCGCCTGCTCGCAGGCGATATTTTCCACGACCGACTGGTACACCTGGGACTCGATGTAGCGCAGCAGCAGGCCGTCGAGCAGTTCCTGGGCGTCGGGCTCGTAGAGATAATCCCAATGATGCTTGAGATACTCGTCTTCGGCCGGCAGCAGCGGCAGCAATTGCGCCACATTGGGCCGGTGGATCATGGTATTGACGAATTCGTTGCCGATGATGAACAGCTTGTCGATCTCGCCCTTGTCGAACTTGTCGAGCACCACCCTGACCGCGCCGATGACGTCGGCCACTTCCGGCTGGTCGCCGAGCTGGCGCACCGCGGCGACCACGTTGCCGCCGTACTTGTTGAAGAACGTCGCCGCCCGTGCGCCGATGGTGCAGACATCGATCTCGACGTTCTGTTCGTGCCATTCCCGCATCGAGGCGACGGTCGTCTTGAACGCGTTGATGTTCAGGCCGCCGCAGAGGCCGCGGTCGGTGGACACGACGATGTAGGCCACCCGCTTCACTTCGCGGTTTTCGAAATAGCCGTGGCGATACTCCGAGGACGAGGTGGCGATATGGCCGATCATCTCGCGGATGTGCCGGGCGTAGGGCTTGCCGAGGCGCATGCGTTCCTGGGCCTTCCGCATCTTGCTCGCGGAAACCATTTCCATCGCCTTGGTGATCTTTTGCGTGTTCCTGATGCTCGAGATCTTGTTGCGTATTTCCTTGCCTCGCGCCATCGCTTGACTCGCCTCTTTCCGGTTGCCCTGGCCGCCGCCTACCAGGTCTGGGTGGCCTTGAACTGCTCGATCGCCGCCTTGAACTTGCCTTCGATTTCGTCGTCGTAGTCGCCGGTGGCGTTGATGTGGGCGAGCAGTTCCTCGTGTTCGCTGTTCATCCAGGACAACAGGGCGCTTTCGAAATCGAGCACCTTGTTCAACGGAATGTCCTTCAGGAAGCCCTCGTTGGCGGCAAACAGGGAAATGCCCATTTCCGCTATCGACAGCGGCGAGTACTGCTTCTGTTTCATCAGTTCGGTGACGCGCTGGCCGTGTTCGAGGCGCGCGCGGGTGTCGTCGTCGAGGTCCGAGGCGAAGGCCGCGAAGGCCGCCAGCTCGCGATATTGCGCGAGGGAGATGCGGATGCCGCCGCCGAGCTTCTTGATAATCTTCGTCTGGGCCGCGCCGCCCACCCGCGAGACCGAAATGCCCGGGTTCATCGCCGGGCGGATGCCCGAGTTGAACAGGTCGGTTTCGAGAAAGATCTGGCCGTCGGTAATCGAGATCACATTGGTGGGAACGAAAGCGGAAATGTCGCCGGCCTGGGTTTCGATGATCGGCAGCGCGGTCAGGGAACCCGTGGTTCCGGTCACTTCGCCGCCGGTGAATTTTTCCACGTAATCCGGGTTTACCCGCGCGGCCCGCTCGAGCAGGCGCGAGTGCAGGTAGAACACGTCTCCGGGATAGGCTTCGCGGCCCGGCGGCCTGCGCAGCAACAGGGAAATCTGCCGGTACGCCCATGCCTGCTTGGTCAGGTCGTCATAAATGATCAGGGCGTCCTGGCCGCGGTCGCGGTAGTACTCGCCCATGGTGCAGCCGGAATAGGGGGCGATGTATTGCATCGCCGCCGGGTCGGACGCGCTGGCGGAGACGACGGTGGTGTATTCCATCGCGCCGTGTTCTTCCAGCTTGTGCACCACGTTGGCGATGGACGAGGCCTTCTGTCCGATCGCGACGTAGATGCATTTCAGGTCCTTGCCCTTCTGGTTGATGATGGTGTCGATGGCGACCGCGGTCTTGCCGACTTCGCGGTCGCCGATGATGAGTTCCCGCTGGCCGCGGCCGATGGGAGTCATGGAGTCGATGGACTTGAGGCCGGTCTGCACCGGCTGCCCTACCGACTGCCGCGCGATTACGCCCGGCGCGACCTTTTCGATGGCGTCGGTCATGGCGGCGCCGACCGGGCCCTTGCCGTCCACCGGCCGGCCGAGGGCGTCGACCACGCGGCCTTCGAGCTCGGGGCCCACCGGCACTTCGAGAATGCGGCCGGTGCAGCGGCAGCTCTGGCCTTCCTTGAGTTCCAGGTAGTCGCCGAGCACCACGGCGCCGACGGAGTCGCGTTCGAGATTGAGCGCGATGCCGTAAATGCCGCCGTCGAACTCGATCATCTCGCCGTACATGACCTCGGTCAGACCGTGAATGCGGATAATGCCGTCGAGTACGCTGACGATGGTGCCCTCGTTGCGGGCCTGCACCGCGGTATCGAGGCTTTCGATCCGCTGCTTGATGATTTCACTGATTTCCGCGGGATTCAGTTGTTGCATGTTCGTTTCCTGATTACTTGAGCGTTCACGCGTTCATGTTTTCGGCCAGTTTGGCCAGCTTGCCCCGGATGGAACTGTCAATGACCTGGTCGCCGGCCCGGATCACGGCGCCCCCGATCAATGCCGGGTCCACGCTGGCGCTGAGCCTGATATCGCGTTGCAGACGCGCTTTCAATGCGCGCTCCAGGTCGTTCGCCGCGCCTTCGCTTACCGGATAGGCGGTAATGAATTCCACGTCCACCGATCTTTCCTGGTTCGCCTTGAGTTCGTCGAACAGAATGCTGATCTGCGGCAGCAACAGCAGCCGCTTGTTTTCCGCGAGCAGGCTGACGAGATTGCCGGCCTGCCCGTTCAATTCCCCATCGCAAAGACCGTGAAACACGGACGCGGCCTGCTGCCAGGAGCGGCCGGGGTCGGTCAGCGCCGCATGCACGGCCGGCTGCCCGGCAACCGCCGCCGCCACGCCGAGCATGCGCGACCATTCGCCCAGCGCTTCCGCCTCGAGGGCGGTTTCGAACGCCGCCTTCGCGTAGGGCCGGGCCAGGGTTACGGGATCAGCCATGGTTCCGCCTCATAGCTCCGCCGCCAGTTGCGAGAGCATTTCCTCGTTGGCCGCCTGGTCCACCTCGCGGCCGAGAATCTTCTCGGCGCCAGCGATGGCGATTACCGAGACCTGGGCGCGCAATTCCTCCCTGGCGCGATTCGCTTCCTGCTCGATCTCGGCCTGGGCCGCGGTCATGATGCGCTCGGCCTCGACCTGCGCCTGCTGCTTGGCTTCGTCGACGATCTGGTTCGCGCGCCGGTTCGCCTGGTCGATGATGCCGGCGGCGGACGATTTTGCCTCGTCCAGTTGCTGGGCGGACTCGCGGCTCGCGGTTTCGAGCTTCCGTTCCGCCTGGGCGGCCGCCTCGAGTCCGTCGGCGATGGTCCGCTTGCGCTCTTCGAGCACGTTGGCGAACAGGGGCCAGACATATCGATGGCAGAACCAGACAAAGATCGCGAAAGCGACCGACTGTCCAATGATGGTCAGGTTTATGTCCACTTCAGACTCCTGCGGGCTGGACTGTTATCAGCCTGCGAGCGTCGCCAGATAGGGATTGGCGAAGGTAAACCACATGCCGATGCCGATGCCGATCATGGTTACCGCGTCGATCAGGCCGGCGACCAGGAACATGCGGCCCTGCAACTGGGGGGCGAGTTCCGGCTGGCGGGCGGATCCTTCAAGGAACTTGCCGCCGAGAATGCCGAAGCCGATCGCCGTGCCGAGAGCCCCCATGCCCAGTACGAGCAGGACGCCGAGCACGGTGAAAGCCAATATCATTTCCATCTTTATCCTCCGGGATTGTTGTCGGTTGTCTCAGTCTTGACGAACTCAGTGAGCCGCCTCATGCGCCGCATTGAGATAGACAATGGTCAGCATCATGAAAACGAAGGCCTGCAGCGGCACCACCAGTATGTGGAACACCGCCCAGACAAAATGCGCCGGCAACTGGTACAGCCCCAGCAGGCCGGCAATCAGCAAAAACAGCAATTCCCCCGCGTACAGGTTGCCGAAGAGCCGCAGCCCGAGCGAAATGGGCTTGGCCAGCAGCGTGGGGATCTCGATCATGAGATTGAACGGCATCATCCATTTGCCGAAAGGGTGGAAGGCGAGCTCGCCGAAGAAGCCTCCCAGGCCCTTGTGTTTGATTGAATAAAAGATAATCAGCACGAAAATGCTGAGCGACAGGCCCATGGTGATGTTCGGGTCGGTGGTCGGCACGATCTTGAAAGGCATGTGGTCGAAGCCGAACACGTGCTCGCCGATCAGGGCGGCGATGCCGGTGATCCAGTCCACGGGCACGAGGTCCATGGCGTTCATCAGCAGCACCCAGACGAAAACGGTGAGGGCCAGCGGGGCGATCAGGCTGTTCTTGTGGGAAAAGCCTTCGGTAACCCGGTTGTCGACGAATTCGAAGACGCTTTCGACGAAATTCTGGATCGGCCCGGGATTGTCGGCCGAGGCGCGCAGGCCGACCCGGCGGAACCACAGGAGAAACGCGGCGCCCAGCGCAATCGACCAGCCCATGGTGTCGACGTGGATCGCCATGAAGCCCATTTCGGCGGCTTCTTCGGGGGTATGGGCCAGACCCCAATGCCCGTCGGGATGACGGCCATACGTCAAATAGGACAAGTGGTGAACGATGTATTCCTGAACCGTTTGTGATTCAGCGCCTGCCTCTGCCATAGCTCCGCTCGATCCGCTTACTGTTCCCGTTCCGTTTGCGTTGCGGCGGGACTGGCGATCATTCGCCCCACCGCCCAGATGCCGATGAGGTGGGCGAACAGGAAACCTGCAAACAGCGCCACGACGTTCAGGTCTTCCAGAAAATTGAAGCTCAGTGCGAACAGCAGGATCGCTATGACGATCTTGCCGATTTCACCTTTCAGGAAGCTCCTGACAACCTTATCCGCATTCTCGGCGCCCTGGTAACGGAAGGCCTGAACCGCGAAGTAGCTGTTCGACAAGGCGCTGATCAGGCCGCCCGCGAACACGCTGCGTGCGACGGCTGCATCTGTCGTCCACAGGAACGTGACGGCAAGCAGGGCCGGGCCGATCAATTGCGTCAGGATGACCTTGTAAGGCCGCACGAAAAGACACTATCGGGTGGCTACCGCCAGGGCAGGCGCATTATAGGGAGATTGCTATTGCTTATCAACAAGCTGCGGTGGCGATCCGCAATACATCAAACATTGAGGCTTCGATCCGTCGCCGCCGGGCGGTGGAGGGTGCGGCGGACGCCGTAAATACGTCCCTGTAGGCTCCGGGCTCGGCATCCTGCCTCGCACGCCCGCCGCACCCTCCACCGCCCGGCGGCGACTCACGCTGTGCGAGCCCCGCCCAAGTTACAAACCTACTTGATGTGAGAGAGAATGCCTTCGAGTTCGGCTACTGTGTTGTAGTTGATTACGAGTTTGCCTTTGCCTTTGGCGGTGTGCTGGATGGCTACTCTGGAGCCCAGTTTTTCGGAGAGGGATTCTTCGAGGCGGAGGAGGTCGGGGTCTCGTTCGCGGGTGGTCGGGGTGGGGTCGGTTTTGGCCTGGCAGCGGCGGACGAGGTCTTCGGTCTGGCGGACGGACAGTTGTTTGCGGGCGACCTGGCGGGCGAGTTTAGGCTGGTCGGGGCCGGGGGCGCCGAGCAATGCGCGGGCGTGGCCCATTTCGAGTTCGCCTTTTTCGAGCATTGCGCGCACTTCGGGCTCGAGGCCGAGCAGGCGCAGCAGGTTGGCGACGGATTCGCGGGACTTGCCCACTTCTTTCGCGACTTCCTGCTGGGTGTAGCCGAACTCTTCCTGCAGGAGCTGCAAGGCCGCGGCCTGCTCGATGGGGTTGAGGTCTTCGCGCTGGATGTTTTCGATCAGGGACATGCTGACGACGTCCCGGTCCGAGGCCGATTTGACCAGGGCGGGAACGGATTTCAGTCCGCTGAGCTGGCACGCGCGCCAGCGCCGTTCGCCGGCGATCAGTTCAAAGCGGCCCTGGCCGATTTCGCGCACGACGACCGGTTGCATTACCCCTTGTTGATGAATCGATTGCGCGAGTTCTTCCAGGGCCTGCGCCCGCATGTCCTGCCGCGGCTGGAATTTGCCCGGCCGGATCAGATCAATGGGGATTTCGCGAAGTTCTCCTTCCTGCGCCGGCGCGGCCGGCCCGTCTTCCATCAGCGCCGACATGGATTCCCTGTCGCGGCTTCCCAGCAGCGCTTCCAGCCCCTTGCCCAGTTTCCTCGACATTTTCTTCTCTGCCTTCTGTTCTAAGCGGCGTCGACCGCGGCCCGGTCGCGCCGGCGCAATATCTCTCCGGCCAGCGCCAGATAGGCTATCGCGCCCTTCGAGCGACGCTCGTAACTGAGCGCGGCCTTGCCGAAACTCGGCGCCTCGGCCAGCTTGACGTTTCGCGGAACCACGGTCCGGTATACCGCGTCACCGAAGAACCGGAACAGTTGCGCATTCACTTCGGCGGTCAGCTTGTTGCGGGAATCGTACATGGTGCGCACGATGCCTTCGATTTTCAGGTTCGGATTCGACCTCGACCTGATCGCCTCCACGGTCTCCACCAGCGCGGACAGGCCTTCCAGCGGATAGTACTCGCACTGCAGGGGTATCACCAGACCGTCGGCCGCGGTCAGGGCGTTGATCGTCAGGATGTTCAGCGACGGCGGGCAATCGATGACGATGAAATCGTAATTCTCCCGCACCGGCGCCAGCGCTTCCCGCAGGCGGCCGTCGAGACGGCCGTTTTCCATCAGCCAGACCTCGGCGGCGACCAGGTCGCCGTTGGCCGGCAACAGGTCGAAGCCGTCGCTCACCTCCTTCACCAGCGCCTGATCGAAAGTGGCGTCGCCCATCAGCAATTCGCAAACGGTGTTCTCCAGTTCGTTCTTCGCCACGCCGCAACCCATGGTGGCGTTGCCCTGGGAATCGACGTCGATCAGCAGCACCGAATTGCGCGTGGCGCGCAGCGAGGCCGCGAGATTGACCGCGGTGGTGGTCTTTCCCACGCCGCCTTTCTGGTTGGCTATGGCCAGGATGGCGCCCATTGCAAGTATTTTCCTTTCAAACGCTGCTTCTTATCCCCGCCACATGGCGGTTCGACGCGCCCGGCACGTGTACGCGCTCCATGAATTCCACGCTGAAGGCGTCCGGCAGCCGCGCCAGTTCCGCGCCGGGATGACGCCCCTTCATCGCCAGAAGCATAGCGCCCCGGGAGAGCATATGCTGCGTTTTCGCGGCGCAGTCCGCAAGTGTGGCCAGCGCCCGGCAAACCACGAGGTCCGCCGGGCCGTTGTAATCCTCGATACGGCAATGCTCGACGCGGACGTTATCCAGGCCCAGTTCCAGTTTTGCCTGGAGCAGGAAACGCGTCTTCTTGCCGTTGCTGTCGACCAGCACGAAATGCTTGCCGGGAAACAGCACCGCCAGGGGAATCCCCGGCAGGCCCGCGCCGCTGCCGGCGTCGACTATGGTTTCGCCGCTCATCAGGGACGCGACCGAAAGACTGTCGAGCACGTGTCGGTCCAGCATCTCGCCGATGCCGGAGACGCCGGAAAGATTGAAGCGCCTGTTCCACTTGTCCAGCAGCCGCAAGTAGTCGAGCAACTTGCCGGCGCCGGCTTCGGTCAGGGGAACGTTCATGGCTTTCGCGCCCGCCAGCAGTCTGCCGCGCAGGCCCGCTTCGGTCTTCGCGCCGCCGGACTTCCCGCTCAACTGGCCTTGCGCCGAATGGTCCGATGCTTTTTCAGATACACCAGGATGAGGGAAAGCGCCGCCGGCGTCATTCCGGGGATGCGCGCGGCGCGGCCGAGGTTTTCTGGCCGGGCCTCGGACAGCTTCTGCCTGAGTTCGTTGGACAGGCCGGACATGCCCGCGTAATCGAGATCCGCAGGAAGCGCGGTATCTTCCTGTTCGCGCAGCCGTTCGATCTCGTCCTGCTGCCGATCGATATAACCCTGGTACTTGATCCGGATTTCGATCTGCTCCGCGACCTGCTCTTCGAGCGGCGATGCGGCTGCACGCGGACCTTCGGGGTCTGCCAGATCCATGAGCTTTCCGTAATTCAGTTCCGGACGCGCGAGCAGCTCCGCCAGGCTCTGTTCGCGCGATAGCGGGCGCTCGAGCGCGCGGCCAAGGCGGCCGGCGGCATAGCTGCCGGGACGTATCCTGGCCTCGCGCAGACGTTGCAGTTCGGTTTCCACCCGCTCCCGCTTTTCGTTGAAGAATCGCCAGCGCGCATCGTCGACCAGATTCAACTCGCGGCCGATCGGCGTCAGCCGCGTGTCGGCGTTGTCCTCGCGCAGGCTGAGGCGATATTCGGCCCGGCTGGTGAACATGCGATAGGGTTCGTTCGCGCCCAGCCTGATCAGATCGTCGACCAGCACGCCGATGTAGGCCTGGTCGCGCCGCGGGCACCAGTATTCCTCGCCGGCGACCGCCCGGGCGGCATTGAGTCCCGCGAGCAGGCCCTGGGCCGCGGCTTCTTCGTAGCCGGTGGTCCCGTTGATCTGTCCGGCGAGATAGAGTCCCGGAACGAACCTGCTTTCCAGCGAGTAACGCAGGTCCCGCGGGTCGAAGAAATCGTATTCGATGGCGTAGCCGGGCCTGGTGACATGGGCGTTCCCGAATCCGCGGATGCGCCGCACCATTTCCACCTGGACGTCGAAAGGCAGGCTGGTGGAAATGCCGTTCGGATAGATTTCGGCGACATCGAGGCCTTCGGGCTCGACGAAGATCTGGTGCGAGGCCTTGTCCGCGAAACGCATCACCTTGTCTTCTATCGATGGGCAATAGCGCGGCCCCGCGCCTTCTATCACGCCGGTATACATCGGCGACCGGTCCAGCGCGCCGCGGATGATCTCGTGGCATTCCTCGCTGGTGGCGGTGATATGGCAATTCACCTGGCGCGGATGTTCGGACCTGCTTCCAAGGAAAGACATGACCGGCGCGGGTTCGTCGCCTTCCTGCACTTCCATCACGGAAAAATCCAGGCTCTTGGCGTCCAGACGCGGCGGCGTGCCGGTTTTCAGCCGGTCGACCCGGAACGGCAGTTCGCGCAGGCGCCGGGCAAGCGCAAGCGCCGGTGGATCGCCCGCGCGCCCGCCCGAACTGTTCGCCAGCCCAACGTGGATCTGGCCGCCAAGAAAAGTGCCCGTGGTCAGCACCACCGCCCGCGCGCGAATCTCGATGCCGAGTCCGGTGACCACGCCGGCGACGCGGTCGCCCTCCATGACGAGATCGTCGACGGATTGCTGCAGCAGGGACAGGCCGGGCTGATTCTCGACGATGCGGCGGATTGCCGCGCGATACAGCGCGCGGTCGGCCTGGGCCCGGGTCGCCCGGACTGCGGCGCCCTTGCTTGCGTTGAGCACGCGGAAATGGATGCCGGCCCGGTCCACGGCGCGGGCCATGGCGCCGCCGAGGGCGTCGATCTCCCGCACAAGGTGGCTTTTGCCGATGCCGCCGACCGCCGGATTGCACGACATCTGCCCGATGGTTTCGATGTTATGGGTGACCAGCAGCGTACGGGCGCCTCGCCGCGCCGAAGCCAGGGCGGCCTCGGTCCCGGCGTGTCCGCCGCCGATCACGATCACATCGAAACTGTCGCCGTAACGCATGGTTTCAACCCCGAATTCAACAAGCCGCGAATTATAACTGTTATGAAATTATCTATATATGTATAGCAAGAACATATATCCAGTAGCAGTAATAGTAGAGACCCTTCCGTACTGTTGATACCAGGATATTCCCTTCGCCGATCAAGGACTTGTGCGATGTAAAACCCGGTGCGCTAAATGGGGTTTTCCTCGTTGCAAGCCATGGAGCGAACGGGGAAAACTTTTCCGCCGGAAACCGGGCCGAAATCGATCCAGAGCTTTTCCCGGACATGAACCGCGTTATCAACAGGAATTGAGCAGGATTCGCGAATTGCAGGACTGTGGCTTCGATACGTCAGCGCCGGGTGGCGAGGGGTGCGGCGGACGCTGTAAATACATCCCTGTACGCTTCGCGTTCGGCATCCTTGCCTCACACGCCCGCCGCACCCCTCGCCACCCGGCGCTGACTTACATTGTGCGGGTCTGATCAGGGCCATCAACCTCGAAGGGGTACCTACAGCCGAAAGTGGAGACGGATCGAAGCCTCTCGTGCTTGCCTATTTCCCGATGCAGAATTTGCTGAAGATTTCGCCGAGCAGGTCGTCGCTGGTTACTTCGCCGGTGATGCGGCCTAGGGCTGTTTGGGCGAGGCGCAGGTCTTCGGCGATTAACTCCAGGGCTGCCTGTTCCGCTGACTTGTCCAACGCAGCCCGGCATTGACGCCTTGCTTCATCCAGCGCTTCGAGGTGGCGCGCCCTGGCGACGAAGGCGTCTTCGCCGCCTTCCCAGGCGACGAATTGCTTCAAGTGCGCCGTGAGCAAATCCATGCCCGAGCCGTTTTTGGCGCTGACGCGGACCACCGGATGATCGATATCGTCGAGGTTGGCCTGTTCCGCGGCCGGGGCTATGGGCAACAGATCGATCTTGTTCAGGACGATGCAGGTGCGCTGCAGCAGATCGGCCCGGTCTTCCTGGTCTTTCAGGAAGTCCTCGAGAGGCTCGAGGGCATGGCGCAACTCATTCGCGGCGAGGCCTTGGGCGCAGTCGGGGAAAAGGCTGGCATCGACCACGAGCAGGATGACGTCGGCGCTCTCGATGGCCTCCCTGGCGCGCCGGACGCCTTCCCGTTCGATCACGTCGCCGCTGCGGCGGAGGCCGGCGGTGTCGATTAGCTGCAGGGGTAGATCGTCTAGCAGGATGCGCTGGGAGAGCAGGTCTCGGGTGGTGCCGGGGATTTCGGTGACGATGGCGGTCTGTTGCCCGGAAAGGCGGTTCATCAGGCTGGATTTGCCCGCGTTGGGCAGGCCCGCGAGTACGACGCTGATGCCCTGGTTGAGCAAGGCGCCTTGACGGCTTCGTTCGCGAATCCCGTCCAGTCGTTCGAGCAAGTCCGCGAGGCTTTGCCGTAATTGCTCGGTCTGTAGCACTTTGATGTCGCTGTCGGAGAAGTCGATCGCGCTTTCGACGAGTACGCGCTGTTGCGTTAGTAAGGCGGTAACGGATTGAATTCTTTGGGAAAAATCGCCAGTCAGGGTGCGCAGGGCGGATCTTGCCGCCTGCCGGGAATCGGCGTCGATCAGGTCCGCGATGGCCTCGGCCTGGACCAGATCGATCTTGCCGTTGAGAAACGCGCGTTCGGAAAACTCGCCGGGGCGGGCCTGTCTCGCGCCAAGCGCAAGCACGCGCTCGCGCAGCGATTCGAGCACGACGCGGCCGCCGTGGCCTTGCAATTCGAGTACGTCCTCGCCGGTGAAGGAGTTCGGCGCCGGGAAAAACAGGGCGATGCCACGGTCGAGAATCGCGCCGTCTTCGCCGCGAAAGTCGCAGAAAAGCGCCCTGCGCGGTTCCGGCTCGACGCCGGTCAGGCTCCTGGCCATGCCGGCCAGATTCTCGCCCGATACGCGCAACACGCCGATGCTGCCGCGGCCGGGCGCGGTCGCGATGGCGCAGATCGTATCGTTACTCATGTTGGTCCGACCGCAGGCTCCTAGGGCGCCGGATCAGCGCGACGCCGCGTATTCGGCGTCTATCTTGCGGGTGATATACCACTGTTGCAGGATGCTCAAGAGACCGTTGGTCAGCCAGTAAAGCACCAGCCCGGAGGGGAACCAGAGGAAGAGCACGGTCATCATGATGGGCATGAATTTCATGATCTGGGCCTGCATGGGGTCCGCCGGCGCGGGACTCATGCGCATCTGCAGAAACATCGTGGCGCCCATGAGCAGCGGCAGCACGAAAAACGGGTCGCGCACCGACAGGTCGTTGAGCCAGAGAAAGAACGGGGCATGCCGCAGTTCGACGCTTTGCATCAGCACCCAGTACAGGGCGATGAAAACGGGCATCTGCACCAGCAGCGGCAGGCAGCCGCCGAATGGATTGATCTTTTCCTTCTTGTACAGGTCCATCGTGGCCTGTTGCAGTTTCATGCGGTCGTCGCCGTAACGCTCCTTGATTTGCTGGATTTTCGGCATCAGCCTGCGCATTCCCGCCATGGAGCGATATTGGGTTTCCGACAGTTTGTAGAAAACCAGCTTGACGACCAGCGTCAGGAGAATAATGGACACGCCGTAATTGCCGGCAAAGGCATTGATGTTCGTCAGCAGCCAGTAGATCGGCGCCGCCAGGAACCAGAGAAAGCTGTAATCGACGGTCAGATCGAGATCGGGAGAGATTTCCGCGAGCGAATACTGGTCCTTGGGGCCGGCGTAGAAGCGCATGCTTGCCGAGCCGGAAGACCCGGGAGCCACCTGCAGCGCCGAACCGGTAAATTCGCCGATGAACTGGCCGTTGTTGCTCCTGCGCAAGGTGTAGCGATTGACCGAAGCGGTATCGGGCACCCAGGCGGAAAGGAAATAATGCTGGCTCAGGCCGACCCAGCCGCCGGACTCTTCGAGTGAGACGGGAGCGTCGGCGATATCGTCGAAATCGATTTCCTGGTAGGGGTCTTCCGCGCTGGTGATGACGTAGCCGAGATACGTACGGGTAAATCGGCTGCCGCTGCTCGGGTCGGAAAAATCGTGCCGGCGAATCTGGCCGAACGGATTCGCCTGCCAGATTCGATCGGACCGGTTCGTAACCAGAAAGGAAACGTCGACCAGATAGCTGTCGCGAGTGAATGTGAAGCGCTTGGTGATGTCCACGCCGTCTTCGGTGGTCAACAGCAGGTCGACTTCCAGCGTGTCGGCGCCATCGGCCAACGAATATTCGCCATCGGCCGCGCGATAGCGGGCACGACCGTCCTGGTCGATCCCGTCGGGTCCGACCAGCCCGCTGGTCGAGACGAATTCCCGTCCCGGCCGCGATTCGAGCAATACGAAGGGTTCGTCCGGCACGTCGAGTTCTCGCAGATACTGGGGCAAGGCGAGATACACGATATCCCCGCCCGCCGGATCGATCTGCAAATGCAGGGTATCCGTGGTCACATCGATCAGGCCGGTGCGGGCCGGCGCCGTATCGGGCGTCAGGCCTTCCTCGCCCGCCGTGGAGAGAGACTCGCCGGGAACTTCCAGCGGCAGATCCGGCGCCTCGACGGCGACGGCGGGATCGGGCAATTCATACCGGGCTGCCGGAGCCGAATCCGAGCCGTCATCGACAACCGGAGGGTAGTCTTCCTGCCAGGCCAGCAGCATCAGGTAGGTGATCACCGCCAGCGACAAATAAAGGAAGAAGCGCGTCAATTTCATGTCAGTCCGCCTTGCACCGCGCGAGTTCCGAACCCGGCACCGGGTCGCATCCGCCTTCATGCCATGGGTGGCAGCGGCAGATTCTCCGCGCGCCAAGCCAAAGCCCCTTGGCCGGTCCGTGAATTTCAACGGCTTCCCGCGTGTATTGCGAGCAACTGGGATAGAAGCGGCATTGCGTGAAGAGCAGCCGGCTGAGGAATAGCTGGTAGAAGCCGATCAGCTTGACTAGTACGTACTTGACCATGATCAGGGCGATTCCCGCCTGGCTGTATCCGGATTTGCGGTCCCGGGTTCCGCGGCGCCGGCGCTACGCATTTTTCCGAGCAGATCGTCCAGCAACCCGTCCAGTTTCCGGTTCAGCGCCGGGTTCGGATGCCTGTGGGCGTCCTTTCTCGCCAGCACAACCAGATTCGCGCCGCAAAGTTGCGATTGACGTCTGCGAAAATTCTCCCGAATCAGCCGTTTCAACCGGTTGCGTTGCACCGCGCCGGGAACGTTCTTCCGCGAAACCACCAGGCCAAGTCTGGCTGCGCCGTCGCCGGGTATTGCAAGCACGAGAAAGAACCGGCAGGAAACCTTGTATCGGGCATTGGAAAACACGGCCCGGTAGTCTTTCGCCTGGAGCAGGCGCGACGTTCGGGGAAACCGGGTGAGGTCGCCGCCAGTTGTCGCAGCGCCGGCGGTTATGCAGCTATTCAAGCCGAAAGACGTTGACGGCCTTTCGCGCGTCGCCGGGCCAGCACCTTGCGCCCGCCGCGCGTCGCCATGCGGGCCCTGAAACCATGATTCCTGGCGCGCTTGATCCTGCTGGGCTGAAAGGTTCTCTTCATGACTCGTTCCGATTCGCTGTTACAGGCCTCCGGCGCCTGAATCCTGGGGCACGGATTCTAGTGGTTTTGCGCTCCTGTTGCAAAACTCACTTGTGGGAATCCAATAGTGGCCTCGATCGGGTCCGCGGGCGGGGAGTACCTTTTCGCTAAACCTCGCCGAGACATCGTGTCTCGACTCGGATCGGGTCGGCGTCGCTTTACACGTCCATGTATCGCTCCGACTCCACGACGCGAAAAGGTACTCCCCGCCCGCGGACCCTTACGCCATGCGGAGGCCATTTTGCCGGCAACAAGTTATCCACAGGATATGCAGGGGGTGGCTGGGAACGTGGGAAAATTTTTTTACGGGGCTTTCTTTTTGGAGACTGTGACGATGCGTCGGTAAGGCCATGAAAACATCGGATAATTTTCGCGGGGCGGGCGCCGGGCGAGGGGAATTGCCTTATTTGGAATGGCCTTGGGAATGTCGCTAGAATGGTCAAAAGATTGACACATACTCAAGGTAGAGCGAAGCAAGTGACAGCGACCAATTGGCAGAAGTGCGTCCAGGCGCTTCAAGGTGAGATCTCACAGGGACAGTTCAATACCTGGATCCGGCCACTCAGCGCCGAACTCGAAGCTGACGGCAAACTTCTCTGGGTGAAGGCGCCCAATCGGTTCATTCTCGATTGGGTGAGCGCCAAGTTTCTGGTGCGAATCCGGGAACTGATGCTGGAGATCGAACCCGAGCTCGAAGACGTGGCGCTGGAAATGGCGCCGCCGTCGAATGTCACGAAACCCGTGGGAGAAGCGGGCGCGAACGGCGAATCGAACGTCAGGCGCGCTAACGGCGAGGCGTCCTGGCCGCGATCGGGAAACGGTTTGCATTCCGGGCCGAAATCCCAGGCGAACGGAGATGGGGGAATCGCCGGGCGGCTGCGCGCCGACGGTGAAGTCAACAGATCCTGCTGTTTCACGAATTTCGTGGTCGGACGCTCCAATCAGCTTGCCCAGGCGGCCGCGATGCAGGTGGCGGAGAATCCGGGGCGCGCATACAATCCGCTTTTCATCTACGGTGGCGTCGGGCTCGGCAAGACGCACCTCATGCATGCGATCGGCAATCTCATGCTGGAGCGGAATCCTGGCGCCACGGTGAAATTCGTCGATTGCGAGAGTTTCGTCAACACCATGATTCAGGCATTGCGCTTCAATGCCATGGACGAGTTCAAGCGCTACTACCGGTCGGTGGACGCCCTGTTGCTGGACGATGTCCATTTTCTGGCGAAAAAGGAACGTTCGCAGGAAGAGTTTTTCCATACCTTCAATAATCTACTCCATGGCGGTCAACAGGTCGTCCTTACCTGCGACCGCTATTACAAGGCGATCGACGGCATCGAGCCCAGGCTGAAATCACGATTCGGGTGGGGCTTGTCGGTGGCGGTCGAACCCCCGGATCTCGAAACCAGGGTAGCGATTCTCATGAGCAAGGCGGGCCAGATCGGCATTGAGCTTCCCGATGACGCCGCCGAGTTTATCGCGCACAAGGTCTGCTCCAGCGGCCGGGAACTCGAAGGCGCGATCAAGAAGGTGAAGGCCTGCGCCCAATTCAAGGGCCGGGAAGTCGATATCGCCCTGGTGAAAGAAGCCTTGTGGGACTTGTTCGCCCAGCAGGACAAACTGATCAGCATCGACAATATCCAGCGCACGGTGGCCCAGTATTACAAGATCAACATGCGCGATATGCTTTCCAAGCGGAGAAATCGTTCGGTCACGCGCCCGCGGCAGTTGGCGATGAGCTTGACCCGGGAGCTTACGAGTCATAGTCTGCCGGAAATCGGCGAAGCTTTCGGCGGCAGGGATCATACGACGGTGCTTCACGCCTGCCGGCAGGTCACGCAATTGCGCCGCAACTCGAAAACGCTGGACGATGATTTCAACAATCTGATGCGGATTTTGACGAACTGATCGCATTTCGGAATTTGCCGGCCTCGCCGCCCGACAGACACGAACACAGGGAAAACACATTATGCAATTCAAGATCGCGCGGGATGCGTTGCTCAGGCCAATGCAGCTCGTGAGCGGGGTGGTTGAAAGGCGCAGCACCTTGCCGGTGTTGTCCAATCTCCTGCTCGAAATCCAGGGCAATCGGCTTTCGCTCACCAGCAGCAATCAGGAACTCGAACTGTCGGCGGAGGTGGAAGTGACCGACGTCCAGGCCGAGGGCCGTATTACGGCTTCGGCGCGCAAGTTGTTCGATATCTGCCGTTCGCTGCCGGAGGACTCGGAAATCCAGTTTTCTCTTCTCGACTCCCAGTTGCGCGTCAACTCCGGCCGCAGCAATTTCTCGCTGGCGACATTGCCGGCGGAAGATTTCCCGAAATCGGAAAACGAAATCGACACGGTCGCGCTTACCTTGACCCAGGAGCAACTTTCCGAGTTGCTGGCGAGCACGAGTTTCGCGATGGCGCAAAAGGATTTCCGGCCGTATCTCAACGGCATGCTGATAGAAGTCGACTCGGGAAGCCTGCGCGCGGTGGCGACGGACGGGCACCGGCTCGCCTTGCATACGGTGCAGGTGGAAAACAACGCAAAGGAAAAGCAGCGGCTGATCCTGCCCAGGCGAAGCGCGATCGAGCTGGCTCGCTTGCTGCAGGATCCCGGGGAACTCGTAACGATTACCGGGGGAGCCAGCCATATTCGCGCGCAAATGAGTAGCTGCACCCTGGTTTCAAAGCTCGTCAACAGCCGATACGCCGATTACGAAAGAGTCATTCCGCGGGATGGTTCGAAATCGCTCGTCGGAAACCGGGAGGCCCTGCGCCAGGCCTGTCAGCGCGCCTCGATCCTGTTCAGCGAAAAGTACCAGATCGCAAGTTTCAATCTCGGATCCGGCGAGTTCAAGGTCGTGGCCAGGAATCCGGATCAGGAAGTTGCCGAAGAGTCGGTTTCGGTCGATTACGAGGGAGACCCGATCGAAATCGGATTCAACATCAGCTACCTGATCGACGTATTCTCCGCCATCACAACCGACAAGGTGCGCATTGAGCTAACGGACGCAAACAGCGCCGTCCTGCTCGAACCCGTTGAAAACTATGGCGCTTCTTTCGTCGTCAGCCCTTCTCGGTTGTAGTGATTTCAGCCGTTGGGGGTTGTGGCTTCGATCCGTCGCCTTTGGATGGCAGGGGGTGCGGCGGACGCTGTAAATACATCCCTCAGACTGCCTCGATCAACGCTTTACACGCCATCCCTGGCGCAACTTCTGTAGCTTCGCTAACCCCCAGTCTCGACATCCATGTCGAGCCGTTCGGCCCTCAAAAAGCGTTGCTTTTTGTCGGCTGCGCCGACCGGGCCTCACCCTCGCACGCCCGCCGCGCCGCCCCCCATCCGAAGGCGACTCACATCGTGCGGAACCGGGGCGAGAGGGGCTTTTCACTTGATTTCACCCCACCCTCCCTGGCGCGACTATCGTGGTTTCGTCAACCTCCAGCCTCGAAATCCATGTCCAGCAGTTCTCAATGTAGAGTTCTGCATCCCTTCGAGGTTGATAGTTTCAGTCAATCCTACAATGTGAGTCGCCACCGGGCGGCAGGGGGTGCGGCGGGCGTGCGAGGCAGGGATGCCGAGCCCGGAGCTTACAGGGACGTATTTACAGCGTCCGCTGCACCCCCTGCCGCCCGGTGGCGACGGATCGAAGCCAAAAACTCCAACGGGTCACAGAAGACCAGAATGAGAATTACCGGAAGCTGATGGGCGGGTTGGCGAGGCTGGAAATTACTTCGTTTCGGAATATTGAGCGTTGTGCGCTTGCTCCTCATCCTGAATTGAATGTGATTGTCGGGCCCAACGCTTCCGGCAAGACCAGTTTTCTTGAGGCCATTCATTATCTTGCCCTTGGCCGGTCGTTCCGGACGAGCAGCGTCAAGCCGCTGATCAGGATTGGCGATGACCAGACCGTATTGTTCGCGGAATTGGTGGGTGGAACGAAAATCGGTTTGCATCGGACCCGCAAAGGAGATCAACAGCTCAAGTGCGATGGACTGGCGCAGCGAAGCTGGGAGGGTGTTGCGCGGGAAATACCGATTCAATTGCTTGATGCCACGTCATTTTCCCTGTTGAACGAGGGGCCCCGCTTGAGGCGAAGATTTCTCGATTGGGGTGTGTTCCACGTGGAACAACAGTTCCTCCCGGTCTGGCGGCGAACCAGAAAATCGATCATGCACAGAAACGCCTTGCTGAAACGGGCAGGGAGGCTCGATGAAGAACAATTGGCCATCTGGGAGGAAGAGCTCGTTTCCGGCGCCATCGAGATTACCGCGTCGCGAGAAAGATACTTCCATCGGCTGCAAGAGGCGTTTGGCAGGGCTCTCTCCACGCTAAGCGAAGAGCTGGGCGGCTCGATCAGCCTCCATTTCAATGCCGGCTGGAACCGGGAACATGAACTCGGACGGCTGCTTTACGAAAACCGGGGAACCGACAGGAACCATGGCGTGACAAGATATGGCCCGCACCGCGCCGATATCCTGGTGAAGGCCGGGAACGACAAGGCGATCGATGTCTCGTCGAGGGGGCAGCAAAAGCTGATTGTTTCCGCGCTGAAGATTGCGCAAGGCGAGTTATTCTTTGAGACACGCGAACAACGGCCGATTTATCTGGTAGACGATCTTGCCGCGGAGCTGGACGAGAAAAACAGGGAGAAGGTTTTCCATCTGCTGTGTTCGCTTGGCGCCCAATTGTTCATTACTTGCGTAGCCGTGGATGCATTGGAGTCTTCCCTTCCGGACGCCGGCTCGAAAAGCCTGTTCCACGTGGAACATGGTACAATAACGGCTTGATTTTCTTGGAAGTAGTGCGTTTTCGCGCCCCCTCGCGAGGATGCTTGTCCTGACATGGAGAAACGAATGGAAAATGCTCCGGCCAATGATTACAACTCTGAAAGCATCAAGGTCCTGAAGGGTCTCGACGCGGTCAGAAAAAGGCCCGGAATGTATATCGGCGACACCGATGACGGAACCGGTTTGCACCACATGGTTTTCGAATTGGTGGATAACTCCATCGATGAAGCGCTTGCCGGCTATTGCACGGAGGTCAAGGTCACGATTCATATCGGCGAATCGGTAACCGTCACCGACAATGGGCGAGGGATTCCCACCGAAATGCACAAGGAAGGGGTCTCCGCGGCCGAAGTCATCATGACCGTCCTCCACGCCGGCGGAAAGTTCGACGACAACAGCTACAAGGTCTCAGGCGGCCTGCATGGCGTAGGCGTATCCGTCGTCAATGCGCTTTCAAGAGAATTGAAACTGACCATCCGGCGCGACGGCAAGGTCTGGGAACAGTATTACCAGCACGGCGTGCCCCAGGCGCCGCTTGCCGTGGTCGGAGAAACCGGGGCAACCGGTACCGAATGCCACTTCGAGCCTTCGGAAGAAACCTTCAACAACATCGAATTCCAATACGACATTCTCGCCAGGAAATTGCGCGAACTGGCATTTCTCAATGCCGGGGTCGCCATCGCCTTGCGGGACGAACGCACCGGCAAGCAGGAAACTTTCCGCTACGAGGGCGGCCTGCGCGCATTTGTCGACTATCTCAACAAGAACAAGACGGTCGTGAACAAGATGGTCTATTTCAACGCCCGGGAGGTGGAAGAAGGGATTTCCGTCGAGGTCGCGATGCAATGGAACGATTCCTACCAGGAGGTGATCTTTCCATACACCAACAACATTCACCAGCGTGACGGCGGAACGCATCTCGCGGGATTTCGCTCCGCCCTGACGCGTGTGCTCAAGAACTATATCGACGCGGAACTCAACGGCGCGAAAAGCAAGGACGTTCCGGTTTCCGGCGACGATGTCAGAGAAGGCCTGACCGCGGTGGTTTCGGTCAAGGTGCCGGATCCGAAATTTTCCTCCCAGACCAAGGACAAGCTCGTTTCTTCCGAGGTAAAAGGCGTGGTCGAACAACAAATGGCTTCGCATCTGACCGATTACCTGATGGAAAACCCCAAGGACGCCAAACTGATCGCCGGCAAGATGATCGAAGCGGCGAAGGCGCGCGAAGCCGCGCGCAAGGCCCGGGAAATGACGCGCCGCAAGGGCGCGCTCGACGTGGCGGGCCTGCCGGGCAAGCTGGCGGATTGCCAGGAAAAGGATCCGGCGCTGTCGGAAATCTACCTGGTCGAGGGCGACTCGGCGGGCGGATCCGCGAAGCAGGCGAGAAATCGCCACAATCAGGCCGTATTGCCGCTAAAGGGAAAGATTCTCAACGTGGAAAAAGCGCGATTCGACCGGATGCTCAGCTCCAACGAGATCGGCACCCTGATCAAGGCGCTCGGTTGCGGCATCGGCAAGGACGAGTTTTCGCCCGAAGCGCTGCGTTACCATCGAATCATCATCATGACCGACGCCGACGTCGACGGCTCCCATATCCGCACCTTGTTGCTTACCTTCTTTTTCCGGCATATGGCCGAACTGATCGAAAACGGGAACCTGTACATCGCCCAGCCGCCCCTGTACAAGCTCAAGAAAGGCAAGCAGGAACAATACCTCAAGGACGATCACGAACTGGCGGACTACGAGACCGCGATAGCGCTCAAGGACGCGAGTCTGCACGTCAACGCGGATGCGCCGGGCATCGGCGGCGAGGCGCTGGAATCCCTCGTCAACCGCTACCGGGAGGTCTACGCCATCATCGACCGGCTGAGCCGGCTGTATCCGAAAGAAGTGCTCGAAGCCCTGGTGCAGGCGCCGGCATTGCCGGAGAAAGATCTTCGGTCCAGGGAAAAAGTCGAATCCTGGGCCGGAAAAGTGGTCGCCAAGCTGTTCGAGCGCAATCCGCAATACCGGATCGACTACAGTTACACGGTCGAGGAAGACGCCGAGCGGCATATTTTCCTGCCGGTCATCCTGCTCGAGCGCCACGGCCTGCACAAGTCCTTCCCTTTCAGCGCCGATTTCTTCCATTCCGGCGAATACAAGATGATGTCTTCGCTGGGCGTGACGCTTGACGGGCTGATTGAACCCGGCGCCTTCATCGAGCGCGGGAACCGGAAACAGAAAGTGGGCAGTTTCATGGAAGCGCTCAACTGGCTTACCGCCGAGGCGATGAAAGGCAACTACCTGCAACGATACAAGGGTCTCGGGGAAATGAATCCGGACCAGCTATGGGAATCCACCATGAATCCGGAGACCCGGCGCATGTTGCAGGTAACGGTCAAGGACGCGATCGGCGCCGACCAGTTGTTCAACACTCTGATGGGCGACCAGGTCGACCCGCGCCGGCAGTTTATCGAGACCAACGCGCTGCGCGCTGAAAACATCGATATCTGAACCTGTAATTCTCATTTTGGCTCGCAGTGTCCTTTAAGAACTGTGGCTTCGATCCGTCGCTGCCGGGTGGGCGGTGTGCAGCGGACGCCGTAAATACATCCCTGTAGGCTTCGCGTTCGGCATCCCTGCCTCACACGCCCGCTGCACACCGCCCACC
>JAJDYJ010000011.1 GCA_022822865.1 Pseudomonadales bacterium | reverse complement strand
CCGGCGGGCCGGATCGCGCCGGAAACGACGCAAACCCCCACTGGATCGAAGAAAAACCGCCTCCCGGATACCCGGTTACAACCGATCGGACGGAATCGGCAAACGAAAAAAGACCAGAAAACGGAGTTTACGGACAAGAACGAAATTAGAAAAGATTACCGTCTGATCATAAGTTATTGGATGGAAACGCTTTTATCAATCGCCTTTTTGGCTTTTGTGTATTTGGGCCTATTTTATGGCGCAAGATCCTTTGTTCCGAATTCTCAAGATGAAAGCTTTCATGGCCTATTCTTCGGTTTCGTTCTTTGGACTTTTTCTACACAGCTTCTGTTAGTTGCTTACCAGGCTGTTTCTGATAGTACCGAGAAGGGATATATAGAACAGATTTACTTGTGCCCTGAAGGAATGACCCAAATTGTTTTCGCTTCCATGATTTCTGGCATCTTGAATAGCATTGTTCTCATGGTAGTTGTGGCAAATTTGGCCATGCTTATAACTGGAAATTGGGTGGATTTGAATTTTTTGACCCTAATACCATTAACTCTATTTGCGGGAGTATCGGTAGTTGGAGTAGGCTTAGCTATTGGGGGAATAACACTGCTAATCAAGCGGGCAGAAACATTAGTTATGATAGCTCAGGGAGCCCTTATTGCTGCCGTGAGCATAACAGCTTTACCATTCAATGGCTTTAGTTTTATACCATTTGCGCCAGGAGTGACGCTAGGCCGAATGGTTATTCTAGAAAACCAACCCATTGACCAGGCTAGTTTCTTAGTAGTTCTTCTTAATTCCATAGCGTATTTTACGATTGGTTATGTCATTTATAAACTTTGTGAGCGGACAGCTAGGAAAAAAGGCTTGATTGGAAAATACTAATCCGCTCAAGCTTTTCTCCGATTCGTAAGCTTCCCCGTCAATGAGACAGTTCAAAACTAGAGTTTTCGGCGTTTTCGACCTGCCGTCGAAACATGGCAGGGCGGTATTCGTCCCAAACTGTCATGCGGTCGTTCCTCGTTGTATTCATGTAACCATTGGCGGGTGATCTCGAATTCATGGAACACTCATTGAAGTGAGCCTTCTTGGGTGCTCACATGGGAACGGGCGTCCCATGGCTGGCCACCGATGGCGTTAGCTCGATTGGGTATCGCGGCGTGAATGGCGTTTGGGTGGGTTTGACTCCGAGAATTCTGTCGACCAAATAGCTGCGCGGCTGGCCGCTGTCCGCGCGTACGGCCATGAGCAAGACGTCTCCGGCTCGCGAGCGGCGAAGCGAGTAGGCTTCGATCGCTCGCGTCGAACGATTTCCCTGCTTGTCGCGGTAGTCGATGTCCACAAGTAAGCGGTTGGCGGCAGCGAAGCGAATCATTTCGATGAGACTATGTCCTCGGCTGCCTGTGGGCAGAACGACGACGCGCTCGCGGATGAGCGTGTCACCGGCACCGATAGGCATCGCCGCAAGTGGTGGGGCGATCGTGCCTTGGAGCCAATTGAAGATTTCCGGGAGCGCGTCCCAAAACGACTTGACCGGGAGGAGCGCGGGGAGCTGGTGCTCCAGCATCTGGGTCCAACCAGCTTCAAGTTCCGCACGGTGCGGCTCAAGGTCGGACATGCGCGGAATGCCGATGCCCTTGAACTCACACTTGGCGCGCAGGACTTCCATGAAGCGCTGTGGTTCCGGACGGGCTTCGATATTTCGGTAGAGATTAACGACATCATAGAGATCGCGTGGGCGCGTCCGTTCCGCGAGTGCTCTGAATTTCTCCGCGAATGCCTCGGTGTAATCGTAGGCCAGGACTTCGATGCCATCTTCCGGAGCATCGCTGTATGGATGGAAAATCTGCGCGTTGACCGGCGGGAGAACGACCCGCTCGTCGTTGGTCAAGTCAAGTTTGATGCGTGGGAGGGCGTGGGTCGATGAGACTGGGCCTTTGTAACTGATCTTGCCTAGGCATGAAATCTGGCCTCGGGGGTTCTCGTAGACGTCGAACTCCTGTTTGTCGGCCGGAATCCCGACGCCGGTTTGGTCATAGATCCATTCAGCAATTTCGGAAAATGCGCTCTTCAGGAAGTTGGTGTTGAGATGCTGCGGTTCGCGGAGCGTGAAGTCGAGATCCTCGGAAAATCGATAGGTCTCGAAGAAGCATTTCTTCAGGCACGTGCCGCCTTTGAATATCCAACTCTCCGCGAGGTCTTCGTGCCCAAAGATCCCGGCGAGCATCCAGCCGAGAACATAGTCCTTCTCCACGACGTGTGGCGTGAGCGATGTCTGGTGAGCTATCGCGAGGATTTCGCGCTTGTCGATCATGGCGTTTCCTCGCGAGCCCAGCGCTCTGGCACGCGCAATCGCCATTTTGTCACGACGAGCGGCCCATCCTGGGCAGGATCGAGCTTCGCATGGCCGCCGCTCAGATGCGGCTCGCAAAGACGGCCCAGTTCAGCACCGCCAGGAAAGCGCTTGGCCAGAAACCCGAGGCGCTTGAAGACAGCGCCGTTGCCGAGGCGCACCGCGTGATCGACTAGCTTTTCATCGTCTCGATCATTGCGTCGCAGGTAGGCGGCCAGGCACTCGGATACATGCTGGATGCCGCCGCCGATCGACGGGTCGTCGAGCATGTCGACGATCGTTCGATGAAGGTCGGAGACGGGCACTCGCGTCCGATGGCGCCAGACATGCCTCGTGCCGAAAATCTTTCGCTCATGGATGTGCTTCAGCGTAAAGAGCGTGCCGTGCCGCTCCTGGCGCTTCTGACGCACGGGTTGTGCGGTTTGCACAAAGATATCCTTGAAGATCTGTTCGGTCAGGCCCCAGTGCTCCGCTGCCGTGCGGCCGCCGAT
Source organism: Pseudomonadales bacterium (assembly GCA_022822865.1). Taxonomy (GTDB): domain Bacteria; phylum Pseudomonadota; class Gammaproteobacteria; order Pseudomonadales; family Pseudohongiellaceae; genus UBA9145. The sequence continues at coordinate 4,594 of JAJDYJ010000011.1, read as the reverse complement.
GTAGGCTGGTGCGTAGAGTGCGGGCACGAGCACCCATGGGTCATCAAGGACGCGATCTGACCCCATGGTGTCGATGGAAGCGGCGACATAGGCGCCACGGCCGACTCGTCTCAGCCATCCCTGTTCAACCCAGCGGGACAGGCGTTGGGCGGCGCCGGTACGGTCAAGCTGGAGGGTATCTACCACGTCATCGACGTGAATGACGTCGCCGGCGGTGGACAGCACCCGGGCAAGCTGCGCGCGTCCTCGGGGGAGATGAGCCGTGTGTTCGTCCATATCTCCTGATTAGCATAAAGTGTGAAGTATTGCAATCATACTAATGAGTGCCGACAATTGATGTTGAATCAGAAATTCGCAGAAATTGTGAATTCGGGTAAGTCGGATAACCATAATCCCAAGCCAGCCATTACCCGTCGAAGAGCGCCAAATTATGGGACATCCGCCCCGGATTTAGCGGTACATTTCTCAAGACACCGATGGGTGTCCCATCTTTTCTGGATTGGTGCCCAGGGGCGGAATCGAACCACCGACACGAGGATTTTCAGTCCTCTGCTCTACCGACTGAGCTACCTGGGCGTGGATAAGCTATCCGGGCACTTGCGGAAGGGCGGTATTTAACCTTTCGGCTTGAACGCAGTCAAGCGACGTCAATCGGGCGGGACATAGCCCGCCGCGCGGTCGTAATCCTCGTTGTCGAGGAACTTTTCCATCTGTTCGTTTAGATATTTCCGGTCAGCCGCCGAGGCCAGGTTGAGCTGCTTTTCGTTGATCAGCATGGTCTGCTGTCCCAGCCATTCCTTCCAGGCTCGCTGCGACACCGTGCGATAGATTTCCTGGCCTTTTTCTCCCGGATACGGCGGCACGGGCAGGCCAGGAAGTTCCTCTCCGTACTTTCTGCAGAAAACGGTGCGGGTCATGGCTCTTCCCTTTTCATTGACGATCCTGGCCGCTGCGGTTCGGCGGATGCCAGCGTCGCAAGCAATTTTCTGACTGGAGCGGCAAGTCCGACTTCCGCAGGGTCGGCGATAGAGTACCAGAGCCAGCGGCCTGAATCAGCCACGGTGGGGACAGTTCGGGCGACGAAGTAGCGGACAGGTGTGATGTCGAGTTGAAAGTGAGTGAAGCCGTGACGGAATGGCTCCAACTCTATTGGAGGTTGATTCTCGAATTGTAATTCAGTCAACCCGGCAGGCAGTTTACTATGTAGGGGCGACGCATGCGTCGCCCGCGCTGCGTTCCGATTCCCGGCATGAACGGGCGAGGCATGCCTCGCCCCTACGTTTTCTCCGACGTTCCCGGATTCTTCAACCATGCGTTCGGATGTCTCGACCTGGGGCAGGGAATAGAGCGAGCCCCAGACGCCGTTCGGCGGGCGTTTTTCGAGCAGCACCCGGCCTTCGCTGTCCTGCAGGATGAACATGGTTACGGAACGGACCGGCAATTTTCTTGGCGGCTTCTTGCCGGGGTAGCGATCGGTCTCGCCGCGCCGCCGCGCGAGGCAGCGATGTTGCAAGGGGCATTGCGGGCAGTCGGGATTGGCGCGGTTGCACAAGGTGGCGCCGAGATCCATCATGCCCTGGGTGTAGGCGGCAATTCGGTTTCGCGCGCTCCCGGCGCGGCTTTCGTCCGACTGGCAAGGCAGCAGGCGCTCGGCCAGCGCCCAGAGTTCGGACCGGGTCTTGCCGCTGCCGGGATAACCCGCGACGGCGAAGCAGCGCGCGAGTACGCGTTTGACGTTGCCGTCGAGAATCGGCGCCGGCCGGCCATGGGCGAGTGTGAGAATCGCCCCGGCCGTCGAGCGGCCGATTCCGCTGAGGCGCTCAAGTTCTTCCACTGTATCGGGGAATCTGCCGCCATGCTTTTCGACGATCGTTCGCGCCGCCTTGTGCAGATTCCGTGCGCGAGCGTAATAGCCGAGCCCGGTCCACAAATGCAGCACCTGATCGATTTCGGCGGCGGCAAGCGCGGCCACATCCGGAAAACGCGCCATGAATCGCTGGAAGTAGGGAATTACCGTGCCGACCCGGGTCTGCTGCAGCATGATTTCCGAAACCCAAACCCCATAAGGCGAGGGGTGCGCCTGCCAGGGCAAGTCATGCCGGCCATGGGTCTCGAACCAGTCGATCACGGCATCGGCGAAACCATCCGTTGCCGCCGATTCGGATTCAGTTCGAACCGGCATCGCTGCTTATGCGGGAAAAGATTTCGCGAACCGCATTGAAGTCCGGCCGGCAGAACTGGATCGCTTCGTCGCTGAAACGGGCTGAACATTCCACCGGCCAGGTCACGCCCTGGTAGTTACGGCTTACCGGAATCGTCTGGGTTAGCGGTTCGCCGAGCATGGTGAGCAGCACTTCGTAATCGAAACCGCCGCCTCGCAGGTCGGCGACGCCCGCACCTTCGGCGCTGAAATTGTCCATGCGCAAGTTGAACACATGCTGGCTGCCGAGGCCGCCGTCGAGCACGAGATTGCCTCTGACCTCGGAAAAGCGGATCAGGTCCGGCCATTGCTGGATCGCTTCGCCGCTGGGACCAAGCGCCGCGATGGAAGTGAAAATCTGCTTGATGAGGCCGATATTGACGAGATTTTCAGTCACGGTGAATGAGGCGTTGCCGCTGAGATCATCCAGCAGTCCGCCCGGAGACTGGCCGCGGGCGTTGAAAACTCCACCGGCATGCAGGCGTCCGCTGAGCACGTCGAGCCGGGTTATCAGCGGGGCGATTTCCGCGATGGCGAGATTCTCGCCACGAGTTGCGCCAGCCAACTCGCCATCGGCGGCATTCCAGCGCATGTTGGCTGAAAGGGTTCCGCCGAATGCGGCAACCGGAGTGACTTCAACATCGAACACCCGGTCTTCGACATTCGTGTAAACCGTCAGGTTTTCGACACGCAGAGCGCCGGCGGTCAGGGCGTCCGCGGTGATGGAACCCGATAAAATCAGATTCTCCAGTCCCGGTAGCGTTCGTTCCGGCCGCGGCAAGGCCGGAGTGCCTGGAGCGCCGGGGACGGATTCGTCTTCTCCGGCGGCGAATAGCGCACTGACGTCGAGTTCGCCGATGTCCATCTCGTAGCGGACATTTGCGGGCAGCAGGCCGCTGGCGAAACGGATTTCGGTTCCCGCCTCGATCGCAGTCCGCGCGGGGGTGTTCACCACTGCCTCGGCGCTCAGACCGCGCGCGTCCCCGGTCAGGCTGAACGCAAAGCTTGTCGGCCAACCTCCGTCCGGATTGCCGTTGGGAACGGTCAGCGCTTCTTGTTCGGGCGCGGGCAGCGCGCCGAGATTCTGCAACAATACCCTGGCGTCGAATTCATTGCTGGTCAAACTCGCCCGATAGTTCGGATCGTCCGGATAATCGCTCAACTCGACCCGGCCTTGCAGCAATACGGGCGTACTGTTCAGGTCGAGTTCGGCGATCACGAAACGTCCGGCCTCCGCGTCCGCCTCGATTTCGCCGAACATTCCGACCGCCGTTTCGCGCACGCGGCGATTGGCGCTGTCGAACCATTCAAGGTCGAAATTCGCCTGACCCGGAAAAGTTTCGCCTTGCAGGTTTGCGTCGTTTCCGATCACTTGCACATTCTTCAACAAGTAGCGCCGGCCGCTTGCCAGATTCTGCACGTCCAGGCGGCCGTTTTCGGCGGCTATCCGCGCGGGAAACCCCGTCGCCGCCGCGGATGCTTGCGGCGTATCGGCCGTGGCCGCCGGCCGCTCGACGTCCCAGATGCTGTTGCCCGACGCATCGACGAAGACATTGAGGTGAAATCCGTCGATGCGCAATTCCCGGATCGTCAACTCGCCGCGCAACAAGTCTCCGCGGTCCACGTAAAGCTGGACGACCGAGGCCGAAGCCAGTTCCTGCGGCAATCCCGGATTGCGCAGCCGCGCGTCTTCGAGCGTGAGCCGGGCCGAAGGCAGCAGGTCGAGTTCGATCTCCCCGGCAACGATCAACTCATAACCGGTGGCGGCGGCGACACGTTCCTGCAAGGCGGTCCGGTATTGCCCCGGGCTGGTAATCCAGAGCGCGGCGGCGGCAATGACCGCCACGACGGCGAGTCCGGCTCCGAGCAGGATTTTCTGCGTTCGATTCAACATTCGCTGGTACGGTATAGCCGGCGATTTCTGCGAAAAAACCAGGGAAGTTCCGAATAACTCGGAGCTTCGCGAGCAAAACAAAACCACGCTTTTGTTTTGCGACTACGAAAAATTCCATGGAAGGAATTTTTCAAACAAATAGTGTAGCCGAATGGCCGGACAGCCGCACGATCCGCTTCGAGCAATCCGCTTCGAGCATAGCGTAGCGGCAATTCTCATTTTGGCGCTCCAACCTCCACGTCATTCTGCGCGAAGCGAAGCGTAGTCGCAGAATCTCTTGCGGCGGCCACGCAATGAGATCCTGCGACTGTGCGCAGGATGACCACTGTGAGCGCGCCCATTCTCGGATTGGATTTTGGTGTTAGCCCAAAGCAGTAATGTCCCCTTTGAGCAAAGTTAAAGTGTCCCCTTTTTGTTTTGTTGGGAGGGGCTGTTTTGTCGAGCGAGGAGGTGGTGTTGAGCCTGCGGGAGTCGGATCGCGCTGGCGTGATCCGGGATGT
>JAJDYJ010000077.1 GCA_022822865.1 Pseudomonadales bacterium | reverse complement strand
CGGCCGGACGAAGCGCTTCCGGAGGGCTTCGCGAGCCCCCGCGCGGCCATCGACGGGCTCCGCGGTCGCCCATGCGGGTTCATCGTCGGGCGGCTCCATGCGCCCGACCGCGAATCGTTCTACGGCGCAGACTCCTAGCGGGTCGTCAGCTTTTCGGCGATTCTGGCTTCGATCCGTTCCTGCAGGGATTGCGCCATGGCCGCGTCGTGCAAGGGCCTGCCGTCGCCGCCGGCGATGAAGAACAGGTCTTCGACGCGTTCGCCAAGCGTGGTGATCCGCGCGTCCTTCAGGCTGATGCCGAATTCGGCGAACACCTGGCCCACGCAGGCGAGAATTCCCGGCTGGTCCGGGCAATTGATTTCCAGCGTGGAATAGTCCTTGCCCGGAGAATTGAACAAGGTGGCGCGCACATGACGGCCGAAGCTCGTTTTCCGGCGGCTGCGATGATACTCCGGGCTCGGTATCCGGCTGCCCGGATTGTCGAGATGCCGCAGCAGCATGGAGCGAATTTCCGCCACTCGTTTCGGATTGCTTCCGACCGGATTGCCGTCGGCCTCGAGTACGGTATAGGTGTTCGCGCATTGACCGCTGCTTGAAGTGAAGATCCGCGCGCTTTGCACGTTCAGTTTCAGGCGCTCGAAAGCCACCGTGCTGTTGGCGAACAGGTAATCCGCGTCGCGCGCATACGTGAAAACCAGGGTGGCGCCTTCGGGCGCGTCCTCCGACATTTCGCGCAGGGATACGAGGGGCTTGTCGCTGGCGTGATCAACGATAGCCCGGGTATGCCAGCAGATGTTGTCGACCGATTCGCGCAGGAAATATTCGTCGTTCATCTGCGCCCAGACGGCGGCGACAGTCGATTTGTCCAGGCCGGCGGCGCGCAGTTTCTCTTTGGCCGATTCCTTCTTGTCGGCGATGCGTTCGCCGCGGTCGCGCGGATTTTCCAGGCCGAGGCGCAAGGCGCGCCGCGTGTTCTGATACAGGTTGCGCAACAAGGTCGCGCGCCAGGAATTCCACAACTCGGGATTTGTGGCGCGGATGTCGCAAACCGTCAACGCGTAGAGATAGTCGAGATGCAACTTGTCGCCAACGGCGTTGGCGAAATCGTGAATCACCTCGGGATCGTCGATGTCCTTGCGCTGGGCGGTCATCGACATGAGCAGATGATTCTCCACCAGCCAGGACACGAGTTTGGCGTCCCAGGCGCTGAGCCGGTGCCGGCGGCAGAAATTCTCGGCGTCGGTCTTGCCCAGGATCGAATGGTCGCCGCCGCGGCCCTTGGCGATATCGTGGTAAAGACCGGCGATGTAGAGCAGGGCGACTTTCGGCAGGTTCTTGTAGATCTGGGCGACGATCGGAAATTCCGTTTCGGCCTCGGGCAGCGCCAGCCGGCGCATGTTCTGCACCACCTGCAGGCTGTGGGCGTCCACCGTGTAGATATGGAACAGGTCGTGTTGCATCTGGCCCGCGATCTTGCCGAATTCGGGCAGATAGCGGCCGAGGATGCCGTAACGCGCCATGCGCCGCAGTTGCGTGACGAGTTGATGCGGCGAATGCAGCAGTTCCATGAACATGCTGACGTTGCGAATGTCGTTGCGGAACTTGCGGTCGATCAGCTTGCGATGTTCGCGCAGCAGCCGGATCGTCGAGGCGCGAATGCCCTGAATCCGCGGGTCGTTCGCCAGCAGCACGAATACCTCGAGCAGGGCCGAGGGCGTATTGCGGAAGACCTTTTCCGAACGCGCTTCGAGATAGCCGTTGCGTACGCGGAAGCGGCGGTTCAGGTCGACGATGGCGTCGCGCCTGCCGCCGCGCAGGATCGCTTCGTCCAGATGTTGCAGCAGCATGTCGTTGAGGCCGCGCAAATTCCCCACCGCGCGGTAGTACTGCTTCATCAGTTTTTCCACGCCGAGACTCTCCTTGTCGTCCCGGTAGTCGAACGTCTCCGCCAGGGCGCGTTGCTTGTCGAAGCGCAGGCGATCCTCCCGGCGGCCTTCGAGCATGTGCATGCCGTAACGCAGCTTCCACAGGAAATGCCGGCCGCGCATCAGCATGATGTGTTCGCCCCGCGTCAGGAAGCCGAGATCCATCATGTCGCGGAACGAGTCGGCGCCGTAATGCCGTTTCGCCACCCAGGCGATGGTCTGGATGTCGCGCAGGCCGCCGGGAGAAGTCTTGATGTTGGGTTCGAGCGCGTAGTCGATGTCCTGGTATTTCTCGTGCCGGTCGATCTGTTCGTCCCATTTGGCGCGCAGGAATTTCTTCGTCGGCCAGATGGAACGGGGGCCCGTGGCGGCCAGCATCTTTTCGTGCAGGTCTTCCGGGCCCGCCAGGGTGCGGGATTCCATCAAGGTCGTGGCGATCGTTATGTCGTCCCTCGCCGCCGCCTTGCATTGGCGTATCGAGCGCACGCTCTGGCCGACGTCGAGGCCGATATCCCAGAGCAGGGCGGTGAAGCGGGCGATGCAGTCGCGATACGCCGCATGGCGCGATCCGCGCGTCAGGATCAGCAGGTCCACGTCGGAATGCGGCAACAACTCTCCGCGGCCGTATCCGCCCACCGCGAGCAGGCCGATGTTTTTCGTATCGGGCCAGGGCAGCCGCCCCCAGACGGCGATCAGCACCTGGTCGACCAGCCAGGCCCTTGCGGCGACGATTTCGCCGATGCGGCGATTTTCCAGATAGTATTCGTCGAGTTTCTTGCCCGCGGCCGCCAGCGCGTCCCGAATCAGGGCGACTTCGTTGCCGCCTTCGTCAAGCGCGGCTTTCAGGGCCGCGACGTCGAGCAGGGCGCGCCGGGAAACCGATCTGTCTTTCGCTGGCAACCGGCGCGTACCGGCGGCGGCCGTCATCTTTCTTCGTCGCGCAAGGTAAGCACTTCGCATCCGTCGTCCAGGATGGCGATGGTGTGCTCCCATTGCGCGGACAGGCGGCGATCCCGCGTGGTCACGGTCCAGCCGTCCTTGCCGGAAAGGCGCGTATGGCGGGTTCCCGCGTTGAGCATGGGCTCGATGGTGAAGGTCATGCCCGGCCGCAGTTCGATGCCGGTGCCCGGCGCGCCGTAATGCAGCACCTGGGGATCTTCGTGAAAGCCGCGGCCGATGCCGTGGCCGCAATACTCGCGCACGATGCCGTAATGATTCGCCTCGCCATGCTGCTGGATGACATGGCCGATGTCGCCGAGGCGATTGCCGGGCCGGGCGGCTTCGATGCCCTTGAACAGGCACTCCCGGGTCACCCGCACAAGGCGCCGGGCGTGTTCCTTCGCCTTGCCGACCAGGAACATCTTGCTGGTGTCGCCGTGATAGCCGTCCTTGATCACGGTGATGTCGATGTTGAGGATGTCGCCGTTCTTGAGGATCTTGCTGTCGCTGGGAATCCCGTGGCAGACGACGTGATTGACCGAAGTGCAGATCGACTTGGGGAAGCCCTTGTAATTCAGCGGCGCCGGAATCGCGCCCTGTTCGTCGACGATGTGCCGGTGGCAGATGCGGTCGAGTTCGCCGGTGGAAACGCCCGGCTCCACATGTTCCCCGATCATTTCCAGCACTTCCGCGGCAAGCCGCCCGGCCACCCGCATCTTGTCGATCTCGGCGGAGGATTTCAGATGTATGTCCATGAATCAGGGTGCGCCCGGATAACCAGTCCAGCGGCGATTGTAAATCAACCGCAGGTTTATCTGCGAGACCTGTTGTGATATAAAGCCTCGCGCCCGGAGCGGGGCAGACCCGCGCCGGCGCAGGCAGTACTTAACTTAATGTCGCACACGCACCGTCACATGTGTTCCGGGTGCTTTCGTCGGGCCGGATGCCGGCCGGACGGGAGTTGAGCCATGGGGTGTGTGGAGGCCTAACCCGAAGGAAACAGATATGTCCGTAAGTATGAAAGAAATGCTGCGCGCGGGCGTGCATTTCGGCCACCAGTGCCGTTACTGGAATCCCAAGATGGAGCCGTACATCTTCGGCTCCCGCAACAAGATTCACATCATCGACCTGGAAACCACCGTGCCGGCGCTCAACGACGCGCTGCAACAGGTTTCCGAGTTCGCCTCCAAAGGGAAGAAGATCCTGTTCGTCGGCACCAAGCGCGCCGCCGCGAAGATCGTTCGCCGGGAGGCGGAACGTTGCGAGATGCCCTATGTCAACCATCGCTGGCTCGGCGGCATGCTCACCAATTACAAGACCATCCGCGGTTCGATCCGCCGGCTCAAGGAACTCGAGGAGCAGGAACAGGACGGCACCTTCGAGCGCCTGACCAAGAAGGAAGCGCTGATGCTGATGCGGGCGCGCAAGAAGCTCGAGCGCAGTATCGGCGGCATCAAGGAAATGGGCGGACTGCCAGACGCCCTGTTCGTGATCGACGTCGATCACGAACGCATCGCCATCACCGAAGCGAACAGCGTGAAGATTCCGGTGATCGGCGTGGTCGATACCAACGCCGACCCGGACGGCGTCCAATACGTCATTCCCGGCAACGACGACGCGATCCGCGCCATCGAGCTGTACGCCACCGCGGTGGCCGACGCCTGTCTCGAAGGCCACAAGCGCGCGGCGTCGCTCGAACCCGGCGGCGAGTTCATCGAGATCGACGAGGAGCCGGAGCCCGAAGCGAGGAAAGCCCCGGCCAAGGTCAAGCGCAAGCGAACCGTAGCCGAGAAGGCGCCCGAGGCCGAGCCTGAGCCCGAAGCGAAAGCGGCCGAATCAGCCGAAGCGGAAGCCGAGACGGCCGAGCCCGTCGCGGAGCCCGAGGCTGGGCCGGTCGAAGCCGCGGAGCCTGAAGCCGAACCAGTCGAGGCCGCGGAGTCCGAAGCAGAACAAGCGGAAACAGCCGAACCGGCTGCAGAGCCCGAGGCGAAAGAAACCGCACCCCCCGAAGCGGCGGAAACCGAAACCGTGCAAACGGATTCCGTTGATATCGAATTGATCCTCTCGTGTCTGAATCAGGAGAAAATTCGTTGTACATATAGTGCTGTCGGGAAAGTGTTGGGGGTTGACGCCAAGGCAGTCGGAGCTCTTCTCGGTGAGAAACGCCCCGAGGCTTCCTGGGTAGTGAGCAAAGCGAAACTCGAGCCGACCGGTTACGCGGAAGATCAGAAACATCCCGATCTCCTCGCCAACCCTGAAGTCATCGACAGTGAAGACGAATTGAGAACGCTGCTCTCAAAGCACAAGTAATCGCAGCCGTGACTATTGTTGCGGTCAGAAAAGGGGAATCAAGCCAAATGGCACAGATAACAGCGAGCATGGTCAGGGAACTGCGGGAGCGCACCGGCCTCGGCATGATGGATTGCAAAAAGGCGCTGGTGGAAGTCGGCGGCGACCTGGATCAGGCCATCGAACACCTGCGCAAGGTAAGCGGCCTGAAGGCCGCGAAGAAAGCCGAACGCGTCGCCGCCCAGGGCGTCGTGCTTGCCCGCGTAGCGGATGACGGCAGCCGCGGCGTACTGGCGGAAGTGAACTGCGAGACCGATTTCGTCGCCAAGGACGAAAACTTCCTGGCTTTCGCGGAACAATGCCTGGCGGCGGCCTTCGCCGACCCGGAACTCGACGCCGCGGCGCTGCTGGCCGGCGGCCTCGACGACCGGCGCCAGAAACTGATCCAGAAGATCGGCGAGAACGTCAACCTGCGCCGCGTCGAGCATTTCACCGCCGGCGCCGGCGGCATCGTCGGCGACTACGTCCACGGCAATCGCAAGATCGGCGTACTGGTTTCCCTGAGCGGCGGCGGCGATGAATCCCTCGCCCGCGACGTCGCCATGCACGTGGCCGCGATGAACCCATTGGTCGTCCGCGGCGACGACGTCCCGCAGGAAGTGCTCGCCAAGGAATCCGAAATCTACGCCGCCCAGGCCCGGGAATCCGGCAAACCCGAAGCCATCATCGAAAAAATGATCACCGGACGCCTGCGCAAATTCGTCGCCGAAGTGAGCCTCCTGCAACAGCCCTTCGTCAAGAACCCCGACCAGAGCGTCGGCGACCTCGTGCGCGCCGCCGGCGCCGACGTAACGCAAATCCTGCGCTACGAAGCCGGCGAAGGCATGGAGAAAAAACAGGAAGACTTCGCCGCCGAAGTAGCCGCCCAGGTAAAAAATACCTGATGAGACTACCGCCGCCAGTCAACGCACAATGTGAGTCGCCACCGGACGGCAGGTAACGGAAGTCGCCGGCCAATGCACGATGTGAGTCGCCGCCGCGTGGCAGGGGTGCGGCGGGCGTGTGAGGCAGGGATGCCGAACGCGAAGCCTACAGGGACGTATTTACGGCGTCCGCCGCACCCCTGCCACGCGGCGGCGACGGATCGAAGCCACAGTCTCTGAATCCAGACGGAGAAGCGCATTGCCCGCGAACCCGGATCAGGCCCGATCAGGCGCAAGATACCGCCGCATTCTACTGAAACTGAGCGGTGAGTCCCTCAGCGGCCGCGCCGGATTCGGCATTGACGCCGAAGTATTGCGCGGCATGGCCGAACAGGTCGGCGAAATCGTCCGGCTCGGCGTACAGACCGGCATCGTCATCGGCGGCGGCAACCTGTTCCGCGGCGTCAGCGGCCAGGCCAGCGGCGTCGACCGCATCACCGGCGACCACATGGGCATGCTCGCCACCATCATGAACTCCCTCGCCCTGCGCGACGCCCTGGAAAGCGCCGGAACCCCCGCCCGCATCCTGGCCGCGAGAGGCATCGAAGGCGTAGTCGAACAATTCGAGCGCCATGCCGCGATTCGCCACCTCGAAGAGGGCAGGGCCGTCGTCTTTTCCGGCGGCACCGGCAATCCCCTGTTCACCACCGATTCCGCCGCCTGCCTGCGGGGGATCGAAATCGGCGCGGAAATCATATTCAAGGCGACCCGGGTGGACGGCGTATACTCCGCCGACCCCGAGTGCGATCCCGAAGCGGTCAAATTCGATTCATTGGGTTATGATGCGGTCATCCGGGACAAGCTGGGCGTCATGGACCTGACCGCGATCTGCCTGGCCCGGGACAACGGCATGCCGATCCGGGTGTTCGACATGACCCGGCGCGGCGCATTGCGCGCAAACATCGATGGCGAGCCCAACGGCACTCTCATCGGAGGCGGAACATGATCGAGGAAATCATGCAGGATGCGGAAGAGCGGATGGGCAAGAGCGTCCATGCGCTGGATAACGCCTTCAAGCGGATCCGCACCGGACGCGCGCATCCCGCGATTCTCGACAGCGTCATGGTTTCGTATTACGGCACGGATACTCCGCTCAACCAGCTTGCCGCCGTGCACGTGGAAGAAGGCCGCTCGCTGCTGATCTCGCCCTGGGAAAAATCCATCATCGGCGATATCGAGAAGGCGATTCTCAAGTCCGACCTCGGCCTGAATCCCTCGAACAACGGCGATTCCATTCGCGTGCCCATGCCGCCGCTGACCGAGGAAACCCGCCGCGAATACGGCAAGCAGGCCAGGAACGAAGCCGAGGCCGCGCGAGTGGCGATCCGCAATATCCGCCGTGACGCCAATTCCGATTTCAAGGAGCTTGCGAAGGAAAAGGAAATCAGCGAAGACGAAGCCCGCCGCGCCGAAGACCGGATGCAGAAGTTGACCGACAAGTACGTCGACATCGTCGATACCGCATACAAGTCGAAAGAATCCGACCTGTTGTCCATGAACTGACCGGCCGCCTGCCCGCCATATTGGGTCTGAGTAATGACATCCGGCCAAGCCAGATACCTGCCCGAACATATCGCCATCATCATGGACGGCAACAATCGCTGGGCCAAGGGCAGGGGACTGCCGGTCAAGGCCGGCCACCGGCACGGAGCGGCCACGGCCAGGGATATCGCGTTTTCCTGCGTGCGCCGCAAGATTCCCTGCCTGACGCTGTTCGCGTTCAGCAGCGAGAACTGGATGCGGCCCGCGCAAGAGGTCCAGGGCCTGATGGCGCTGTTCCTGTCGGTACTGCGGCGCGAGGAAATCAACCAGTTTCACAAGGCCAACGTGCGGCTGTCCTTCATCGGCAATCGCGAATCCTTTTCGGCGCGGATCCAGAACAGCATGTCCGAGGTCGAGGAACTGACCCGCGGAAATACCGGCACCCGGGTAACCGTGGCGGCGGACTACGGCGGCCGCTGGGACATCGCCAACGCCATGCGCCTGATCGCCGAAGAGGTCCGCGACAGCGGCCTGAGTACCGATACGATCGATATCGACCTGGTGCATTCCTTCACCCAGTTGAGCGACTTGCCCGAACCTGATCTCTGCATCCGCACCGGCGGCGAACGCCGGATCAGCAATTTTCTGCTGTGGCAGTTCGCCTACACCGAATTCTATTTCACCGAATGCCTCTGGCCCGATTTCGACGAGACCGAATTGCAGCAGGCGATCGACGATTTCGCCAGCCGGCAGCGGCGTTTCGGCGGACACGACACATGAAGGCCGCGAGCCGATGCTGAAACAGCGGATCATTACCGCGCTGGTGCTGATCTTCCTGTTCGGCGCGATTACGATCCTGCTGCCGCCGTTCTGGTATGCGCTGCTGATCGGTGCGGTCATTCTCGCCGCCGCCTGGGAGTGGAGCGTGCTGACGGGCCTGAATTCGATGGCCGGCAGGCTGGTTTATCTGTGCCTGTTGATTGTCGCCGGCGCCTTGTTGTTCGCCTGGCTTGGCGTAACGCCGGCGGCGGCCGCGCTGAACCGGACGGAAACCGCGCTGCTGCTCGGGATGGGCCTGGCGTTCTGGCTGCTGGTGCTGTTTCTGCTGCTGGGATACCCGGGCAACCGGGTGCGCTGGGACAGCGGCCCGCGCATCGGCGCCATGGGCGCGCTGGCGCTGCTGCCGAGCCTGATGGGCGTGATTTATCTCAAATATCTCATGCCGGCAGGCTATCTCGTGCTGGCGCTCGTCGCGGCGGTGGCCGCCGTGGATATCGGCGCCTTTTTCTACGGCCGCGGTTTCGGCCGCAGGCCGCTGGCGCCGGCGATCAGCCCGAACAAGACCTGGGAAGGCGTCTGGGGCGGTCTGGCGGTCTGCCTGTTGGCGGCCGCGGCGATGGCCTGGGCCATGCATCGCTGGCTGCGACCGCTGAACAGCGGCGATTTCGCGCTGATCGCCGCGCTGGCGCTCGCGACGATCGCCTTCGGCGTGATCGGCGATTTGCTTGAAAGCATGCTCAAGCGCAACCGGAACGCCAAGGACAGCGGCAATCTGCTGCCCGGCCATGGCGGCCTGTGCGACCGCGTCGACAGCTTGCTGGCGGCGACTCCGGTGTTCGTCCTCGGCATGATGATTCTGGTGGAAGGAAACAATAATCAATGAACAAAAGCGAAACCGTCGCGATTCTCGGCTCCACCGGCTCGATCGGCCGCAATACGCTGGAGGTGATTCGCGGCAATCCGGACTTGCGGGTAGCCGCGCTGAGCGCGAACAACAACACCGCCCTGCTGGCTGAGCAATGCCGCGAATTCGAACCGAGCCACGCGGTGATGGCGGATGCGGAACGCGCCGGGGAATTGCGCGAGCGCTTGCGGGGCACACAGGTGGAAACCGAGGTGCTGGCGGGCGCGGAGGAACTTGCACGCATCGCCGGCCTGGCCGAAATCGACACCGTCATGGCCGCTATCGTCGGCGCGGCGGGGCTCGAGTCGACCTTGAGCGCGATCCGTGCGGGCAAGAAGGTGCTGCTCGCCAACAAGGAGTCCCTGGTCATGGCCGGCGACCTGTGCATGGACTCGGCGCGTGCGGCCGGCGCCTTGCTGATTCCCGTCGACAGCGAACACAACGCCATCTTCCAGTGTCTGCCGTATTGCGACACCGCCCTCGGGTCCGAACAGACGAAACATGTGAGGAAACTGGTATTGACCTGTTCCGGCGGGCCGTTTCTGCATACGCCCGCGGACCGCTTCGACTCGATTTCTCCGGAGCAGGCCTGCAAGCACCCGAAATGGGACATGGGCGCGAAAATCTCGGTCGACTCCGCCACCCTGATGAACAAGGGTCTGGAAGTCATCGAGGCCTGTTATCTGTTCGACATGGCGCCCGGGCGGGTGGAAGTGCTGATCCATCCCCAGTCGATCGTGCATTCCATGGTGCATTTCGAAGACGGCTCGGTGCTGGCCCAGCTCGGCTCGCCGGACATGCGAATCCCGATCGCCTGCGCCCTGGCCTGGCCGGAGCGCATGCCGTCGGGAGCCGACGCGATCGATCTCGCCGCCGAAGAGCCGCTCGAATTCATGCATCCCGACCTGAAACGATTTCCCTGCCTGGGGCTGGGGCTTGAAGCCGCACGGGAGCGGGGCCTGCGGCCGGCGGTGGTGAACGCGGCCAACGAAGTGGCGGTAGCCGCCTTTCTCGCGGGGGAATTGCCGTTTTCCCGCATTGCGAGGCTAATCGAGGCGGTTTCAGCTAGAATACCTTGTGGGGAGGCGGACTCTCTGGCTATCATCCTTGAAGTTGACGGTCTCGCGCGTACCTACGCTAAGGAATTGATTCACAAACGGATTTAGCATGATGGATTTCCTGATAGCTATATTGGCGTTACTGGTCACCCTGGGAATTCTGGTGACCTTCCACGAATACGGCCATTTCTGGGTCGCGCGGCGCTGCGGCGTCAAGGTGCTGCGTTTTTCGGTCGGTTTCGGCAATCCGCTGAAAAGCTGGATCGGCAAGGACGGCACCGAATACGCCATCGCCCCCATCCCGCTTGGCGGTTACGTCAAGATGCAGGGCATGGAAGACACTTCCCTGGTGGATCCGGCCACCGTGCCCGATACCGAGCGCAACACTTCCTTCGCCTGCAAACCACTCTGGCAGCGGTCCGCCATCGTCGCCGCGGGTCCGGGCGCCAACTTCCTGCTGGCTTTCGTCATTTTCTGGCTGATCAATATCGGATTCGGCACTACCGGCATCGCTCCGGTGGTGCAGGACGTGGTCGAGGAATCGCCCGCGCAACTCGCCGGCCTGCAAGCCGGAGACCGCATCCTGGCGGTGGACGGGCGCGAGACCGCGACCTGGCGGGAAGTGAACATGCAATTCCTCGGCAGGCTGGGCGAAACCGGCGAATTGACCCTGAACGTCGCGCCGGCCTCCGGGTCGCCGCCGCTGGATATCCGCATTCCCGTGGAAGACTGGCTCGGCGCCGATACCGAACCACGGCCCGTCGCCGACCTCGGCATTGTCGAATTGCTGGTGCCGGCGCGCATCGGCCTGGTCGAAACGGGAGCGCCGGCCGACGCCGGCGGCCTGCGGGAAGGCGATCTGGTGTTGTCGGTGGACGGCGAACCGGTGCGCGACTGGTCTCACTGGGTGCGGATTATCCGCGCGAGTCCGGAACTTGATCTGCGCGTGGCGGTCGAAAGAGCAGGCGGGGCGACGGATTTGCTGTTGCGGCCCGAGGCCATAGCCGCGGGGGACGGCTCCGCTTTCGGCAGAATCGGCGCCGGAGTGGCGAGCGCGCAGCCGCTGGATCTGCTGCCGCCGGACGCCGTACTGGAATTCCGTTACGGTCCGATCGGCGCCGTCGGTCCGGCCTTGCGGGAAACCTGGGACATGTCGCTGTTCGTGCTCGACTCGATCCGGAAAATGATAGTGGGGCTGATTTCGGTGGAACATATCAGCGGCCCGATCACGATCGCCCAGGTGGCGGGGGAGACCGCCACCATCGGCCTGGAAATCTGGCTCGGTTTCCTGGCCCTGTTGAGCGTATCCATCGCGATACTCAACCTGTTGCCGATACCGATGCTGGATGGAGGCCACCTGATGTTTTTCCTGGTGGAAGCGGTTATCAGGAGACCCTTGCCGGAGGTCGTGCAGGCCTGGAGCCTGCGTTTCGGCATGGCCATGGTGCTGGGGATCATGGTGCTGGCTTTCTATAACGATTTCAATCGCTTGCTTTGAGCAAGCAGTATTCGCAACCGACCGTCGAAAGAATCTGAATCAGTCATGGCAATGAAGAAAGCCCTTTTTTCCTGTATCGCGGCGGTATTTTTCCTCCCCTCCGCGCTTGCCCAGAATTTCACCATCGCCGACATCATCGTCGACGGCTATCAGCGCATTACCCCCGGCATCATCTACAACCTGCTGCCCGTGGGGATCGGCGACGAAGTCACGCCGCAGACTTCCGCCCAGATCATTCGCGATCTCGCCGCTTCGGAATATTTCGACGCGGTCGAGGTTGCCCGGGAAGGCAACATACTCGTCATTACCGTGCAGGAGAGGCCGTCGGTAGCGGAAATCAATATCGAAGGCAACAGCGTGCTCGAAACCGAGGACATCATCGAGAACATGGCCACGGCGGAAATCGCCGAAGGCGAGATCTTCACCCGCGCCGCCCTCGAAGCCATCCGTCAGGGCATCCAGGAAGTGTATTCGTCGCGCGGGCGTTATGGCGCGGCGGTGGAGATCGAAGTAGAGGAACTGCCCCGCAACCGGGTGTCGATCAGTCTCGACATCAACGAAGGCGAGGAATCGCGCATCCGTCAGATCAATATCGTCGGAAATACTTCCTTCGAAGACGACACCCTGCTCGACCTGTTCGAACTCGGCCCCAAGCCCTGGTACATGTTTCTCAGCCGCAGGGACCGTTATTCGCGGGAACAGTTTTCCGGCGACCTCGAGCGCCTCGAGTCCTTCTATCTCGACAACGGCTATGTCGAATTCAACATCGAGTCGACGCCGATCTCGATCACGCCCGACCGGCAAGAGGTGTATATCACCATCAACGTGCTGGAAGGCAACCAGTACGTGATCAATGAAGTCGATCTGGCCGGAGACCTGGTCGACGCCGAGGCGATCCTGCGCGCGGCGATCTTCGTGCGGCCGGGGCAGATCTATTCCCAGGCCCTGGTGACCGGCACCGAGGAGATCATGGTGCAATTTCTCGGCAATCTCGGCTACGCCTTCGCCGAAGCCACCGGCGTGCCCGACGTCAACGACGACGGCAGCGTCGACGTGACCTTCGTCATCGAGCCCGGTAACCGCACATACGTGAACCGCATCAATTTCAATGGCAACACCTCGACCGCCGACGATGTGCTGCGGCGCGAAATGCGCCAGCTCGAAGCGGCGCCGGCCTCGAGCATGCAGATCGAACAGTCGAAAGTGCGGCTCGAACGGCTCGGCTATTTCGAAACCGTGGAAGTGGCGACCGAGGAAGTGCCCGGCTCGACCGACCAGGTCGACGTCAATTTCGACGTGGTGGAGCAGAATTTCGGCGCCATCAGTTTCCAGGTGGGCACCGGCGGCAGCGGCGACTTCTTCATCAGTTCCAACCTGCAGGCGCAGAACTTTCTCGGCACCGGCCGCACGGTGGCGGTCGGCGTCAATCGCAGCCGCTTCATCAAGTCGCTGAATTTCCAGTACATCGATCCCTATTTCACTCCGGACGGCGTAAGCCGCGGAATGAGCCTGTACGTGCAGGAAATCGACTCGCCGTTCAACGTGGCGAACTTCAATACTTCTTCCTACGGCGCCTCGGTCAGCTTCAGCTACCCGCTCAGCGAAATCTCGGTGCTCGGTTTCGATGTCGGCTACACCCATACCGAACTCAGTTCCGGCTTCGGCTCGGTACAGGAAATCTCCGCTTCGCCGACACTGTTTCCGGGAGTGGACAAGTACCTGATTGCGCGTCCCAACCCCGACCCCGCCGTCGGTCCGGTAGTGGACGGGATATTGGGGGATGTCGGCAGTTTGAGCATGGCGCAACTGCGCATGAATCCCGATCCGGGATTCGTCGATCTCTACGGCGACAATTTCGACAACTTCTCACTGTCCGGCAACTGGTTCCGCAATACCCTGAATCGCGGCCAGCTCGCCAACGACGGCATGTTGCACAACCTGGGCGTCGAAGTGACGCTTCCCGGCAGCGATCTGCAATACGCGAGATTTTCCTATTCCAACCAGCTTTACTGGCCGCTGAACCAGAATCGCACCTGGGTAGTCGGCTTGCGCACCAATCTCGGTTACGGCATCGGCTACGGCGATACCGAACAGATGCCCTTCTTCAATCACTATTTCGCCGGCGGAATCAATTCGGCCGGTGTGTTGCGCGGCTTCGAAGAAAACAGTCTGGGGCCCGAGAGCACGGCCGGCGCGCGCTATCTGACCGCGAGCGGGGTGTCGCTGCTGAAAGACGAAGCCGGCAATATTCTGCTGAACGAAGACGGTTCGGCCCAGGGTTACGACAGGGAGATTGCCTACCAGGTCGACCCGCTGCTCGACTCCATGGGCAACCCGGTGCTCGACGGCATGGGCAATCCCGTACCGGCGCTGGCGGTGGAGAATTTCTTCCTGCATGAGGATTACGACAGCTTTGGTGGTAACATATTGACCGTGGCGACATTGGAACTGCTGTTTCCGGTGCCCTTCGTCGATGAGGTATCGAACCAGTTGCGGACATCGTTGTTTATCGATGCGGGCAACGTGTTCTCGTCCCATTGCACGGAACGGCAGCGGCTGTTGCAGAACTGCTCCAATTTCGACTTCAAGGAGTTTCGCTATTCCGCAGGCTTAGCGGTAACTTATTTGTCGCCGTTCGGTCCGCTGACTTTCTATCTGGCCCAGCCATTCGGAAAGGAAGGGGACGATACCAAGAGTTTTGACTTTACCGTGGGAACCGGGTTCTAGTTCCAGAGTTGGCTGGCGGGATGCGCGGCAGCGTAACCGGTACGCAGCGGTAATGCGGTTGGAGAAAAATAGTGAAATACCCCAAGTATCTGATTGCCTGCCTGACCATGGCGGCGATTTCGCAAGGAGCCCTGGCGCAGGATACCAAGATCGGCATTCTCAATCCCTTGCGCGCCTTGTTCGCCTCGGATGCGGCCGCGGTCATCCAGCAGGAACTCGAAGCCGAACTGGCGCCCGACCAGGAAAGGGCGACCGAGTTGTCGGAAGAACTCAATGCGCTTGCCGAGGAGTTTCAGCAGAACGAGGCGATCATGACCGAAGACGAGATTCGGCGCATGAACTCCAACGCGCAGGATCTGCAAGTGCAATTGCAATTGATCCAGGAGCGCGTGCAAACCGCGCTCAACGAAAGAAACCAGGCGTTCCTCGAAAGCATGCAGGAGCAGCTTGCCACGGCGGTGTCCGATGTCGTCGCCGAAGGCGGTTTCGATCTCATTCTGAATGCCGACAGCGCGCCGTATTTCGCGCCTGTGCTCGATATCACGGCCCGGGTCACGGCGAAACTGAACGAACTTGCCCAGAACGAGTAACGGGAGCGGAGCGTCAGCGGGCCCGTAAAATTGTCTTCGAAACAGTCTGCCAGGCCGGCCGTCAAGCTTTCACGGCTGGCGCAAATGCTTGAAGTCGAACTGGACGGCGACGGCGAATGCGAAATTACCGGGCTCGGTTCGCTCGCGGACGCCGGGCCGGGCCAGTTGAGTTTCCTTTCGAACCCCGCTTACGCCGCGCAATTGGCGGCGACTCGCGCATCCGCGGTCATCGTCGACGAAAAATCCCGCGGCGACTGTCCGGTAAACAAGCTGGTCAGCTCCCATCCCTATGTCAGTTTCGCCCGCGCATCGGCGATTTTTCACGTTACGGAGAAACCTCCCGCCGGCATCCATCCGTCCGCCGTCATCGACCCCGAAGCCCGGATCGATCCGTCGGTCAGCGTGGGCCCCAATTGCGTAATCGAAGCCGGCGCCGATATCGGCGCGCATACGATCATCGGGCCGGGCTGCATCGTCGGGGCGGGATGCGTGCTCGGGCAATCCTGCCATCTGCGGCGCGCGGTGGTCCTGTACCCCGGCGTTCGCCTTGGCGGCAATGTGCGGATCGACGCCAACAGCGTGATCGGCGCCGACGGTTTCGGCTATGCCTTCGACGGCGAGAAATCGATCAAGATCCACCATGGCGGTTCGGTGGCGATCGGCGACGATGTGGAAATCGGCGCCGGCACCACCATCGACCGCGGCGCCATGGAAGACACGGTTATCGGGCGCGGCGTCAAGATCGACAACCAGGTGCAGATCGGACACAACTGCGTGATCGGCGAACATACGATAATCTGCGGCTGCACCGCGATCGCGGGCAGCGTCGTCATCGGCAGGTATTGCATCATGGGCGGCGCTTCGGGAGCGGTTGGCCATATCAGCATAGCGGACCGCGTCGAAGTGAGCGCGATGTCGCTCGTCAGCCGCAGCATCGACGAGCCGGGAAGATATTCTTCAGGCACGGGTCATATGAAAACCAGCCGCTGGAAAAGGGTCATCACCCGCTTCCAGGATCTGGACGACATGGCTACCCGGCTGAGACATTTGGAAAAACAGGTAAAGAAAGACTAGCATGTGCTACCCGGCGCCAAGAGCCGAGACTTACGCAGAGATCCGGGCATGATTCTGGACGTACAGGAAATCAAGGAATACCTGCCGCAGCGCTATCCTTTTCTGCTGGTGGACCGGGTTCTCGAAATGGAACTCGGCAAGTCCATTCTCGCCTGCAAGAACGTTACCGTGAACGAGCCCTTTTTCGTCGGCCATTTTCCCCATCAGCCCATCATGCCCGGCGTGCTCATCATCGAAGCGCTGGCCCAGGCCGCGGGCGTGCTCGGCTTCAAGAGCCAGGAAAAGAAACCCGCCGACGGTTATCTTTATTATTTCGTGGGCGCGGACGAAGTGCGCCTGCGCCGTCCTGTAGTACCGGGCGACCGGTTGATGTTGCAGGTTGACGTAATCAGCAATCGCCGCGGCATCTACAAGTTCTATGCCGAAGCGAGCGTTGACGGCCATCTGGTGGGTTCGATGAAGATCATTTGCGCCGAGAGGAAAGTGGATGTCGATTGACAGCAGCGCCAGAATCGATCCGACGGCGCGGATAGAAGAGGATGTCGAGATCGGCGCCGACGTGGTCGTCGGCCCCTGGAGCATCATCGGACCCAATGTGTCCATCGGCGCGGGAACCGTATTGCGCTCCCATGTCGTGATCCAGTCCAATACCCGTATCGGCGCCGGCAACCTGTTTTTCCAGTTCGCCTCGATCGGCGAAGATCCACAGGACAAGAAGTACCAGGGCGAGGAAACCTGGCTCGAAATCGGCGACGACAACATATTCCGCGAAGGCGTGACCGTGCATCGCGGCACCGGCGTCGGCGGCGGCCTGACGAGCGTTGGCAGCCGCAACCTGCTGATGGCCTATTCCCACGTCGCCCATGACTGCAAACTCGGCGACGATATCGTCTGCGCCAATAGCGTCGGGCTCAGCGGCCATGTGACCATCGACGACTTCGCCATACTCGGCGGTTATGCCGGGGTGCAGCAATTTCTCCGCATCGGCGCGCATTCCATGGTCGGCGGCATGACCCATGTGTCGAACGACGTGCCCGCCTTCGTCATCGTCAGCGGCAAGCCGGCGCGCGCGCGCAGCATCAACTCGATCGGCATGAAGCGGCGCGGCTTCGAGCGCGAAGACATCGAACTGCTAAAGAAGGCGTTCAAGATCCTGCACTTGCGCAATCTTACCGTGCAGGAAGCGGTGCCCCAGATCAAGGCGCTCGGCGAAGACAGCGCGGTGCTGAAGACTCTGATCGAATCGGTGGAAACCTCCTGTAAAGGCGTTCACCGTTAGCGGCCGGCCATCTCGCGGCATGACCGGACGTATTCATTTCGGAATTGTCGCCGGCGAGAAATCGGGCGATATTCTTGGCGCAAGTCTCATGTGCGCCTTGCGCGACCGTTATCCGGCAGCGCATTTCAGCGGCGTCGGCGGCCCGGAGATGGAGCGGCTCGGCTGCGAATCGCTGGCGCCGATGGAGCGGCTTGCGGTGATGGGGCTGGTCGAACCGCTAGGCCGGCTGCCCGAATTGCTGCGCATCAAGCGCAGCCTCGAACGATTTTTCCGCAAGACCCGTCCGGCGGCATTCATCGGCATCGACTCGCCCGACTTCAACCTGCGTCTGGCGGCAAGCCTTCACAAGAACGGCATCCGGACGATTCATTATGTAAGTCCCAGCGTCTGGGCCTGGCGCAAGGGCAGAATCCATGGCATCGCCAGATCGATCGACCTGATGCTTACGCTGTTTCCCTTCGAGACCGCCATCTATCGCGAGCATGGCGTTCGCGTGCAATGCGTGGGACACCCGCTCGCCGACGAAATCGGCCTTGAGGACGGCGGGGAACAGGCGCGGCGGAAACTTTCGCTCGACGCCGCGGCGCCGGTGATCGCCCTGATGCCCGGCAGCCGCAAGAGCGAAATCAGGCGCATGGCCCCGGATTTCCTGGCGGCGGCCGCCGCCGCGCGGGAAAAGTTTCCCGAATTGCAATTTCTGATCCCCTGTTCGGGGGTCGAGAACCGGCGCCTGCTCGAAGAACTCATCACGCAAGGCGGATTCGCCGCCGCCGAATTCCGCTTGCTCGATCGATCGCACGACGCAATCGCCGCGGCGGACTTCGTGATCCTCGCCTCGGGCACGGCGAGCCTCGAAGCGATGCTGCTGCGCCGGCCGATGGCGGTCTGCTACAAGCTCGCGCCGTTGAGCCATGCGCTCGCCTCGCGCATCGTCAAGGTCGATCACATGGCGATTCCCAATCTGCTAGCGGGCGAGCGCCTCGTGCCCGAATACGTGCAAAAGGAAGTCAACAGGGAAAACCTCTTGCGGGAAATTGAGCGATTCATGGCAAATCGCGCACCCGACGAGGAACTGTTGAAAAAATTCGCCGAACAGCACCGCTTCCTGCGCCGGAACGCCTCCGCCCAGGCCGCCGGCGCCATCCACGACCTGCTCACGGAAAACCCACATGCGAGTTGAGCCGGTCTGGCGCGAACCGCCGGACCTGCCGGCGCCGCGGGCCGGAGCGGACGAAGCCGGCCGCGGTTGTCTGGCCGGCGACGTGATTGCCGCGGCGGTGATTCTCGATACCGAAGCGCCGATCCAGGGCTTGAACGACTCGAAGAAACTCACTCCGGCGCAACGGGAAGCCTGCTTCGAACGGATCGTTGAGAACTGCCTCAGTTTCGCCGTCGGACGAGCCAGCGCCGCGGAAATAGACCGTCTCAACATCCTCCAGGCCAGCCTGCTCGCCATGCGCCGTTCCGTGGAGCAACTTTCGTTGCAGCCCCGATTCGTCTACGTCGACGGCAACTTCTGCCCCAACTGGCAATATGCTTCCAAAGCCGTCATCGGCGGTGACGGCTGTATCCCCGCAATCGCCGCCGCATCGATCCTCGCCAAGGTCACCAGGGACCGCGAAATGGCCGCCCTCGACCGCGAATATCCCGGCTACGGCTTCGCCCGCCACAAGGGCTATCCCACCCGCGACCACCTGCAAGCCCTGGCCCGCTTCGGCCCCAGCCCCATCCACCGCCGAACCTTCGGACCGGTTGCCGAGTTGGTGTAAACTAGCCGTAGCAGCCCGTTCGAGTTACCCATGCCTGACCCCGAACCAGCGCAGACCTTCATCCATCTTCGCCTGCATACCGAATTTTCCGTCAGCGACGGGCTGGTGGCCATCGAACCACTGATCGCGAGCCTGCGCGAGTCGCGCATGCCGGCGGTGGCGGTTACCGATCTGGCGAATCTGTTTTCCCTGATCAAGTTCTATCAGGCGGCGCGCCGGGCCGGCATCAAGCCGATCTGCGGCTGCGACCTGCGAGTGGTCGACGAGGACAGCGGCCATGCCAGCCAGATCGCGCTGCTCGTGCGGAACGAGACCGGTTACCGCAATCTGATCAATCTGATATCCGAGCTTTACGTCGCCAACGAGCCAGGCGCCGAAATCCAGACCGGCAAGCGGCATCTGCGGGACTACGGCGATGGCCTGATCGCCTTGTCGGGAGCGCAACAGTCCGATATCGCCACCGCCCTGCTTGCCGGCAAGCGGGATCTGGCGCGGCAATTGCTCCAATCCTGGCAGGAGTTGTTCCCCGAGGCGTTCTATCTCGAATTGCAGCGCCTCGGGAGATCCGGCGAGGAAGACTACATCGAAGCGGCGCTCGATCTGGCGCGGGAGTGCGGCTGCCCGGTAGTGGCGACCAACGATGTCCGCTTTCTCGGCGCGGACGATTTCGAGGCGCACGAGGCGCGGGTCTGCATCAGCCAGCGCCGCGTGCTCGACGATTCCGGCAGGCCGCGCGACTACAGCGAGTTGCAATATCTGCGAAGCGCGGATGAGATGGCCAAATTGTTCGCGGATATTCCCGAGGCGATTCAGTCCACGCTCGATATCGCCCGCCGTTGCAATCTCGATCTCGAACTCGAGCAGCGCCTGCCTGAATTTCCGCTGCCGGAAGGCGAAACCGCGAACCTGGAGGAATATCTTGCGAAAGTCGCGGAAGAAGGCCTGCGCCAACGCCTGGGCGGATTGCCGGGCGGTGAACTTGCGCCCGATGAACAGGAGCGCTACTACAAGCGCCTGCGGGAAGAACTCGACACCATCAACCAGATGGATTTCGCCGGCTACTTCCTGATCGTCATGGAATTTGTGCAATGGGCGAAGAACAACGGTATCCCGGTCGGCCCCGGCCGCGGTTCGGGCGCGGGCTCGGTCGTCGCCTGGGCGCTCGATATCACCGATCTCGACCCGATCGAATACGACCTGCTGTTCGAGCGCTTCCTCAATCCGGAACGCGTCTCCATGCCCGACTTCGATATCGATTTCTGCATGGAAGGCCGCGACCGCGTCATCGCTCACGTAGCGGACATCTACGGCGAGGACGCTGTCTCCCAGATCATCACTTTCGGCACCATGGCGGCGAAGGCCGTGGTGCGGGATGTCGCCCGGGTGCAAGGCAAGCCTTATTCGGTCGGCGACAGGCTGTCGCGGCTGATTCCCCCGACGCCGGGAATGACGCTAGCGCGGGCGATGAAAGAGCAGCCTGACCTGAAAGAGTACGTGGACGGCGATGAGGACGCCCAGGAAATCCTCGAGATGGCCTTCAAGCTCGAAGGCATCACGCGCAACGTCGGCAAGCACGCCGGCGGGCTCGTGATCGCGCCGGGACGGCTCACCGATTTCACGCCGCTGTATCGCGACCAAGAGCGCACCGGTTCCGGCCTGCTCACGCAATACGACAAGGACGACGTGGAGACCGCCGGCCTGGTAAAGTTCGACTTTCTCGGCCTGCGCACCCTGACGATCATCGACTGGGCGGTGAAATCGATCAACGAGCAGGAAGGCGCGAACATCGATATCGCCAGGCTGCCGCTCGACGACGCGAAGGTGTACCGCATGCTCGGCAAGGGCGGCACCACGGCGGTATTCCAACTGGAATCCCGCGGCATCAGGCAACTGATCCGCAAATTGAAGCCCAACCGCTTCGACGACATGGTCGCCCTCGTCGCCCTGTATCGCCCGGGCCCCCTGCAGTCGGGCATGGTCGACGATTTCATCGACCGCAAGCACGGCCGCAAGGCGGTCCGCTATTTGCTGCCCGAACTCGAACCCCTGCTGGACAGTACCTATGGCGTGATTCTCTACCAGGAACAGGTGATGAAAATCGCCCAGTCGCTCGGCAAGTACACGCTGGGCGGCGCCGACATCCTGCGCAAGGCCATGGGCAAGAAGGATCCGAAGGAAATGGCCGCGCAGCGCAAGAACTTCATGCGGGGCGCGCACGAGACGGGGGTGCCGGAAAAGATCGCCAGGGAATTGTTCGACCTGATGGAAAAATTCGCCGGCTACGGCTTCAACAAGTCCCACTCCGTGGCCTATGCCTTGCTCGCCTATCAGACCGCCTGGCTGAAGACGCATTACCCGGCGCATTTCATGGCCGCGGTGCTGTCGTCGGAAATGAAGCTCACGGACAAGATCATGGAACTCGTGGCCGAATGCCGCGAAATGGGGCTCGAAGTCCTGCCGCCGGGCATCAACAGCGGCCGGTTCCGCTTCAGCGTCGACGAGGCGGGCCGCATCGTTTACGGCCTTGGCGCCATCCGCAACCTGGGGCAGGGACAGATCGAACGTATCGTCGAGGCCCGCGAACAGGCGCCGTTCAAGTCGTTGTCGGATCTCTGCCGGCGCACCGGCGGCCACTTGCTCAATCAGCGCGCGCTGGAAATCCTGATCGATTCCGGCGCCTGCGACGAACTGGCCGAAGGCGAGGCCGCCGCGGCGCGGGCGCGGCTGCGGCATTGCCTGCCGGCGGCCATCCAGGCGGCGGAACAGTACCAGCAGGATCAGACCTTCGGCATCGCCAATCTGTTCGGCGGCATGGAAGAGGAAGCGGATGTGGAAGACCTGATGCCGCCAATGCCCGAAAAGCCGGAATGGGACGAACACGCGATGCTGGAAGCGGAGCGGGAGTGCCTCGGCTACTATCTGAGCGGCCATCCGGTGGAAGAATATCTGTCTGAACTGGCGCAAATCGCGCCGACGAGGCTGCAGGAAGCAAGAGCCTCACGCAAGCATCAGTTCCTCGCCGGCATGTTGGCGGACATTCGCGTGCGCAGGCGCGAAAACGGCAATATGGGCATTCTGACGATCGACGACGGCTCGGCCAGGCTCGAAGCGGTCATGTACGACCCGGAATTCAGGCAAGTACAGGATCGCCTGCAGAAATACGCCATCGTCGTGATCGAAGGCCGGGTGGTGGACGACGAATTTACCGGCGGCCTGCGAATCCGGGCGAAAGACGCGATGACGCTGGACGAAGCCCGGGCCAGGCGCAAGTGCAAACTCGCGCTGAATCTGGACGAAACCGAGCTTTCCGGAAACTTTTGCGGGCAATTGGCCTCAATTCTCGAACCTTATAGCCGCAATGGTAAAGGTAAGGGCAACGGTCACGGCTATTGCAAGGTAATCGTCAACTATCATCGCGGCGACATGCAGGGGTGTATAATGCTCGGCCCCGACTGGGCGGTGGCGCCGGCGGACGATCTGGTCCGGAGCCTGCGCATGGAATTCGGCCGCGACCAGGTCACGCTGCAATATGACAATTGAACCCGCGGGCCGCGTCCGGCCCCTGGGCCGGTAACGGAATCTTTCTCGAGTGAACCCCGATTTCCTGGAATTTGAACAGCCTATCGCTGAACTTGAAGACAAGATCAGCGAACTGCGCCTCGTCGGCAGCGATAACGAACTCAATATCAACGAGGAAATCCAGACGCTGCGGCAGAAAAGCCTGCGCCTGACGGAAAAGATCTACGCCAATCTGACGCCCTGGCAAATCTGCCAGGTCGCGCGCCATCCCCTGCGTCCCTACACGCTCGACTACATCGATCACATCATGACCGATTTCGACGAGTTGCACGGCGACCGCCTGTACGCCGACGACCAGGCGATCATCGGCGGCCTGGCGAAGATCGACGGCCGCCCGGTCATGGTCATCGGTCATCAGAAAGGCCGCGGCACCCGCGCCAAGGTCAAGCACAATTTCGGCATGCCGCGGCCCGAGGGCTATCGCAAGGCGCGGCGGCTGGTGGAACTGGCCGAACGCTATCGGCTGCCCGTGCTCTGTTTCATCGACACGCCCGGCGCCTATCCCGGCATGGATTCGGAAGAACGCGGCATCAACGAAGCGATCGCCGAAAACATGGCGATGATGTCGCGCGTGCGCACGCCGCTGATCGCAACCGTGACCGGCGAGGCGAACTCCGGCGGCGCGATCGCCATCGGCGTCACCGATCAGCTCAACATGCTGCAATATTCCACCTACACCGTGATCACTCCCGAAGGCTGCGCGACGATCTTGTGGAAATCGGCCGAGTTCGCAGCGAACGCCGCGGAAGCCATGGGCGTGACGGCGGACCGGCTCAAGCAACTCGGCATCGTCGATCACATCATCTCCGAACCGCTCGGCGGCGCCCATCGCGACGTGGCCGCGGTTTCCGCCGGCATCAAGGCGGCCTTGCTCGACCAGATCGAGCAATTGACCGCCATGGACCCGGACGACCTGGTCGAACGCCGCTACCGCCGCCTGATGAGTTACGGCATCAGTAGCTGATCGCCAATGTCAAATCTGCAAGATTTCGTAGCCGCTGAATTACCACCGGGCGCAGGAATTGTGGTGGGGCTGAGCGGTGGAATGGATTCCGTGGTGTTGTTGCATGTGGTGAAGGAAGGTTTGGCGGAAGGTGGAGCGCTGCGGGCGCTGCATGTGAATCATGGGTTGCAGGCGGACGCGGACGAATGGGAACGATTTTGTCGGGATCTTTGCCGGCAGTGGGACATTCCGCTCACTGTTTGCAAAGTGGCCGTGCCGGAATCCGGCGCGAGTCCGGAGAATCGCGCCCGGATCGCCCGCTACGAAGCCTTCTCCGAAGCCCTGGAGCCGGGAGAATGCCTGTTGCTCGCGCACCATCTCGACGACCAGATGGAAACCATATTGCTGCGCCTGTCCCGCGGCGCCGGCTTGCGCGGCTTGAGTGGAATTCCGGCCCGGCGCGAGTTGGGGAAGGGCACGCTGCTGCGGCCCTTGCTGCATTGCCCGAGAGAGGAACTGGCGGAGTATGCGCGGGCGCACGAACTGCGCTGGATCGAGGACGATTCCAATCGAAACACCGATTTCGACCGCAATTTCTGCCGCCACGAAATCCTGCCCGCAATCGAACGGCGCTGGCCCGAATATCGCCGCGACTGGGAAAAATCCCGCGAACTGATCGCCGAATCCCGGAACCTGCTCGCCGACCTCGCCGAAATCGACCTAGAACAATGCGCCGGCAAGGCCAATAACCAACTGCGCATCGACGCCCTGCGCCAACTGAGCGCCCCCCGGCTGCACAACGCCCTGCGCCACTGGATCGAAGAAAAAACCGGCGAGCCGGCGAATCCAAGGAAACTGCAAGGCCTGCCCGACTGGCTGATCAAACCGAAACAAAGCGTCGAAGCCGTCATCGACTTCAGCGCCCATTCCGTCCGCCGCTTCAACGGCAATCTGTATCTCCTCCCCGAACTCCCCCCCATCGACCCCAAAACCCGCCTCCCCTGGAACCCCGCCCGAGAGCCCACTCTCCACCTCCCCGGCAATGGCAGCCTCCACGCCACCCCAACACCAGACCAGGGCCTCGCAGCCAAAACCTACGAAATCCGCTACCGCCAGGGCGGCGAATCCTGCCGCCTGACCCACCGCCCCACAAAATCCCTCAAAAAAATCCTCAACGAATCCCGCCTCGAACCCTGGCTACGCAACCGCCTCCCCCTGCTTTTCCATCAAGAAGAACTAATCGCAATCCCCGGAATCGGAATAGCCGAAAGCGCCACCACAACCCCCGGCTACCAAATCGAATGGCACAACCCACTGCATTTCTGAATTGAATTCAAGAATTTCGATTCGCGCACGGAGGCAATGCGGCGGTAACCAAGAACGCCCTGCCAAAGAGATGGGTGTCCCATCGGATTCTGGTGTGCGGTGTGCAGCGAGCGTCCTATCGGACCCTCTACAACGTGAGTCGCCGTCTGGTGTGCGGTGTGCAGCGGGCGTGCGAGACAGGATGTCGAGCCCGAAGCCTACATGGATGTATTTACGGCGTCCGCTGCACACCGCACACCAGACGGCGACGGATCGAAGCCACATACATGCGATTTGCCTCAACAATTCGTATGTTAGCCCAAAGCAGTAATGTCCCCTTTGAGCAAAGTTAAAGTGTCCCCTTTTTGTTTTGTTGGGAGGGGCTGTTTTGTCGAGCGAGGAGGTGGTGTTGAGCCTGCGGGAGTCGGATCGCGCTGGCGTGATCCGGGATGT
>JAJDYJ010000100.1 GCA_022822865.1 Pseudomonadales bacterium | reverse complement strand
GGGTGTACAGCGGGCGTGTGAGGCATGGGTGAGGCCCGGTCGGCGCAGCCGACAAGAAGCGCAGCTTCTTGAGGGCCGAACGACTTGCCATGGATGGCAAGGCTGGGGGTTGGCGAAGCCACCAATGTCGCGCCAGGGATGGCATGCACAAACCAATCGAAGGCAGCCTACAGGGACGTATTTACGGCGTCCGCTGTACACCCCACAGCCCGGCAGCGACGGATCGAGGCCACCAATGGTCAGCCAAGAGCCTCGATCGGGTTGAAGCGGCCCTTGAGGACAGTTTCGGAGGCTCCGGGTTGCATCCAGCGGTCTATGGCGGTGGCGTAGACCTGGCGGAAATCTACCGTGTGCTGGAGGTTGTCGCCGTCTACCAGGTTGGTGAGGCTCGGCGGGGTTCCGTAGTGGCCCGGGATTACCGGTTTGCCGGCCAGGAACATCACGTTGGCCGAGCCGTGGTCCGTGCCGAGATTCGCGTTTTCCGGGACGCGGCGGCCGAACTCCGAATAGACCAGTACCAGCACGCGATGCGCCTGGCCGATGCGTTCCAGGTCGCGGATGAAGCCGTTGATGGCGTCCCCCGTGTAGGCCAGGATGCGGCGGTGCAGGTTTACCTGCTGCACGTGCGTGTCGAATGCGTTGTTGCGATAGGACACGTGATAGATACGCGCCGGCAGCCCCGCTTCGATGCAGGCCGCGACCTTCGGCAGGTCCATACCGTTGAGGCCGTAGTCGATCGGCGTGCGATAGTTCGCCCAGGCGTCGCGAATCTGGGCCGAGGCCGTCAACGCGCTGCGCGCAACGTCATTGAGGAAGGCGCGGGTCGGATTGCCGGCTGACTCGTCCACGCGGTGCATGAGCGGCGCCTGGCTTTCGAAGGCGCGGCGCTGGAAACGCTCGGGGTTGTCGAACACCACCGGCGTATGCAGCCGGCTTTTCACCGCCAGCGACTGGCTCGATGCGATGTTGATCAGCACATCCGTGCCCGAAGCGCCGTCGAGCGCGTCGGCGAGGCGGCCGAGCCAGCCGAATTCGTCGCCGCGGTTGGGCGCGGCCGTATGCCAGTAGGCCATCGAAGTGAAATGAGAATAGGACGGCTGCTCGTAGCCGCAGCCGTGGACGACGGCGAAATCGCCTGAATCCCACAGCCTTTCGAAGCCGAGCAGGCCGGGATTGAGACCGAAATGATCGTCGAGCTTGCGCACCTCGTCGGGCTTGATGCCAATGGTGGGCCGATGCCGGTAGTAGGCGTCGTCGCCGTAGGGCACGACCGTGTTCAGGCCGTCGTTGCCGCCGGAAAGCTCCACCGACACAAGAATGGGCTGTTCCCGGTCGGCCTGGGCCCAGGCGCGGGGGCTGAACAACGGCGCGGCGGCCAGGGCGCTGACCGAGGTCAAACCGCCGGCCAACACGCTGCGTCTGCTGATTTTCTTGTTTAGGCCGGGGCCGGGCTTCCTGACCATGGTCTTTCCTCCGAATTTCGTCGTCTTCAATTCAGTTGATATTCCGGGCGGCTGAGCAGCACGTGCAACAGCCCCCGCATCGACTCTTCCATGAAGCTTGTCGCCGAGGCGATATCGGCGGTGCCGAGTTCGGCTTCCAGGTATTCGGCCATCGCCGCAATAGTGGCAGGCTCGGGCGGCACGGTAAAGAAGCGCGCGGTCAGATGGTCGACCACTTCAAGCGGCGTCCGCAAGCCCTCCTCCGCCACCAGGGCGGCCAGGTCGACCCGCGCCATGTCGCGGGGAATCGGTTTCACCCGCTCGATCGCCATCTGCCAGCCGCGATAGCTGCCGTAACGCGTATTGAAGGCCTCGTCGCTGTCGGCGAGCATGTTCGAAGCGGACAACTCGTTCATGTCGGGCGCTTCCTCGGCCACCATCGACGGCAAGGTCGCCGAACTGATGTCCATTCCCCGCCGCAGCCGCTCGTGTACGCTGAGGATTTCCTCGCCGCCATAACCGGGATGGCGGTCCGGCGGCAGGAATCCGATGTCGGGGAACACCACGTCGAGCACGAAATTGCCGCGTTCGAAAAGCAGGCTCGGAGTGATCCAGGCGCGTCCTTCGCTCCAGCCGGCGACCGTCGGCGGCCGCATCAGCCGCTGGCCGAGCGAACCGGTAACCCGGTTGAAATCCGGCGTGCCGGGGATGCTGTCGAGGTCGAGCAGGCGATAGGTGGAAACCACGTATTCCACCGGCCCCTTGATACGGCTGCCGATCACCTCGGGCCGGTAGAAATCCCGCGACAGGAACAGGCGCTCCATGTACGCCGCGATGTCGTAACTCGAATCCTTCAGCCAGGCGCCGAGTTCCCGGGCCGAGTCGTCGTCGAGTTCCGCGCTGACGAAATAGTTGTAGATCTTGCGCGCGATGAAGTCCGCCGTGGCGTCCTGTTCGAGAATGATGTCGATGACTTCGACGCCGTCGAAATCGCCTTCCCGCCCGAGCACGCGCTTGACGCCGAAATCATGGTCCTCGGTAACGACCGTGAATTCGAGCCCTTCGTAATTCCAGCCGGTAAACGCCCGGGCCGCTTCGCGCACGTCGGTCTCGCCGTAATTGCCGACGCCCATGGTGAACAGTTCCATGATCTCCCGCGCGAAGTTCTCGTTCGGCGAACCCCTGGTGTTCACGCCGGCGTCGAGAAAATTGAGCATGGCCGGGTCCTGCGCCACGCCGATCAGCAAGCTGCGGAAATCGCCCAGCCCTTTCTCCTGGAACAGATTGAGCTGCATGAGCATCTTGCGGTAGTCGCGCACCTTGTTCTCGTTGGTCGCGAAATGCCCGTGCCAGAACAGCGCCATCTTCTCTTCGAGCGGGCGCGGGCTGTTGAGCATGCGCTCGGCCCACCAGTAGGCGACGCGGTCGGTTTCGAGCCGGCTCGCGCGCAGCCAGTAGAAGAACTTGTTCACAACCGGCTGCAAGGGCCGGTCGCCGCCGGGCTTGACCTGCACGCCGAGCGCGTGGCCCTGCCTGCGCGCCAGTTCGGTGGTGGCCGGCCGGCTTGGCGGGAAGGGATCGAGCCCTTCGTCGAATACGCCCGAATGATCGAACCCGGGCAATTCCACTTCCGGCGCGCCCTCGAAATAGACGAGCCGGCGCACGGCCTCGTCCGGAGTCATGGCGGCGAACTCGGCCACTTCCTCGGGCCGGGCGCCGAATCCCGCGCGCTCAAGCAGATGCCGGGCCTTGGCCTCGTTCCATTCTATGGGGCTGATGGGCTCGAAATCGCCGTTCGCAACGAGCGGCGCGAGGGCGAGAAAAAAAATTGCACTGAACCTGAAAGAATATCGGCGCATGGTCGGTCTTGTCTGTTTTGGCGTGAAGTGAATGCCGAATATAGCCACACCCCAAGACGGGTGTCCAGACTCGGTTAGTTGCCCTGACAACAATCAGTAAATCAAATTCGGGCCACAATGCCATTGCCCTGATGAGTTTTTGCTCCTAATGTTGCAGGAACCGGCCAATGATTGGCCGGATTTCTGGAGGACGAAGCAAATGAGTAGAGACTCTGCACTCAAAAGGGCCCCCAGGCCCTTCTTCGATACTTTGGAACATATGGAAAATCCTGGAAACCGTCGCGTCAGCGAAAATGACGTGCAACGGGTACTGGGCAGATGCTCGACGCAGGCCACGGAGGACTATCAAATGGCCGCCGAGTTCATCTACACCTATAGAGGAAGTCAAGAAACCTTCAGGCAGTATCGTAAAACTCTCGAACAATTGTTGGCATGGACATGGTTGGTGAACGGAAAATCGCTGAAGGAAACCCAACGTCAGGACGTTGAAAGGTTCATAGAGTTCTGTGTAAAGCCCCCAAGGGCCTGGACCGGCAAGACGAGACAGGTTCGCTACAGGGACGTGAGGGGCAAAAGGGTTCCGAATCGGAAATGGAGACCGTACTGCTCAAGGCATGCGCAATATGCCGTGAGCGCCGGAACCTTGAGGACCTGCTTCAACACCCTGGGAAGTTTTTTCAATTTCCTGGTTGAAGAAGCCTACATACTCCAGAATCCGGTCAAGCGAATGCGACAGAAGTCGAAATTCATCAAGACCGAGCAAGATGCTCCGCCGCCCCGCGTACTGTCGCCGGAACAATGGCACTGCGTACTCGATGCAGCGGAAGAACTGGCGGAATTCGATCCGGAGAACCACGAACGCACCCTGTTCGTGCTTCTGGCGATGTTCTGCATGTACTTGCGCATCTCGGAGTTTGTGGAATCCGACCGTTGGCGGCCGATCATGGGACACTTCTTCAGGGATGCCCATGGCCGCTGGTGGTTCAAGACCGTTGGCAAGGGCAACAAGGAACGAACCGTATCCGTCTGCGGCGACATGCTGGAAGCGCTCAAGCGCTACCGGCGCTATCGCGGACTGACGGGATTGCCCCTGCCCGGAGAGAACACGGTTCTCGTGCACGGAAGATCGAAAAGCGGAACGCTCACAACAACCAGGATCAGGCAACTGTGCAAGCAGGTTTTCATGCACGCCGCCTGGAACATGCGAGCGGAGGGCAAGATCGAAGACGCGGAAGTGCTCGAATTAGCGAGCCCCCATTGGCTGCGCCATACGGGGATTTCATTCGACGTTCCGCATCGCCCCCTTCATCACATTCGCGATGACGCGGGCCACACCTCGATCAGAACCACGAACAGGTACATCGGCGCCAGCCTGGCGGAACGCCATGGCAGCGCCCAGTCCAAGTCCGTAAGATTCGCCCTCAAATAAGAGTAGAACTACCTGATAATAAAACCACCGACTTGCGATAACCGCTGAAACCAGAACC
>JAJDYJ010000002.1 GCA_022822865.1 Pseudomonadales bacterium | reverse complement strand
GCCAGCAGCGGCAGCCGCCGCTTCGCGGCCCGCATCAGAGCGCCCCGGCTCGGCTCGGCTCGGCTCGGCTCGGCTCGGCTCGGCTCGGCTCGGCTCGGCTCGGCTCGGCTCGGCTCGGCTCGGCTCGGCTCGGCTCGGCTCACAGGATGGTCTTTTGCGCTTGTTTTCATTGTCAAGTCCCTCCGGCGGAAATGTCGAAATCCCCGTATGCATTGCGGCCAACAGCCAAAATACTATATCGCCCCGCACCATATGGGGCAAGAAAATTGTTCCGCGCGCAGTCGTAGAATCTCTTTGCGAGTTCCGGGCTGCCGGAGTGGGGGTGGCGGGTATGGCGCCTGCCGCGACCCTTGAGGCTCAAGCGGGTTCGGCGCGCACGGCGAGGAGGTTGCGTTCTTCGCGGCCGAATACCGCCGCCAACAGGTGGATCGGTTCGCCGCGGTCGCGGTATCGGTCGGCGTAGCCCCGGTCGCGAATCTGGCTGATGGCGCGGTCAAGGGCGGCTTCGGTTTCCTCGTTCTCTTCCGCCATCTTGAATTCCATGACGAAGACTTGCCCCCCGTGCAGCAGGCTCTTGCCGAAACGGCGCGGGCGCGAGAGGAAGTAATGGCGGCCCCGGCTCACCAGACGGTGGATCAGGGGGGTCTTGTCGACGTAGTAGCAACCGTCTTCCCGGAGGGTCCGGAAGTGCTGGATGCCGATGGGTAGCTGGCGGCGCTGCATCGCGGGACCGGTGTTGCCGAATCCCGGAAATCATAGCATTGTGAGGCTCGATCAATCGACCTCGAGGTCCATTTCGTAGCGGAAATGCTCGGGGTTGTAGAGCGCCCGCAGATAATCGTGCATGCGCTCGCCCCGGGCGCCCTTGTTATAGGAACGGCGGGTCAGGCTGAGCAGGGGGCTGCCCTCGGCCACGTCGAGCGCCCGGGCTGCCTCGGCATCGGCGGCTTCGGCGCTGAGGGTCTGTTTTACATGGGTCACTTCCAGGCCCTTTTGGCGGAAATACGAAAGCCGGGGCGTAGTCTGGAATATCGACGGTTTCGACGGCATCTCCACGCCCGCGGTCCAACTCGTGTAATAGCCGAAATCGAGCTTGTCGCGTTGGCGCACCCGAACGAGATGCAAGGCTTTCTCGCCGGGAGCCAAGCCTAATTCGTCCCGGATTGCCTGGGGAGGTTCCTGCCAACTGCAACGGATTACCCGGGCGCGACTGTTGCGCGCCATGGTTTCGATTTCCTGCAGCATTCCCACGAGCGGCGCCTTTACCGGGCGCGGCGAATACTTGTAGATGACATGGGTGCCCTTGCCCCGGCTGCGGGCGAGCAGCCCCTCGCCGGCGAGATCGTCCATGGCGCGCTTGGCGGTAATCCGGGAAACCTTGAACAGGTTGGCCAGCACTTCCTCGGTGGGCATGCGGCTGCCGTACGGCAGGGTGCCGTCGAGGATCAACGTTTTCAACCGGCTGTATAACTGGAAATACAGCGGCGTCGGCGAAGACTTGTCGAGTTCCTTGAAGCGGGACTCGTCACTCAGGGTATCGAACGCGTTCACGGCAGGCACCTTTGTTATACATAGATATAATGATATATCAAAGCTCGCCGAGGGCAAATCCCACTGCATTTGCGCGGGAATCCTGCGCGCCGGATTTGACCGGCGCCGTGCAAGCGTGGATGGAGGTCTGTATCGCAAGCGGATTCGGTGCGCACGGCGGTTGCAACTTACGCTTAATGATATTACATTAGGTCTAATTCATCCTTGCCGGGAAAATCTCCATGAACAGTGTGCGCGCCAGCAGGGCCTACCCCTGGTTCATCGCGGTTTTCGCCTGCATCGTGCTGATGGTGAGCAACGGGCAGACCATTTCCGGGCTGTCGGTATTCAATGTCGAATTCATGAACGAGTTTGGCTGGTCCCTGGGCGAGATCACCTTTCGCGACATGATTACCCTGCTGCTGGCTGGGCTGGTGGCGCCGGCGACCGGCATCCTGATCGACCGCTTCGGCGTGCGGGTCTGCATGCTGGCGGGCTGGGGGCTGCTGATTCTCGGCAACATCGCCTACAGCCGGATGGACAGCCTCGCCGATTTGTATCTGGTGCACGCCCTGTTCGCCCTGGTGCTGGTGGTCTGCGGCCTCAACGCCGCGGTGATTCTCGTTTCCAAGTGGTTCGTGCGTTACCGGGGCACCGCCATCGGCATCGCGCTGATGGGAACGAGCATGGGCGGCATCGTGTTTCCCCAATATGGCACCGCGATGATCGAGGCGCTCGACTGGCGCAGCGCTTTCGCCTGGGGCAGCCTGTTTCCCGCG
Organism: Pseudomonadales bacterium; assembly: GCA_022822865.1. Taxonomy (GTDB): domain Bacteria; phylum Pseudomonadota; class Gammaproteobacteria; order Pseudomonadales; family Pseudohongiellaceae; genus UBA9145. The sequence goes on along the minus strand of JAJDYJ010000002.1, from coordinate 11,894 downwards.
GTCATGCTGGTGGCGACCTGGCTGCTGGTAAAGGACAAACCCGAAGTCCCGGAACTGGCCGGTGCGGACGCGGCGGCGATTCCGGACCCGGACGCCGGCACGGCCTACGCGGACGCCTTGCGCAGCCGTTCGTTCTGGGCGCTGGCGATCATCGCCATGTCGACTTTCTATACGGTGCTCGGCACCCAGGCCCACATCTTCGTCTACATGACCGACGCCGATTTCAGCGCCCAGGTGGCGACCAACGCCATCAGCCTGTTCTTCTTCTGCGCTTTGGTCGGCAAGTTCGTCTTCGGGCTGGTGGCGGACTACTTCGACAAGCGGCTGGTGTTCTACGGCAATCTGCTGGTGATGCTGCTCGGTTCGCTGATCCTGATCCGCATGGACGTGGGGCTGATCTGGGTCGCGGTGACGGCCTTCGGCCTTGGCTGGGGCGGGGTTTACACGATGATCCAGCTTACCGTGATGAACATCTTCGGCACCCGCGACGCAGGCAAGATTCTGGGCACGATTACCGTACTAGACGCCAGCGGCGGCGGCCTCGGTATCTGGCTCACCGGCGTGATCTACGATTCGACCGGCAGTTACGAGCTGCCGTTCCTGATTTTCGCTTCATTGATCGTGGTTGCGCTGGCGGCGCTGACCCAGGTCAGGCAGCCCGCGGCGGAGCCTGCCGCGGTGGCGGGCGCCACGATCTGAGCGGAAAGCAGAGATTCTGCGACCGCGCTTCGCTTGCGCAGAATGACGATTTTGAGGCGCTTCGCCTGGGCAGAATGACGGAGATTGCACGATGATTACCGAGCTCGCGGTGCTGCGCTGGCTGCATATTCTGGCCATGGTCTATTGGCTGGGAGGCGAATGGGGAGTGTTCCAGACTTCCACCCATGTCATCGATCGCCGCCTGTCCATGGAAGAGCGGCGGCGGCACATGGAAACCGCCTACCGGATCGATATTCTCGCGCGCACCGGCATCATCACGCTGCTGCCGCTGGGCCTGCACATGGGCCATATCTGGGGCGTGCAGCCCCTGGGCGGCGCCTGGCTGTGGCTGATGTGGGCGCTGTTCGCCGGCTGGCTGGCGCTGTGCTGGGCGGCTTTCCTCCATCGCGAAACCGACCGGGGCATCCGCCTGACGATCTGGGACGAACGCATCCGCTATGTGGTCATTCCCACCCTGCTGATTACCGCGGTGTCGTCCCTGCTCGGCTACGGGCCCTTCGAGGCCGGCACGGGGCAGAAATGGTTTGCCTGGAAGGTGCTGATCTATGGCCTGATGCTGATCATCGGCCTGCAATTGCGCTACATCATGCGCGAATGGACCAGGCTGTTCCGGGTGCTCGCCGCGGGGCCCGATCCCGCGGCGGAAAGCAAACTGGAGAAGTCGCTCCGCTTCGGCAAGCGGCTGGCCTATGTGTACTGGATCGGTATTGCCACCGTGGCGTTTTTCGGCGCGACCAAGTTTGTGTGAATCAGTGGCTTCGGTCCGTCGCCGCCGGGCGGAGAGGGGTTCAGCGGACGCCGTGAATACGTCCTTCAATCGTTGACTTCGGATAGGTTTGTACATGCCATCCCTGGCGCGAGGCTGTCGACTTCGATCAACCCCAGCCTTGCCATCCCTGGCAAGTCGTTCGGCCCTCAAGAAGCTGCGCTTCTTGTCGGCTTCGCCGACCGGACCTCACCCTCGCACGCCCGCTGAACCCCTCTCCGCCCGACGGCGACTCACGTCCTGCGGGACCGATATGCCTTTATTCTTTGCAAAGTCGCAAAATTTCCGATGGGGTTGCGGACCAGACATCGGACTGCGAGGTGATGTAGTCGAGCGCTTGCTCGAGATAGGCGATGCGGTGGGGCTGGCCCATCAGCCAGGGGTGGAGGTTCAGGGAGAGGATTCGTCCGCCGGCAACTGAAGCTTCCTTTAGCAGGAAATCGCAAGCGTCGCAGACCTGTTCCACCCAGGATTCTTCGGAATGCAGGTTTTGCATGAAGATGAAGCGGTCTTCGAGTTCATTCGACAGGGGCATTGCCCACAGGTCGCCGTTGGCAGCGCGGAATCTATAGGGCATTTCGTCGTTGACCCAGTCGGCGAACCAGTGGATGCCCCGCTCCGCCAACAAATCCGGCGTATGCGGGCTTTCGTTTCGCGCGGGGCTTAGCCAGCCCCGATTTTCGGCGCCGAATGCTTTTTGCAGGCTGTCGAGGCTGCGGTCGATCAGTTCCGATTCTTCTTCGGGCGCAAGGCCGCCGTGATGCAAGCTGTTCATGTCCCAGCCATGGGCGAGGATTTCGCCACCGCGTTCGCGCAGAACTGAGATCAGGTAGGGCGCCCGTTCGGCCATGGCGCCGTTGACGGCGAAACTCGGTCTCAAGCCAAAGCGGTCGAAGGCGTCGAGCAGGCGGAAGATGCCGACGCGGTTGCCGTATTCGCGCAGACTGAAATGGCGCAGGTCGGGATACGGCATGGTCATGCCGCCGGGAGTTGGAAACGGCATGCCGCGCTGGTTGAGCGGGTAAAACTGCACACAGACATTGATCCAAAAGGCCAGCCGCGCTCCGCCCGGCCATTCCACCGGCCCGCGTTCGTGCAGTTGCGACCACTCGTAGCGGTCGTGGTCCATGCCGCGGCGGCGGTGGGGGTAGCGCAGGAATTCCGGGTCAAGCGCCATCGGCCACCTCCAGCTTGCGGCGGATGTCTTCGAGGGCGGCGTCGTAGTAATGGTTGAGAAAATATTCGGCTATCTCCCGTCCGGTGGTTACCCAGACGTCCTCATGCCCCGTGATGTAATCGAGCGCCTGCTCAAGTGCGGCAAGGCGATGGGGGCAACTCACCTGGTAGTTGTGCGTGGGAATGCACATCACGGCGCCGCTGGTTTCGCCTTCCGCGTACAAGCGGTCGAAATTGTCCCGCAGCATGCGGCCGTATCGCCGCGGCTCGATGCGATTGACGACATAGGCGATGGTGTCGTTCATCTCGAGCGAATACGGAATCGAAATGAAGCGCTGGCCGCCGCGCACCCGCACCGGGGTCGGCTGATCGTCGTGGAACAGGTCGCAGGTATACATGCCGCCGGCTTCGGCGAACAGGTCCATGGTGCGTTCGGAATGCGACAGCGCCGGCGCCAGATAGCCGGCCGGGCGCCGGCCGGAGTGCTTTTCGATGGTGTCCATGGCGTCGAGGATCATCTCGCGTTCCTGATCCTCGGACATGCCATAGGTGTAACGGGTGTTGTAGATGCCGTGGCTGAAGAACTCCCAATCGAGTTCCGCGCAGGCGTCGATGATTTCGGGATGGTGCTCGCAAAGCGCCGCCGACAGCGAGACCGAACCGCGAATGCCAAAACGTTCAAGCAGGCGCATCTGCCGCTCGTGGCCGACGCGATTGCCGTAATCGCGGATCGAATAGCCGCCGACATCGGGATAAGGCCGCGGCCAGGGCTTGCGGTATGGATTTGTCGGGGGGTCGAGTTCGTAGAATTCGATATTCGGCGCCACCCAGAAGGCGAGCCTGGCGCCGCCGGGCCACACGATTCGCGGCCGGTCGCGATAAGGCCAGTAATCGTACAATTCCAGGTCCGCTTTCATTCCGTCGACATTTTCACGATCAGCCGGACGATTGCAAATCGTCGAGCCAGGCGAAGACATCGGCAACCGGAATCACGTCAGCATACTTGAGCGCGAGATCCATCAAATTGGCGAAATGCACGCTTTCGTGCTTGTCGGCGACGCATTCTTCGGGAACGATAGTGCGATAACCCCGCGACAGGGAATCCACGGCGCTCGCGCGGATGCAGCCCGAAGTCGAGCCTCCTGTCAGCACCACGGTGTCGACGCGATGCCAGACGCAAAGCGACTGCAACTGGGTCTCGAAAAAAGCCGAAGGCATCTTTTTGCAATAAATCACGTCGCGTTCGCGGTCGATCTCGAGCCGGTCGTCGAACTCGGCGCGCTCCGAGCCGTGCTTGATGTTCTGCAAGGAATCGGGGGTGTCGGTGCGGGCGCCCCAGATGCCGCAATCCTCACCTGACTCCATATAGGCGACATATGTCCATACCACGGGCCAGCCCAGCCGGCGGAAGCCGGCGCTCAGGCGATTGACGTATTCCTTCTGCCCGGGATCGGTTTCATAAGCCGTGACGAACAGGTCGGGCCGGGTGTAAACCTTTTGCAGATCCACGTTGATCAGGATCGCCTTGTCGCCGAAGCCGAACCGCGGGCGCGGATTCGCCTTGATTTCCAGATAGAGTTCTTTCGCTGTCCGGTCTGTCGTTTCCATGCCTCCTCCGGCGAAAATCAAGGGTTTGCCCTAAAGGTATATCATTATTACAATGCCATTCAACCAGGACGATCAGGAGCTCCGCGGCATGCCGGGCGCGCTCGAAGGAATTCGCATACTCGATCTCACCCACATGCTCGCCGGACCCTACGCGAGCATGATCCTCGCCGACCTCGGCGCCGAAACCATCAAGGTCGAACCCATAACCGGCGAAGGCACGCGCAAGTTGCTCGCCAACGATCCCCGCTATTCCCTCCAAGGCATGGGCGCCTATTTCATCACCCTCAACCGCAACAAGAAAAGCATCGCCATCGACCTGAAGAACGAGCGCGGACTGGAGCTTTTTTACAAGCTGGTGGCGGTATCCGACGTCGTCATCAGCAACTTCGGCGCCGGGGTGCCGGAACGGCTGGGCATCGATTACGCCAGTCTGGCCCGGATCAATCCGCGCATCGTCGCCTGCACGGTTACCGGCTTCGGCGCCAGCGGTCCCGGCAGCAGGCGGCCCGCCTTCGACCAGGTCGCCCAGGCCACCGGCGGCGGCATGTCGATCACGGGCCCGGATCCGGAACATCCCGTTCGCGCCGGCATTCCCATCGGCGACCTCGGCGGCGGCATGTTCGGGGTGATGGGCGTGCTCGCGGCATTGCACGAACGCGAGCGCAGCGGCCGCGGGCAGGAAGTCGACATTTCCATGCTCGATTGCCAGATTTCGATGCTCAATTACATGGCGACGATGTATTTCCTGTCGGGCGAGAACCCGCACCCCATCGGCAATTCCCATTTCGTGCATGTGCCCTACGACACTTTCGGCTGCGCCGACGGTTTCATCGTCATCGCGGTCATCACCGACAATTTCTGGCAGAACCTCAAGCAGGTGCTCGATTGCCCCGATCTCGACAAGCCCGAATACGACACCCAGCCAGGGCGTTGGCGCGAGCGCGAATACATAACGCGCCGCGTCAATGAGGTGCTCTCGGGCGATACCTGCGCCAACTGGCTGCGGCGGCTGGAGGAGCGACGCATTCCCTGCGCGCCGGTGAACAATTTCGAGCAGGCCCTGTCCGACCCGCAAGTGCTGCATCGGGACATGGTTGTCGAACTGCGGCACCCGGACGGTGCGAGTACCCGCGGGCCTGGCAATCCGATCAAGCTGTCGCGCACGGCGACCGGGGATTACAGCGCCGCGCCGCGGCTCGGACAACACACCGATGAAGTGCTGCGGGACTGCCTGGACATCGATGCCGTGGAGACCGGACGACTGCGCGAAGAAGGAGTGATCGGCTGATGCCTGACCGGGTCACCATCAACGAAGTCGGCCCGCGCGACGGACTGCAAAGTCAGAGCCGCATTCTGCCGGTTACCGAGCGGCTGCAATTGATCAGGGCGCTTGAGGAAGCGGGCATTTCTCGCATCGAGGCCGGCAGTTTCGTATCGCCGACAGCCGTGCCGGCCATGGCCGACACGGACAAGTTGCTGCAATCCCTGGTTCCGCCGGGATCGGCCGATTACAGCTTTCTCATTCCCAACATGAAAGGTTACGAACTCGCCCGGGCCGCCGGCGCCGAATCGGTCACCATGGTCATCTACGCCAGCGAAACCATGGCCCGGCGCAATGCCCGCATGGGCATGGCCGAAGCCGAGCGCGCCGCCTGGAAGATCATCGATCTCGCCAGGGCCGACGGCATCGAGGTCATCGTCATCGTCGCGGTCAGCTTCGGCTGTCCATTCGAAGGCGCGGTGGATTCCGCCGTCGTACGCGACATCGCCGCTCGCTTCGTCGCGGCGGGCATTCATCGCCTGGTGCTCGCCGACACCATCGGCGCGGCGGACCCCGCCCAGGTCAGCGCCTTGCTCACGTCCCTGGCGCAAAGTCACGGAGCCGGCGTTTTCGGCTGTCATTTCCACGACACCCGGGCAATGGCCCTGGCCAATGTATATGCCGCGCTGGAGGCCGGCGTCCGCTGGTTCGACAGTTCCATCGGCGGCCTCGGCGGCTGTCCCTTCGCGCCCGGCGCCAGCGGCAATGTGGCGACAGAGGACGTGGCGGTGATGTTGCGGCAAATGGGAATGGAAACCGGCATCGACGCCGCCGCGCTGCTGGCCGCCTCCGACCTCGCCACCGAATTGACCGGCACCGCCCCCGGCGGCCGCGTCAGGGAATGGCTGCGAGGTCAGTTGACATCCTGAGCGATTCCACTGAGGCGAGGCATGTCTCACCCTCTACTGACTGGATGTCTCGCCTATTGCGGAGCAGGTATTCCCGGTACTTACGATCCGATTAATGTCGAGAATTGCGTAACTGTCAATCGCTGACGTGAAGACTATCGGTACCTCGCCGATACAAAGTTGATGGCACCTGAGGCTGGACTGAGGACGATGACGAGTGACTTGAGAGAGCAAATTACGGAATGGTTAACTGGTGCTGATACATGCTTCCTGCTGGGCGCAGGCTGTAGCCTATGTGCGGGCAAACCATTGATCGGCGCGCTCACGGATAACGTTCTGGATGGAGCCGACGCGAAGCTCACGGAGCACTTCCAGAGTCTGAAAGCGGAAGGTGCTCGGTCGGCCACGGTGGAAGACCTAATCAACTATTTGGTGCGGTATAGTGAAATCCTCTGCTCGATCAGAAATTCAGACGACCACAACATTTCTGTTACCGAGATCGATACGTGGCTTGCGACGATCAAGAAAAAGATAGTGGCTACAGTAGCCGATGATTGGACGCCAAGCAATTATCATCAGCGGTTCTTGCGTCGAATACGCGGACAGCGCAAACGCGGCCCGAGGGACATCTTTAGCTTGAACTACGACACACTACTGGAGGCAAGTCTTGATGAACTAAGGATGTACTACGTAGACGGATTCCGGGGCGCTAATCGAGCGTGGTTCGATCCCGATGTGTTCGATGACGCGAGGAACGAGGCATCATATCGGTTGTTCAAGCTACATGGGTCGATCAACTGGACTCGCGATGAGGCAGGTCACGTTCGGCGCGGCCGCAATGCAAATGAAGACGCGGCCGATGAACCGGTCATCGTCTACCCGTCAGAGCAAAAGTACCTGCAAACGCAATACGGAATATATGAAACTCTACTGAGCGAATTTCGCAAGCGGCTCCGCGCTTCGAGCTTGAACAATTGCCTGGTTGTCCTTGGCTACAGTTTCAATGATGAACATATCAACGAAGCGATCTGCGATGCAGTGACGTCGCGAGGCAGCAACCTCACGGTTATCGCATTCATCGGTCCAGAACAGGATCGCGAGGCCCAGAATACGCGTTTGGAATCCTTTAGTGAGCGGTGCGACTCCCGGTTTAACGCATTCATCGATAGCGGCGCTACCGGTTACTTTATCGGTAATGCGCTCGATACCGACGCGGCTAGTGCCGTGCTGAACGCCGAACTCTGGAAGTTTGAAAAACTAGTCGATTTCATCGCCGGGGAAGACGCATGAACGATGCCATCTTACAGATTGGTCGCGTGGTCGAAGTCTCGGGCTCGAAAGTCGTGGGCGCACTAGAAGGCACGGTCGAAGACCTATACAGAACCTATAGGAGCCGTCGCTACACAGTCGGGCAAGTTGGTTCTATCGTTAAGATCGAGGCTGGCGACAAATTGGTGTTCGGCGTAGTAACCGCGCTGCGCATGACCGAAACACTCCTAGATCGCGAGGGGACTGTTGGCGTGGTTGCGTCGTCGCCAACCGATGCAAAGTGGCTGGAAATAGAGCTATTCGGAGAAGCGCTGCGTACAGGGCTTGGAGAGAGCGAATTTGACTTTCAGCGCGGTGTCGTGACCTATCCGCTACCAGGTCAGGGCATCTTCGTTGCTAGCGTGGCAGAACTAGCGCGGATATACCACAAACCGGACAACCCGAGCATTCACATTGGAACGCTTTCGCAAGCTAAATCCCTTCCAGTGTACCTGTTAACGGATGAATTACTTGGAAAGCACTTCGCCGTCTTGGGCACTACTGGATCAGGCAAGTCATGCTCTGTCACTGTATTGCTGCGTTCTATTCTCGAAGTCGCGCCAAAAGCGCACATGATCTTGCTTGATCCGCACAATGAATACCGTCGGGCATTTGCAGACCATGCGGAAGCCATTGACCCGACTACGCTTAACCTGCCGCACTGGCTCCTGAATTTTCAGGAAAGTATCGAGCTTTTCATTGGCACAACAGAATACGCGGCGACTAGTCAAACCAATATCCTTAAGGATGCGATGCTCAGCGCACGTCGCGATCTGGCGCCTCCCGGCATCGCGCAAGAAAAAATCACTGTAGACACCCCGGTCCCATACAAGCTGAGTGCTCTCATCGAGAAGATTGAGGCCAACAAGCCGACACAGGCGTCAAAGCAAGATCCGTACCTCAAAATAATAAATAAGATCGAGACGCTACGGCAGGACAGCCGGTTTTCATTTTTGATTCGACCGGATGACGCTGTAACTGATGAGTTGGCGACGATTGTAGGCCAATACTTGCGTATACCGGTTACAGACAAGCCGCTTTCGATCATCGATCTTTCAGGCGTTCCCTCAGACGTTGTCGATGTAGTCGTTTCGGTTCTGTGTCGTATGGTTTTTGATTTCGCGGTCTGGAGCCCACGGCCTGTACAAGTGCCGATCGTCCTAGTTTGCGAGGAAGCGCATCGTTATGCGCCGCGTCGCAGTGATGCGGCCTTCCAGCCGACCCGGCAAGCGCTATCACGCATTGCCAAAGAGGGTCGAAAGTACGGAGTCGGTCTTGGGCTGATTTCGCAGCGGCCATCCGAACTGTCGGAATCGATACTCTCGCAATGTAATACGCTCATTGCACTGCGCATGAGCAACGAACAGGATCAGAATTTCGTACAACGAGCGTTGCCAGACTCCGTTCGCAGCCTTGTTAAAGTATTGTCGACCCTGCGGACGCAGGAAGCGCTAGTGGTCGGTGAGGGTTCGATCGTGCCGGTACGGCTGCGATTCAGCGATTTGGCAGAGGAAAACCAACCGCAGAGTACCGACGTGCCGTTTGCGCACTGTTGGGCAAGAGAAGTCGCAGATGCTGAGTATGTCGAAGACGTGGTGCAACGCTGGCGTCTGCAAGAGCGGCCACCGATACGTGAGTTGAACACTAAGGATGGGACAGGCGAAGACGATTCGTCGTGACTACCCAAGACTCCGAATCCCCGTCAGCAGTTTCGCCAAGAAGTGCGCTGCCCCTGCATCGCAGCCAGTTAAGAATAGAGTCTCACATGCGTGGATTGCATACGTAGCGCAGGCAAGGTTTCTTTAGCAAAATTGGGACTATCAAATGGAACTTACCTATACTTGAGCGAGGACGCTACGTAGCCCCGGCGAACGGGCAACGAGGGGTGCGAGGAATTGCGCCCGACCCCCGCGTCCAGGGATGTAGTCGTTAATCACTATGGGATAAAGCCAAATGAGCTCCGTCGGGAACAGCACTCCAATCAGGTCGAGGACGCATTGCGGTCGATACACGGATCTTGATGCGGACAAGCTGCGCGGCGGCTACTACACCTCCGCGTCGTTGGCCGCTTGGCTGTCCGCTTGGGCGATCCGCTCAGCGACGGATAAGGTACTGGAGCCGAGTTGCGGCGATGGCGCTTTCCTAGATGCTGCCGCAAGTCGCCTAGAGAGGGTCGAACTGAACGATGACGGGAGTTCCAAACAGCTTCTTGGAGTCGAGATCCTTGAAGCTGAGGCCGTCAAGGCTCGACGGCGACTTGAGCACCACTATGGCGCACAGGCCAGTGGAATGGTGCATGTGGGTGACTTCTTTGATTGGTGGGCGGCAACCAATCAGCCGTCTTTCGATGTCGTGATCGGGAATCCACCGTTTATTCGGTACCAGAGCTTCCCGGAACCACATCGACACCGTGCAATGGAGATTATGAAACTTCTTGGACTTGCACCGAATCGGCTCACGAACATCTGGGTGCCCTTCGTGGCGGCTGCCACCGCAAGCCTTCGGCCTGGAGGGCGTCTCGCGTTGGTCCTCCCTGCTGAACTGTTGCAAGTTAGCTACGCGGCACAGCTTCGGTCGTTCCTAACCGACCGGTTCCAATGCGTCCACCTCGTTTCCTGCAACGAGTTGTTTTTCGCGAATGCCGAACAAGAAGTCATTCTGCTGCTCGCAGATGGTGCCCAACGTCCATCGCACGAAAGTACTTGTGAAGTGACCCTAACTGCTGCTGCTACCGTTGCCGAGATCGTGGACCAACCAGCCACCGAACTGCTAAGCGGTGCCGCCCCGAAAGCGGTCAAACACGACAGCGAGAAATGGCTCAAGTTCTTCTTATCAAACGCGGAAATTGGTCTCATGAGAGCGCTACGCGCGTCAAATCAGACTACGACACTGAAGACATTCGCTGATGTCAACGTTGGCGTGGTAACGGGAAGAAACCAGTTTTTTGTACTCCGAAGGAGCGACATCGACAGGCACGACATCCAGGAACATACCGTTCCTCTGGTTTCACGCTCCCAGCATCTCAAAGGTGCGATCATCGACGGCTCGGATTGGCGGCAACTGGCGAAGGCGGACGAGCGTGTCCATCTACTGGATTTGGAACCACTCAATGGGTCGACGCTAACACCGGAACTCGAGTTCTATATCCGGCATGGTGAGAGGATGAACGTACATCACGGTTACAAGTGTTCGATTCGAACTCCTTGGTACGCCGTGCCAGCTGTCTGGAAACCCGATGCATTCGTATTCCGTCAGATATATGATTTCCCACGCATGGTATTGAACAACTCCGACGCGACAGCTACCGACACGATTCACCGCATGAAATGTCGCCGAAGCCCTGAGCAGACAGTTGCGAATACGTATACGCATCTCACTGCCGCGTCGGCGGAGATCGAGGGACGAAGCTATGGAGGTGGCGTCCTCGAACTTGAGCCAACTGAGGCAACGAACCTGCTCATGCCGACCGAACTGGGCGATGCGATGCCAGTCGACGAGTGCGATCAGCTTATCCGGCAGAATCAACTGGCGGATGTGCTCCGCCACAATGACCACGCAATTCTTCGCGCTCAATTAGGGCTCTCTTCAAGAGAGTGTTCGCAACTCAAGACGATCTGGGAGAAGATGCGCGATCGGCGACTGTCCCGTCGCCGCCGTTCGTCGTGATCGAGTCTGTGTCGAAAGCGGAGGCACGCGACCAAGTTGCCGGATTGGTTGCTGCGTATAAACGGAACGAGAGTGACTTCGTTGGCGCTGCCTACAAAGAAACTCAAGCTCGTACGGAATTCATCTCGCCGCTGCTCACGGCGTTCGGGTGGGACGTCCACAACACCAAGGGGCATCAGCTCGCGCTTCGGGAAGTAATAGAGGAACCGACCGTCGAGGTCGGAATGGAGCGCATCAACAAAAGACCTGACTATGAGCTTAAGCTCGCCCGCCAACGAAAGTTCTTTGTCGAGGCCAAGAAACCCAGCATCCGCATTGATACAGAGCCTGCGCCAGCCTTTTGAGGTGGTCCTGATTCACAGGACAGTCCGAGGGCTGATTTAAGGTGTGCCCAGGTTGATTTGCAGCCCTCGATTTCCAGAGTCTATGCTTGCTGCCCGGCGCCGTCAATGTCGGCCTTGCGCGCAGGGAGCGTAGCGAC
>JAJDYJ010000095.1 GCA_022822865.1 Pseudomonadales bacterium | reverse complement strand
CCTGGCAAGTCGTTCGGCCCTCAAGAAGCTGCGCTTCTTGTCGGCTGCGCCGACCGGGCCTCACCCATGCCTCACACGCCCGCTGCACCCCACTCGCCAGACGGCGACTTACGCTGTGCAAGAACACTGTCTGGGACACCTGCGCCTCCAATGCGGTAAAATGTGGAAGTTGCGTTGTAGAGCGTCACGACATGATCAACATTACCGATTCAGCGCAGGAGTATCTTGCGGAATTGCTTGCCAAGCAGGATTGCGAAGGCATTGGTGTGCGGATTTTTATTCTGGACGCGGGTACGCCCCAGGCGGAGACCTGTATTTCCTATTGCCGGCCCGGCGAGCAGAAACCCGATGACGAGGAGACGCAATACAAGGGTTTCATGGCATTTGTCGATCAGCCCAGCATTCCTTTTCTGGAAGATGCCGTCGTGGGCTTTGCCAAGGATTCCATGGGCGGGCAACTGACGATCAAGGCGCCCAATTCACGGCTCCCGCGGATTACCGACGACAGTTCGATCGAAGATCGCGTCAATTACATTCTCTACAACGAAATCAATCCCGGTCTCGCCTCCCATGGCGGCCATGTCACGCTGGAGGAGATTTTCGAGGAAAATGTCGCCGTGCTCAGATTCGGCGGCGGCTGCCAGGGCTGCGGCATGGTCGACGTCACGCTCAAACACGGGGTGGAAAACGCCTTGTTGTCGCAGATTCCGCAACTGAAGGAAGTGCGCGACGTCACCGACCACTCCTATCGCGAAAACGCCTATTACCGCTAGCAGAAACCGTGTCCGGGCGCTGGTCAACCCGGATAACGCTGCGCCAGTTCGGAATAGATGAATTCCCGGTATTCCGGCTGTTCGGGGTCGGAAGTTGCGAGAATCTCCGCGAGAAACTCATTGTCCTCGCGCCCCGACCAGACCTTCCGATAGTGGCCTTCCTTGTAGCCGTGGTTCTGCCGGAACATGTTGAGCACGTTCTTGCCGATGTACTGGCGATACAGGTCGAGCCAGTTCATGCCGCAATCGCGCAGGATCGAGCCGAACAAGGTCAGATCAATGCGCCGGTTCGCGCTGAGACCGATGAGCAGTTCGAATTTTCCCAGCGGATCCAGTCGGTCAAGTCGCCAGGTTCGGTCGTCGAAATCGATCGCTTCGCTTCCGGCCTGCGAATTCAGCAGCTGCATCAGCGCATCCAAGGCGCGTTCCCGGTCGCCGTCGTGGCGCAGCAATATCTCCGACAGCAGGAAGTGCCAGATATCCACGAGTTCCATTTGAAGCTGGGCGTTATCGCGCTCCTGTTTTTTCCACCACTTCCAGCCGTGATGTTCGATCGCTTCGGCACCTTCGACAATGACTGCCCTGAGATAGGGATAGGCCGCCGCCACCCAATGTGGATCGATCTTGTGATTCATTTCCGCTTGCAGCGAAAGCATGGCGGAAGCCTGTTCCCTGGACAGCATGGGCGGCGCCGGTCGAGTTTCGTTTGTAGATCGGGGGCTAACGGACTTGCTTTTCGAGGGTGCTCAGCATTTCCTTTCTGCTGCGCAACATGTCGTTATAGGATTTGCGAACCGCGAGGATTTCTTCGTTTTCCTCTTCGGCTTCGTCCAGTTCCCGCAGCCAGGCTTCCAGCACCTTGATCTCTCCGGTCAATTGCATGGCGCCTTCCGCGATCAGCTTCTGATCGATTTCGAGGTCGGTGTTCTCGTATTCCCGATCGTCCACGGAACGCCTCCATCTGGAAATTGCAGGACAATCGAGCATGTCACACAGACCTGAACCGGTCAAGACTAGTGCTACCCCACACGTTTCTGGCCTCGATCCGTCTCCGGTGGGATGCGGGTGTGGCGCGGACGCCGTGAATCCATCCCTGGAGGCGCGGGCTCGGCGTCCTGCCTCGCACGCCGCGCCACACCCGCATCCCACCGGAGACTCACATCAGTGGGTCGGATAGACTTTTGCGTTTAGGCGAGTCTGTGGCATAACCTTGGTCCTCGTCGAGCGGGACTCGCAGGGGGAGTTTTTCGTGAATAACGATGTGGTTATTACTTGTGCGGTGACCGGGGCAGGGGATACGGTCGGCAGGCATCCTGACATTCCCGTGACTCCCGGGCAGATTGCCGAGTCGGCGCTGGATGCGGCGAGGGCGGGCGCGGCAATCGTGCATTGTCATGTGCGCGATCCGGCGACCGGGAAAGGGTCGCGCGACGTAGCCCTGTATCGCGAAGTGGTCGCGCGTATACGCGAATCCGATACGGACGTGGTGATCAATCTGACCGCGGGCATGGGGGGCGACCTGTTTATCGGGCCGGACGACAAACCGACCGATTTCGGTGAGGATACGGATCTGGTGGGGGCGCTGGACCGCCTGCCTCATGTGGAGGAATTGCTGCCGGAGATCTGCTCGCTCGACTGCGGGTCGTATAACTTCGGCGAGGGCGGTCTGGTTTATGTTTCCACGCCGGACATGCTCCGGCACGGCGCAAGGCGTATCCGGGAACTGGGCGTCAAGCCGGAACTGGAAATCTTCGATTCGGGCCACCTGAGTTTTACCTTGCAAATGATAGCCGAAGGCTTGATCGAGGAGCCGCCGCTCTTCCAGCTCTGCTTCGGCATTCCCTGGGGCGCTCCCGCGGAAGTTGGCGTCATGAAATCCTGGGTGGAACTGCTGCCGGCCGGCGCGAATTTCACGGCGTTTGCGATCAGCCGCAACCAGATGCCTTTCGCGGCGCAATCGGTGCTGCTTGGCGGTCATGTGCGGGTCGGACTTGAGGACAATCTCTATCTCAGCCGTGGTATTTTTGCCACCAATGCGCAACTGGTGGAGCGGGCCCGCAAGATTGTCGAGTTGATGGGTGCGCGCGTGCTTGGCCCCGATGAGGCGCGCACCAGGTTCGGCCTGGTGAAGCGCGCCTGACCGGCCCGGGCCTTCCACTGCCGGCGGCGCCACCGTAATGCAGCCTCAGATCCGCACACTGGGAGTCGTAGGCAGCGGCGTCATCGGCGCTGGCTGGGCGGCGCGGGCGCTGGCCCACGGCCTGGATGTGGTGGCCTGGGATCCGGCGCCGGGATGGCAGGGACGGCTCAGCGCCGCGATCGGGAATGCCTGGCCCGCGCTGGAAAAGGTCGGCCTGTTTCCGGGCGCAAGTCTCGACCGTCTGCGCTGTGCGGACTCCCTGGACGCCGTCTGTCGCGCCGCCGACTTCATTCAGGAAAGCGCGCCGGAACGGCTTGAACTCAAGCAGAACCTGCACGAGCGGATCGATGCGCAAGCGCCGCCGGAAGTCGTCGTTGCTTCGAGCACTTCGGGCCTCTTGCCGACCGAATTGCAATCGCGCTGCCGGCGTCCGGAGCGCTTGGTGGTCGGCCACCCCTTCAACCCGGTTTACCTGTTGCCGCTCGTGGAGGTATTGGGTGGCGCGGAAACATCGCCTGTAAGTATCGACCGTGCCATGGAGTTGTATCGCAATCTGGGGATGCATCCCCTCCGGGTGCGCACGGAGATCGAAGGCTTCCTCTCCGACCGCCTGCAGGAAGCCCTGTGGCGTGAACTCCTTCACCTTGTGAACGACGGCGTGGCGACTACGGAGGAACTCGACGCGGCCATCGTCTATGGGCCGGGACTGCGCTGGGCCTTCATGGGCACGTGCCTGAGCTATCACCTGGCCGGCGGCGCCGCGGGTATGGACGATTTCCTGAAGCAATTCGGTCCGGCGCTGAAGCTGCCGTGGACTCGACTGCCGGCGCCGGAACTCAGCGAAGAACTGATCGCCCGCATGGCGGAAGGGACGCGCCGGCAGGCCGACGGAAGGACGGTGAAGGAACTCGAACGATTGCGCGACGATTGCCTTGTCGCCATCATGCAGGCGCTCAAACGCTTCGAGGTTGGCGCCGGCCGCACGCTCGCCGAGAACGAAAAGCGCCTTCAAGAAGCACATCGCGGTAATGGACAGACTTCTTGACTGAAAGCGGGAGATTTTTTTAAAATCCACCGCTTTCCGCGCGGGCGCTTGCCGGCCGGACCCGTCCCCTTCGTCTAGAGGCCTAGGACACCGGGTTTTCATCCCGGCAACAGGGGTTCGAAACCCCTAGGGGACGCCAATCGCGAAAACCCGGCGCCAGCCGGGTTTTTTGCGCCCCCGGCGAAATTTCCGACAGCGAAATCGTGCCATGACCGTAGCCATATCCGTCGACAAGCTGGAAAAGACCTACGCCAGCGGCGTAGTCGCGCTGAAAGGGGTGTCACTGGAGGTCGAACAGGGCGATTTCTTCGCGCTGCTCGGACCCAATGGCGCCGGCAAGTCCACGTTTATCGGAATATTGTCAACCCTGGTCAGGCGCACCGATGGAGATGTGCGGATATTCGGCCGCAATGTCGATACGCATGTGTACCGGACCAAGCTCGATCTCGGCGTCGTTCCGCAGGAAATCAATTTCAGCCAATTCGAGAAGGTCGGCGATATCGTCATGACCCAGGCGGGCTACTACGGTCTGCCGCGAAAACTTGCCGCGCAACGGACGGAAAAATACCTGAAACAGCTTGGCCTGTGGGAAAAGCGCGACACCCGTTCGCGACTGCTTTCCGGCGGCATGAAACGCCGCATGATGATTGCCCGGGCGCTGGTGCACGAACCGCGGTTGCTGATTCTCGACGAGCCTACCGCCGGCGTCGATATCGAATTGCGGCGGTCGATGTGGGATTTCCTGCTCGAAATCAACCGGGCGGGCACAACCATCGTCCTGACCACGCATTATCTGGAAGAAGCCGAACAACTCTGCCGCAATATCGCCATCATCGACGAAGGGCGCATCATCGAAGACACGAGCATGAAGAAATTGCTGCTCGAGCTCGATACCCATGCCTATATTCTCGATGCCGAAGCCGATCTCGATCTCGACCTGCGGCACGACGAACCCGGGCTGAGCCTGCGCAAGGTGGATTCGCACAGCATCGAAGCGGTCCTTTCCGGCGGGCGGGACATCAATAGCGCGATCGCCGTACTCGACCGGCTCGGCATCCGCATCGTCAGCATGCGCAACAAGGCCAACAGGCTCGAGCAATTGTTCCTGTCGCGCCTGCGCGCGAGTGAGAACGGAGGCGACTGATGTTCACCGATCACAGGCTGATCGCCTTCGAGACGATCATCATCAAGGAAGTACGGCGCTTCATGCGTATCTGGACGCAGACCATGCTGCCGCCGGTCATCACGATTTCGCTCTATTTCGTGATCTTCGGCAATCTCGTGGGCAGCCGCATCGGCGAAATGGGCGGTTTCCGTTACATGGAATTCATCGTGCCGGGCCTGATCATGATGGCGGTCATCCAGAATTCCTATTCCAACGTGGTGTCCTCGTTCTTCAGCCAGAAGTTCCAGCGCAGCGTCGAGGAGCTGCTGGTGGCGCCGATACCCAACTACGTCATCCTGTCCGGGTTCATCGCCGGCGGCATGGCGCGCGGCCTCTGCGTCGGCTTCATCGTGACGCTCGTTTCGCTGTTTTTCGCCGATCTGCCGCTCTACAGTCCGGTTATTACCATCAGCGTGGTGCTGTTCACCTCACTGGTGTTCTCCCTGGGCGGGTTCATCAACGCGGTCTTCGCCAACAATTTCGATGACGTATCGATCATTCCGACCTTCGTGCTGACGCCGCTGATCTATCTCGGCGGCGTGTTTTACTCGATCGAGTTGCTGCCGCCGTTCTGGCAGCTCGTTTCCCGCCTGAATCCGATTTTCTATATGGTGAACACTTTCCGTTACGGTATTCTCGGCACTTCAGATATCGACGTGGCCTGGGCCTTCGCGATGCTGGTGCTGTTCGCCGTCCTGCTTTTCGGCGCCTGCATCTGGCTGTTGCGCAGGGGAACCGGCATAAGGAGTTGAATCATGACTGAAAATCCGCTTGGCCGCGGTGTCGCGACACCGGAAAAGTACGCCCCGGAGTTGCTGCACCCGATTCCACGCGAACGGGTCGCCTCCGATCAAGATCGCATCGTCCATGGATTGGACCATTGGCGGGCCTACGAGTTGTCCTGGCTCGACGACAGCGGCAAACCGGATGTCTTCATCGGCGAGTTCATTTTCCCCGCGGATTCGCCGAACATGGTGGAATCGAAGTCGCTGAAACTGTATCTCGCCGGACTGAACCGGGAAAGATTCGAAAACACGGATCAGGCCGCCGAACGAATTCGCAAGGATCTGGCGAACTGCTGCGGCGCGGATCCGGAAGTGCGAATCTGGGGGCTGACCACCTATCCGGACGATTGCCGGCTTGGCGACTTCGCGCTGATCGACCACCATCCCGTCTCCGTTGCCGGCGGTCCTGACGCAGGCCTGCTGGCAACCGGCTCGAATACGGTCGGCGACAGGAAAATACGCACGGAACTTTTCCGTTCGATCTGTCCCGTGACCGGGCAGCCGGACTGGGCAAGCGTCGCCATCGCCTATGGCGGAAGGGAGATTCCAGAGGCGGCTTTACTGTCGTATCTGTGCAGCTTCCGCAATCACGCGGCCTGGCACGAACGATGCGCCGAACAGGCGTTTCATGACATCATGCGGGTCTGCGAGCCGGAGCAATTGAGCGTGTCGATGCATTTTCTCCGGCGCGGCGGTCTCGAAATCAACGTCTACCGGAGTACTTCTCCCGTGACGCCGGAGCAATTGTTGGGCCGCGACGCAAGACAGTAGAGCAGGGAACCAGTACCGAATTCGGTGAGATGTCCGAGTGGTCGAAGGAGCACGCCTGGAAAGTGTGTATGTCGAAAGGCATCGAGGGTTCGAATCCCTCTCTCACCGCCAAATGCCCTGTAAATCGCACAGATCCGAATTTGGCAGTTAATCCTGCAAGGCGGTTTCAAGGCGCAGCAGAGCGCCGTTTTCCTCGTCGAGGAGGATGTAGAGATAGCCGTCCGGGCCCTGGGCTACGCCGGTTACCCGGGAATTCAACTGGCGCAGCAGGCTTTCGCGGCGAATTTCCTGGCCCCGGCTGTTGAATACGACCCGTTCGATATGGCCCGTGCCGGGAATCCGGCCCTCCATCATCGAACCGACCAGCATGTTGCCCCGCCATTCGGGCAACTTGTCGCCGGAATAGAAAATCATCGACGCCGGCGCGATCGACGGCCACCAGATGACTTCCGGATCGACGAAGCCGGCGTCCCACGGGCGTGCGGAAACCCGGTCGCCGCGATACTGGCGACTGTAGGAAACGATCGGCCAGCCGTAATTCTCGCCGGCCCTGATGATATTCGCCTCGTCGCCGCCCTGGGGTCCGTTTTCCGTAGCCCATAATTCTCCGGTTTCCGGATGATGGGAAAGTCCGATGATGTTTCGATGGCCGACAGTGTAGACCTCGGGCAAATACTCTCCGCCCGATACAAACGGATTGTCGGCGGGAACCGAGCCGTCATCGTTCAACCGCAGCAACTTGCCGTAGTGAAGCGACGGATCCTGCGCGTAATCTCCCAGGCCCGCATAGACATATGCGCCGCCGATCGACATCAGCAACTTGCCGTCCGGAGTAAACAGCAATTGCGAAGCCGCAATCCCCCGGTCCAGCCCCGTGGCCGCGAATATTTCCTGGACATCCGTGAGCACGTTCTCAACAATCCGGGCTCTCAGCAGGGCCACCGTCTGTTCCGGCTCGCCGTCCACCACGATCGGCTTCGTATACGTCAGATAGACGATGCTGTCGTCGTCCGGATGCACCTCGACCGCCATCAGCCCCGCCCTGAAAACCTCCGAATAAACTTCAGGCACCCCCGACAAATCCCCCTTGAGCAACCTCCCGTCCCGAACGACCCTGAGCCTGCCCGTATAACGCTCCGTAACAAGAATGTCCCCATTGCCGCGAAAAGCCATATCAAACGGATTCGCCAGCCCCGTCGCCACCGGCGTAACCAGAACCTCGTCAATCTCAAAGGTCTGCATCGTAAACGGCCGCGTCGGCGTAATCTGCCCATCAAACGGCGCACCCTGACCCAACCCAGCCCCGGCCACACCCAGCCCAAACGCCAAAATCAATACTTTGGCCGCCAGCCATCTATTCGACATCTCTCGCACTCCCGTTAGCCCCTGTCAAAAGCATAAACGGCGCTTCCAGCCCAAGTCCACGATTTATTTCCACTGCACAAGCCAGGGAGATTCTGCGACTCCGCTTCGCTTCGCGCAGAATGACCAGAAGAGGAGCAGCACATGCCCAATTTCTCGTCGCTTCGCACGGATTGAGTCGCCGCCGGGTCAGGGAGTGTGCGGCGGGCGTGCGTTCAGGACACCGTAAGCTGCTGCCGGATGAGGGTATCTGGCGGCTTCTCAGGCAGGGATGCCTGAGCAGAGCCTACATGTATGGTCCGCCCCGCGTTTGCAAGCGTGAAGTTCGTGTGATGGGCAACACGGGAATCGGTTGCGAACATGTATCCGGCCTCTGTGTCGGAGCGCTTCGCTCCGGGGCCCTGAGGGGTTCCGCACATGCGC
>JAJDYJ010000094.1 GCA_022822865.1 Pseudomonadales bacterium | reverse complement strand
CCTCCCTGCCTGGTGTCCAAATCTGTCTCTCCATCGGTTTCATGCCAAATGCAACGGGCGTTGCTGGTTCTCTGACGCATTCACCAGCAATCTCAATAGCGGCGCAGCCAGACTCGAAATGTCTTCATCCGCTATGTCGGTAGGATCGGACGCCAGCAGCGTGATGAGCGAAATGGGCGCATCCACAGCCGCGGCAAGGCCGCCTACGACCTTCAAGCTCGGCTGGCGCTTGCCTTTCTCAATTAGCGAGAGCTGACTCGCGCTGATGCCGATCTGCAAGGCAAGCTCCGCCTGCTGCATCCCGTACGCTGCGCGGATGACTCTGAAAGCCTTGGCGAAATCTGTTTTCATATGGATGATGGAGTGTTAACCAATCAAAGCAGTATGTCAACTGGATCAACAAATTCCATAAAAATTTTGCTACAGCTGAAAGTATTGTTCCAAAGAGTTGATGACTCATCAAATGAGGCGTCTGGCCGGAGCGTTGTTCGGCTTGCATTAAGATAATCCGGCTAGCTGCGGCATTGGGAGAATCACGTGACCCGATATGGATTGGAATACGCCGACGATCAGAAGCTGATCGAGGAACTTTTGAAGTCCATTCGGCAACCGGGCGATTTTTGTACGCACGGTCGCGAGTTGACGCCCATGCCCATCATCGAAGTCGAAGGCGTGGGAGCGCTTTCCTTTCCGGTTCCCGTCACGCAGATACGCGAGCTTGTCAACGCTTCCGAACGGGCTCCGTACGGAAAAGGCTCCGAGACGCTGCTGGACGCTTCCGTGCGCGATTGCCGCCAGATCGATTCGAGCCGCATCCGGATCGCCGGCGGCGCTTGGGCGGAAACGTTCGCGACCCTGCTTGAGCGCGTATCCGACGGTCTGGGTTGCCCGACCGGGCGCTTGCAAGCGCATCTTTACAAACTGTTGGTGTACGAGACTGGCGGATTCTTCGTTCCCCACCGCGACACCGAAAAGGCCTCCGGCATGGTAGCGACTCTGACGCTGAGCTTGCCCACGGCCGGCGCGGGCGGCGAACTTGTGGTTCGGCATCGGAACCGCGAGACCCGTATCGACATGAACGCGGCGGAGCCATCCGAACTGGCCTACGCGGCGTTCTATGCCGACTGTCCCCACGAGATCGAGCCCGTGCGCGAAGGTCACCGGCTCTCGCTGGTGTTCAACCTGTGCCTCCAGGAAGGCGATGACGACTCGGCGCCCGGCATACCGGATCGTTCCGCTCATGTCGAAGCGCTTGCGAGTGCAATCGCCGCATGGAAGAACGAAAAGGCCCCTGCCTCGAAACTCGTCTGGCTGCTGGAGCACGACTACAGTGTGGCCGGGCTGTCGTTCGACGCGTTGAAAAACGCCGATGACGCCGTTTCCAGGACGCTGGGCGAAGCGGCGGAGCGCTCCGGTTGCGAGTTGCACGCCGCCGTGGTCCATGTGGAAGAGGCTGGCAGCGTGGATTATTCCGATTTCGGATTTTATGGAGATTGGTACGAGGAACCGGCCGCCGAAGAGTTACGCATGGAGGAAGTGTTCGACGGCGATTACTGGCTGGACGGCTGGGTAAGGCGGGACGGTGGGCGGCCCGGTTTCGGCAAAGTCCCGCTAAACGAACGAGAGTTGTTGCCGGGGGGTGCGCTTGAGGATGCCGAACCGGACGAGCAAAGGATTAACGAGGCCACGGGCAACGAGGGCATAACCCTGGAGCGGGCGTACCGGCGCGCGGCGCTGGTGCTGTGGCCGCGCGCGGATGCCTTGGACGTGCTCGCCGACGCATCTATGAAAGCGGCGGCCGTCTGGCTCAAGGAATTGCATGTCCGGCAAGAAAGTTCGCTCCCCGCGGCCGTGGAAAAACTCATCGAACTTTGGCCGAACGATCCGGGAGGCAAGCAGGGGCCGGCGCGGGCCATGCTTTGCCGGCTGTTCGCCGAAGTGGGCAAGGCTTCGCCTGCCACCCGCTTTCTTGAGGAAGTGGTGCTCGAACACTACGACGGAACCGAGAACGAACATCTGCCCGCAGCCCTCGCCGTGTCGGGACCGGCCTGGGCCGTGAGTTTTCTGAGGGATCTGGTACAGTCACGCTTCCCGTCACGACCGCAACCGCTGCTGGAGTTGCTGCTTCGGATCAATGCCACGCCGGGGCTTCTCGAAGACGGAATGTTGCGCGAAAGCGTCCGCGGGACATTCGCCGGCTTGCCGGACGTATTTGCCGGGATGCCGCGAAGAGTCTCCAGGGCATCGCCGGAAGGGCCGCTAGGCAAGTCCGCGACCCGCGACTTGTTCTTGCTGGGCTGGCGATGCGGGTTGCGCGCGGAAATGGAAGCGGCGGCGGTTTGGCTTGGCGAAAATGCGCCGGAAGCGTTCGCGTTGCGAACAATATCGGAGGTGCTTGAAGATCTGTCCGGCGAACCGGGCCGGATGGACAGTTACGCCGCCTATGATGCCCTGTGGCGCGCGGCTGCCGATGCGCTGCTCAACCGCAGCGTGCGCCCGCCGGACGAGCCGCGGGACTGGGTAATCTCCGCCGACTTGTCTTGCGATTGCGAGCTTTGCGCCAAGCTCAAGACGTTCTGCCGGAACCCGACCGAGCAAGTCTTGCGCCTTCCCCTGCGCAAGGACTTGCGCAAGCACTTGCACCAGCGCATCAAGGCGGCGCGGCTGGACATGACTCATGTCACCGAGCGGCGCGGAAGCCCCTTTACCCTGGTATGCGCAAAGAATCGGGCGAGCCACAAACGGCGCTTGGCCGAGTACGCCGAGGACATCGCCCGCATGAGCAACCTCGTCCGGCTCGCCCCCGGCGCGGAATCCGCCGAAGGTCGCCTCGATAGATTGCGAGGCGCCATCGACGCGGCCGGTTAAGCCCCTCGCCTCCGACCTCGAATCTACTCAACACACTTGTTTACAAGTTCGGGAACTACTTTGGTTTGGGAATTGGCGCAGTACTTTGCGGGCGCGATTCAAGTTTTCTTAGAGATACCCTGTTCCGAGAACCCATTATCTTCAGAACTTCCGCCTTGTCCCAAATGCCGAAAAGACTAACCTCAGTATCTCCGTAATCGGCGCAGGTCACGATCAACAAATCAAATTGGGAGTCTGGCCTAACGGTAACAAACCGGCTCCCAAGATTTTGAGCGTTGACCCATTTGAATTTTACTTGGACCGATCTTCCCAGAATGTAACCGTCTATGTCCTTCGTGCCCTCGCGAGTCTTGCGCATTCGCAATTGATCTTCGCAGAAACTTTCACCCAAATATCCTTCAACGCGATCATAACCTTTTGATATATGTCTTATTTTCGCAAGACTTTCCAGAGCCATTTTCCTTTCGGTGTTTATTGAGACCTCAAGCTCGCAGGTTGGGTCGTAATCGGGGAAGGCCTCATAAAATTCCTCTATATGACCGGCACTTCGCATGAACCGTTCAACCTCATCAATTTTGGCGGTCAAACAATCCTTCATGCCTCGATTTTTAGCCCACGCGCGAATCCTTGATTCATATGCCGTCGTGAACTTATCGTGGTTCATGTTCAATTTGCTCTTTTTCGCAAGGGCGTGAAACTCGACATCCGACCGAGCCTGGAGGGGAGAACCTCATCGAACTGCTTAGCGCCGAGCCAGCGTCATACGCATCAAATGGGCGCCGCCGTCCACGATCTGCTTCTCGCCCGTCACCACCGGCGAGCCGGCGATGAATTGCAGTATCGCCTGGGCCACGGTTTCCGGCGTCGCGGTCCGGCGCAGCGGCGTGTTGCGTTGCTGTGCTTCCAGCATCTTTTCGTACGCATCGTCACCGTACCCCTGGCGCAGCCAATCGCCGTCGATGAAGCCGGGACAAACCACGTTGACGCGAATCTTCGGCCCGAGCGCCCGCGCCAGTGACATGGTCATGATCACCATGCCTCCCTTGGAGGCCGCGTAGGCGATACAACTGCCGACGCCATCGAGACCGGCAGTGGAAGCCACGTTCACTACGCTGCCGCCTTCCGGCTGCGACTGCATCACGGGCTCGACCGCCCGCACCATCTGGTAGGCGCCGATCACGTTGACACCGTAGATGTGCTGAAAATCGCCGGCGTCGAGGCCAGCAAGATCGTGATGGGGCACGAACTTCGTCGTGCCGGCGTTGTTCACCAGGATGTCGATCCGCCCCCAGCGCTCGCGCGCCGCGGCCGCCATCTCCACGCAGACCGCATCATCGGCTACCGAACCGCCGAAAACAAAGGCATCCACCCCGGCCGCGCGGCATTCTTCCGCCACCGCCTCGCCCCCGTCCCGATTCGAGTTGTAATTCACCAACACATTGCAGCCGAGCGAGGCCAGCAGCTTCGCCGTGGCAGCCCCAACCCCGCTGCTCGACCCAGTAACGATTGCGGCTTTGCCTTGCAAATTTTCCATCTGAGCATCCTTCAGCTTCCGCGAGACGCAATAGTAATACACCGCCGCGTCGAATCAACGGCAGGTGTCCAGTTACAGGTTACGATTTGGTCGGATGGAGAGGCGGGCGGGGCATAATGAGGTACTTGGGAACGTGCGTGGGCAATAGGAGATTAGCAGTGACGGTCTGTTACCTTTGCAATCATTGAAGGCTCGACCCGCAGTGGGGATCATGTGATTCCACGGGCGCTGACCAACATGCGCAAGGCGGTGAACATGGCCTTGCGGACGCTGGCGGAGGAACCACTGAACGTAAAAAAGGAGTGTGGCATATGAGGGTCTCGGACTGGGAAGGCGATCTGGATGAGATGCGCCGAGGACACAATTGACGCGAATGTGTCCTTACCCCATCAGGCTTCGGCGGTTTCGAAAGTTGTGACGTTGCGGGATTGTTCGCTGAACTCGACGCCGATGAGGTGGATCGGTTCGCCGGCGGCGCGGTATTTCTCGGCGTAGCCGCGTTCGATCAACTGGCGCAGGGCGGCGCCCTCGTCGGCGCGTTCGGCCACCTTGAACTCGAACAGGTAGACGCGACCGCCGCAGCGCAGCGCCAAATCGGCGCGACCGGCGGCCGAGGCGTCCTCCACGGTGAGACTGAAGCCGAGCGCGGCGAGACAGGAGTAAAACACGCTGGCGTAGTAGCCCTCGAAGTGGGCGATGTCGTTGCGCCGGTGCCAATCGGAGGGAATGGCGGCGTAAATGGCGCGGAATTCGGCCTCGACGGCGGCGAGATCGTTGTCCAGCAAGGCGGAAAGGAGCTTGACTTGCGATGCCGCACCGGCCGCGGCGCCGGCCAGTCGGGCCAGCAAGGCTTCGTTGAGGCTTTGGCGCACCTCGCGGTTGGGATAGCCGAGGCGATAGAAATCGCGTTCCTCATGGCTGAAGGATTCCTCGATGGTCAGGTATCCGGTCTGGAACAGCAACGCTTCGGGCGCGATTTCGTTCACATCGAAGCTCGACAGTAACTTGTCGTCGGCGACCATTCCGTCGAGCGCGAAACTCTTGATTCCGCGCCGTAGCAGCGTGTCCACGAGAAAGGTCGGCGTGCCTGTCTCGAACCACCAGGCGCGGAACTCGCGCCGCCGGAACAGCAACAGAATGTCGAAAGGGTTGTAGACGCACTCGTCGCCGCGCCAGTTGTAGCCGTTGTACCACTCGCGTACGCGTTCCCGGTCGAGACCCTCCGTTTCCGGCGCGAACACGGTGTCGAGATCGCCCTCGGTGTAGCCGCAGACGGTGGCGAAACGCGGGTCGAGCGTGACGTCCTCGAGATTGTTCAGACCCGAAAACAGGTTCACTTTGGAAAACTTGCTGACGCCGGTCAACAGCGTGAAGCGGATGTGCGCATCGCAATCCTTGATCACCGCGTACAGCCCGCTCAGGAATTCGCGGTTGGCGCGGGCGACCTCCGGCTTGGCGAGCGCGTCGAGGATCGGCTTGTCGTATTCGTCGACGAGCACGACGACCCGTTCGTCGAACTGCTCATGCAATGTGCGCAGCAGGTTACTGAACTGCCCCGGGGGGCTGAGTCCCTCGGTCTCGATGCCGAGGCGGGAGGCTATAGCGCCTAGCTCTTCGACAGTACGCACGCCCACCGCGCCATCGACGGAGAAGTTCCCGCTTCCGAAACTCAGCCGCAGAACCGGATGCTGCCGACCCCAATTCCAGCGCCCGTGGATGCGCAATCCCCGAAACAACGCTTCCGAGCCTTCGAACAGTTCCTTTATAGTGTCGAGCAGCAAGCTTTTGCCGAACCGCCGCGGGCGCGACAGGAAATAGTGCTTGCCGCTTTCGATCAACAGTTCGATGTGCGGCGTTTTATCGACGTAGTAATGCCCTTCCTCGCGAATCTCGCGAAAGTTCTGGATGCCGATCGGCAACTTGCGTCTTGAGTTGTTCCCCGCGCCGCTCATGGACCGCACTGTAGCATAAGGATGCCGATGTCACGGACAAACCGGAGAATTTCGACCCAACCCCGCAGGCTCCTAGAGCTTGTTCAGAAATTGCGCGTAGTACAGGGGCCAGATCAAGTTGGGGTCCGCATCGGGCCATTTGCCGGCCTTGCCGACCAGTTTGACGGTATGTTTGGGAGCATAGCGCTCGACGTAGGCGCGAAGACTGCGTGCCTTGGTCCGGGCGCCGCTCTTGACTTCCACCGGGATGATCTCGCCGTCCCGGCATCTGTGCAGGAACTCGATTTCACTGCGCGCCTGCGACCAGGAGCAAGTCGGATATCGCACTCGCGCGCGCAATTCGTTTTGCACGAAATTTTCCGCGATGAATCCTTTGTACGACGCTGCCTGGGCGCGCTGATCCGCATATTCCATATCGAGCATATGGCCGAGCAAGCCTACGTCGAACAGGAACAACTTGAAAAAATTTTCCCTGGTCAACGCTTCCAGTGGGGCGGCAGGTCGGCAGTCGATCGGATAGCACTTCGAGGCCAGTTTCGCCCGTTCCAGCCAGCTAATCGGGCCTTGCAATTCCTGATAACGCCTTTTGTTCACGATAACGTCCTTGAACACGTAGCGTTTCACCGAATCGTCCATGACCCTGGCCAGTTGACCGGGAATGTTCCGGAACACGGCTTCGATATGCCCGGCGTTCAGTTTTCCGCCGTATTTTCCGAAATCCCGCTGGTAGCCGGCAATCAGGTCCCGATGAATATTCTTCACCCGTTCGCTTCTTTCTAGCGGCGAACCGTCGCTGTGGAACCAGGCCTGGACCGCTTCCGGCATGCCCCCCACGAAATAGTAGTCGAGCAGCAATGACCACAGTTCTCCGTGAACCGTATGCCCCATGCGTTGTTCCTGAAAGGCTTCGTGCAACGGCCGGTTTTCCGACGCCATGACAAACTCCTCGAAGCACATTGGAAACAATTCCAGAAACTCCACCTTGCCTACCGGAAACGAGCCCAGCAGCCCGATGTTCGAGCCGGTGGCGCAGATAAAGGCGTGCGGCATGCGTTCGGCGAAGTACTTCAGCGAGTCGATGGCTTGCTGACATTCGCCGACTTCATCGAAAAGTATGAGATCGGTGTCGAGGCTGATTTTTTTCCCGCGCGAAATTTCAAGGTTGGAAACGATCCGCTCCGGCTCCAGCCCATCGTCGAAGATGCCCGCGAGGTTCGGTTCGGCCAGGAAATCCGCCGTATGCACCGCGGGGAAACTCTTTTTTCCGAACAGGCGCTGCACAAGCCAGGTTTTACCTACCTGTCGGGCGCCGTCGAGCAGAAGCGGTTTACGCCTTTTCCGGTTTTTCCAGTCCAGCAGTTGTGCTGTCGCGAGCCGTTCCATCTTGCGCCTCATGATTGGACTATCGGCGCAAGTATAGGTGAAAACGGTTCGATTCACACTTTTATGTGCATATTAGTGCGGAATATCAACACTTATATGTACATATAAGTGTAATTAGGGTCACTTTTTGTGACTTTCACGCTGAGCGGGAATCGAATTGGCATGTGATCCCACGATGGTTACAATACGTAACAGTTCAACTGCTTCAGGATCGCATCGTCGCGGCGGGCATTTAGGGTACACTTCCAGCTTGCGAAGATTCCAGCAGCACAGGCCGGCTCAGGGGTAACTATTTTGCGGCCGGCAACGTTTCCACACAGACAGGCAGGATAGCGGCTCCTCCCGAGGCGCGGCCCGGAATCGGCCAAAGAGAGGTTAAAGTGAAGAAACAACAGATTGTGGCGGTCCTGTTACTGCTCGCCCTCTGTGCCTGGCTGTTCATACCGCGCCCGGCCGAAAGCGTGGACGAAGACGAAGCGGCCGGCGCGGCGGCGGTTACGCCGATCGTGGCCCTTGCCGGAGACGCGCCGACCGGAGATGCGACGGACGTCGCGTTCGTCCGCGCCGCCCGCATATCTCCCCAGATTTACGCTTCCACGGTGCGCGTGCGCGGCCGCACCGAGGCTTATCGTCTGGTCGAGGTTCGCGCCGAACAGGCCGGCCGCATCGTCAGCAATCCCATTGCCCGCGGCGCGCGAGTGAGCGAGGGCGATGTGCTGTGCGAGATTGCGGTCGACGAGCGCCGGGCAAATCTCGACGAAGCGATCAGCCGCCGCGAGCAGGCCGCATTCGAATACGAGGCCGCGCTCGATCTGCAAAGCCGTGATCTGCAATCCGACGTCGCCGTGGCGCAATACCGGGCCGCGCTCGAATCGGCCAGGGCAGCAGTGGCCCGAGCCGAACTGGCGCTGGAAAAAATCAGGATCGTCGCGCCCTTCGACGGCATCGTCGAGACGCGCACAGTGGAAATCGGCGATTTGCTCAACATCGGCACAGTGTGCGCTTCGGTGCTCGATGACGACCCGATGCTGCTCATCGGGCTCGTGCCGGAGCAGGATGTGGGCCGCATCGAGATCGGCGCCGACGTGAGCGCCGAACTGATCAGCGGCGAGACTATCACCGGCAAGGTCATCTATCTGGCGCGTTCGGCGGACCCGTCCGCCCGCAGCTACCGCATCGAGGTCGAAGTCGATCCCGGCCAGCTCGCGGTCCGCTCGGGCATCACTACTGAAATGCTGGTCAATGCCTCGCGCATCAACGCCCACATGATTCCTCCGTCCGCCCTGACACTTGACGATGCAGGGCTGTTGGGGGTCAAGATAATCAACGATAGCGGAATCGTCGCGTTCCGTAATGTGGAGATCGTCGGCGACAACACGAGCCTGCTCAATCCGGGCGTCTGGGTGACCGGACTCGACGGTGAAGTGAACCTGATAACCGTCGGCCAGGAAATCGTATTTCCGGGTCAGACCGTCACCACCGAACTCACTCGACCCTGAGCGCAAGCGGAACGGAATCATGAAATACATCGACGCCGCCGTCGCCAGATCGCGCACCACGCTCACCGCGTTCGCGGCGATCATGTTGACAGGGTTCGCCTGTTACCTGGCGATTCCCGTGGAGCTGAACCCGGATGTGCAGGTGCCGGTCATCGTCACCACGGTGATTCACGAAGGCATTTCGCCGGAAGATTCCGAACGCCTGATTTCCAAGCCGGTCGAAGTCGAACTCAAGGCCCTTGACGGCATCACGGAATACACGACTTTTTCCAGCGAGAACGCGGCCACGATCATGGCCGAGTTCGATATCGACATGGATTCGCAAGCCGCGCTCAGCGAATTGCGCGAGGCGATCGACCGCGCCAAGGTCTGGTTTCCGCCGGACACCGAGGAGCCGATCATCCAGGAGGTTTCCGCGGCGGGCGTTCCCGCGGTGAACATCGTCATCAGCGGCGACGGCGTTCCCGAACGGACGCTGCTGCGCATCGCCGAGGAATTGCAAAGCCGGATCGAGATTCTGCCCGAAGTGCTGGAAGCACAAATGGTGGGCAACAGGGAAGAACTGATGGAGGCGATCGTCGATCCGAACAAGCTGGAGACTTACGGCTTTCCCAGCACCGTCATCGGCCAGGTAGTACTCGGCAACAACCGCCTGATTCCGGCGGGACAGGTCGACACGGGCAGCGGCAGTTTTTCCATCAAGGTGCCAGGCCTGATCGAAGATCAGGACGATCTCTTCGACCTGCCGCTGGTTTCAAACGATCTCGGCGTCCTCACCGTGGGCGACGTGGCCAGCGTGCGGCGCACCTTCAAGGACGCCACGCGCTATTCCTACGCCAACGGTTCCCAGTCGATTTCGCTCAACGTGATGAAGCGCAAGGGCGCGAATCTCGTCGAAGCGATGGAAGCGATCGACGAGGTAGTGGAAGAAATCCGGCCCCAGTTGCCGCCGGCGGTGACGGTCGCCTATATCAACAATACCGCGCCGATGGTGATCGAACAGAACATGGGTCTGCAAGGGAATATGGCCACGGCCATGGCGCTCGTGCTGATCGTCGTGATCGCGGCGGTCGGCGTGCGCTCCGGCCTGCTCGTAACCCTGGCGGTGCCGTTTTCGTTCTTCTTCGCCTTCATCATCATCACCATCATGGATTTCACCTACAATTTCATGGTGATTTTCGGCTTGTTGCTCGGGCTCGGCATGCTCATTGACGGCGCCATCGTGCTCGTGGAATTCGCCGACCGCAAGATGGCGGAGGGTCTGTCCAGCAGGCAAGCTTACAAGGCCGCGGTGGAACGAATGTTCTGGCCGATCACCGCGTCCACGGCGACGACCCTGGCGGCCTTCTTGCCGATCATGTTCTGGCCGGGCGTTTCGGGCCAATTCATGAGCTATCTGCCGATCACCGTATTCGCGGTGCTGATCGGTTCGCTGTTCTACGCCTTGCTGTTCGCGCCGGCCATCGGCGCCCTGATCGGCAGATCGAGCGATGCCGACAAGAAATATCTGCGCGCGCTGGAATCCGGAGATCCGAGCGAAACCGGCGGTATAACGGCGCTGTACGCGAAACTGCTCGGTCTTGCCGTGCGTTTCCCGGCCTGCGTGTTCGCTCTCAGCATAATCACGCTGATTACCATCGTCAGTTCCTATTTCACCTTCGGCCGGGGCGTCGAGTTTTTCACCGAAACCGAACCCAACCAGACGACGATCCAGGTTTTCGCCCGAGGCAATTACTCGCCGGCGGAATTGCGCGACATCATGCTCGAAGTCGAAGACCGCGTTCGTGAAGTCGGCCACTTCAAGGGCATTGTCACGCAGTCCGGCGCCGGCATGCAGATGGGTGGCTTCAATCAGACTGCTTCCGACCTGATCGGCTCGATCTATATAGAAATGACCGACCGCCGGGACCGCGACGTGAACGGCATCGAGCTCGAAAATCTCTATCGTCAGGCGATTGCCGACTTGCCCGGGGCGCGCGCCGAAGTCGTGCCGATCGAAAACGGGCCGCCTGTCGGCAAGGAAGTCCAGCTCGAACTTTCCGGCGAAGACCTCGACCTGCTGTTCTCCGAGGCCCGGCGCATTCGCACCCACATGGAAGACGTCATGACGGGCCTGATCGACATCGACGATACCGCTCCGGTGCCCGGCATCGAATGGGAAATCACCGTGGACCGCGCGCAGGCGGCCATCATGGGCGCCAGCATGTCCGAGATCGGCGCCGCCATCCAGATGATGACCAACGGCGTGTTCATGGGGGTGTATCGCCCCGACGACAGCGAGGAGGAAGTCGATATCCGCCTGCGTTACCCGCAGGAATACCGGGGACTCGACCAGATCGACACGATCCGCATCGCCACCGCCAACGGGCCGTCGCCCGTGAGCAGTTTCATTACCCGCGAAGCGAAACCCAAGGTCAGTTCGATCCAGCGCGTGAACGGCAATCGCGTGGTCTATGTGCGCGCCAATCCCGCGCCGGGAATCGTCGCGGACAACAAGGTCCAGGAACTGCAAGCCTGGCTTGAGGAAAACCCGCCCGTAGCGGGAGTGGATTACCAGTTCCGGGGCGCTAACGAAGAGCAAGCCGAATCCGCCGCCTTCCTGAGCCAGGCGTTCTCGCTGGCAATGGCCCTGATGGCCATTCTGCTCATAACCCAATTCAACAGTTTCTATCAATCGCTGCTGATTCTCTCGTCGATTCTGCTGTCGACTTCGGGCGTGCTGCTCGGCCTGCTGATCACCGGCCAGACCTTCAGCGTGATCCTCACGGGCATCGGCATCGTGGCGCTGGCGGGAATCATCGTCAACAACAATATCGTGCTGATCGACACCTTCAACGTGCTGCGCCGGGGCCATCCGGAATGGAGTTTGCGCGAGGTGATCGTGCATACCGGCGTGCAACGCCTGCGGCCCGTGTTCCTGACCACCTTCACCACCGGTTTCGGCCTGCTGCCCCTGGCGATGCACGTGTCGGTCGACCTCATCGGCGCCGAAATCGAAGTCGGCGGCCCGATCACCTCGCAATGGGTCGCATTGGCTTCCGCCATCGTGTTCGGACTCTCGTTCGCGACCATCCTGACCCTGATCGTGACGCCGGCGATGCTTGCCCTGCCCGATAGCCTGCGCAACACCTGGAACGGACTGATGCGCCTGGTCCTGCCGCGCAGACTCCGTTACAACCCCTGAGCCGAAGCCGGTTTCGCCATATGCTTGTAAGCCCTCGCGGGACTATGTGAGAATCGTTTCAGGGATATCGCGGTAACATCCATGGGCCTCCTGCTCGCCTTCTTCTTCATCAGCCTGATCTTCTCCTTTCTCTGCTCCATCCTGGAAGCGGTGCTGCTCAGCGTTACGCCCACCTATGTCGGCATACTCGAAAAGCAGGGCTCGCGCGTGGCCGAAGACCTGGCCGCCTTCAAGGAAGACATCGACCGCCCGCTTGCGGCGATACTGACCCTGAACACCATCGCCCACACAGTCGGCGCCATCGGCGTCGGCGCCCAGGCGACCGTGCTTTTTCCAAACTCGGAAATCGTCCTGTTCGGCCTTGCCATTCCGACGAACTGGGAAGCCGTGGTCGCGGTGATCATGACCTTGTCGATATTGATCTTCTCGGAAGTCATTCCCAAGACCATCGGCGCAAACAACTGGGAAGCGCTGGCGCCGGCGACGACGCACACGCTCAAGGTCATGCTCGTAATTCTGTGGCCCCTGGTATGGCTGAGCCAGTTCATCACCGGCAAGTTGAAGAACGACAAGGACCGGGCCGTGCTGAGCCGCACCGATCTCGCGGTAATGACCGACATCGGCACCGAATCCGGCGTCCTCGAAGAAAGCGAGCGCAGAATCATCCACAACCTGCTCGCTTTCCGCGGCATCCAGGCGGCCGACGTGATGACGCCGCGCATCGTCGTCGTGGCGGCGAGCGAAGACATGAAATTGCGGGACTTCCACGATGGCCACGAAGACCTTGCCCATTCGCGCATACCGGTCTACGAAGGCAAGAACGACAACGTCACGGGCTACGTGCTCAAGGACGAAGTGTTACTCAACCTCGTGGACGAACATAACGACATGGTGCTGAAGGACCTGCGCAGGGACATCATCGCCGTACACAAGACCGCCACCGTGCCGGATCTGCTCGACACGTTCATCGCCAAGAAAGAACACATGGCCGTCGTGGTGGACGAGTTCGGCGCCATGGAAGGCATCCTGACCATGGAAGACATCATCGAAACCCTGCTCGGGCTCGAGATCGTCGACGAATCCGACGATACCGAGGACATGCAGGCGCTGGCGCGCAGGAACTGGAAGCGGCGCGCGCAGAAACTGGGAATCATTCCCGTCAAGACCCCCTGAAGAGCGGGCGCGCCGACTTCGTGACAAATTGTTACCAGCAGGGAATCCCGCCGGACGCATGCTAAGATCATCGACAGTTCATTCGCTGTACGCCCCCCCGTAAACAGCGAATGGATAGCTGAAGGCGGGGCTCGCGAGTTTACTTTCTTTATCGTTCCCCCTAAACGAATGGAATTACTGGCGGTGCTTCCCTTCAGCGACCTTTAACTCCCTCTTCCCAACCCCCCCGTCAGTCCAGACTCGAGAGCAACCAGGCCCTGCGCAAGGCCTGCTGCTTGCGCAATTCGTCCATGTGACTATCGGACTGCATGATCAAGTGCGTTTCGGCAATGCGAATGCCTTCCTGCAAGCGTTCGATCTTGCGCATGTCGGGGGAATCCGCCGTTTGAGCCAGTCGCAGCCGCGCCTTGAATAATTTGCGGGCTTCACGCAAGTGGGGAACCGTGCGGCCGTCGAGGTCGTAGCGCAAGGCGTCGACATGCCACCTCGTGACTTTCTCCAGTCCCTGCTCCAGGTTTACGGCGTCATGGGCATAGATCTTGCCGTACAGGTGCAACAGCAACGCGTTGAGATCGTCCACCCGCCGCCAGTTCTCATTCGCGACCTCGCTCGCGATCAGGCTGTCGAGTAATTCGAACTGGCTTTCGTGATACAGGCCCAGGGTCATGCGGGTGGTCTGCAGCGCTTCCTGCAATACCGAGATCGCCTCGTCGTGATTCGACCGTTCCTGCAGAAAATGCGCGCGCAACAACATGCCGTCCACATGGGCGGGATTGTTCGCAAGACTGCTACTTGACTGAAGAGTCTGGGAAGCGGATTCGGTCGAGAAAACTACTGCTGCGGCGATAATCAGCCAACCTGCCGCAACAGCCCTGGATATCTTCCAATGGCGTGTGCGGAACACGACGACAACCTCCGGGTCAAAGATCTTGCCCGAAATATCCCCCGGCTGGCGCTCCAAATCAAGGAAAATCAGTGAAATTTTTCACTAATATGACATATATGTGACAAAAATTATTGTAACTCTTTGTTTTATATGGGGTGGAAATTCCATGCACCATTTTGGTGCTATCTATAGGTCCGATTGGCCAAAACCGATTCAGCCAGCAGAAGCAGCATCGCAAGACCGAGAATCCACCACCAGATTCGCTGCGGCCGCTCGAGTTCCTCGACCAGTTCCGCCATCTGCACTTCCCTCGATCGCACGACGTCGGTGTCGGGGTTGATGATGGCGTCGGTCAATGTGGCAACCGCCACGCGCGCGAGCGTGGATTCGCCGGCGTCGGTATTCACCGCGAAGTTCTGCCGGACGCCATCGACCTGCGCCTGAATGATGCCGGGCATATCGGCTTCGACGACGAAATTCCCATTGCCGAAGTTCAGCGCCGCGCCGTCGGGACCCTGCGCCGCCGCTACGGCGCCGGAGCCATTGATATCGACCGAGAAGCGGTCCCCGACCTGGTACGAGCGCTGCTTCAGTTCAGGCTGAACGAGATGGCGCAGGGTTTCATGCACGAAAGGCAGAAACAGTCCCTGCAGCGGCAGGTTGTTCCATTCGAGGTCCATGCTCGAAGCGAACAGCAGAACCTTGCCTTCGCCGAATTCCTGTTCGACGAGGGCGGGCATGGCGTTGTCGAACTGCATGAGCACGTCGGCTTCGGCGTTGGGCGCAAGCCGCCAGTGATCCTGGAAGCGGGCCGACCAGTCGGTGTCGAGCGAACGGAACACGGGATGGCGCCGGTCGTAATCGGCAATGACCAGATAGTCGCCGGCATCCGCCGGATCGGGGCTCGCCAGCGTTGCGGGACTGATTCCTGCGAATTGACGGTTGAACCGTTCCGGATCGACCTGATCCCCCGGCGCGATCAGCAAGGCGCCGCCGCCGCGTACGTAGTCGGCGAGATCCCCGGCCTGGCCGTCGCTGAGCGCGCCGACGTTGAGCAACACCGCGACGTCGTTCTGCGCGAGTGCGGCAGCGCTCAATTCGGCCGGCTCCAGGGCCTGCAGGCGGAACGGCGACTCGCCCGAACTCCCGACCGCGAGCGCGAACCAGTGGCCCTCGTCATCGAACCATTGATCCGAAGATTCGCCGTTTATGAGCAGGATGCGGATGCCGGGCAGCACATCGACGGTGAAGTACCAGGAATTGTCGGGGAAGAAATCATCGCCGGCGAGTTCGATGCGGCCGATATGGCTGCCCTGTTCGGGGAAACTCGCATTGAAGCTCACCACGCGCTCGGAACGATCGTCGAGTTCCACCGACTGGCTGTCGACGACCTGCCCGTCGATGAACAGGCTGAGGTCGGCGCGTTCACGGAACAGCGAGCCTGTCGAGCGGACCCGGGCCAATATCTGTTGCTCAAGTTCGTCTTCGAGTAATTGTTCGGGTGAGCGAACGTCGGTAAGCGTGAGATTGACCGATTCGGCTACGCCGACATCGATGCCGCCGAAACGGATTCCCGGCGCCAGTTTCCAGTCTTCCTCGACGTTCGCCATGCCGGCTTCCTGGAAATCCGAAATCAGATACAGCGCGCGATTCTCGAAGCGCGAAGACTCCAGCAACTGGTTCGCCAGGCGCAGCGCCGGCATGAAATTCGTCGCGCCATAGCCCGGTTCGACTTCCCGCAGCAGCGCGCCCACGCTGCCGAGATCGGTGTTGAACTCGCGCACCATGCCCACGCTTTCGTCGAAAGTGACCAGGGCCACTTCGTCGCCCGCGTTGAAATCGCCGAGCAGGTCGAGCGCCTCGTCCCTGGCGTCCTCGAATACGTTCTCATAGCGCATGCTCATGGATACATCGAGCAGCAGCACCGCGGACTGCGGGTCCGAATCTAGCAGCCGCGCCACCGACTGGTTGATCAGCGGCCGGGCGAAGGCGAAGACCAGCAGGGCGATCAATCCCGCGCGCAGGGCCAGCAACAGCAATTGCTGCAAATGCTGGAACAGCACGAGTTTGCGCGAGGTCTTCTTGAGAAAGCGCACCGTGCTGAACATCATCTTCGGCGGCTTCTCCCTGCGAATGAGATGGATCGCCACGGGGATGAGCGCGGCGAACAATCCGAGCAGGAACAAGGGCGTCAGAAATACCATCAGAAGCTCCTCGCCCGCCGCAGCATGTAGGCCGACAGGGCCTGATCGAGAGGCTGGGCGGTGTCCATCAGGCAATAATCGACGCCGCTGCCCTGGCATTTCCTGCGGCAGAAATCGAGGAATTCGTTGACGTGCTGCAAATAGGACTTGCGGATCGCCACCGGCGAGGTGATGAAACTCTCGCTGTTTTCCATGTCGATGAACTCGGTCGCCTCGGTGAACGGAAAGTCGAGTTCGGCGTGGTCCATGATCTGGAAAGCGATCACGTCATGGCCCATGGCGCGCAGATTCTGCAAGGTGCGGATCACGCGTTCCTCGTCGTCGAGCATGTCGGTGATGAGGATCACGAAACTTTTCCTCTGCAGCGACATCGCCAGGTCGGTAAGCGGCTTGACGACGTCGGTGCCGGCGCCGTTCTCGACCTTCGCCAAAGTGCGCAGAATGCGCATCAGATGCATCTGCCGGCACTTGGGCGGAATGAATTCGCGGATTTCCTCGTCGAAGACGATCAGTCCCACGGCGTCGCGCTGGCGCATGATGAAATAGGACAGCGCGGAAGCCAGGGTGACGCCGTATTGCAATTTGGTGAACGAACCGGTGCCGTATGCCATGGAAGCGCTCGAATCGAGCAGGATGACGCAACGCACATTGGTCTCGTCTTCGTATTGCTTGACGTAGAACTTGTCGCTGCGGGCGTAAAGCCGCCAGTCGACGTGGCGCATGTCGTCGCCGGGATAGTAATGGCGGTAATCGTTGAATTCGACGCTGAAACCCCGATCCGGACTCTTGTGCAAACCGGAAAGGAAGCCCTCCACCGCAACCCGGGCGCGCATTTCCAGGTTGGAAAGCCCCGCCAGCACCGACGGATCGAGAAAGTTGAGGGATTCCGACATCGGGTCTAGTCCTCGAGATCCGCGGCCGGGGCGGGCACGGCGTCGAGCAGCATGGAAATGACCTTGTCGGTGGTTACGCGCTCCGCTTCGGCATGGAAATTGAGCAGGATCCGGTGCCGCAGTATCGAATGCGCCAATGCGCGCACGTCGCCGTAGGAGACGTTGAACCGGCCGGAAAGCAGGGCCCGCACCTTGCCTGCCAGAATCAGGTTTTGCGAGGCGCGGATGCCTCCCCCCCAACTGACCCAGTCCCGGATGAACTGCGGAGACATTTCGGATTGCGGCCGCGAGGCGTGCACCAGGCGCACGGCGTAGCGGATGACGGCCTCCGCCGCCGGAACCTGCCGCGCGATGCGCTGAAAATCGAGAATGTCCTGTGCGCCGAGCGGATGCGCCAGCGGATTGTCGTAAGTCTGGGTAGTCGTGGTGACGACGGTTACCTCGTCGGATTCGGACAGGTAGTCGAGTTCGATCTTGAACATGAAGCGGTCGAGCTGGGCTTCCGGCAACGGATAAGTGCCTTCGAGTTCGATCGGATTCTGGGTCGCGAGCACGAAGAACGGCGCCGACATCGGATGCGTCCTGCCAGCCGCGGTCACCTGGCGCTCTTCCATCGCTTCGAGCAGGGCCGACTGGGTCTTCGGCGGCGTCCGGTTGATCTCGTCCGCGAGCAGGATGTTGGTGAAGATCGGACCGGGAACGAATTTCAGGCTGCGATGGCCGTCGGTTTCCTCCACGACTTCGGAACCGACCACGTCCGCGGGCATCAGGTCAGGCGTGAACTGGATGCGGCTGAACCTGACCTGCAGGATGTCGGCCACGGTCTTGATCAGCAGCGTCTTCGCCAGTCCCGGCACGCCCGTGACCAGGCAATGTCCGCCGGCGAACAGGGCGATCAGCAACTCGTCGATAATCTCATGCTGGCCGATGATGACCTTGTGGATCTCCTCCACGATCTTTTCCCTGCCTTCCTGCATGCGTTTGACCAGGCTCAGGTCGTCCTGACTTTCCATTACTACCGCTTCTGCTTCTGACATGCCTTGTTTCCCGTTGTTGTGGGGATTCCCCGGATTGTTGAATTCAAAGTAATCGCTTTACTAATGACTGAACGCGTAGATCAGGAAATTAATGCCGATCTTGTAGGCCTCGTTCGTATAGCGCGTCGGATAACCGGCGTAAAAAGTGTGCTCCCAGCCGTCGCCGAGATCCGTATTGTAATTCGCCAGCATCATGACGCGGCCGTCGTCGTCGAGAACCGCGTAGACCTCCGGCGGATAGCTCGGATCGTCGAGATTCATGTAGCCGCCGAAATCCCAGGTCACCATGCGCCCGGGGACCTGGGCCACTTCGTCGATATCAAAAAATATATGGAATATCTCATGGCTGGTGTCGAGTTTGACGATTTCCCGTTCGGGGAAGATCTTGCCGATTTCCATGTACATGTCATCGAGGTGCGGCTGGCCCCAGAAATCGTCAACGAGGACGAAGCCGCCCCGAAACATGAATTCGCGCAATGCCTCGATTTCCTCGGCGGTAAAGTTCGGCCCGCTATAGCTCGAACCGATCGGCACCCGTTTCCAGTTCATGTAGAGGAAGATGTGTTCGAAGATTCGCGGATCGGTCAATTGCAGATAGGTATGATTGCGCGGATTGGTGTCGATGTTGGTGTAGCGTTGCACGCCGCGCAGGAAGTTCTCGTCGGAATCAGGATAGTCGGTATCCCACCAGCCGCCGCGGCGGCGATAGGAAAAACCGGCGCCGCCGTGATTGGTGTATTGACCGCGCACCCAGGTGAATTCGGTAATGTCGTCGCCGTAGATCGAGAGGTCTTCCAGATCTTCGAATCGGATTTGTGATTGAGGCTGCTGGGCCTCGGCGGCCGACGACGCCAGCGCGAACAGCACCAGCATTCCCGCGAATGCCAGCATCTCCCGGACGCGGCCGTCAATTCTCGTCATTGACGGGGTTTCCATCCAGCGACCGCAACAATACCTGTTGCGCCCGCAGATAACTCGGCGCGGTCTCCAGCGCTTCCAGCACCTGCCGTTTCGCCTCGGCCGGCTGGTCGTTGCGCATGTACGCTTCGGCCAGGCTGGTCCTGGCTTCCACCGGATCGGAAACCTCGAGTTCGAGCAGTATCTCGTATTCGGTAACGGCCAGTGAGGAATCCCCGGTCTCGTCCGCCAGGCGGGCGCGAATGGCGTGGACATCGCTTTCGTACGGGTCCACTTGCAGCGCCCGGTCGATATAGTACCCGGCGCGTTCGAAATCGGCCCGCTCGAGCGCCTCCTCGGCCAGGATCAGCGCCGACTGGTCGTCGTGCTGGAGATTTTCGAGCAGAATCTCCAGCCATCTGCGCTGTTCCTCGAGATTGCCTTCACGCTCGTAAATCTGCGAAATCACCAGCGGCGGGCTCGGATAGCCGGAGTAGCTGGGCAGCAAATCGTGGGCGGCCTGAAGCGCCTCCCTGGCCTCGAAGAAACTCTCCTCCTTGAACAGCACGATGCCGAGTTGCAGATGCGCCATGAAATCGCGCGGGTTCTGCTCGAGCCGCGTACGCATGTACTGTTTCAACGAAGCGTTGTTGTACAACTCGGAAAGGATCGCGCTCGAATTCTCGCGAATGCCGTGCCCGTGGCCTTCGCCTTCGTCGGGCAGGTCTTCCTGGTGCACATGGACGTTGATTTCCGCCACGCGCCGGTCGATCCAGCCGCGGAATCCGGCGTCGAATTGATTGAGCGACAGGTCGAATACTTCACGGAAGCGCTCGCTGTCCTCCTTGATGAGGCCGTATTGCAGCACGAGTTCGCGCAGTTTTTCAAAGCCGTAGGTCTCCTCGATGTAGTCCACCACCAGGTAGGACTGGAAATACGCGAAGCCGAGGTCGGCGTTGCTGCGCGCCCCGCTGAAGGCCGCGTTCAACTCCGACACCGGCAGATACTGGTTATCCTGGGCCGCGCGCACGAGATCGAGTCCCTGCCGGCGTCCCCAATAGGGCCGCCCTTCCCGTTCTTCCCAGACCGAAATGCCCTCGGACAGCCAGCGCGGAATGCGATTGCCGGTCATTTGCAAGGTGATGACGTGGGAAAACTCGTGCCAGGCGATTTCCTGCCAGTTGGCGCTCAAGGTATCGGGCGAGATCAGGGTGATCACCTTGCCGAAACAGATGCCGACCAGCGGCCCGATGTCAGGCAATCCCACCGAGCGCACGGCGAAATCCTGGGTGTTTTCGAACACTTCGATCAGCACCGGGTATTCGGGCTCGAAATCCCACTTGGCCACCAGCGTATCCCAGGCTTCCTCAAGCATCGTCTCCATGTAAGGCCAGAGAATTCGCGCGTCGCGCGGCGACATGTGCACGAGAAAATGCTCGCTTTCCAGCGTGGCGTATTCTTCCAGTGTGTCGAACACGGTAAGCAGATTCGACGACAGCACGTTGAAGGGATCGTTCTCGAAACCGATCTCGAGATTTTCCCGGCCTTCGGCTTCCTCGCCGAGGCGGATCAGGTTGCTGCCGAGCACCGTATAGCCGCGCCAGTATTGCGGGTCGGCCGCGATCGCGGCGCGGGCGTATTCCACGGCTTCGGTAAAGCGGTAATTGCTGCCGAAATGCTCCGCGACATCCGCCAGGAATATCGGATTGTCCGGGCTGAAGGCCTCCACCTGGGCGGCATGCAATTCGTAATCCGTCATGCGTTCTTCCATCGCCGCCTGGGACGCCAGGGCGCTCAATACGCCGAGGGCTTCAGGGTTCAGGTTGAGCGCGCGGGAAAAATGGCCGGCGGCTTCCTCCTCGCGTCCGCTGCGCTGCAGGATGCGCCCGTAGACTTCCATCGCCGGCACATAATTGGGATTGATCGCAAGGGCGCGCTGCAAGGCGCGTTCGTCTCCCGTGATCTTCGCCATGCCGACCAGGGAGGGCGTATGGCGGCTGTTGATCTCAAGCGCGTCCGCGTAGGAACGTTCCGCCTCGCCCTCGTTGTATTTTTCCAGGAACAGATCGCCCCAGAGCGCTTGGGCTTCGAGATTCCGCGGATCGGCCCGGGTCGCCTCCTGGAACAGGCTGTTGGCGTCATGGAAGCGGTCGAGCATCCAGCTCGCCAGCGCCACCATGGCGACATCCGGCGAGGCGAATACCAGACCGTTGTCGTAACGGTCGACAACCTCTTCCAGCAAGGCATAACTTTCCGGCCTGCGGCCGGTGAATTGCAACAGGCCGGCGTATTGCACCAGGGTGCGCACCGGGGCGCCCTGCACGCCGAGGCCTTCCATGACGGACTCGAGAATCGCCAGCGCTTCCGCCGAGGCCCCGGCCATGCGTTTGACCTCGGCCAACTGGGTGCTGACCAGCGGAAAATCGGCGTAGTCTTCGTCGATCAGGTTCTCGCAGACGCGCATCGCCTCCTGCAAATTGCCCATGGCGGCCAACGCCTTGCTCGCGCCGATCACGCCCGGATTACGGTCGAGCCCGTCGGCCTGCTGAAAAACCTCCGCGGCAGCCGCGTAGGAGCCGTTCTGCAACAGTTCTTCGGCGCGATCAAGCGGCGCGTCGATCGTGAAATCCGGCGCGGAATCAGGATCGGGGCCGGGTTCGTCGAACTGGGCAAGCGCGGCCCCGGCCGGCAAAAGTAACGGCAGCATCAGCGCCGCGGCCGGCAGCCAGGATCTCGTCAGCAATTTCGTCATGGGTTCAACTCGTTGAATCGCGCCGTGGCGCGCGCCAGATCGACCAGCAATTCCTCCATGCGGCGCCAGTAGTCCTGTTCTAGAAAATCGTTCTTGCGTCCGCGCAGGATGAAAACCGAACGCTCGAGTTGTTGCATGCGGTTCTTCAACTCCAGCGCCTCGCCACTGAGATTCTCGTTTTCGGCGGCGGCGATATCGATATAGGCGATTTCCGCCAGGCGCCCGTCCGGATCGTCCGCGCCCGGGCCAAGGCTGAACGTCGAATCGCCGTTGTCGTCTAGACCGGCGTGTTCGGAGGCCAGCCTGCCCTGCTCCTCGTACCA
Source organism: Pseudomonadales bacterium (assembly GCA_022822865.1). Lineage (GTDB taxonomy): Bacteria > Pseudomonadota > Gammaproteobacteria > Pseudomonadales > Pseudohongiellaceae > UBA9145. The sequence goes on along the minus strand of JAJDYJ010000094.1, from coordinate 6,006 downwards.
TTGCTCGACATTGGCCCTGGCGTAATTGAAGGCTTCGAGCATGGACACGCGGTTGTTCTTGTCTAGGTCCCCGGCGCGGCCATCGAGGGCTTCGATGAAATAGCGGGAAAATACCGGGTCGTATCTCTCCGAAGGCGAGCGCGTGGCCGAGATCACCACGCGCCCTTCGCTCGACAGAAAGGTCGAAAAGCCGTAACTGGCGCTGGTGGTATTGATCACGATCATGTCCTGGCGTTCGAAGCGGTCGAGAATTTCGCGAAATTCGGCGCCGGTCATGTCGGGGCCGATGATGTTGAACTTGGCTTCCTCGCCTTCGCCCGAACCGTGACCGATCAGGTACACCGTCACCTGGTCGCCTTCGCCTACCCTGGAAAGCAGGGCCGCGAAGGCCGCCTCGATACCCGCGCGGTCGCTGATCCCGTCGAGCCGGCTGCCGGGATTGGGGCCGGCCTCGTCAGGGTCGTGCAGCAGGGTGATCGTTTCGGTCGAGTAACCGTAATCGCGCACGAGGATGTCGTGCAGCGAATAGCTCCATTGCCGGAACCGGGAGATGTTTTCCTCGCCCACCGAAGGTCCGACCACGATTATCGCGTACTTGACCGAGTCCGGCGCTTCGAGAAAGTAGTCGCTTTCGAGCGGAAGCTGGGCTTGCGCGGGCCAGGCAGCAAGCGCGCATGTCAACGCGGCGCCCGCCAGCAAGGCTCGGCGAACGCTCACGACAGCCCCCGCAAACGGCGCGTCATCCAGTCCAGGCACAGCAGGCCGACGATCAAGGCGAGCAGCCAGGGCTCGTCCCATAGATCGATCTGGACTTCCCGGGAATAGGCGTTGGGGGTGAATTCGATCGAATCGGGCAAACCGCCGACATCGTCCATATCGAAGTAACTGCCGCCGGCCGCCGCCGCCATGCGTGCGAGCAGGCCGCTATCCATGCCGGCGTTGTTGTATTCGCGCAGGGACGGCGTAACGACGATCGCGGCCTGTTTTTCGGCGCCTTCCTCGCCCGCGGCGCTGGTGACGTCGACCAGCAGATTGAATACGCCTTCCTGGTCCGCGACGAAGGTAGAACGGTAGACGCCGTCTTCCTCGATATTCCATTCCATCGGCGTATCGGTGACCTCGTCGAGGGGATTGGTCGTCTGGATCCACAAGGTGGCGTCGTTATCGGGTTCGTATTGTTCGTCGAGTACCCGCGCGGTCACTTGCACCTCGTCGCCGATATTGTAGAACTCGCGGTCGAATTCGAGGGTTACCCGGTCCGGGGCCGAGACCGCGAGCCAGCGCAGCATCTGCCGCCAGAGGGTTTCGTGGGACTGGTCTTCCGAATGCATCATCATCTGCCAGCGCCAGGTGCTCGCGGTGGTCAGCGATATTACCCGGCCGCTGCCGTATCGCTGGGTGACGATCACCGGCAGGGCCTGGTTCTGGTATTGCAGCGCGGGATGTTCGAGCAGCACTTCGGCGCCCGGCTTGATGCGGCCGGTGACATAAACGCCTTGCAGGTCGGGCAATTGCGACCAGGCGAACAGATTGTCGGAATCCTCGCCGGCCAGACGCAGCAACGGCGAGAACTCCCCGTTGCGCGTCAGCCGCGGCCGGAACAGGTTGCCCGTGGGGTGATCGCCGCGCCGGATGCCGCCGCGCAATCGGGTCGGCAGAAAATTCTCCTCGACCAGGGTAACCGGCAGTATGTCCACTAGCGGCGTGCCGATGAACTCTTCGTCGACCATGCCGCTCTTGAGCAGACCGCCGCCGCGTTCGGCGACGAATCCCTCGATCATCTGCAACTGGTCGTCATTGAAGAATTCCTGCTCGATATCGCCGAGGATGATCGCCTCGTATTCGTACAGCACGTCCTTGCCGCGGGGAAAACCCTCGGCCAGTTCAGTGGGCGATTCGATTCCCTGGCGATAGAATTTTTCGGGGCCGGTCTGCAGATAGGTCGCCAGCCGCAGGGATTCGTCGTCTTCGAGGGCGCGCCGAATGAACTTGTATTCGTTGCGCGGATGGCCTTCGATATACAGGACGTCGAGCGGCGGCTTGTCGGTATTGTCCACCAGGAAGCTGTAACTGTTGTTCTGCTCGATGATTTCGCCGGGCTGCACTTCCACCCGCAGATCGTAGACGATGCGCTCGGCGCGCCCGGGCTCGACTTCGAGGCTGACGCGCTGGGACACGCCTTCGGCGCCGAGCGTGACCACGTCGCTGCTGACGGAGGAATCGCCGTCCATCACCTCGACTTCCACTTCCTGACCGGCGAAGCCCTGGTGGCGCAACGCCGCGCTGACGGTGAACACCGAGCCTTCGAGCACGGTGCGGGCGGCGCTGACGTCGACGATGCCGATGTCGAGCGGAATATCCTCCTGCCCCACGCCCACGGTGAATACCGGAATCCGGCGATTGCCGAATTCCTGCGCCGCAATTAGCGGGTCCACATTGCTGTTGTCGGCGCCGTCGCTGACGAGTACGAGACCGCCGAGCGGCAGCCCGTCGAGTTGATCCGCCACCGCCTCAAGCGCCTGGCCGATGGCGCTGCCGGCGCCGGATTCGCCCAGTTCGCCAGCGCTTTCGCCCTGCCCGACGCGCCGCGTGTTCTGATCGAACGCGAAGGTTCGCAACTGGAAGGATTCGGCGAGTTCTTCGAGCACCGGTCCGTCGAGAAATTCCTCCGTCACGGCATCGAGGCGGGTGCGGCCGCCGGCGTCGGCTATGCTCATGCTCTGGGAGTTATCGAGCAGCACGGCGAGATAGGTGTCCTGGGGCGAGACCTGCTGGACATTCACCACGGGGCGCAGCAGGCAGAACAGGATCAGAATGAGCACCGTCGAGCGCAGGCCGATGAACCAGGCCTTCCAGCCCGGCGACAGGGGCCGCGTGGTGCGATAGTAACTCAGCCAGACCGCGGCGACGATCAGCAGCGCGAACAGCCCGAACAGTTCAGGGCTGACGCCGTAGGCAAAGCTCAGCGTGCCTTGTCGTAGAGCGGAAAAAAGAGTGGGCTCGGTTATCTGCATTCTCAGCGTGACGGATCGTCCGTACCTTGCTGTTCCGACAAGACGCGATAATACTCCTGCACAAGATCGCGATATTCGTCGGGGATGTCCTCCTCGATGGTCGCGTACAGTCGCTCGTTGATTTGTTCGAGCTCGGCCTGGGCGCGTAGCGCGCCTTCGAGTTCGATCACCGGCTGCAGCAAGGCCCGGAACAATTCCGGCTGATTGAGAAAGTCCTCGATATCCTGGCGCGTGATCTGCTGGGTTACCGAGCGCGCATCGCCCCAGGGCAGATTGCCGCCATCCGTGCGAATCTCGCCTCCCGGACCGTATCGGTCGGCGCCGAGTTGGCGCGCGCCGCCACGCTGGCCGCCCTGGGCGTTAGCGCCCTGCTGGGCCTGCTGCTGCATTTGCTGGTTGATCTGCTGCGCCAGTTGCCGCGAGCGCTGCAATTGCTCGCGCAAATCCCCTACCGAAGGCATTCCCGCCCCCGGCTCGTTGCCGCTCTCATTGAGGGCAAGAATCTGCCGTTCGAGATCCTCGAGTCGTTCACGCAATTCCTCGGCGTTCCTTGCGGCCTGCTGCAAGGGGTTGCCGCCGGCGCGTTCGGGGTCGAGCGCCGCCAGACTGCGCGCCAGCCCTTCCAACTGGTCCTCGATGGTCTGTTCGATATCCACCGCGAGATTGACCATGCCGTTGCGCAGAATCCGGTTGCTGGTCTGCATTTCTTCCTGGATGGGACGCAATTCGCGCGTCGCTTCCTGGGCCTGGGACAGCAGGCGCTGATCCTCGTTGCTGCCGCGGGCGATCACGGCGCGCAGCATGTCCTCGATTTCCTCGAGATCCTGTTGCTGCCGCTGCTGGCCCTCGATCAAGTCCTGCAGGTCTTCGTCGTTGCGCACCGACTGGCGGGTCTGGCCGAGCCCCATTTCGCGGCCCGCCTCTTCGATGGCTTCGCGCAATTCGCGTTGCCGGTCGAGCAGTTGCTGGCCGCGCTGACCGAGATTGCGCGCCAGTTGATTGACCGAACGATCGGCCTGCTCGCCGAGTTGCTGCTGCTGGCGGCGCAGGTTCTCCAGCGCCTTCTGGCTGCGCGCGGCGGCGATCGACGGCGAATCGCTCTCGGCGGCCTCCTGCATCTGTTGCGCGGCCTGTTGCAGGGCCGAAGTCTGTGGCTGCGCGTCGCCGGCGTTTTGACCGCTTTGTCCTTGCTGTGAACTGGAAGACTGCTGGCCGCGGGACATCTGCTGGGCCAGTTGCTGTACTTCCTGGCTCAATTGCTCCTGCTGCCGCATCAGGCGTTCGAGTTCGCGGCGTTTCTGTTCCTCGGTCAACTGGTCGGCGCGGCGCGCGAGATTGCGCTGGGCGCGGGTCAGGCCTTCCTGGCGCCGGGCGAGTTCCTCAAGCTTGTTCGCTTCCTCCTGCTGTTGCGCGCTTTGTCCCCGGCTGTTCGGATTTTCGTACCGGTTCTCAAGTTGCCCCAATTCCATCTCGAACAGTTCGCGCAAATCTTCGCGTTCCTGTCTGGCGGCGCCGCCGCCTCCACCGCCGCCCTGCTGCATGCCGATCTCGGTGCGGTTGATATTCGCTTCGGCCCTGAGAATGTATTGCAGCGCCGCCTGTTCGGGTTGCAGGGCGCTGGTAACCTGCAGGAGGTCGAGTTCCTGGGCGGCCCGGTTCATCTGTTCGATCGCCAGCGAAAGATTCTGCACTGCCTGATCGTAGGAGTCGTCGGAAAAATTGAGCCGTTCCGAGAGCCGGTCGATCGACATGCGCGCCCGGCCGGTAGCTTCCTTCTGCGATTCCGAAATGATCTCGGCGTCCGCGGCGAAGTCCTCGGGAGTTGCCTGGTTCTGCCGGTTCTTCAATTTCCAGGTGGCGGCGATGATGTCCTTCTGGATCGTCACGAGCGCGCTGCTGTCTCCGCTCTGGCCGCCTCCGCCACCGCCGCCGCCACCGCCACCGCCCTGGCCGCGGCGGAATTCCTGGTCGGTGGGGATTACCTGCAGGAAGTAGATGTCGGAAATGATCTCGCTGGGACCCTCGAGGCCGTTGTTGTCCGCCAGGGTCAGGTAATAACTGATGAAATCTCCCGGCTCGACTTCGAGATCCTCGAGATAGATCAGTTGTTCGCCGGAAACGTCGCGTACGCGTTCGTCAGGCAGGAAATCGACGACGACTTCGTCCTGGCCGACGACGCTGTAATTGAGGTCGAAACGCGTCAGGCCGTAATCGTCGCTGGCGTCGATTTCGAGAATGACTTCTTCCAGCGGCATGACGTCCTGGTCGCGGCCGGGCCGCCGCAACGCGAGTTCGGGCGGCTGATCGACGATGGCGCGGATGAAATAATCGAGCGGGTCGAGGCTGGCAAGATCGGAATGATCGGTGGCCTGCACGCGGTAAATGCCGTCCTGGCCGATCGTCAAACTCGCTGTGCCGACATCGCCGTCTATCGTCAGCGGCAGGTCGGGCATCGCCTCGCCCTCTCCGGCCGGCTCGAATTCGAGGCGCGCGTTAGCGACGGCCTTGTTGAAAGTGACGCTGACTTCGACTTCGGTGCCCACCGGCGCGATCAGGTCGCCGCCGTCTTCCTCGACGAAGTCTTCCATTCCGGTGTAGTCCGGATAATCGAATGCGACATCGATCTGTTCGACCCGCGGCAGGTCGTAGACGCTGATGCGGAATTGCCGGGAATTGCGCGCACCGTTTTCATTGAAAGTGGCGTAGTAAACGGTGTCTTCGCGCAGACTCGGGATAAAATAGCTGAACGAGGCGCCGTCGCTGCCGCGGCCGTCCTGCCGCATGGGCATGTCGCGCCAGTTGACGTTGTCGTCCTGCAAACGCAAGGTCAGCGCTTCCGGAACGGCGCCGGTCACCCGCGCTTCCACGGTGAGGCCATCGCCGCGCTGCAATTGCACGTCCCCCGGCTCCAGGGAAATCTCTATGTTCGGCGGCGGTTCGCCGACGACGATGATCTCGGCGTCCTCGAACGGCCAGAGCAGATTCCCAAGGG
>JAJDYJ010000097.1 GCA_022822865.1 Pseudomonadales bacterium | reverse complement strand
CACGGCTGCAAATCCGCTCTCATCCACGCCCTTGGCCGCTCGATTTCGTTGAATATCCACCAATATTCGCCTCAATCGATCAGCCAAGGGCGCGGCGATAGCGAATTTTCGCTTTCGCGAATTCCTACGGCGCAGGCTCCTGGCCGGTCACAAGAGATCAGGCATCGTAAAAATTTGCGCTAGTATTGGCGATGTCGCTCATTGGCCCTTAGGAGTCAGTCCATGAATCCGTCAGCAACGCCCGGTTCGATTTTCGCGTTTTTTCTGCTGTTCCCGTTCGGCGGCGCCATCGCTCAAGACAGCGACTTCGTTTTCTACTCGGAGCTTGCCAGGGACTGGTATGAAGCCGGCTCCTACTTCGAATGGCAATCGACGACAGAAAACAACAACGGCGCCGTGGTCGACGTGCATTACCAGACCTTCGGCGACCCTTCGGATCCGCAATTGCTGCTCGTGCATGGTTATCCCCGGTCCAGCTTCGATTATGAAGAAATGATCGTCCACCTGCAGAACGACTATTACATCGCCACGCTCGACTTTCCCGGCTTCGGTTTCTCCGAAAAGCCCCTGAACGACTATTCCTACCTGCTCGAAGACGACGCGCGGCTGCTTGATTACTTCCTGCGCGAGATCGTCGAGTTCGACGACTTCGCGATGTTCACTCACGACCGCGGCGTCAGCGTCGGTCTCGCCTTCCTCGGCCACTATCTCGACGAAGACCGGCCCTACACGATCAACTATCACTTTCTTTCCAACAGCGGCATGTTTCTGCCGCTGGCGAATCTTACTCCGGGCCAGACCGTGCTGCTCGATCCCGTGCGCGGCCCGGCCGCCACGGCGGAAGCGAAGGCCAGGCCGCGCCTGACCGAAGGCGATCCGGTGAGCGTCGCCTACGCCGACATGCAGGCGTTCAACGACGGCATCGGCGCCAGGCTGCACGTCGGCAAGTACCTGCTCGAGCGCGTCGCCAACGAATATCGCTGGCTCGACAATCTGCCGCGAAGTCCGATTCCGGTCGCTTATGTGTGGGGCGCGCTGGATCCGGTCAATCCCCTTCGCACAGCCAACTACGTCTGGGCCGAATATCTCAACGAGCGCGATGTCGAGAGCTCCTTCTGGGTTCTGCCCACCGCAAGTCACTACCCGCAACGCGACCGCCCGGCCGAGTTGGCCAAGATCGTCAAGCTCGCGCTCTCCGGCGGAGTACCGAGCCAGGAAGAGGGCGACGATTTCATGTGGACCTGGAACCGCCAGCGAACCGAACACGACGCGATCTTCATCGGCCACTCCATCATCGAGGAAATGGAATTCGAAGGCGCGGTGGAATACACCCCGCAGGGGTACCGAGACTAGGACCTCGTGTCCAGCAACTGCGTGTAGATTTCAGCTTCAAGCCTTGGGCCGAAACGACTCACGACCTCGCCGGCGGCGCGGGAGGCCAGGCGGCCGGATTCGGCGAAGCTGCGGCCGCTGGTGAGGCCGTAGAGGAATCCGCCGGCGTATGCGTCGCCGGCGCCGGTGGTGTCGACCGCCTTGACTTTGTGGGCGTCGATTTCGATGAAATAGTTGCCGTCAAACAAGACCGATCCCTTGGCGCCCCTGGTGATGACGAATTGCTTCGCGAACGAGCGCAATGCGACGCAGGCCTCGCCGAGGTCCGCGGCGCCGGTCCAGAGGCGGGCTTCCTGTTCGTTGCAAAACAGCAGGTCGACTCCTTCGCCAAGCATTTCCCTCATTTGCTCGGGAAAGATTTCGAGCAGCGACGGGTCGGAGAAGGACAGGGCGGTCTTGACTCCGTTTGCTTCGGCGGACTCGCGCAATTCGATTGCCGCGGCGCGGCCGCTGTCCGAACTGACCAGATAACCTTCGATGTATACGTACTGCGAACGACGCACGGCGTCGAAGTCGAGGTCGGCCGGGGACAGGAATTCGGAGGCGCCGAGAAAGGTGTACATGGTGCGTTCGGCGTCGGGGCTGATCATGATGAGGCAGCGTCCGGTTTCGACTGCATGGAAATCGCCGCAGGTGCGGATGCCGTGCTGGCCGAGTTCGCGCAGGTAGAAGTTCCCTGCCTCGTCATCGGCGACCTTGCACGAGAAGAATGACCGGCCGCCGAAATTGCTGATCGCGTAGAGTGAATTGGCGACCGAGCCGCCGTCCATCATCTTGCGCATGTCGCCCCTGGCGAGCAGCGCGGCGATGATTTCCTCCTGTCGCTCGTGGGTGACGAGAGTCATGACGCCGCGGCGCACGCCGTGGGCGGGGAAAAAGTCGTCTTCGACCTGGTATTCGATGTCGACCAGCGCGTTGCCGATGCCGTAAACGTCGATTGGCTGCATGGGTCCGGTCAGACGCCGATGGCGGCGAAAGCCTTTTCGGCGGCCGCGAGGGTCAAATCGATCTCGCGCTCGCCATGGGCCGCGGATATGAATCCCGCTTCAAAGGCCGACGGGGCGAGATAGACGCCGTTGTCGAGCATGCCGTGGAAGAAGGCGCGGAAGTGTTCGATGTTGCAGGCCATGACTTGCTCCAAAGTATCGATATTCTCGTCCTCGCTGAAGAACATTCCGAACATGGCGCCTGCCTGACTGGTCGTGAAGGGGACGGAAGCGGCCGCGGCAAGGCCACGCAGTTGCGACAGCATGGCTCCGGCGCGTTGTTCGAGCGATGCGAAAAAGCCCGGCGCCCGAATCACTTCAAGCGTCGCCAGACCTGCCGCGACAGCCAGCGGATTGCCGGCCAGCGTGCCGGCCTGGTACACCGGCCCCTCTGGAGCGATGTGAGACATGATGTCCCGGCGCCCGCCGAAAGCGCCGACCGGCAGCCCACCGCCGATAACCTTGCCCAGGGTGGTGAGATCGGGCCTTACGCCGTAAATCGACTGTGCTCCACCGAGCGCGACGCGGAACCCGGACATCACTTCGTCAAAAATCAGCACCGTTTCGTATTCATCGCAAAGTGAACGAAGCCGAGCCAAAACCTCCGCTTGAGCAGGGACGCAGTTCATGTTTCCTGCGACGGGTTCGATGATTACGCAGGCGGTGTCGGAGCCGTTGGCGGCGAAATACTCCTCAAGCGCGGCGATGTCGTTGTAGGGCAGAACATGGGTCAATCCGGAGTAGCCTGCGGGCACGCCGGGCGAGTCGGGCGTACCCAGGGTGAGTGCGCCGGAGCCTGCCTTGACGAGCAAGCCGTCGACGTGGCCGTGATAGCAGCCCTCGAATTTCACCACGGCGTCGCGGCCGGTGAATCCGCGTGCGAGACGAATGGCGCTCATGGTCGCCTCGGTGCCGGAAGTGACCAGGCGCAGTTGTTCGATGGAAGGCAAAAGCCGGCAGACTTCCTCGGCGAGCCGCACTTCAGCTTCGGTCGAAGCGCCATAGCCAAGGCCTTTTTCCAGTTGCCGCTGCAAGGCTTCGACAATGGCGGGATGGCGATGACCGAGAATCAGCGGACCCCAGGCGCCGACGTAATCAATATAGTGATTTTCGTCGACATCAGTGAGCCAGGCGCCTTCTCCGGATTCGAAAAACAACGGTTCGCCGCCAACCCCGCGAAACGCGCGCACCGGTGAATTCACCCCGCCGGGGATGTATTGCCGCGCTTCCGCGTACAGCCGTTCCGAGTTTTGTCTTCCCATCGGCGCACCACCACTTTTCGCCGGGGCAGATGTTAGACAATCCCCGACCATAGTGAAACCGGGTTCGGTAACTGCAACTTCGTATATTTTGGGATAAGCTATTCGGCTGAACCCTCAGCCACGGCGGAGTGCCCGATGAAAAAAGTCCTGTTGCTTGCCATTGCTCCCGTTCTGCTGACATTCCTGCAGCCATCTTTCGGCCAGCGACCGGCGCCGGCCTCCTTGCCCGAAGGCCCGGGCAAGGACCTGGTGCAGAATCATTGCTCCAGTTGCCACACCACGGCGTCGATTACCCGATCCGCCGGATACAGTACGGTCGAAGAATGGCGCCAGGTCATGGCGACGATGATCGACCTGCCGGACGCCCAGGCGAACACCATGGCCGAATACCTGGCCGAGCATTTCCCGGAAGACGTGTCGCGCCGGCCCAATCTGATCGCCGGCGATACCGAGATCGAGATCATCGAATGGACCGTGCCTACACTCGGCCAGCGCTCCCGCGATCCGGCGGAAGCGCCTGACGGCTCGATCTGGTGGACCGGCATGTGGGCCTCCCTCGCGGGGCGACTCGACCCTGAAACCGGCGAGATGGAAGAGTTTCGTCTGCCACCGACCGCGCGGCCGCATACCATCGTGCCTGACGCGGACGGCAACATCTGGTACACCGGCAACAGCAACGCCACCATCGGCATGCTCGACCCGAAAACCGGGCTCGTAACCGAATATCAGACCGAAGCGCGCGACCCGCACTCGGCGGTCTGGCACCCCAACGGCAACCTGTATTTCACCGCCCAGGGCGCGGCAGTGCTCGGCCGCCTCGATCCCGAAACCGGCGAGATCACCGAAATACCCACCGAACCGCGGCCATACGGCATTCAGGTGGACTCCCGGGGCACAGTCTGGGTGGCGTATAACGGCACGAACAAGATCGGCGCCCTCGACCCGGACAGCATGGAAGTGCGTTTTTACGAGGTGCCCGACGACCGCACGCGCATCCGCCGCCTGGGACTCGACAGCAACGACATCGTCTGGTTCGTCAATTCCACCATGGGCAAGATCGGCCGGCTCGACCCGGCCACCGGCGAAATCACCCAATGGGATTCGCCGAGCGGACCGGATTCCCACCCCTATGCCCTTGCCGTGATCGACGACGTCGTCTGGTACAACGAATCCGGCAAGCGCCCGGACGCTCTCGTGCGCTTCAATCCACGCACCGAGACGTTCCAGAGTTGGGCGATTCCTTCCGGCGTCGGCATCGTGCGCCACGTCTGGGTAACCGAAGACAAGGACTTGCTGATCCATCAAAGCAGTTCCAATCAGGTCGGTCTGGTAAAGATCAACTAGAAATCTTCAAACTTGCCCGCCATGGATACAATTCAGTGTCCATGGCGGGCTCTTGTCTGCTAGATCTCCATCATTCGGTCGATATCCCGCGCCAGTGTTGGCGGTGGAGTGGCGAAGGATACGGCGAAGAACAGCACCAGCGAGGTGACGAAGGCGGCGAGGCCGCCGGAGATGCCCCAGGGCAGGGTGACGCCGGCGAGCTGGACGACGAAATTGATCGCAAGAGCGCTGGTGACGGCGGCTACGGCGCCGGCGGTGGTGGCGCGCTTCCAGTTCAGGCCGATGGCGAGTACCGGGAACAGCGAGGCGGCGAAAGTGCTCCAGCCGAAGGCGCCGAGCAGGGCGACCAGGGTGGCGTCGCGATAGTACGAGAACAGCGCGAAGCCGGCGGCGACCACCGCCAGAATCATGGTGGTCACGCGCGCCCAGAACAATTCGTTGTCTACCGGCCGGCCGCGCACGGCGCGGGGAATGTCGTGGATGATCGCCGCGGTGCCTATATTGAGGAAGGCGTCGGAAGTCGACATGATCGCCGCGAACAGCGCAGCGAAAACGATGCCGGCGAGTAGCGGGCTGGCGAACATCGCCAGGAAAGTCGACGCAGCGTCGTCCGGTTGCGCCAGCGGTTCCGCCCCGCCGCCGACCACGACCGCGCGCATGACCAGGCCGATCGAGATCCACAACAGCGCCGAGACGATGTAACCGAGCAGGGACAGCGGCAGGATGCTGCGGTTGTCGGCCAGATTTTTGTTCATCATCATCTTGGTGACGATATGGGGCTGTCCGGCAAGGCCGATGCCGAACACGAAGAACCAGCCCAGGGAAGTGACGATGCCGGCGGCGCCGAAAGGCATCATCGATTCGCTGTCGTCCGCCAGCACGATCTCGCTCGCCTCGCGCAGGCCGCCGTCAAACGCCTGCATGGCCGTGATCAGGATCAGGAAGCCGGCGACCATCATCACGATTCCCTGCAGGACGTCGGTATAAACCGAGGCGATGACGCCGCCGGTAACGCAATAGAAAACGAGTACGGTAGAGGAAAGCACGACGCAACTGAGCAGACTGATATCGGCGAACGTCTCGGTGTCGGCGAGGATTGCCTGCATGACCACGGACATCGCCAGGATCTGCGTCGCGAGATAGCCGAGCACGCCGAGGACGATGGTGACCGCCACGAGCAGGCGCGCAAGTTCGCTGCCGTAACGCGCGGCGATCACGTCGGGAATCGACATGCAGCCGCGCAATTCGGCGACCATGCGGATACGCTTGGCGACGAGAAAAAAGCCCAGTCCGAAGGCGGTAGCGGAAATCACCACCATCCAGAACGAACTGACGCCGACGGAATAAACCAGTCCGGGACCGCCAACGAATCCGAACCCGCTCAAGGTGCTTGCGAACACCGCCAGCGACACGACGATGGGGCCAAGGCTGCGGCCCGCAATGAAGAAGTCGCCCGGGTTGCGCGTGCGGCCCATGCTCCACAGGCCGATCAGCACGCACAACGCCATATACAAGACGATAGCGCCGAGGATGATCTCCTGTCGGAATGCTTCCATGCCGTCCTAGTCCCGTGAATCTCCGAACTCGCGCAACAACTCCTCAAAGCGCAACTCGTCGTCTTCGCTGAGAACGTAATTGCGGAAACCGGCGCTATAAACTGCGATCAGCACGACGCCGGCGAACCAGACACCATAGACCTGCCAGGCCGTGGCCGCGGGGAAACCCAGAAACCAGCCGGTCTCGCCCGTTTCCAGAAAAGCCTGGTGGCCGAAATACATCTGCTGCCAGACCAGTATGTTGACTGCGTACGTGACAGCCATCCAGCCCAGGAAGACAGGGCTGCGCCTTGCGGGGCTCACGCTGAGCACGCAAAGCAGGATCGCGAACAACAGCACCAGACTCTGGAATGCAAAGGCAAGGCCGCCAATGGATTCAAGCCGCGACGCTCCGTCACCGCCGGCCTGCATCGCGGAGACTGTTTCGTGAGCCACCCCGGCGGCATTCGGCGGCGCCTCGACCATACCAATGAGCAGCAACACGACGGCCATCGCCAGCACGACGGCAAAGATGTCCCAAACCAGGATTCGATCCATTCACTGCTGCTCCGCTCAGGCGAGTGAGCGCAGCTTAACCGCGGCCCAGCCACACGTAAAGCGCACTCTCCCAAATGCCCAGATAACGTGAGTCGCCGCCGGGTGGCGGGGAGTGCAGCGGGCGTGCGAGGCAGGGATGCCGAGCCCGAAGCCTACATGTATGGTCCGCCCCGCGTTTGCAAGCGTGAAGTTCGTGTGATGGGCAACACGGGAATCGGTTGCGAACATGTATCCGGCCTCTGTGTCGGAGCGCTTCGCTCCGGGGCCCTGAGGGGTTCCGCACATGC
>JAJDYJ010000042.1 GCA_022822865.1 Pseudomonadales bacterium | reverse complement strand
ATGTGCGGAACCCCTCAGGGCCCCGGAGCGAAGCGCTCCGACACAGAGGCCGGATACATGTTCGCAACCGATTCCCGTGTTGCCCATCACACGAACTTCACGCTTGCAAACGCGGGGCGGACCATACATGTAGGCTTCGCGTTCGGCATCCATGCCTCACACGCCCGCTGAATCTCCGCCACCCGACGGCGACTCGCATCGTGCGTATCCAGTCAAGGCGGGTAGTGCACAATCAGCACTTCTCATTTTGGCTTTTCGTATCTCTTCGAGGTTGATGCCTTCAATCAGTTCCGCACAATGTGAGTCGCAGCCGGGTGTCGGGGGTGGGGCGGGCGTGCGAGACAGGATGTCGAGCTCGGAGCCTACAGGGATGTATTTACGGCGTCCGCCGCACCCCCGTCACCCGGCTGCGACGGATCGAAGCCACCATTCACCGGAAGATTCTTCCGACTCACATGGTGCGCAATCAATCGAGGCGAGAAAAGATCAGGGAGCCGTTGGTGCCGCCGAATCCGAATGAGTTGCTCAGGGCGATGCGGATGTCCAGTTCGCGGCTGGTGTGCGGGACATAATCGAGGTCACAGTCCTGATCGGGCTCGTCGAGATTGATCGTGGGCGGCGCAATGCCGTCGCGAATCGCCAGGATCGAGACGATGGCCTCCACCGAACCGGCGGCTCCGAGCAAGTGACCGATCATCGACTTGCTGGAACTGACGCTGAGAGACCGGGCGTGTTCGCCGAAGACGGTCTTTATGGCATGGGTCTCCGCGACATCGCCGGCAACGGTTGAGGTGCCATGGGCATTGATGTAGTCGACCTGTTCCGGATTCAGCCCGGCATCGTTCAAGGCGTTGTTCATGCATAATGCGGCGCCTTTCCCTCCCGGCGCCGGCGCCGTGGCGTGATAGGCGTCGCCGCTCATGCCGAATCCGATCAGTTCGGCGTGGATTGCCGCGCCTCTCGCCCGGGCGTGTTCGAGTTCTTCCAGCACCAGCATGCCGGCGCCGTCGCCCAGCACGAAGCCGTCCCGGTCCTTGTCCCAGGGCCGGCTGGCCCGTTGCGGATCCTCGTTGCGGGTCGACAGCGCCCTGGCGGCGCAAAATCCGCCGAGGCCCACCGGACAGGTCGCCATTTCAGCGCCGCCGGTCAGCATGATCTCGGCCTGGCCGAGACTGATCATGTTGGCCGCCAGACCGATGTTGTGCGTACCCGTGGCGCAGGCAGTGGTGACGGCGATGTTGGGGCCCTGCAAGCCGAATTGCATGGACAGATTGCCCGAGATCATATTGATGATCGAACCCGGCACGAAGAAAGGACTGACCTTGCGCGGCCCGGTGTCGCTGATCTGCAGCGAGGTTTTCTCGATGGCGACGATGCCGCCGATGCCCGAGCCAATGGCCGCGCCCGCTCTTTCCGGGTTCCACTCGCTGTCCTCGAGCCCGGCATCCTTCATGGCCTGCATTCCGGCGGCGATGCCGTAATGGATGAAGACATCCATGCGGCGGGCGTCTTTGGGAGACATATAATCGGAGCAATCGAAGTCCTTGACCATGCCGCCGAAACGGGTGGAGAACTCCGAGACGTCGAAAATTTCTATGTGCCCGATGCCGCTGCGGCCGCTGCAGATCGCATCCCAACTCGATTCCACCGAGTTGCCTGCCGGGCTGACCATGCCCATTCCGGTGACTACGACCCGCCTGCCGTTCAAAGCGTGTTCCTCGATTTGGGGTGGTGCAGAAAAAAGCTACCCGGATGGAACTCCGGGTAGCTTGTGTTCCGATAACAGAAAAGTTTACAGGTGATTTCGGATGTAATCACAAGCGGACTGGACAGTAGTGATTTTTTCCGCTTCTTCGTCAGGAATTTCGGTTTCGAACTCCTCTTCCAGGGCCATAACCAACTCGACCGTGTCCAATGAGTCCGCGCCCAGGTCTTCGACGAAGGAGGCCGACGGCTTTACGTCTTCCGCCTTGACGCCGAGTTGGTCGCAGACAATTTCCTTGACGCGTTCGTCAATTCGCTTATCGCTTTCGTCATTCTTTGCCATAACTGTTCCTAGCTCCTGATACCATCAATCAACCAGAGGTAGCTCGTTATTCCCTTAATCTGGCGGCACTCGATCCGCGGTGCGCGTTAGTGCGCCAAGTGTACCCTTATTTGGTAGTGATGTAATGTGCAAATTCAAAAAATGCCCTCGCGGGGCGTGTTCGGGATCGTACCGCAGTCGGCCCCTCAGGCCAGATACATCCCCCCGTTTACATGCACGGTTTCACCCGTGATGTAAGCGCCGCTGTCGGAAGCGAGGAATCTCACCACGGCAGCGACCTCTTCCGCGCGGCCAAGCCGCTGCAGAGGAATCTGTTTCAGCATTTCCTGCACCTGCTTCTCGGGCAGGTTGCCGGTCATGTCGGTGTCGATAAATCCGGGGGCCACCGCGTTCACCGTTATGCCCCGTGAGCCGATTTCCCTTGCCAGGGAGCGCGTGAATCCCTCGATTCCGGCCTTGGAAGCGCAATAGTTGCTCTGGCCGGGGTTGCCGCTCGAGCCGACCACCGAACTGATGTTGATTATTCTGCCCCATCGCGCCCGCGTCATCGGCTTGAGGCAGGCTCTGGCAAGCCGGAACATGGAATTGAGATTGACGTTGATCACCTCGTTCCATTCTTCCTCTTTCATGCGCAGCAGCAGGTTGTCCCGGGTGATGCCGGCGTTGTTCACGAGTACGGCTGGTGCGCCGGGGCCGTCCAGCAGGCTTCCCATGAGTTCTTCCACGGATTCACTGGAGCCCACGTCGACGCGATAGCCGCGGCCCGCGATCCCCTGTTCCGCCAGCGAAGCGGAAATGCCCTCGGCGCCCGCCTGCGTGGTGGCGGTGCCCGCGATGACGCAGCCTTCTCTGCCGAGTTCCAGCGCGATGGCCTTGCCGATGCCTCTGCTGGCGCCGGTTACCAATGCTACCTTGTCATTTGTGTCGGACATGAATTCTCAATGCTTCGGCCCAGGCCGGGCGACGTGGAAGTATACTCGATTTGTCATGCCGTTTCGGTCACGGCCCGCGAAAGACTCTCGGGCTCGTCGCAATTCCAGGTCGAGATTTGCGGGGAAATTCTCCTGATCAGCCCGGTCAGCACCTTGCCGGGACCGCATTCGAGGATTCGGGAGATTCCGGCTCCCGCCATGTATTCGATACAGTCGATCCAGCGCACGGGGCGGCAAATCTGCTCGATCAGGTTCTCACGGAGTTCTCCGGGGTCGCTGCTCGCCCGGCCGTTGACGTTCTGCACGACGGGAAACCTGGCGGTGCGGAAGTCCAGGGCGGCCAACTCCGATTCAAGTTGCCGTCTGGCCGGTTCCATCAGGTCGCAATGCGAAGGTACGGACATCTTGACGGGCAAGGCGCGCCGCGCCCCGGCCTCCAGGCACATCCGCATCGCGCGTTCTACCGCCGCCGCATCGCCGGCAATGACGATCTGGCCGGGAGAATTGTAATTTGCCGCGGATACCGCGCCCTCCCCCGCCGCCTGGGCCTTGCGGCACGCCTCCTCCAGTTCTTCGCTGTCGAGGCCGATGATCGCGGCCATGCCGCCTGCGCCCTGCGGCGCCGCCTGCTGCATGAACATCCCCCGCTTGTGTACTGCATCTACGGCGGCGCCGAATTCCAGCACTTCGGCGGCAACCAGGGCGGAATATTCTCCGAGACTGTGGCCCGCGAGCATGGCCGGCTCGGCGCCGTTTCGCTGCCGCCATAGCCGCCAGAGCGCGATGCCCGCCGTCAGCAGGGCGGGTTGGGTGATCCGCGTCTGGTCGAGCGTCTGGTCCCGATCGTGCCAGGCTATGTCCCACAAATCCTGGCCGATAATCTCGGACGCCTCGGCGAACGTGTTTTCGATCGTCTTGCTCGTGCCGGCCAGCGCGGCCAACATGCCCTTCTTCTGTGACCCCTGGCCGGGAAATACAACCGCAAAATCTCGCATGATTATCCTGCCGATGATTGAATGGGACTGTGGCTGGCCGAGCGCCGTTCAGGCGGTGGCCATGATGGTCTCCACCCGGTTTGCGATCAGCCGGGGAACCTGGTTATCGATTTCGTTCGCGGCTTCGAGAATCGCGTGGCAGAAACCCAGCACCGAAGCGTTGCCGTGACTCTTGACGACGTTTCCCTGCAGGCCGAGCAGGCATGCGCCGTTGAATCGTTCGGGGTTGATCTGCATGGTCAGCGAATTGATGATCGGGGCGGAAAAGAATCTGGAGATCCGGTTGAGAAACGCGGGTCCGGCCTTGTGATAAAGCGCGTTGCGGATGACATTGGCCACGCCTTGCGATGCCTTGATGGTGACATTGCCGACGAAACCGTCGCAGACCACGACATCGGCCTGGCCCTGATAGATCTCGTTCGCCTCGATGAAGCCGACGTAGTCGATCGCCCGGCATTTTTCGAGCTTCTCGGCCGCTTCCCGCACGGCTTCGGTTCCCTTGTAATGCTCGGCGCCGATGTTCAGCAGGCCTACTCTGGCCGGAGCCCGGTTGAGGCTTTCCGCCAGCACCGAACCCATAACCGCGAACTCGAACAGGTGTTGTGCGTCGCATTCGGGATTGGCGCCGACATCGAGCAGGAAGCTCTGCTTGCTGGCGCCCGGTATGGTCGCCACCATGGCCGGCCTGTGGATGCCGGGAATCGTTTTCAGCAGATGCCGTCCGATCATGAGCAGGGCGCCGGAATTGCCCGCGCTCACCATGGCCTGGGCGTCGCCGCTTTTCACCATGTCGGCAGCGAGGAACATCGAACTTTCCCGGGCGCTGCGCAAAACCGACCCGGGCGGGTCTTCGTCGGCAACGGCGGTGTCGGTATGCAATATGCGCAACTTGCTGCGGTTTCCGGCGGGAATTCGCGACAGCAGGGGCTCGATACGGTCGCTGTCGCCTACGAGCACCAGTTCAAGATCGCTGCGCCGGGCGAGAATGCGGCCTGCCGCGGGAACCGTAACCCCTACCCCCCGATCGCCGCCCATAGCATCGATGGCTATGCGTCGCGGAGAGTTCAATCTTGTTCAGTCTCGACTACTTTACGGCCCTTGTAGAAGCCGTCTGCGGTGACATGGTGTCTGCGGTGAATTTCGCCCGAGACCTGATCGGTTGACAGGGCCGGACTTCGCAGCGAATCGTGCGTGCGGCGCTTGTTGCGCTTGGATCGCGTTACCTTGTTTTGCTGAACGGCCATGGTTGCTCCTGATTGGGGCGGTTCGATGGCGCGCAATAATAGGGATATGCGGTACTTCTGTCAAAAAATGTGGCAATTGTCTTTATGGGCTTCGATCCGTCGCCGCCGGCTCAGGGGAGGTACAGCGGACGCCGTAAATACATCCCTGTAGGCTTCGCGTTCGGCATACATGCCTCACACGCCCGCTGTACCTCCCCTGAGCCGGCGACGACTCACATAGTGCGGACTTGTATGACGACTTGAATTGAAATTACTTCAACGGGGAGTTGGTTAGCGGGAATTGCTGGTGCGCAGGAAATTCAGCAGTTGGGTGAAGTGGCGGTTTTGAGGGGCTTCGAATTGGGTGGGGTTGGTGTTGGGGGTGGGGTGGAATGCTATGCGCCAGGCGTGGAGAGCCAGGTGTTTGTGGCGGATGGTGGGGTTTTTGGCGTATTTTTCGTCGCCGATTATGGGGTGGCCGGCTGATTGGCAGTGGACGCGGATCTGGTGGGTGCGGCCGGTTTCCAGGCTCACCTCGAGCAAGGTGGCTTCGGGTAGGCGTTCTCGAATCTGGAATCGGGTTCTGGCGTGTTTGCCGTCGGGCGTGGCGCGGACGATGCGTTCGCCGGAGGCGAGTTCGTTCTTGCGTAATGGCAGTTCGATCGTGTCGAGGTCTTCCGGCCAGGCGCCGTGGACCAGCGCGAGATAGGTCTTTTCCACGTTTCCGGCGCGCAGTTCGGCTTGCATATGACGCAGGAAATCCGCCTGTTTGGCGATTACCAGGCAGCCGGATGTTTCCCGGTCGAGGCGATGGGCGAGTTCGGCTTCCATCCATTCCGGGCGGATTTGCCGCAATGCTTCGATCAGGCCCAGGGCGATGCCGCTGCCGCCATGCACGGGCAGGCCGGCGGGCTTGTTCAGGACCAGAAAAGCTTCGCTCTCGAATAGTACGCTGTCCTCGAGCCGTTGTTTCATTTTGTCGGTGGGTGTCCCGATATGCGCGGGCCGGCGACCGGCGTAAGGCGGAATTCGAACTTGGTCGCCCTGGGACAAGCGGGTGTCCGGTTTGCAGCGGCCGCGATTGACTCGAACTTCGCCGGTCCGGATCAGCCGGTATACCCGGGATCTCGGCAGTCCCTTGAGTTCGCGCAGGAGGAAATTGTCCAGCCGCTGGCCGCTCTGGCGTTCAGGCACGACCAGCATTTGCGCCTTGTACGATTCGCTCATCGTGCTCGTGGAATTCAGGCAGGGGCCGCAATTCTACCGCCTGTGAAGGGAATTGTTCAGTGTAAACGAGTACAATCCCGGCTCCGCGAGAACCGCCCGGTCCGAGCATTCATGACAAATATCAGGGAACAATTGTCCCGCCTCGTCGGCGGGGCATTGAGCGAAGCTTCCGGCATTGCGGATTGCAACCCGAATGTGATCGAGGCGACGCGCTCGGAATTCGGTGATTACCAGGCTAACGGCGTCATGGCCGCGGCCGGCCGCTGCGGGCGCAAGCCCCGGGAACTGGCCGAGGCCGTTATCGACGGAATGTCGGACGAAGACGGCATTGTCGCCTCTGCGGAGGTTGCCGGTCCCGGCTTCATCAATATCAGGCTGAACGACCAGGCGCTGATCTCGCGCGGCAACGATGTCTTGCGTGATCCACGGTCGCTGATACCGCCTGACAGACAGGCGCAAAAGATTGTCGTCGATCACTCGTCGCCGAATCTGGCCAAGGAAATGCATGTCGGTCATCTGCGCGGCACCGTCATCGGCGATTGCCTGTCCCGGGTGCTCGAACGGCTGGGGCACGAGGTCATTCGCCAGAATCATGTCGGCGACTGGGGCACCCAGTTCGGCATGCTGATCGCATACATGCAGGAACTCGGCGAAGACTCCTCCGTGTTGCAGGCCGAACTGGAGGACCTGGAGACCTTCTACCGGGCGGCGAAAGAAAAATTCGATTCCGACCCGGCCTTCGCGGACCGGGCGCGCCTCAGCGTGGTCAGACTGCAAGGCGGAGACCCGGAATATCTCAAGGCATGGCAAAGTTTCATCGATGAATCCCTGCGGCATTGCCAGGAAATCTATGGGCGAATGGACGTCGGCCTCACCCTGGCCGACCTCGATGCGGAAAGCCGTTACAACGACGATCTGGACGGAATCATCCGCGAGTTGGAAGAAAAGGGCTTGTTGCAGGAATCGGACGGCGCGCGCTGTGTGTTCCTGCCTGAATTCAAGGGCAAGGACGGAGAGCCGCTACCGGTAATCGTGCAGAAGTCCGACGGCGGTTATCTGTATTCGACTACCGACCTGGCGGCGGTAAGAATGCGCTCGTTCGATTTCGAAGCCGATCGCTCGCTATACGTCGTCGATGCCCGGCAATCCCTGCATTTCAAACAGGTATTCGCGGTGGCGCGCGCCGCCGGCATGGCGTCCGAGGACATCTCTCTCGAACATGTCGCCTACGGCACGATCATGGGCAGCGACGGCAGGCCGTACAAGACGCGTTCGGGCGATTCCGTAAAACTCGCCGACCTCCTCGATGAGGCGGTCGCCAGGGCTTTCGACCTGGTTTCAGCGAAAAATCCCGACCTCGCGGAGGACGAACGGCGGCTGATCGCCGAAAACGTCGGCATCGCCTCGGTCAAATACGCCGACTTGAGCAAGAACCGCATGAGCGACTACGTCTTCGACTGGTCCACCATGCTCTCCTTCGAAGGCAACACCGCCCCCTACCTGCTCTACGCCTGCACCCGCATCAAAAGCCTGCTGCGCAAGCAGGAAGACGATTCCGGCGGCAACGAACTGACCGAACTGACACAGCCGGAAGAACGCGCCTTGCTATTGAAAGCCTTGCAACTACCCGAAATCGTCGAAGTCGTCGCCAGGGAATGCTACCCCAACCTGCTCTGCAGCTATCTCTACGAACTATCCGGCGCCTTCATGCGCTTCTACGAAGCCTGCCCCGTCCTGAAGGCCGAACCAAACATAAGAAACTCCCGCCTGGCCCTGGCCTCACTAACCGAACAAACACTGGAACAAGGCCTTGATCTGCTCGGCATCAAGACCCTTGAGCGAATGTAATAATTGTCGCTCAGACTCTCCACTTAGTATTTTCTTGAGGCTGAGGCTCCGATTCGTCGCCGCCGGGTGGCGGGGGTGCGGCGGACGCCAAACACCCCCAAGCGGCAGCGGCGAGATGCCACGATAGAATTTACCCAGTCAATTCAAGGAGAAGCTTGTTCAGTCGGTTGGAGAATTGGGCTGGGTCGTCGAGGCCCCTGCCTTCGGCGAGGGAGGCTTGGCCGAACAGGATTGTCACCAAGTCGGCGAAGCGGGATTCGTCTTTTTCCTGTTCCAGCTTTTGCAACAACGCATGCTCCGGATTGACCTCGAAGATTGGTTTCGTGTCGGGCACTTTCTGGCCGGAAGCTTCCATTATCTGCCGCATTTGCAGGCCCATGTCGTGCTCGTCGACGATCAGGCAGGCAGGTGAATCCGTCAGCCGGCGCGTGACCCGGACTTCCTTGACCTGCTCGCCAAGACTGTCCTTGATCCGCTTGATCAGTTCCTCGTGTTCGCCAGCTTCGGCTTCACTTTCTTCGTCCGCAAGCTTGCCGAGATCGAGTTTGCCGCGGGCGACGTCCTGAAACGACTTGCCGTCGAATTCGGTCAGGTGGCTCATCAGCCATTCGTCGATGCGGTCGTGCAGCAACAGTACTTCGATGCCCTTGCGGCGGAATATTTCCAGGTGAGGGCTGTTGCGCGCGGCCCTGGGCGAGTCGCTGACGAGATAATAGATCTTGTCCTGCCCTTCTTTCATCTGCGCTACATATTCTTCCAGGCTCCGATCCTGCTCGTCGCCGCCGGAATCCGTGCTGTTGAAAAGAAACAGCGAGGCGATCTTTTCGCGATTGGCGTAGTCTTCCGCGGGCCCTTCCTTCAAGGCCTGGCCGAATTCCTTCCAGAAGCCGGCGTAGGCTTCCGCATCCTTCTTTTTCAGTCGGGACATCAGATCGAGAACGCGCTTGGTCAAGGCGCCGCGGACCTTGTCCACCTTGGGGTCGTTTTGCAGGATTTCCCGCGACACGTTGAGCGGAAAATCGTTCGAATCGAGAATTCCCTTGACGAAACGCAGATACAGAGGCAGGAACTGTTCCGCTTCGTCCATGATGAAAACCCGCTGCACATACAGTTTCAGCCCCCGCGCTCCGTCCCGGTTCCAGAGATCGTAAGGCGCGGATTTGGGCAGGAACAGCAGGCTGGTGTATTCCTGCTTGCCTTCGACGTGATTGTGGCTCCAGTCGAGCGGGTCTTCGAAACTGTGGCTGATGTGCTTGTAGAATTCCTGGTATTCCTTCTTCTTGATTTCCTTGCGCGTGCGCGTCCACAAGGCCTTGCCTTCGTTGACGGCTTCGAACTTCCTTTCGGCCTCTGCTTCCTTGTCTTCCTCGCCGTAATCCGGCTCTTCCATCAATACGGGGATTGAAATGTGGTCGGCGTATTTCTTGACGATGCCGCGCAGGCGGTAGGACTCGAGAAATTCCTTCGCGTCGTCTTTCAGATGGAGGATGACGATGGTGCCGCGTTCCTTCTTTTCCGCGCTGCCGATGGAATACTCCGATTCGCCGCTGGATTTCCAAAGCACGGCGTCGGCGGGATTCGATCCGGCCTTGCGGGTCAGCACTTCGACTTCATCGGCGACGATGAAGGACGAATAGAAGCCGACGCCGAACTGGCCGATCAACTGGGAGTCCTTTTGCTGGTCGCCGGTCAGGGACTCCAGGAACTGGGCCGTGCCCGACCTGGCGATCGTGCCGAGATTGGCGATAACTTCTTCTCGGGACATGCCGATGCCGTTGTCGGTCACGCTGATGGTCTTGTTCTCGGCGTCGAGTTCGATGCGGACTTTCAGTTCGGGTTCTTCTTCCAGCAATTCCGGCCTGGAAAGCGCCTCGAAGCGTAACTTGTCGGCGGCGTCGGATGCGTTGGAAATCAGTTCGCGCAGAAATACCTCCTTGTTGCTGTACAAGGAGTGGATCATCAGCTGCAGAAGCTGCTTGGCTTCGGTTTCGAATCCGCGTGTCTCGGTCCTGGCTGTCTCGCCCATTGTTTTCCTCCGTTTTTCCCGGGGCACAAAAAACCCAACCGCGAAATCGCGGTTGGGTCCTGAATGGGGGTTACGGCCGGAAATTCAAGCTTTCCGGCCGTCTAAATCAATCAATCAACGATGGA
Organism: Pseudomonadales bacterium; assembly: GCA_022822865.1. GTDB lineage: Bacteria > Pseudomonadota > Gammaproteobacteria > Pseudomonadales > Pseudohongiellaceae > UBA9145. Next base: position 32,703 of record JAJDYJ010000042.1, on the reverse strand, counting down.
TAGGATTCGTAGAAGTCGATCGCGTCGGCGCGGCGTTCGGCGAGTATGTTATGGACTTGCCGGGTCGACTGGATGAACTCGCGATAACTCCTCGCGGCGTTTTGCTCCTGCTCGCCGCCGGCTTCCGCCGAATCCGCCGTCGCCTCTAGCGCGGCCTCGAATTCGTCAAGTTCCACCAGCGCCCTGGCGAGGAAAAGCAGGGTATCGGCGCGGTCTTCCAGGCCGCCTCTGTCAAGCGCGGTACGGAAAGCTTCCGCCGATTCCTCGTATTGATTGAGTACGTAATAGAGATAGCCCAGCGTGTCGTGGGAGTTGCCGGTCTCATCGAGTTCCGCCGCTCTTAGCGCGGGTTCGAGCGCTTCGTCGTATTCGGCGCCCAGCATGGACATTTGCGCGAGTGTGGTGTTGTTTTCGAGATCGTCAAGAATATAGCCTTGGGCCACGCCGTCGTCGAGAACCTTGCGTCCGGACAGCGGGATTTCCATGCCGGCCAGCGACTGGCCCAGATTCAGAAAGCGGGTATCGTCATCGAGCAATCCGCGCAGATAGGTGAGGTTCAGCGACTGTACGCGTTCGTCTTCCCGGTCGAGGCTGGCGTAGATCGCGCTCAGGTTCTGCCAGTCCGTGGGATCGTCGAACTTCATGATCATCGTCTTGGTCAGATCCAGCGCTTCGTCGAAAGTCTCCAGCGTGAAATACACGCCGTTGAGATAGGCGTAGTCGTCGCGGCCGAGCTCTTCGCCGTTGGTCAGGGAGAGATTCATGTAATCCAGCCAGAAATCCCGGGCCGGGATCATTTCGTCCAACTGGTAATGCGCGTAGGATAGGCCCTTGAACACGATCACGTCTTCCTCAAGGGTCATTTCGCGCCAGGCCTGATAGTTTTCGATGGACTCCGTCCAATTTTCCTCCGCGGCATAAAGCTGACCCAGGGAGCGATAAGTCCGGCGCCGTGTGTCCTCGCGCAACTCTTCGATGGTCAGCATTTCCTCGAAAGTGCGCAAGGCATTGGTGAAATCTTCTTCGGCGAGGTAGTAGCTGATATAAAAATTGAGCAGGGTCGACTTCTCGAAGTCGTTCATACGGTCCCAGCGGCGTTCGCGCAATTCGTCGAGCGCGATCTTGGCGCCAGCCAGATCGACCGGGTCGTCGGGGTCCTCGGGAGTCATCATTTCCTGAATTTCGGAAATGGCGCGCATAACCTGTGGGCCCAGCGTACCCGCGGTGCGTGCTTCCGGGGGCGCTCTCTGCTCTTCTCCCGCCAGTACCGTCGCACCGGGTTGTGCCAGCATCAACACGAATCCGGACAGCAAGGCCGGAAAAAGTCCGTACATTCTTTTCATCGCCAGCTCCTACAGAACCCGTCCGCCGGTTCTACTCTTCCAGTTCGTAGCGGAAAACGTATTGCACGCCAGGCACTTCCACACCCTGACCGTTTACGACCCTGGGCTGAAACTTGAACCGCGCCGCTGCTCGAACGGACGACCTGTCAAATATGTTGGGCGGTTCCGCATCGACGACAACGATACTGTCTTCGACCACATTGCCGAGCCCGTCCACGGTAAAACTCACCAGGCACCAGCCTTCGATGCCGCGCTGGGCCGCCCGCGTCGGATATTGGGGAGCGATGGCCACCAGAGGCAGGAAGTCGCCGTCGGTATTGCTGATCGACGTGGGGGCAATATCGAGACCGTCGCCGATATCGATATCCTGCCTGGAAATTCCGATGGAAGGCCCGCTGTCTAGGGAGATCTGCTTCTCCGGGATATCGACGTCTTCCTGCACGACTTCCTCGATCGGCTCGGGCCGTTCGATTTCCTCGACCACGTCGAGTTCGATATCGGGCATCGTCGCGTCGACGATTCGGATAACCGCAACCGGATCGGACAAGCGTTCACCGGTGGCGATCAGGTATTGCATGAAATAGAACAGGCCGGTGGTGATACCGGCGGCCATGACGACCGAAATAGCCCATCTGACGAATATCATCTTCTACGACGCCTCCGTCGAAATTGAAACGTTTTCTATGCTGGCTTCACGAGCCGCTTCGAGAATCTGCAACACCTGCTCGTTGTTGGAGTTCTGATCCGCCTGGATGACGATCGAGGAATTCGGCGCGTCAGCCAGACGCAGTTCGAAGCGGGATCGGATGAAGCGCGGGTCGATCTGGTCTCCGTCTATCCAGATGTCGCCCTGGGCGCCGACCGCGATCAGGATCAGGTCGCCCGATTGACTCAAACCGGTCGATGCTTCCGGTTTGGCGACGTCGATGCCGGCTTCCTTGACGAACACCGAGGTCACGATAAAGAAAATGAGCAGAATGAAGACGACGTCGAGCATCGGGGTGAGGTCGATTTCACCCGCTTCCCCTTCTTCCGCCCTTTTCATCAAGCCTGATTTCATTTGTATGTTTCCGAATGTTATGGGGTCGGTTGGATGCCTGGGTTCAAAGTCCGCCGGATCAATGCGTCAGCGGCAAATGGTCCTCCAGCAACTCAAGATCCCGATCCACCGTTCCCTTGAGATAGTTATACGCGAAGATTCCCGAAATGGCGCCAACCATGCCGGCCATGGTCGGGATGGTCGCTTTCGACACGCCCCCGGCCATGGACTTGGCGTCGCCGCCGCCGGTCACCGCCATCACGAAGAACACTTCGATCATCCCGGTTACTGTACCAATCAGGCCCAGCAGAGGGCAAATGGTCACGAGCACTTCGATGATCGGCAAGGTGCTGCGCACGTCTAGGGAAATCTTCGAGATCATCATGGTGCGGATCTGGTGAGCCGCCCAGGAAATCGTGTCTTCCCGGGCGTTCCATTCCGCCAACGTGTTCTTCACGTTGCGCTTGTGCGTGGTGTTCAGATACCAGATCCGCTCGAACACCAGCGACCATTTCAGGAACAGCAGGATGGCGATCACGTTCAGGACCGGTCCGCCGCGCTGCATGAAGCTGCTGATGGCGTCCATTATGTCCAGTAAAAAGAAGTACATGATCAGTCAACTCCAGCCTTGAGTTATCCCTGCGCCTTGGCCTCTCGCTCGGCCTTCTGGGCGATCATGCCCGTGGCCTGCTGCTCGAGGATATGGGTGATATTGTCCGCGCGGCTCTTCACCACCGTATGCATGAAGATCGTCGGGATGGCGACGACGATGCCGAGCACCGTGGTCATCAGGGCCTGGGAAATACCGCCGGCCATGATGGTCGGGTCGCCGGCGCCGTATACCGTGATCTGCTGGAACACCTCGATCATGCCGGTCACCGTGCCGAGCAGTCCGCCGAGCGGCGCGATGGTGGCGATCATCTTGATCAGGGTAAGCATGCTTTCCAGCGATGGGGTCTCCTGCAGGATCGCTTCGCCGAGCTTGAGTTCCAGGGTTTCCGTGTCCACGTCGGGATTGGATTCACCGACGAGCAATACGCGGCCCAGCGGGTTTTTCCTGCTCAGATTTTCAGTGCGCAGTTGCGCGCGAACCTTGAGCGAAACCAGGGTCAGGATCAGCAGCCGCAAGAATGCAATCAGGATGCCGACGATACCCACACCGATGATAATGAAGCCGATGATTCCTGAATTGTTTCGCACCTGTTCTTCGACCGTCGGGAAGTTGACGAGGTTGGCAAGCACCTGTCCGCCCACGCCTCCGGTCGGATCGATGCCGACCTTGACGAAACCGTCGCTGGCGGCTTCCAGATCTCGCGCGGAACCGAGAAATCCCGAGTCAGGCTGGCGCGGCAGTACCTGCAAGTGGCCAATGTCGCCGGTATAGCTCAGATACTGGCCGTCGGAAACCGAGTTGAAGGCGCCGATCCGGGTTACCGCCTGACTGACGGTGTCGCCGTTGGGCAGCGCCACTTCTCCGTTATAGGAGACGACCTGGGCGGATTCGGTCAGTTCCTGGTGCATGTAGAACCAGAACTGTTCCATCTCCCCGACCTCGAGTTGGGCGATGGTGCTGCCCGCTTTTTCGATGAAGCCTTCCACGGCTTCCGAGCGGCCGGGATATTGGGCGCTGATCAGTGAATTTTCGAAGGTACTGAGGAAGTCTCCCGCCACGCCCTGCAAGGTGCCGAACAACTCGTTCAGGTCGCCGCGCCGGTCGCGCAGGACTTCACGCTTGTCGTTGATGGTGATTTCGTTCTGTTCGAACTGGTCGCTCAACTGCGTCTGCAGGTTTTCCTGTTCGACGATGCGGTCGTTGGTAGTGTCCAGGATTTCCTCCTGGCGATTGGCGTTCTGCTCGAATTCCGACAGCCGCTGGCGATATTCCTCGGATTCGGCAACCCGGTCCTGTGCGACCAGGTCCAGCAATTCCGAAAGATTGCCGGCGGATTCCTGGGCCGCTACTTGCGCGCTCGCGCCAAGCAGGGCTCCGGTGACCAGAATGGTTTTGAATTTCATGAAATTTCTCACTGTGCGACCTCCGGAGCCAGAACAGGCAATTCGATGATCCTGGGCGCGTCGAGTTGCGCGGCTACCCGGATGGCGTCCTGTATCGCGGTTCGATATTCGCCCGGCGGCAGTTCGACCCATGCGCGGGCGCGATTGTCCCAGGCCCGGGTTTCCTGCCGATCGGTAGTCTGGTAGATCAGCGCCACGCGGCCGATGCGGACGATGTTGACGTCTCGCTCCACGCCATCGAGATCGATCGTGTCGGGATAGGTCTCGATGGTGCGTCCGTACGCGGTTTCGGTCTGATACATCACCAGTACCTGACGGAACTTCTCCGCGATCGACACGTCGGGATTGTCGATGGCGTCGCGGGCGAACTGGATGCGGCCGCGCCGCTCCTCGAGCTGGAAGGGATAGTCGAGTTCGATGAACTCTTCCAGCGCCGCCAGCATCTTCTCCATCAGCAAGGGAATATTGCGCGTGACCTCTTCCACCGAAGCGATGGACTCGTCCAGCGTGGCGATATTCTCTTCCTGGATGGAGATGGATTTGCGGAAACCGGCATTGAGTACCAGCAGAGATTCAAGGTTGTCGTTGGCGCGCTTGAATTCCTCGAATGTGGAACTGGCCGAGTCCGCCAGCCGGGTCAGTTCCTGCTGAACTTCCGCCGACTCACGGTACTTCTCCCCAATGGCGCTCATCGCCCGATCGATCATGCTGCTGTCGACCAGAATTTCGGGCGCCGGCACGTTCTGCGCCGGTGCATCCTGGGCCTGGACCGAGCCAGTCAGGCCCGCCAGCAGCAACGCAATCGTGACGTTACCGAATTTACATATTTTCATGTGCCATCCTAATTTGTCGTCATTTAACCGAATTCGGACATCTTGCGCGACGGAATCGTCCCCTGATGTCAGAACGGTCGTTTCGTTCAGGCTGTTGCCAGATTCATGGCCCTTCGGGTTCTTGTACTCCTGCCCTTGGCCGAAAGTGCGCTAAAGCCTAACACAAGTTCGCGAAGCTGTAGAACCCCTATTTGTTCAAGCCGAGCCTCACCCTATTTACCACCTGCGAGAGCGGATTTCCAGCCTGTCGCCCGCGACAGGCCTTCGCCGATGTCGGCCAGGCTCCTCACCGTTGTCACTCCCGCCGCTTCAAGCGCCGAAAATTTCTCCGCCGCCGTGCCCTTGCCGCCGGAAATGATCGCCCCGGCGTGGCCCATTCGCTTGCCCGGAGGGGCCGTGACGCCGGCGATATACGCCACCACCGGTTTGCTGACGTTCTCCGCGATGAAGGCCGCCGCTTCCTCTTCGGCGCTGCCGCCGATCTCGCCGATCATGACGATGGCTTCGGTGGCCGGATCCGCCTCGAACAGCGCCAGCATGTCGATGAAACTCGAACCCGGTATCGGGTCGCCGCCGATGCCGACGCAGGACGACTGGCCGAAACCGTGATCCGTGGTTTGCTGTACGGCCTCGTAGGTCAAGGTGCCGGAACGGGAGACGATGCCCACCTTGCCGGGCAGATGGATGTCCCCGGGCATGATGCCGATCTTGCTTTCGCCGGGAGTAATCACGCCCGGGCAGTTGGGCCCGATCAGGCGTACTCCGGCCTGGTCGCATTTGGCCTTGGCCAGCAGCATGTCCAGCGTCGGGATGCCCTCGGTAATACAGACGACCAGCTTGATGCCGGCGTCCACGGCTTCCAGGATCGAATCCAGGCAGAACGGCGCGGGTACATAGATGGAAGTGGCTTCAGCCCCTGTATTTTCCACGGCTTCGCGCACCGTATCGAATACCGGTACGCCGAGATGGGTCTGGCCGCCCTTGCCCGGCGTCACGCCGCCGACGACGCGGGTGCCGTAGGCGATCGCCTGTTCGGTATGAAAACTGCCCTGGGAGCCGGTGATACCCTGGCAGATGACCCTGGTATTGGTATCGATCAGTATGCTCACGGGGCGTCTCCCGCCGCTTCCACGACTTTGCGCGCCGCGTCCTGCAGGCTGGTGGCGGCGATGATGCTGAGTCCGCTCGCGGCCAATGCCTGCCGGCCCAGGTCCGCGCTGTTGCCTTCCAGCCTGACGACTACGGGCAAGGTGATGCCGACCTCGCGCACGGCCTCGATTATGCCTTCGGCGATCAGGTCGCAGCGCACGATGCCGCCGAATATGTTGACCAGCACCGCGCGCACCTTGTCGTCGGACAGGATGATCTTGAACGCCTCCGACACTCTTTCGGCGGTGGCGCTGCCGCCGACGTCAAGAAAATTGGCCGGACTGCCGCCATGGAGTTGCACGATGTCCATCGTGCCCATCGCCAGGCCCGCGCCGTTGACCATGCAGCCGATATTGCCGTCCAGCGCGACATAACTGAGTTCCCAGCGCGCCGCGTGGACTTCGCGTTCGTCGTCCTGGGAGGAATCGTGCATTTCACGCAACCGGGGCTGTCTGAAAAGCGCGTTGCCGTCGATGTTGATCTTGGCGTCCAGACAGTTGAGTTCGCCCTGTTTCGTGATAACCAGCGGATTGATTTCGAGCAACGAGAGATCGAGTTCCCGGAACAGCCGCGCAAGCGCCATGAAAATGCTTGTGAACTGCTTGACCTGGGCGCCCTTCAATCCGAGCCGGAAGGCCAGCTCGCGGCCCTGGAAGGGCTGGGGCCCCGTCAGCGGGTCGATGCCGGCGCGCAGGATCTTTTCCGGCGTCTCCCGCGCCACTTTCTCGATATCGACGCCGCCTTCGGTCGAAGCCATGAACACGATACGGCGCGAAGACCGGTCCACTACCGAGCCGAGATAGAGTTCGCATTCAATCTCGACGCATTCCTCGACCAGAATCCTGTTTACGGGCTGGCCGCCGGCGCCGGTCTGGTAAGTCACCAGGTTGCGGCCCAGCCAATGTTCCGCGAACGCCCGCGCTTCCGCCGCGCTGTTCACCACCTTGACGCCGCCGGCCTTGCCGCGCCCGCCCGCGTGCACCTGCGCCTTGACTACCCAGCGCTCGCCGCCGAGATTCCCGGTGGCGGCGGCCGCTTCGGCCGCCGAGTCGGCCGTCGCCGAGCGCGATACCGGCAAGCCGTATTCGGCAAACAATTGCTTTGCCTGATATTCATGCAGATTCATTGTAGAAATCCTTAGCGTTTGCGGTTCGCCTTGTGGATCGCGTGGCCGTGAACCGCCAGCGCCGATTCGTGCACGACTTCGGACAGCGCCGGATGCGGGAACATGGTCAGCGCGATGTCTTCCGCGCTGGCGCCGAACTCCATGGCGATCACGATCTGCTGCAGGAGATCCGCCGCGCTGGCGCCGATGACCTGACAGCCGGCGATGCGGTCGGTGGCTTTTTCGACTGTGAGCTTTACCAGGCCGTCGGTATCGTTGGCCGCAAGGGCGCGGCCGCTGGCGGCGAACGAAAAACTGCCCGTACTGTATTCAACCCCGGCCTGTTTCAGCTCGTCCTCGTTTTTTCCGGCCCAGGCGATTTCCGGGTGGGTATAAATGACGGAAGGCACCAGTTCGTAGTTCACCTGCGTCTTCTTGCCCTTAAGCCGCTCCGCGACCATGACGCCTTCTTCCATGCCCTTGTGTGCGAGCATGGGGCCCCTGACCAGGTCGCCGACCGCGTATACGCCGGGAATATTGGTGGCGCAATATTCGTCGACTTCGACGAATCCCCGCTCGTCGATGGCGAGACCCGCCGCAGGGTCCGCGAGCCCATCGCTCACCGGCCGTCTGCCCACGGCGACGATCAGCTTGTCGAACACGGCCTCGCCGGCGCCCTCTCCGCTCTCATAGGAAACGGTTACGGTTTTTTTCTTTCCTTTACTTGTGCGGCTGCCGGTGACTTTCGCGCCGAGTTTGATGTCGAGTCCCTGCCGGCTCAGGATCTTCAGCGACTCCCGGGCCATTTGCCGATCCAGCGCGGGCAGGAAATCGTCGAGCGCTTCGAGAATGGTCACCTGACTGCCGAGGCGGCTCCAGACGCTGCCGAGTTCGAGCCCGATCACGCCTGCGCCGATGACGCCGAGCCGTTCGGGAACCGCGTCGAATTCCAGCGCGCCGGTGGAATCGACGATCAGCTCGTGATCGATCGGCGTCGGCGGAATCGTACTCGGCTCGGATCCGCTGGCGAGAATCACCGTGGCGGCGCTCAATTCCTCTTCCGATCCATCAGCGCTCGTGACGCGCACCCTGCCCTTGCCGAGCAAGGCGCCGGCGCCGGAAATTCCGGTCACCTTGTTGCTTCTGAACAGCCCGGCGACGCCTTTGGTGAGTTGCTCCACGACCTTGTTCTTGCGCCCCATCATCGCGGCGACGTCGATCGAGCCCTGTTCGGCGCTGATGCCGTGATCGGCGAAGTGGCGCTGCATTTCGTAAAATTTGTGCGAGGTGTCGAGCAATGCCTTCGAAGGTATGCAGCCCACGTTCAGGCAGGTTCCGCCATATACAGGCTTGTTCGAGTCGGAAAGCCACTTCTCCACGCAGGCGGTATTGAATCCCAGCTGGGCGCAGCGGATGGCCGCGACGTAACCGGCCGGACCCGAACCGATGACAACTACATCGAACTGTCTTGACATGAAAATTTCCGCTCCTGGTTGGTTAGAGATGGCGAGTCAGATTTCCAGCACCAGCCGGGTCGGGTCTTCGAGCAGTTCCTTGATCGTCACCAGGAATTGCACCGCCTCCTTGCCGTCGATCAGGCGATGGTCGTAGGAAAGCGCGAGATACATCATGGGAAGTATCCTGATTTCGCCCTCGACCGCCATCGGCCGTTCCTGGATCTTGTGCATGCCGAGAATCGCCGTTTGCGGCGGATTGAGAATCGGCGTCGAAAGCAGGGAGCCGAAGATGCCGCCGTTGGAGATGGTGAAGGTTCCCCCGGCGAGTTCCTCGATCGCCAGCTTGCCCGCGCGGGCCTTTTCGCCGAATTCGAGAATTTCCTTCTCGATGCGGGCGAAGCCCATGTTGTCGGCGTCGCGCAGCACCGGCACCACGAGACCCCGCGGCGAGGAAACCGCCACGCCGATGTCCTGGTAGCCGTGATAGACGATGTCGTTGCCGTCGATGGACGCGTTGACCGCCGGAAAGCGCTTCAACGCTTCGATCGAGGCGCGGACGAAAAACGACATGTAACCGAGACGGACGCCGTCATGGGTTTCCTGGAAGCGCTCCTGGTGCCGTTTGCGGATATCCATCACCGGCCGCATATTGACCTCGTTGAAAGTCGTCAGCATGGCCGTGCTGTTGCTCGCCTCGAGCAGCCGCTGGGCGACCCGCGCGCGCAGCCGGCTCATGGGTACGCGTTCTTCCTTGCGGTTCTCCATGGATTGCGGCGCCGGCCCGGCCGGGCTCGGCGCGGGCGCCGGAGCCGGATCGGATTCGCCGGTGTTCAACCGGTCGAGCACGTCCTGCCGGGTAATGCGACCGCCCTTGCCGCTGCCTTTTATGTCTTCGGGGTCGAGTTCGTTCTCCTCCATCAGGCGGCGCGCGGCCGGGCCGGCGGCCGGCGCCGGTTCCGACTCGGCCTCGGAGCCGGTCTGTTCCGGAGCCTCCGCGGCAGGCCCGGAATCGGGCGCTTCGAGGGTTTCGCCAGGCCCAAGAGGCTCGATTCTGCCGATCGGCTCATTGCTGAGGACGGTGTCGCCGGCCTGCTTGTAGATTTCCTTGAGTACGCCGTCCGCCGGCGAAGGAACTTCGATCACCACCTTGTCGGTTTCGATGTCCACCAGCACTTCGTCGCGTCTCACCGTCTCCCCGGCCTTCTTGTGCCAGGAGCTGATGGTTCCGTCAGGCACCGACTCCGGCAGGGTCGGAGCGTTCAATTCGATAGTCATTGTTTCTTCCGTTCCGGTTTGCGCGGCGAATCGCACTCCAGATCGAGCGCGTCGCGCAGAAAGTCCTCCTGCTGGCGCAGATGCAGGGCCAGGTAACCCGCCGCGGCCGCCGCCGAAGCCTCCCTGCCCGCGTATTCGAGCCAGATTTCGGGAAACAGATCGCCAATGGCGCGGCGCATATGGTGCTGGCTCGAATACCAGGCGCCCTGGTTCATCGGCTCTTCCTGGCACCAGACGATGGACTTTACGTTCCAGTAGCGGCTTATGCAGCGGCTGAAGTCTTCCTGGGGAAAGGGATACAACTGCTCGAGCCGGATGATGGCGATATTTTCGATGCCGCGGGCGCGGCGCATTTCGTCGAGGTCATAGAACACCTTGCCGCTGCAGATCACCAGTTTTCGGGTGGTTTCGGGATCGGGTCCGGCAGGGTCGTCGAGCACGACCTGGAAACTGCCGTTCGCCAGCTCTTCGAGACTGCAAGCGCATTCCCGGCGCCGCAACAGGCTTTTCGGCGACATCACCACCAGCGGCTTGCGCAATGGACTGAGCACCTGCTTGCGCAACATGTGAAACACCTGGGCTGCATTGGTGGGCAGGCAGACCTGGATATTGTGTTCGGCGCTCAATTGCAGAAAGCGTTCGAGCCGCGCCGAAGAATGCTCCGGACCCTGCCCTTCGTAGCCGTGGGGCAGCAGCATCGTCAGACCGCAAAGCCGCTGCCACTTGTGTTCCCCGCTGGTGATGAACTGATCGATCACGACCTGGGCCGAATTGGCGAAATCGCCGAACTGCGCCTCCCAGATCACGAGGGCGTTCGGCGTAGTGGTGGCGTAACCGTATTCGAAGGCGAGCACCGCCTCCTCGGACAGCAGCGAGTCGTAGATCGTGAACGAGCCCTGGTCCTTTTGAAGCTGTTGCAGGGGTACGTATTCCGCCCCGGTGTCCTGATCGAGGAGCACGGCATGGCGATGGGCAAACGTTCCGCGGCCGCAATCCTGGCCGGTGATGCGAACCTTGTTGCCGCTGACCAGGATACTGGCGTAGGCGAGCGTTTCGGCAAAGCCCCAGTCGACGGAAAGTTTTCCTTCCGCCATGTTCCTGCGGTCGTCCATCAGCTTGTCGACCTGGCGATGCAGGCGGAATCCTTCGGGTTTCACCGTGAGTTTGCGCGCCAGCACCTGCAGATTCGCCAGCGGCATCGAGGTCTGGTAGTGGGGGCTCCAGTCGTGACCGAGGTATGGACTCCAGTCGACGAACAGCTCCACCGAAGGCTCCTTGACCAGGCTCTTCACCACGTGTTCCCCGGTATCGAGCGCGGCGCGATAGCCGCTTGCGAGCGTCCTGGAATCTCCTGGAGAAACGATATCTTCCTCGGCCAGTCTTTCCGCGTACAATGCGCGCGCGGTCCTGTGCCCGCGTATCTTTTCATACATCAACGGCTGGGTTATGGCCGGCTCGTCGGTCTCGTTATGCCCCTTGCGTCGGTAGCAGACCAGATCGATCACCACATCCTTCTTGAACTGGTAGCGATAGTCGAGCGCGAGGCGGGTCACGAACAGCACGGCTTCCGGATCGTCGGCGTTGACGTGGAAGATCGGCGCCTGGACCATCTTCGCCACGTCGGTGCAATACTCCGTCGAGCGTGCGTCTTCCTGCTTGCTCGTAGTGAAGCCGACCTGGTTGTTGATGATGACGTGCACGGTGCCGCCGGTGGAAAACGCGCGCGTACGGGACATCTGGAAGGTTTCCATGACCACGCCCTGGCCGGCGAAAGCCGCGTCGCCATGCACGATCACCGGCAGCACCAGGTCGCCCTGCCTGTCTTCGCGCCGCGATTGCCGCGCCCTGACCGAACCTTCCACCACCGGCGCAACGATTTCCAGATGGGATGGATTGAATACCAGCGCGATGTGTACTTCGCCGCCGGGCGTCATGACGTTGGAAGAGAAGCCCTGGTGGTACTTGACGTCGCCCGAACTCTGGTAAACCGCCTTGCCCTCGAATTCGTCGAACAGGTCGGACGGATTCTTGCCGAGAATATTGACCAGCACGTTCAGCCGTCCGCGATGCGCCATGCCGAGTACGACTTCCTTGACATCGTAGGCCCCCGCGCGCTGCACGACTTCGTCGAGCAGCGGAATCAGGCATTCGCCGCCTTCGAGTCCGAAGCGCTTGGTTCCCGGATACTTGCCGTCAAGGTGTTTTTCCAGTCCCTCCGCCGCGGTCAGCCTTTCAAGCAGATGTTTCTTTTCCTCGTTGCTGAAATGCAGGTAACCGTCCGTGCTTTCGATGTTCTGCTGAATCCACTGCTGCTCGGCGAGACTGAGGATATGCATGTATTCATAGCCGATCGAGCCGCAATAAATCCTCTCCAGGGTATCGATAAGGCCGCGCAAGGTGTCACGGGGCTTGCTGATGAACAGCGCTCCGGTCTGGAAGATCGTCGAATGGTCGATTGGCGACAGGTCGTGAAACTCGATTTCCAGATCGGGCACGCGCAGCCTTCTCATCAATCCGAGCGGGTCGAGCGAGGCTTTCTGATGCCCTCTTTCGCGATAGGAACTGATCAACTCCAGCACCTGGACCTGCTTCTGTTCGTGCGCGGAATTGACGACGGCGTCGTCGCTGAGCACCTGGGTATAACGGCTGATCTTGCCGAGCTTGCGGAAATCGGAGCGGATCTGCGAATGGGAAACTTCGCTCATGCCGCCGGCGCCCGGCGGAAGATCCGAGAAGAACGCGCGCCATTCCTCGGGCACCGAAGCGGGATTGGCCAGCCAGCTTTCATAGAGCCCGTCCACGTACTCCGCGTTCGAACCGGAGAGATGGCCGGTGCTCCAAAGTAACTCCATAACGCTCTGCTGCATTGCGGACGTCTCGCTCCAGGCTCAAGCCGGCCCGGATTCAGGTTGCTCTTGTCAATTTGCTCTGGTTACGTTGCTCTGGTTAAGTTCCTTGACGTATCAGCATGGATCTGATGTGACCGATCGCGCGCGTCGGGTTCAGACCCTTGGGACACACCGCGACGCAGTTCATGATACCCCGGCAGCGAAACACGCTGAATGGATCGTCGAGTTCCGACAACCGCTCCGCGGTCGCGGTATCCCTGCTATCGGCCAGAAACCGGTAAGCCTGCAACAATCCGGCGGGCCCGATGAACTTGTCCGGATTCCACCAGAACGAGGGGCAGCTCGTGCTGCAGCAGGCGCACAGAATGCATTCGTACAGGCCGTCGAGTTTTTCGCGGTCTTCCGGCGATTGCAGGCGCTCGATGGGCGGCGGCGGTTCGTCGTTGATCAGGTATGGCTTGACCTTTTCGAATTGCCGGTAGAACTGGGACAGGTCGACGACGAGATCGCGAATTACCGGCAATCCCGGCAGCGGCCGCAATACCAGCTTGCGCCCCGGTCCCGCCGCTTGGGAAACCGGCGTGATGCAGGCCAGCCCGTTGACGCCGTTGATATTCATGCCGTCCGAGCCGCAAACCCCTTCGCGGCAGGAGCGCCGGTAGGCGATGGAAGGATCCTTGGCCTTGGCCAGTTCCAGCACGTCGAGGACCATGAGATCGCGGCCTTCCGGAACGTCGACTTCGATGTTCTGCATCGCCGGTTTGCTGTCCTGGTCGGGGTTGTAGCGATAGATGCTGACTAACACGGTTGTTTCCTGGCCTTAATAGCTTCTCGCCTTCGGTTCGAAGACTGGCACCACATTGGGTTTGAAATTGACCTCGCGCTTGCCGATTTTCTTTTCGCCCGGGAAATAAAGCGAATGGCACAGCCAATTATCGTCGTCGCGTTCGCGATAGTCTTCTCTTGCATGGGCGCCGCGGCTTTCGTTGCGGCCTTCGGCCGCGACCGCGGTTGCCTCGGCCACGGCGAACAGGTTTTCCAGTTCCAGCGCTTCGACGCGGGCGGTATTGAAGGCGGCGCTCTTGTCCGCCAGATAAGAGTTCGCTATGCGCTCCCCCAGTTCGGCAAGTTTGGCCACGCCTTCGCGCATGAATTCGCCTGTGCGAAACACCCCGAAATGCAATTGCATGATGTTCTGCAATTCCATCCGCAGAGCCGCGGTGCTTTCGCCTTCAGTCGATTCGTCGAGACGACGCAGCCGGGCCATGGCGCGGTCGACATCTTCTTTCGCTGCGTTACGGAGTTGCACGCCCTGTTGCAGCACTTCCTCGATATGCTTGCCTGCGGCGCGGCCGAAAACCACGAGATCGAGCAGGCTGTTGCCGCCGAGGCGGTTGGCGCCATGCACCGAGACGCAGGCGGCCTCCCCCGCCGCGAACAGTCCCGGAATCGCCTCGTCTTCGCCGGCGGCATTGCGGGTCAGCGCCTGGCCGTGAATATTGGTCGGGACGCCCCCCATCATGTAATGACAGGTCGGCACCACGGGTATCGGCTCCCTGACCGGATCCACATGCGCGAACGTGCGCGACAGTTCGAGAATGCCCGGCAGCTTCTTGTTCAGAACCTCGGCGCCGAGATGATCGAGTTTCAGCATGACATGGTCGCCGTGTTCGCCGCAGCCCCTGCCTTCCAGCACTTCGAGCACCATGGATCTCGCGACCACGTCGCGGCCGGCGAGATCCTTGGCGTTGGGCGCGTAGCGTTCCATGAATCGCTCGCCGTCCTTGTTGATCAGGTAGCCTCCCTCGCCCCGGCAGCCTTCGGTCACCAGCGTGCCGGCGCCATGGATTCCCGTGGGATGGAATTGCCACATTTCCATGTCCTGGGCGGGAAAGCCGGCGCGCAGGCACATGCCGACGCCGTCGCCGGTATTGATCAGGGCGTTGGTCGTCGATGCGTAGATGCGTCCGGCGCCGCCGGTGGCCAGCACCGTGGCCGCGGCCTGTACGAAACAGACCTCGCCATTGGCGATATCGATTGCGGTTACGCCGGTCACGGCGCCGTCCTGGTTCCTGACCAGATCCACGACGAACCATTCGTTGAGAAAAACCGTGTCGTTTTTCAGGTTGCCCTGATACAGGGCGTGCAGCAGCGCATGACCGGTGCGGTCGGCCGCGGCGCAGGTCCGCGCCGCCTGACCGCCCTTGCCGAAATTCTTCGACTGGCCGCCGAAGGGGCGCTGGTAGATACGGCCGTCGGCGGTGCGGGAAAACGGCAGGCCCATGTGTTCGAGTTCGTAGACCGTTTGCGGCCCTTCCATGCACATGTATTCGATGGCGTCCTGATCGCCGATATAGTCCGATCCCTTGATGGTGTCGTACATGTGCCAGCGCCAGTCGTCTTCGGGATCGGCGCTGCCGATCGCGCAGGTGATTCCGCCCTGGGCGGAAACGGTATGCGAGCGGGTCGGAAACACCTTGGACAGGACCGCGGTGCGAAATCCCGATTGCGCCAGTTGCAGGGCCGCCCGCATGCCGGCCCCGCCGCCGCCGACGATGATCGCGTCGAAAGTAACAACCCTGAATCCGCTCATTATCCGCCCCAGATAATCCTTGCGCCCCAAAACAGGTAGATCAGCGTCAGCAAGGCGCACGCCGCCTGGGTCAACAGGCGGATCGCGGTCCCTGCCCGGCCCAGATGCGCCTCGTTGAGATAATCGGTGGTTACGGTCCAGACGCCGACCCAGGCGTGGGCGCAGAGCGACAACAGCGCGACGAGACTGAAAATCTGCATGGCGGGCGCGTCGAATTGCGACCGCCAGCTTGCGTAGTCCAACTCCGGGGCGAGCAGCAGGCTGCCGAGAATGCATACGGCATAGGCCAGCAGCACCAGCGCGCTTGCCCGCTGTATCAGCCAGTCGAACAGCCCGGAACGCCCCAGGCTGGTGGCATTGGTCACCATATCCACAATCCCGCGAGAATCGCGCCGATGACCGAAAGTACGATAACGGCGGCCGCGGCGGATCTTGCTGCGCGCCAGGTTTCCCCGATGCCGATATCCATCAGCAAGTGGCGGCAGCCCGCGATCAGGTGGTAAAGCAAGGCTGCGACGGTCAGCCAGACGACGAAGCTTGCCGCCGGCGCGGAAAGCAGTTCGCCCGCCTGTCTGAATCCGTCTTCGGAAGCCAGGGAAAGATCGAGCAGATACAGCAACAGGGCGGTGGCCAGAAACAGCAGAATCCCGGAAATCCGGTGCGTTATCGATACCAGCGCGGTCACCGGCCACTTGATGCTGAAGAGGTTGAGATTGGTTGGTCTGCCGATTTTCACTTCACTGCGCTGGCCTGATTCCTGAGCCAGCGAAAGTATATTCGCAGCGGGCTTTCGTGACAAACTCGCGGTAATGTGACTTCGATCCGTCGCTGCTGGGCCGGGAGGGGGTACAGCGGACGCCGTAAATACATCCCTGTAGGCTTCGGGCTCGGCGTCCTGCCTCGCACGCCCGCTGTACCCCCTCCCGGCCCAGCAGCAACTCACGCCGTACGTGACCCGTTGATTAGTAAAATGAGAATCGCCGATCGATTGTCCTGGAAATTGACAGCACGGCAGCCGGTGCCTAGAATCGCTTTCCTTCGCGTGGGGCCTTAGCTCAGCTGGGAGAGCGCAACGCTGGCAGCGTTGAGGTCACCGGTTCGATCCCGGTAGGCTCCACCAGTTTACGATGCCTTGGCCGTGATCCGTGCGGCTGGATAGTCCCGTTTCGCCGGCCCGCGATACAACTGCCGCGGCCGCCCGATCCGGTAAGGTCCACTTACCATTTCGTTCCAGTGCGCCATCCAGCCCGGCGTGCGGCCCGTTGCGAAAATCACCGTGAACATGCTTGTCGGTATTCCCAGCGCCTTGAGGATGATCCCCGAATAGAAATCCACATTGGGATAGAGCTTGCGCTGGATGAAGTAATCGTCCTCAAGCGCGATCCGCTCAAGCCTGCGGGCAATTCTGAACAAGGTATTGTCCGCGGCCTCGCCGACCTCTTCGAGCACTTCGTTGCAGACTTCACGCATCACCGTCGCGCGCGGATCGAAATTCTTGTAGACCCGGTGGCCGAATCCCATCAGGCGATAGGGATCGTTCGGATCCTTCGCGCGCGCTATGAATTCGTCGATGCGCGATTCGGAACCGATCTCGTCGAGCATATCCAGCACGGCTTCGTTGGCGCCGCCGTGAGCGGGGCCCCACAGGGCGGCGATGCCCGCGGCGATACAGGAAAAAGGATTGGCGCCCGTCGAACCCGCCAGCCGCACGGTGGAGGTGGAGGCGTTCTGTTCGTGGTCCGCATGCAACAGGAAAATGAGATCCATGGCGCGGGCGAGCACCGGGCTGACTTCCTTTTCCTCGCAGGGCGTGCCGAACATCATATGCAGGAAATTTTCAGCGAAACCGAGAGAATTTCGCGGATACATGAACGGCTGACCCACGCCATGCTTGTAACACATGGCCGCCAGGGTCGGCATCTTGGCGATGATGCGGCGCGCCACCAGCATGCGATGCTCCGGATCGGAAATGTCCAGCGTGTGGTGATAAAAGGCCGAGAGGGCGCCGACCACGCTGACAAGCATGGACATCGGATGCGAGGTGCGCGGGAAACCGTTGAAAAACTGGTGGATCTGCTGATCCACCATGGTGTGGTAGCGAATGTTGTTCTCGAACTCTAGCTTCTCCCCGGCATCTGGTAATTCGCCGTGCAGGAGCAGGTAGCAGGTTTCGAGATAGCTTGAATGTTCGGCCAGTTGTTCGATGGGATAACCGCGATAGAGCAGAACCCCTTCACTGCCGTTGATGAAGGTGATGTCCGAATCGCAGGCGGCGGTGGACATGAAGCCGGGGTCGTAAGTGAAATAGCCGCTACTGATCAATCCGCGGACATCGACAACGTCCGGACCGAGACTGCTTTCATACACCGGCAGTTCGACTGATTCCGGCTTGCCGTCAACGATCAATTGCGCCTTTCGTTCAGTCATGGGCCACTCCGGATTGAAGATGCCAGAACAAGCGTATTGGCGAATAATTCTTTTAATGCCACGAATGCACGGCGCAGGCAATACTAGAAACAGTCCCGCGCGATTGTCAAATTGAGAACACGAATCCAACCCTGTCGACTCTACTGCGTGAGTCGCCGTCGGGCGGAGCGTGTGTTGCGGGCGTGCGAGGCAGGGTGAGGCCCGGTCGGCGTAGCCGGCAAGAAGCAAAGCTTCTTGAGGGCCGAACGACTTGCCATGGATGGCAAGGCTGGGGTTAGTCGAAGTCGCCAACCTTGCGCCAGGGACGGCATGTACGAATCTGTCCGAAGTCAATAACTTAAAAACGTATTTACGGCGTCCGCTGTACCCCCTCCCGGCCCGGCAGCGACGGATCGAAGCCACAGCCCCTGGCGAACGGCTTACGGAGACTCGGACTGGAATTCCTTTTCGAGTTTTTTCTGTTGTTTGCCCGAAATTCCGCCGAGGGCCTCTATGGCGGCGCGGAGGCGGGCCCGGGTCAGGTCGAGGCCGAGGACGGCGATGGAGTCGAATACGGAAAGCGATACGGGCTTGCCGCTGACTGCGACGAAAAGGGGGAAAAGAAAGTCGCGGATCTTGAATTCCATGTTTTCGGCCAGTTGCTGGAATCCGGCTTCGATGGCGTCGCGGTTCCAGTCCGGCAAGGCTTCCAGCGACCAGAGGCTGAACAGCAGAATGCGGCGGCAGGCATCCTGGTCGAGATGTTTATGGGTGAAATCTTCCGCCGTTAGCGCCAGTTCTCCTTGCAGAAAATGGCCGGCGAGACCGGTCACGTCGCTGAAGCGGCTGACGCGCTGGCGCACCAGGGGGGTGATCTGTTCGATCAGCCCGGGCTGGAAGGCCCATTCGGCAAAGTGTTTGACGAATTCCGCGTCATCGAGGTCTTCCCGGAGATAGCGGCCGTTCAGCCAATCGAGTTTCTCGCGGTCGAAAATCGGCCCGCCGAGAGACACCCGCTTGAGGTCGAATCGGGCTTCCATTTCGGCGAGGCTGAATTTTTCTTCGCCGTCGGGCATGCTCCAGCCCATGGTGCCGAGGTAGTTGCGCAAGGCCTGGGGCAGATAGCCCATCGCCTGGTAGTAACCGATGCTCGTGGGGTTCTTGCGTTTGCTGAGCTTGCTCTTGTCGGGATTGCGCAATAGCGGCATATGGCAGAACACCGGCCTGTTCCAGCCGAATGAGTCGTACAGCAGCACGTGTTTGGGGACAGAACTGATCCATTCCTCGCCGCGGATCACGTGGCTGATTTCCATCAGGCGGTCGTCCACCACGTTGGCGAAATGATAGGTAGGCAGGCCATCGGACTTGATCAGTACCGGCATGTCGACCTGGGACCATTGAATCCGGATCTCGCCGCGCAGCAGATCCTGAAACACGCATTCGCCCTCGCGCGGTACGCGCAGGCGGATGACATGGCGTTCGCCGTTCTCGATACGCCTGGCGGTTTCGTCCGCGGACAGCCCCAGGCAATGGCCGTCATAACCCGGCTGCTGCTTCAGGCGAATTTGTTCCCGCCGCAAATCCGCCAGGCGTTTCTCATCGCAAAAACAGGGAAATGCGAGGGATTTTTCCAACAGGATACGAATGTGGTCGGAATAGATCGCGGACCTTTCGCTTTGCCGGTACGGGCCTTTGCCGCCATCGCGGCCCGGACCTTCGTCCCAGTCGAGGCCCAGCCAGCGCAGGGCCTGGAGTATCTTGTCTTCGGACTGCCTGCTCGAACGCTCGCGGTCGGTATCTTCGATCCGCAAGACGAAGCTGCCGCCATGGCGACGGGCGAAACAGCGGTTGAACAAGGCGATATAGGCAGTGCCGAGGTGCGGGTCGCCGGTCGGCGAAGGGGCGATTCTGGTTCGCACCGGTGGCATCTGGAATTGGCTCGCGGCGTTCTGGGGATGCGCGGATTATATGTTAAAGGGGCGCCGAGGTTTCAAGAGACGGGTTTAAGAGAAGGGTTCAACAGGATGCTTCAAGAGAAAGCTTCAAGCTTGACTGTCGATCGGGGTTGGGAATAATTGCCGGATGTCCTCCGCCAACGACAAGCCGGCGCCTTGCCATCGATTCTGCGTGGCGCCGATGATGGATTGCACCGATCGCCACGATCGCGCCTTTCTACGCCAGTTTTCCCGGCATGCGTTGCTATATACCGAAATGTTGAGCAGTGGCGCGCTGCTCCATGGCGATGCGGCGCGCCTGCTGCGATTTTCGCGCGAGGAACAGCCGGTCGCGCTGCAACTGGGCGGTAGCGACCCGGACGATCTGGCCGCCGCCGCCCTGCTGGCGCAACAGGCGGGTTACCGGGAAGTGAATCTCAACCTGGGCTGCCCGAGCGACCGAGTGCAAGGCGGCAACTTCGGCGCCTGCCTGATGAAGGAGCCCGAACGGGTAGCCGCTTGTATCGCGGCAATGAATGCCGCGGTGGAAATTCCGGTTACCGTAAAATGCCGGATCGGCGTCGATGACCGCGACAGCGATGGCGAATTGCTGGATTTCGTCGAACGGGTCGCGAGTGCCGGTTGCCGGACCTTCGTCATCCATGCCCGCATTGCCGTTCTGAAGGGGCTGACGCCGAAACAGAACCGGGAAATTCCGCCCCTGAACTATGATCGCGTGTTCCGGGTCAAGCAGGCTTTTCCCGAACTTGAGGTGGTAATCAACGGGGGCATAGATTCACTGGAAACAGCCGCGGAGTTATCGCGAAACGTGGATGGCGTGATGCTCGGCCGGGAAGCCTATGGCAATCCATACCTGTTGAGCAAGGTCGATGAAATGTTCTTCGGCGAACCGCCGGACGCCAGATCCAGACTTGATTATCTTGGCGGATTCCTGCCCTATGTCGAACGGGAATTGCGTCAGGGGACGCCCTTGCGCCATATCACTCGCCATATGCTCGGCCTGTTCAGGGGACAGCCCGGCGGCAGGCGCTTTCGCCGCCATTTGAGCGTCCATGGCAATCGGCGCGAAGCGCCGCTCGGAGTTCTGCTCGACGCCATGGCCCACGTAGCCTGACAACTTCGTTCGGCCGCCGCGGCCCTGGATGTAACATCCGGACCTGAAAAGAGAGACGAGACAACATGCTGGGTTCGTTGCGCAACCTGTTCATTGCCCAGAAGACCCGGCTCGAACCGGACGCCCCCGATGCCGCGACCCGGCTTGAACTAGCCGGCGCCGCCCTGCTGTTCGAGGTGATCAAGGCCGACCACGAAATGGACGATCGTGAATTCACGTCAATCGCGGAAGTGTTGCGCGCCGGTAGCGCCAGGAATGCCGGGGATATCGAAGAATTGATCGAACTTGCGCGGCGGGAATCCGGCGAAGCCACTTCCCTGTACGAGTTCACGAGCCTGATCAACGAACATTGCAATTATGAGGAAAAATGCGCCCTGGTCAGGAACATGTGGCGCATTGCCTACGCGGATTCGCAATTAAGCAAATACGAGGACCATCTGATTCGCAAGGTCAGCGATCTGATCTATGTTTCGCACAGCGATTTCATCCGCACCAAGCTTGCGGAGAAGAATCAGGCGGCGCAGCCGGAGTGAAAAGTCAGAAATCGCCGAAGGGATCGTCGAGTTCGCCGTCGTTGATCTCGAATTCGCGCTGCTGAAAATTGGCTTCGCGCAGGAACAGGTAGCGATCGCCCGTGATCAGCGATTCCGCGGGTAACAGGCCGGTGCGCCATTCGAGCCGCTCCGCGCCGAAGGTAGTCAGGCGGGCCGCCTCGTCTTCAACCTGGTAAATCGGATTCAACAGCGAATCCACGGCCAGTCCGAATGCGTCTCGCACGGAACTGGCGCCGAATATGGGCAATACCAGATAGGGGCCGGATTCGATCCCCCACACGCCCAGCGTCTGGCCGAAATCTTCATTGTGCTTTTCCAGGCCAAGTTCGCTGGCCACGTCGATCAATCCGCCGATGCCCACGGTGGTATTGATCAGGATTCGCCCGCAATCCGATACCGCTTCGGGGATCTTCCATTGCAACAGGTTGTTGGCCATGGTGTTCAGGTCATCGATATTGCCGAAGAAATTGGTGACCCCGGTTTGCACCGGCGGGGGAACGTAACTGGAATAGCCGACGGCCAGCGGCCGCAGCAGCAGGTTGTCGAAATACTCGTTGAATCCGAAGATCACCTGGTTGACGCCAAGGAAGGGATCACGATTCTCCTGCGCGGCCAAATCCTGTCCTGCGCTCGGCATGGCAGGCAGGGCGAATGCCAGCGCCAGCGCCGCGTAACGCAGGGTTTGCGACAGTGTTTGTCCGATTGTCGGCGCCATCGGTAATCTAATCCGTCAATTTGGCGATCTGTTTATCCAGTCTTTCCCGTGATACGGGAAAACTTGTGCCCAGCCGCTGGGCAAAAAGAGAAATCCTGTATTCCTCTATCGACCAGCGCAAGGTCTGGATTAGCCTGGAATCCCCCCGGGCAGAGCGCAGTTGCTCGAACCTGTCCCAATAGTATGCCACTTCCCGCGTGTTCTTTTCATCCGCCTTTCCGAAATGCGGCGCCTTTTCCAGCCGCATGCCCATACCTTCCAGGTAGCGGGGAAAATGTCTGAGCCACTCGAAAGCCGTGTCCTTGAGGAAATTTGGCGGGAACATGCGCTCAAGCTGGCCTTGTATGTCCTGCCGTACGGTCTGACCCGTTTTTTCGGGCAGAGCGGTCAGCTTTTGCCGGATATCGTGTGTCTGCTGAAGCATTTTCGTCAGCAATTGTTCCAGTTCGTCCGCGAGTACGGGCAGTCTGGGCGCATTGCGCTCCAGCGATTCGTCAAATGCCCGCCTGCTGCGGGGAAACTCGCTGTTCAGGGCAAAGGCCTCCAGATAGCACGCGACCGCGGCGTCTTCCTCGATTTCGCGCAGCCCCGGCATGAAGAGAATGCGGGCGGCATTGGCGTCCCTGAATCGACGGAATCGCTTGCGCAAGGCATTGCGCCGCGCGATGGAACGCAACATGAAAAGGCGCATCGCGCCCTGCCGGCTTTTTGCATTTGCTTCTTCCCCATTGTCCAACAGCGTCACGGAGACCGAATCGACTTCGTCCACGAGCGCGGGATAACGCGTCAGTACGACATCGGTTCCGATTTGTACGGTTTCCGGCAGGTCCTCGAATTCCCAGTCCCGCAGCCCGCCGCGCTCCAGCTTGTGAGGTTGACGCCCGGCGGGCGGCGCCCGGCCGGCAAAGCGCTTGCGCAACGCGGCCAGATCGTCCCCTTCGGCCATTATTCGTCCTTGCCGGTCAAGCACTTGCAGCCTGGTCCGCAGATGCTCCGGTAGTTCGACGGCAAGCAGTTCATGGCGTCCGATGATGCGAGCTCCGGCCCGATTCACCTGCAACAGCAGCGAATCGGCCAATTCGCCGTCGGCGCGCTGCATCCGCGGCAATACGCGGTCGACAAAATCTGGCACCGGTATGAAATTCCGGCGCTTGCTCTTCGGCAGGCCGCGGATCAGGGCGATACACTTTTCCCGGATCAGGCCCGGTATGGCCCAATCGAGATCGGCGGCGGACAATTGCGCCACGAGTTCGGCGGGCACGCGCAGGCTTGCGCCGTCGCGGCTGCTGCCCGGCTCGAATACGTAATCCACCGGCAGTACATTGTTTTGCACCTTGATCCGATCGGGAAACTGCCGCTGCATTTCCGCAAGGGCTTTGCCGCTGAACAATCCCGCCCGCTTCATTTCCAGCGAACGATTGCGCGGAACCGAGTCTTCGGCCAGCCATTCCTCAAGCGTCCTTGTGGATACGACCGAATCCGGCAGACGCTGATCGTAGAAGCGCTGGATTTCCCTTTCATTCACGACGAGTTCGGGGCGGCGGAATTTCTCCTCCTGCTTGCGAAGTTCTTCCAGGAAGGCCCTGTTCCGCTTGAGAAAATCCGCCTTGCTTCTGATCTCGTCCCCGACCATGGCCTGATCCAGAAAGATATCGCGGGCTCCCGCGGGATCGTGCCCGGCGTAGTCCACCGCGACCATGTCGCGCAGGACGAGACCGTAGAGGACGGTCTTTTCGTGAACCATTACCTGTTGCCGTTCGCCGCTCCAGAACGGCTCGCCGTATTCCTTGCGCAACAGGTGGCCCGCGAATTCGATTACCCATTCCGGTTTGATTCTGGCGGCCATCGAGGCAAAGGTCCGCGCCGTGTCGATCCATTCGCTGGTGACGATCCAGCGCACTTTCCTGTTCGCCAGGGCCGAAGACGGCGCCAGGGCGAGTTTCCGGTTCCTGCTGCCGAGATAGATTCTGCCGTCATGATGGCGCGCCACCTGGTTGAGCGAACCGCTTACCAGCGCGCGATGAATCTCGGCGTAGCCGGCCTGTTTGCGATGCTTTTCGTGATTCCGGCCAATGCCGAGCCGGCGGCAGGCGTTCAGCAACTGGCGGTGGATTTCCCGCCATTCCCGTACGCGCTGAAAGGAAAGGCGGTACTTCGCGCAGAACCTGCGCAATTGCGACTGGGAAACCCGCTCTTTTTCGCATCTCTCCCAAAGAGTGAGCAAGCCGAGGAAGTCGGAATCGGGGTGCGTAAACTCGGCCCACTTGTCGTTGTTCTGACTGCCCGGATTTTGACTGCGTGGCGCCGATTCCCGAAGGTCGCCCAGACTCAAGGCGCTGACGATGATCAGGATTTCCCGCAGGCTTCCGAGTTTTGACGCCGCCACCAACATGCGTCCGAGTTGCGGCTCGAGCGGGAGTTCGGCCAGCGTGCGCCCCGTTCGCGTCAAGCCTCCCGTCCCGGTCAGACCTCCGAGTTCACGCAGCAACGTGCGGCCGTCGTTGATCGATTTCTGTTCCGGCGCGTCGAGAAAGGGAAAGTCCTCGGGCCGGCCGAGCCGCAAGGCGCCCATGCGCAGAATCACCGATGCCAGGTTGGAGCGCTTGATCTCCGGGTCGGTGAATTGCGGTCGAGATTCGAAGTCCGCTTCGCTATAGAGCCGAATGCAGACGCCGTCCGCGAGCCTTCCGCATCGGCCCTTGCGTTGCTCGGCGCTGGCTTGCGAGACGGATTCTATGGGCAGACGCAACAGTTTGCGTTGCACGCTGTAACGGCTGATGCGGGCAAAACCGGTGTCGATCACGAAATGAATTCCCGGCACCGTCAGCGAAGTTTCCGCGACATTGGTCGAAAGCACGATGCGGCGGCCTTCATGCGGCGCGAAGATGCGTTGCTGTTCCTGTGCCCGCAAGCGTGAATACAGGGGCAGAATCTCGGTATTCGGCAGGCGCCGCTTGCGCAGATAGGTGGCGGTTTCCCGGATTTCCTTCTCGCTGCTGAGAAATACCAGGACGTCGCCGTCGCCATGATCTTCAAGTTCCGTCAGCGCTTGCGCGATGGCGGCTGTCTGTCTGTCCTCTTCGCCGGCATCGGGAACGAGTTGCTCGGGCGGGCGGTACAACGTCTCCACTGGATAGCTGCGCCCGGCGACACGGACAACGGGGGCGTTATTGAAATGCGCCGCAATTCGCTCGACGTCCAGGGTCGCGGAAGTGACGACCAGTTTCAGATCCTTGCGTCTGGGCAGGATCAGCTTCAGATAGCCGAGCAGGAAATCGATGTTGAGCGAGCGCTCGTGGGCCTCGTCGAGGATCAATGCCTGGTATTTCTTCAACAGGCGGTCGCGCTGGATTTCCGCCAGCAGAATGCCGTCGG
The DNA here is from genome assembly GCA_022822865.1 of Pseudomonadales bacterium. GTDB lineage: Bacteria > Pseudomonadota > Gammaproteobacteria > Pseudomonadales > Pseudohongiellaceae > UBA9145. Next base: position 6,925 of record JAJDYJ010000042.1, on the reverse strand, counting down.
TCATCAGTTTCAGCCAGGCGTCCTCCGGCACGCGCTGATCGAAGCGAACCTGGACGCCGACGCCGCGCTCCCCCATCGCGGCGACGGCGTGGAGTTCCTCTGCGATGCGCGCGGCCACGGACATGGCCGCCAGTCTGCGCGGTTGCGTATGCCCGATCAGGCCGCGGCGGGCGAGACCGGCGCGCAGACAGATCTTCGGCAATTGCGTGGTCTTGCCGGAGCCGGTATCGCCGGCAACGATGATGACCTGGTTGCGTGTGAGCAGGCGCTCGATTTCGGAAGCGTGCCGGCTGATGGGAAGTTCAAGGGGCATACCTGCATCCTTCCGGTCTGTTCATGCCATCCATGGCGCAACTTCTGTGGTTTCTCCAACCTCTAGCCTTGCCATCCATGGCAAGTCGTTCAGCCCTCAAAAAGCATGCTTTTTGTCGGCTGCGCCGACCGGGCTTCACTCACGCAGTTCCCGCCGGAGGATTTTGCCGATGTTGGATTTCGGCAAATCCGCTACGAATTCGATTTTGCGGGGGACCTTGTAGGCGGCGAGTCCCTGGCGGCACCAGGACTGGATGTCCTCGGCTCCGGGCGCTTCCTCTCCGGCGACCACGAACAGTTTCACGGCTTCTCCGGTGCGTTCGTCGGGTATGCCGATGGCCGCGCTTTCAATGACTTGCGGGTGCCGATTGACCCAGTCTTCGATCTCGTTGGGGAATACGTTGAAACCGGAAACGAGGACCATGTCCTTCTTGCGGTCGACAATGCTGATATAACCGTCTTCGCTGATGCTGACGTAGTCGCCGGTGCTGAACCAGCCGTCCGGATCGATACTGTCCTGGGTCGCCTCTTCCCGGCCATAATAACCGGCCATCACCTGGGGGCCGCGCACCTGCAATTCGCCGACGGCGCCGACGGGCAATTCGTTTCCCTGATCGTCGACCGCGCGCAATTCGGTCTCGGGCACTGCCCTGCCCACGGTGCCGCGCCGCACCTGGCCGGGAATATTGACCGCAACCACCGGCGAGCATTCGGTCAGGCCGTATCCTTCCAGGATTTCGCAGCCGGTCAATTCCTGCCAGTCCTCGGCGATCGAACTCGACATCGCCATGCCGCCGGCGCCGCAGAACCCGTAGGTCGAGAAATCCACCTGCCCGATCTTCGGATGCCGCAGCAGGGCCAGATACAAGGTATTGATGCCGACGAAACCGTGAATCGTGTTTCGCTTGAGCAACTTGATGAGGGCGTCGAGGTCGCGGGGATTGGTCACGAGGATGTTGTGACTGCCGGCATAGGCCATGGTCAGCAGATGCAGCTGAAAGGCGTAGGTGTGATAGAGCGGCAGCGGCGCGACGACGTTCGCCGACTGGTCGTCGATCACCAGCGACGTTCTGGAACGCAGTTGCATCATGTTGGCGATGAGATTGCGGTGTGTGAGCATGGCGCCCTTGGCGACGCCGGTCGTGCCGCCGGTATACAGAATGAGGGCGGTGTTTTCTCCCGCTCTGGCCGCGGCGGTCCCGAGCGGATCCGAAGCGATCGCCTGGCGGAAAAAATGCGCCTCGGGCAATTCGTAGGCCGGAACCATTTTCCGCAAGTGTTTCGCCGCCAGGTTGATCAGCGTCCTCTTCGGTTCCGGCAGCAGGTCTCCGAGACGGGCGATTACGACGTGTTCGATATCGGTGTCTTCGATGACGCTTTCGAGCTTGTCGCAGAAGGCTTCGAGCACGACCACGGCTTTCGCGCCGGAATCGGCGAACTGGTGCTTCATTTCCGGCGCCGTATAGAGCGGATTGGTCGTGACGATGACGAGATCGGCCTTGATCGCCGCGTAGACCACGACGGGAAACTGCAACAGGTTCGGCAGTTGTATCGCGATCCTGTCGCCGGGATTCATTTGCAGTCGATTGCGCAGAAAGCCCGCGAAGCGGCTGCTCAGTTCATCGATTTCACGATAACTCAAACTGTGGCCGAAGCAGTTGAAAGCCGGCAGCGGGCCATGGGAGGCGGAAATGTGGTCGAGCACCTCGGCCAGTGACGCGTATTGTTCGGGGCGAAGTTCAGCAGGCAGCTTTTCCATAAATGCGGGTCGCCGGTTCAGTGCAAGAGGGAATTCATGGCTTCTTCCAGTCCCTTGATGGTTAACGGCATCATCCGGTCGGTCACCAGTTCGCGCACCAGCCCGATCGAATAACTGTGCTCCCAGTAATCCCGCGGCGTCGGGTTGAGCCAGACCAGATGTTCGAAATGATCGGCCATCCGTTGCATCCAGACGGCGCCGGGCTCTTCGTTGTAATGTTCGATACTGCCGCCGGAATGAGTGATTTCATATGGCGCCATGGTCGCGTCGCCGACGAATATGACCTTGTAGTCATCGGGATACTTGTGGATCAGGTCGAAGGTGGATTCGGTTTCGGCGTGCCTCCGCCTGCCTTTGGTCCAGACCGATTCATAAAGAAAGTTGTGGAAGTAATAGTATTCGAGATGCTTGAATTCCGAACGCGCCGCCGAAAACAGTTCTTCGCAGACCTTGACGTGAGGGTCCATGGAGCCGCCCACGTCGAAAAACAGCAGCACTTTCACTGAATTGTGCCGTTCCGGCACCATCTTGATATCGAGCAGGCCGCCGTTTCGCGCCGTCGAGGAAATCGTGTCGTCCATGTCGAGTTCTTCCTCGGCGCCGGTGCGGGCGAACTTGCGCAATTTGCGCAAGGCCAGCTTGATATTGCGGGTGCCGATCTCCACGCTGTCGTCCAGATCGCGATAATCGCGGCGGTCCCAGACTTTTACCGCCTTGCCACTTCTGCCCTCTTCCTGACCGAGGCGGATGCCCTCCGGGTTATAGCCGTAGGCGCCGAACGGCGAAGTGCCGCCGGTGCCGATCCATTTGCTGCCGCCCTGGTGGCGCTTCTGCTGTTCTTCGAGGCGCTTGCGAAACTCTTCCAGCAATTTCTCAAGCCCGCCCAGGCTTTCCAGTTTCGCCTTGTCTTCCTCGCTCAGGGAGGCTTCGAATTGCTTGCGCAGCCACTCTCCGGGCACTTCGCAGGCGAGCAGGTCGGCGGTCGATTCGATGTTTTCAAAATAACTCGAAAAAGCCCGGTCGAAGCGGTCGAAGTGTTTTTCGTCCTTGACCATGCAAAGGCGCGCCAGATAGTAGAAATCGTCGACATTGCCAAAGACGATGTCCTCGTTCAGGCATTCGAGCAGCGCGAACAACTCGGTTATCGAAACCGGGAGCTTCTGTTCCTTCAGGCTGTTAAAGAAATTGATCAGCATGAACTTTCCACGCCGCCGCTAACGGTTCGCCCGATGCATGAAAGCCAGTTTCTCAAGCAATTGCACGTCCTGTTCGTTTTTCAGCAAGGCCCCGTACAAGGGCGGAATCGCGCTTGAAGCATCCCTGTCCTTGAGGATGTCAGCCGGAATATCGTCGGCCATGAGCAATTTCAGCCAGTCGAGCAATTCGGACGTTGACGGTTTCTTTTTCAGCCCGGGCACCTTGCGCAGGTCGAAGAACACTTCCATCGCCTGACGCACGAGTTTCTGCTTGATGCCGGGATAATGCACCTGGACGATTTTCTCCATGGTGACCGTATCCGGAAAGGCGATGTAATGAAAGAAACAGCGGCGGAGAAAAGCGTCCGGCAATTCCTTTTCGTTGTTGCTCGTGATCACCACGATCGGCCGTTGCCGCGCCTTGATCATTTGCCGTGTTTCGTAGACATGGAATTCCATCTTGTCGAGTTCGAGCAGCAGATCATTGGGGAATTCGATATCGGCCTTGTCGATTTCGTCGATCAGCAACACGCATTGCCGCTCGGATTCGAAAGCCTGCCAGATCTTGCCTTCGATAATGTAATTGCCGATATCGTGGACTTTTTCGTCGCCGAGTTGCGAATCGCGCAGTCTCGAAACCGCATCGTATTCGTAAAGCCCCTGCTGCGCCCTGGTGGTGGACTTGATATGCCATTGAATGAGCGGAAGTTCGAGCGCCTTGGCGATCTGTTCCGCGAGCATGGTCTTGCCGGTTCCCGGCTCGCCCTTGATCAGCAACGGCTTGCGCAAACGAATCGCCGCGTTCACCGCCATTTGCAACTCTTTGGTAGCGACGTATTCCTCGGTCCCGGCAAAATTCATGTTTTTCCCAGATTTCAAAAAAACGCAATTGTAGACGAGTAAATCAAGTCATGCATTTAACTGACTTGCAGTGGGTTTTTGGAGATTGCGGCGACTCATATGGTGTGGAACTGACCGGTGCCGGGAATATGAAAAACTATTTGGCAAAGCGGCGGTAGAAGCGATAAGCGAGCAGAAGCGCCAGGATCGATCCGTACAACACCGCTTCGCCGACATCGGTGCGCAAAATCCAGGTCAGATGAACGATCGCCAGGATTGCCGCCAGGTAAATCAACCGATGCAGGCGTTTCCAGTTCTTCCCCATGCGCCGCACCATGGCTCTAGGCGAGGTGATGCCCAGTGCGATCAGGATCAGCAAGGCGAGAAAACCGATGCTGATGTAGGGCCGCTCCAGCAACTCCTCGCCGATCGCGAACCAGCGGAAACCCAGCAGCAGCGACATCCAGACCGTGAAATGAATCGCCGCATGGAACAGCGCGAACAGCCCCACCATGCGGCGGATACGGACGAATTCGATCCGGCCGGTAATGTGGCGCAAGGGCGTGAGGGACAAGGTAACGAGCAGGAATCGCAGGGTCCATTCTCCCGTAGAGATGGCCAGTTCCTGTGCCGGATCGGGTCCGAGGTCGTTTGCGGCGATACGCCAGATCAGCCACGCCAGCGGCAGCAGCGCGGCGCTGAATACGGCAGGTTTAAGCCACCCGGTCCTTGCGGGATTCTGGGGCATCCGGTTCGGGGTCGCGGCGATCAGTAATAGCGGGCGAGATCCATGTCCTGGTACATGTGCGCCACCTGTTCTTCATAGCCGTTGAACAGCCGGGTGGGAATCACCCTGCGGCTGAACAGCGTCTGCGGCAGCCGGCGCTCCATGTCCTGGCGCCAGCGCGGATGATGCACCGCGGGATTCACGTTCGCGTAAAAACCGTATTCGTTCGCTTGCAGGTCGTTCCAGGTGGTATTGGGCTGGGTCTCGCGGAAATTCATGCGCACGATGGACTTGATGCTCTTGAAGCCGTATTTCCAGGGCACGACCAGGCGGATCGGCGCGCCGTTCTGGGCCGGCAGGTAGCTGCCATAGAGTCCCACCGCCAGGAAGGTCAGCTCATTCATGGCTTCGTCCATGCGCAGCCCTTCCCGGTAGGGCCAGTCGACGATGGCGAAAGGCGAACGAATGCCCGGCATGGTGTCGGACTGGATGACGGTTTCGAATTCGACGTATTGCGCCCGGGAAGTAGGCTCGAATCGCTTGATCAGGTCGGCCAGCGGGAACCCGATCCACGGAACCACCATCGACCAGGCTTCCACGCAGCGCAGGCGATACACCCGCTCTTCGAGCGCATGAGGCTTGAGAATGTCTTCCAGGTGATATGTGCCGGGTTTCGCGACTTCGCCTTCGATCTCGATCGACCAGGGGTCGGTCTGGAACGCGCTGGACCGGTTGGACGGATCCGATTTGTCCATGCCGAACTCATAGAAATTGTTGTAGCGGGTCACGTCCTGGTAAGGCGTCAGCGCTTCCGCTGTGTAGAGCGGTTCCTCTGAAGGCGCCGGCTGGATATCCTCGAACTTTTCTTCCCACCAGGCGGCGGGCGGAGTTCGCGTCAGGCCGGGGGGCGCCGCGGCTTTCAGCGCGTCGCCCTGCTGCCCGAATGCCAGCGAAGGCATCAGCGCGCCGCCGGCCAGCAACGCCGCGCCGTCGCGCATGAATTCTCGGCGAGCGCGATAAACGCTTTCCGGCGTGATTTCCGATGGCAGGATGTCCGAAGGCTTCTTGATCAACATCGCTATTTACCCGATTCAGTCCTCGCTATCCGATTTATCGTCCGCCTCGCTTTCTTGCCCGTTTTTTTCGGCCGGTCCGGTCCGGGCGCGGGCAAGGCGGCCGGTGAATTTGCCGCGTTTGCGATAGAACCAGGCGGCCGGCCCCGAGGCGGCGTAGATCACGCACATGGCCAGCAGCAGTTCCTGGGGATTCTGGGCCACCACCACCAGCAGGGCCAAAGTCAATAGTAGCACTATATATGGCACCGTGCCCTTGACGTTCAATACCTTGAAGCTGAAATAACGGTAGTTTGAGATCATCAGCAGGCCGGTCAGCACCATTACCGCGGCAGCCGGATAAGCCACCAGCGCGGTGACTTCCACCTCGTACTTGTAGCCGACCCAGGGAATGAAGGTGATCAGGCCCGCCGCAACGGGGCTTTGCAATCCCATGAAGAAACGCTTGTCGACGGTGCCGAGTTGCACGTTGAATCGGGCCAGACGCAGGGCGGCGCAGGCCATGTAGAAGAAACTCGCTGCCCAACCGAGGCGCCCGAGCGGCTCGAAGGCCCAACTGAACATGATCAGGGCGGGCGCCATGCCAAAGGACACCATGTCCGAAAGGCTGTCGAATTCGGCTCCGAAAGCGCTCTGGCTGCGCGTCAGCCGCGCGATGCGGCCGTCGAGACCGTCGAGTACGCCGGCTATCAGAATGGCCCAACCGGCCTCGTTGAAATTGCCCGACATGCCGGCGATCACGGCGTAGAAGCCCGCGAACAGCGCGCCCAGGGTCAGGATGTTCGGCAGCAGATAGACGCCGCGCCGCCTGACTTGCTTCCCGCCCCGCGAGACGATCTCCTCGTGCTCGTCGATCGGAAGTATGCTTTCGGATTCTTCTGTTGGCTGTTCTTTAGTCATTTTAAATGGCTTCGATCCGTCGCCGTCTGGCGTGCGATGTGCAGCGGACGCCGTAAATACATCCCTGTAGGCTCCGGGCTCGGCATCCTGCCTCGCACGCCCGCTGCACATCGCACGC
>JAJDYJ010000006.1 GCA_022822865.1 Pseudomonadales bacterium | reverse complement strand
TCGCGAAAGCGAAAATTCGCTATCGCCGCGCCCTTGGCTGATCGATTGAGGCGAATATTGGTGGATATTCAACGAAATCGAGCGGCCAAGGGCGTGGATGAGAGCGGATTTGCAGCCGTGAATTCCTACGGCGCAGGCTCCTAGCCCCGCAGGCCGTCCACGAAGCGCTTGACGCCGTCGAGCCAGCTTTTTCGTCTCGGAGACTGGCGGTTGCCCTGCTCTTCCTGGATCTGGCGAAACTCGTTGAGGAGTTCGCGCTGGCGCGAAGTGAGTTTGACCGGTGTTTCCACGACGAGGCGATAAAGCAGGTCGCCGGGCGGGCCGCCGCGAACGGGAGTGATGCCCTTGCCGCGCAGGCGGAACAGTTTGCCGGTCTGGGTTTCGGACGGAATCTTGAGTTTGACCCTGCCGCTCAAGGTGGGAACTTCGAGATCGTTGCCAAGAGCCGCGTCGACGAAGCTGATGGGAATATCGCAATGCAGGTCGGCGCCGTCGCGCTCGAATACCGGGTGCTGCCGCACTTCGATCCGCACGTACAGATCGCCCGGCGGACCGCCGCGCGCTCCGGCCTGGCCTTCGCCGGAGAGGCGGATGCGATCGCCGGTATCGACGCCGGCGGGCACTTTCACCGACAGTGTGCGCGATTCTTCTATGGTGCCGGCGCCGCGGCAACTCGAACAGGGATCCTTGATCTGCTTGCCTTCGCCGCGGCAGCGGGGACAGGTCTGCTGCACGGAGAAGAAGCCCTGCTGCATGCGCACCTGGCCGATGCCGCCGCAGGCGCTGCATTCCACGGGTTCGGTGCCTGGACGGGCGCCGCTGCCGCCGCAGGCGGTGCAACGCACCTTGGTCGGCACGCGGATATTGCGCGATACGCCCTGGACAGCTTCTTCGAGGCTGAGTTCGAGATGGTATTGCAGGTCGGCGCCCTGGCGGCGTCCGCCGCCGCGGCCGGCATGGCGCGCGCCGAAAATGTCGCCGAAGATATCTCCGAAGATGTCGGCGAAATCCGCCGCGCCGGCGCCGGTCTGGCCTTCCACGCCCGCATGTCCGAACTGGTTGTAACGGGCGCGTTTCTGCTCATCGGAAAGCACTTCAAACGCCTCGCTCGCTTCCTTGAACTTGGCTTCCGAATCCTTGTCGCCCGGATTGCGGTCCGGGTGATGCTTCATGGCGGTGCGCCGGTAGGCTTTCTTCAGATCGGCCTGGCTGGCGTCCCGGCTTACGCCGAGGACTTCGTAGTAGTCTCGCTTGTCCATGACGCCGCCGAGCCTCCAAGCCGAACGGCTTACTTCTGATCTTCCTTGACTTCTTCAAACTCCGCATCGACCGCTTCGTCTTCAGCCTTGCCGGGCTCGGGCTGGGCAGCGGCTTCCTCGCCTTCGCCGGCCTGCTCGGCATACATCTTCTGCACCACCGGCGTGGAGGCCTCGGTCAAGGCCTCGGTGGCCTTGTCGATGGCTTCGAGATTATCGCCCTTGACCGCCTCTTCCAGATTCGCGATCGCGCTGTCGATCGCCGCCTTCTCTTCTTCGGTGGCCTTGTCTCCCGCTTCCTGGATGGTCTTGCGGGTGGCGTGAATCAGGCCGTCGGCGGTATTGCGCGCGATGATCAGTTGCTCGAACTTCTTGTCCTCCGCGGAATGCGCTTCCGCGTCGCGAACCATCTTTTCGATTTCCTCGTCCGAAAGTCCGCTGGAGGCCTTGATCTCGATCGACTGTTCCTTGTTGGTCGCCTTGTCCTTGGCCGACACGTTGAGGATGCCGTTGGCGTCGAGGTCGAAAGAAACCTCGATCTGCGGCATGCCGCGCGGCGCCGGCGGAATGTCGGTCAGGTCGAAGCGGCCGAGCGACTTGTTCTGGGCCGCCTGCTTTCGTTCCCCCTGCACGACGTGAATCGTCACCGCGGTCTGATTGTCGTCCGCGGTGGAGAAAGTCTGGGTCTTCTTGGTCGGAATGGTGGTGTTCTTGTCGATCAGTGCGCTGGCCACGCCGCCAAGCGTCTCGATGCCGAGCGAGAGCGGAGTCACGTCGAGCAGCAACACGTCGGTAACGTCTCCGGCCAGTACCGCGGCCTGGATGGCCGCGCCGACGGCGACCGCTTCGTCGGGATTGACGTCCTTGCGCGCTTCCTTGCCGAAATGGTCCGCGACCTTCTGCTGCACCAGAGGCATCCGGGTCTGGCCGCCGACCAGCACCACGTCGTTGATGGAGGACGTGTCGATGCCGGCATCCTTCAGGGCGATCTTCACCGGCCCCAGGGTGCGGTCGACGAGGTCTTCGACCAGGGATTCGAACTTGGCCCGGGTAAGCTTTTGCACGAGATGCTTCGGCCCGCTCGCGTCGGCGGTGATGTACGGCAGGTTGACTTCGGTCTGCTGCGCGGACGACAACTCGATCTTGGCTTTCTCGGCGGCTTCCTTCAGGCGCTGCAAGGCCAGGGGATCGTTATGCAGATCCATGCCGTTCTCTTTCTTGAACTCGTCCGCCAGGTAGTCGATCAGACGCAGGTCGAAGTCCTCGCCGCCGAGGAAGGTGTCGCCGTTGGTGGACAGCACCTCGAAGGTGTGTTCGCCGTCGGTTTCGGCGATCTCGATGATCGAAATGTCGAAGGTGCCGCCGCCGAGGTCGTAGACCGCGATGGTCGAGTCGCCGGTGCGCTTGTCCATGCCATAGGCTAGCGCGGCCGCGGTCGGTTCGTTGATGATTCGCTTGACGTCGAGTCCGGCGATGCGGCCGGCGTCCTTGGTCGCCTGGCGCTGGGAATCGTTGAAGTAGGCGGGCACGGTAACCACCGCTTCCTTTACTTCCTCGCCGAGATAGTCCTCGGCGGTTTTCTTCATCTTCATCAGCGTCTGGGCCGAAATCTGCGGCGGAGACATCTGCTTGTCGTTGACTTCTACCCAGGCGTCGCCATTGCTCGCCTTGACGATCTTGTAGGGCACCATCTTGATGTCCTTCTGCACCACGTCGTCTTCGTACTGGCGGCCGATCAGGCGCTTGATGGCGAACAGGGTGTTGTCCGGATTGGTGATGGCCTGGCGCTTGGCAGGCTGACCCACAAGGGTTTCTCCGTCCTTGCTGTAAGCAACGATGGACGGGGTGGTGCGATCACCTTCGGAGTTTTCGATGACCCGCGGTTCGCCACCCTCCATGATCGCCACGCAGGAATTGGTCGTACCCAGGTCGATGCCGATGATCTTGCCCATGTTCGATCTCCGTTAACTTTGCCGACCCCGCAACTTGCGAGAGCCGATTTAAAATAATTGATGCTATCCGTATCTATTCAAGGCCGCGGCATCGTTCCCGCCGCGCCTGTGACATTTTCTTTTATGCCGGGTCGGTGGACACGACCACCATCGCCGGTCTCAATACACGGCCATGCAAGGTATAGCCTTTCTGCATGACCGCGATGACCGTATTCGGCTCCACTTCGCCGTTTTCCTGTATCGACATCGCCTGATGCAAAGCGGGATCGAAGGGTTCGCCCATCGGGTCGACCTCTTCGATATTGAACTTCGCGAAACAGTCGACGAAGCTCTTCAGCGTCAGGTTCACGCCTTCGTGAATCGCCTTGACGACTTCGTCGTCGTGTTCGCTCGCGGCATTCAGGGCGCGTTCGAGGTTGTCCATCACCACGAGCAATTCGCTCGAGAATCTTTCCTGGCCGAACTTGTGCGCCCTTTCGATGTCCTGTTCCGTACGGCGGCGCAGATTCTGCATTTCCGCCTGAATCCGCAACAACTTGTCTTCGGCCCGGCTGCATTCCTCTTCGGCGTCGGCGAGCCTTTCCAGCGCCTCTTCCAGGGTCAATTCGACAGCGGCCTCGACCGCGTCGCCTTCGTCCTCCGCCTCTCCGGTTTCGGCAACCGCTTCGGCCGCCTCCCGTTCCGCGGCTGCCTGCGCGTCCGACTGTTCCGCCTCGACCCTGGATTTTCCTTTTTTGCTCATGCCTTGACGTCCTGGCTCAATCTCTTCCGGCTTGCATTGAAACAAACGAAGCCTTTGACCCAATTCTCAGGTCACGAATGCCAATATGGGGACATGGATTGATGTTTCAAGCAAAACCAATGTACTTTTCGCGCCATGCTGCAACACCTCTCGATTCATAATTACGCCACGGTGCACAGCCTCGAGGTCGACTTCCGCCCGGGCATGTCGGCGCTGACCGGCGAGACCGGCGCGGGCAAGTCGATCATCGTCGGCGCGCTCGGGCTTGCACTCGGAGACCGGGCCGACAAGACCGTGGTCAGAACCGGCGCGAAGAAAACCGAGATCGCCGCGGAATTTGACGTTTCCAGCAACGACGCCGCGGGCGCCTGGCTGGAAGAGAACCAGTTGCAAGGCGACGCGGCGGGTTTCTGCCTGATCCGCCGGGCGATCGGCGGCGACGGCCGCTCGAGAGCCTTCGTCAACGACTCGCCCGTGACCATGGCGAGCCTGCAACAACTCGGCGCGTTGCTGGTGGATATCGTCAGCCAGCAGGAACATCAGTCCCTCCTGCAACGCGCGACCCAGCTTTCCCTGCTCGACGATTTTTGCGTCGAGCGCGCCCTGCTTGAAGAGCTGCGTTCGCTTCACGGCCAATGGCAGGCCAATCAACGCGACATCGCGCGGCTGCGCGGCGATGACGACGAAGGCCGCGTCCAGCTGTTGGCATACCAGTTGGACGAATTGCAGGAACTCGCCGCGGAGGATGGTGAAACCGGAACGCTTGAGCAGGAACATCGCCGCCTGAGCGGCGCCGAGCAAGCGCTGGCGGCCCTGGCCGGCGCGGTGGAGGACATTTCAGATAACGAGCAATTCAACGCCCTGGGCGGACTGCGGCGCGCCCTGCAACTGTTAGGCGACCTGCAAGGCGACAGCGGCCGCATCGCCAACGCGATGGAACTGCTCGAGTCGGCCTGTATCCAGATCGAAGAGGCGGCGGCGGACTTGCGGGGAGCGGCGGATGAGTTCCCCATCGATCCGGAGCGCCTTTCCCAGGTCGATGAACGGCTCGGCAAGCTGCATGACATGGCGCGCAAGCACAAGGTCAAGCCGGCCGAACTGGCGCGATTGACGCGATCGCTGCAAGAGCAGTTGCAGGATATTCACGGCCGCGAAGAAGAGTTGCAGCGTCTTGAGCAGGAAGACTCGAAATTGCGCGAACGATACGCCGAGGTCGCAAGGCGGGTCGGCAAACAACGCCGCAAGGGCGCGGGCCCGCTGTCGCGCGAAATCGAACAGCGAATCGACCGCCTCGGCATGGGTGATGCGGGCATGAAAATCGATTTCGAATCATTGGCCCCCGACTCCATCAATGCCGGCGGCCTGGAAAGGGTCGAATTTCTGGTCAGCACCAATCCGGGGCAGGAGCCGGGTCCCTTGTCGAAGATCGCCTCGGGCGGCGAACTGTCCCGAATCAGCCTGGCGATCAGGGTGGTGACGGCGCAAACCTCCCAGACGCCCTGTCTGGTTTTCGACGAAGTCGATGTCGGCATCGGCGGCGGCGTGGCCGCCCAGGTCGGCGCCTTGCTGCAGACTCTCGGCGAGTCGGCCCAGATTCTCTGCGTTACCCATCAGCCCCAGGTCGCCAGCCGCGCGCATCGGCAATATTCGGTGAGCAAGAGCAGCGACGGCGCGAGCGCGCGGACTTCGATCAGCGAACTCGATGAGGATGCAAGGGTGCTTGAACTGGCGCGCATGCTCGCCGGGGCGAATTTCAGCGATGCCTCACTGGCGCACGCCAGGCAAATGCTTGAGGCCGATCAGGAATCCTGCTGACAAGCCGGGCAGATGCCGTACAGGTACATGCTGTGGTCGGTGATCCTGAAGCCGAGTTTCTCGGCGATCTTCACCTGCCGATCCTCGATGATGTCGTCATAGAACTCTTCGACCTTGCCGCAGCTTGTGCAAACGATATGGTCGTGGTGATCGCCGGGCATCAGTTCGAAGATCGAATGGCCGCCTTCGAAATGGTGCCGCATGACCAGGCCCGCCGCTTCAAACTGCGTCAATACGCGGTAAACCGTCGCCAGACCGACTTCCTGGTCTGACGCTACCAGCGCCCGGTATACGTCCTCGGCGCTCATGTGCTTGTTTTCGGAGGTTTCCAGAATCTGCAGGATCTTGACCCGGGGCAGCGTAACCTTGAGCCCGGCCTTGCGCAGTTCCTGATTTTCGGTGCCCATGCATGACTCCCGATGCGCTGGATTGGATCACTGTTCTATTGACCTTGCGTGAGTTCATGCCCCGTGCGAGGCCTGCGCCGGCTGTTCCGACGCGAACTCATGAGTTATTATGCCCCGCTGATGTTGCTTATGAAAGCCGTTGCATTCGGCGGCCCCGCAAGACACGGATTTTCACATGTTCAAACCGGCCGGAATTCTCCCCGCATTGCTGCTGACCGCACTGGCGGGCTGCTCCAACAACCTGGGTTCGCTGGATTTTCCCGGCGTGTACAAGATCTCCATCACCCAGGGCAACGTGATTCTGCAGAACATGGTCAATCAATTGCGGCCCGGCATGACCAAGAACCAGGTCATCTTCGTCATGGGCACGCCGTTAGTGCGAGACCCTTTCCATCAGGACCGCTGGGACTATGTGTACAACTTCCAGCCCGGCGGCGGCGCCCGCACCCAGGAACGCATCACGATCCTGTTCGTCGACGACCAGCTCGCCACCGTCACCGGCGATTTCGTGCCGAACCCTCCCGAAGACCTGAACTGAGCTCGCCTTCGCCGCTTTCCGCACCGTAAACAACATAAAGTTGTTTACACACTTTCGGCGTATTGGTATAAAGACTGGACTATCCATCCGCTGTCCCAATCGAAGCACATCACATGAGCGATAAAAGACTTTACAACACCGTCGCCCGGTCAATACTGGAAATGATCGAAAAAGGCGTGTACCCGGCTGGCAGCCGCTTGCCGGCGGAGAGGAATCTGGCTGAACAATTCAAGGTCAGCCGCGTGACGATTCGTCAGGCCCTGGTGGCCTTGCAAGCTCGTGGCAAGGTTGACATAAGAACCGGTTCGGGGGTCTACGTGCTGGAAGACATTGACCCCGGCCACGAAAGTCTTCCGAAAGTAAATGCCTTTGAAGTGACTGAAGCCAGATCGCTGTTCGAATCGGAGGTGGCCGCGCTGGCCGCGCTGAACATCAGCGATGAGGAATTGGACAAGCTTTCCGGTTACATAGAAAAAATGGCTTCCGACGATCCGGGCGACGAAGAAGCGGCGGAAAAGGCGGATCGGGATTTCCATCTCACGATCGCCGCGGCTTCGGGAAATTCTGCCGCGCGTTACATCGTCGAACTGCTCTGGAAAATGCGCGATGAACTCCCGCACGTCAAGGAAGTATATGAGGCCGTTTGCCTGGAAGATACATCGCAGAGGGGTAATGAACATATGGAAATCTTCATTGCGCTTCGTGAGCGAGACCCCGCCGCGGCTCGCATGGCCATGCGCAAGCATTTCGCGCGTCTGCTGGGATCCATGCTTGATGTAACGGAAGAACAGGCTCTCGAACGAATTCGCAAGCAGGCATCGGAAAGTCGCCATCGTTTTCTCAAAGTCGCGAGTATCTGAGTTGGCGACCTGAACGAAACCGGCTGATGAAATTCAAAGTTCCGCAGGCCCTTATTCTTGCCGCCGCCACATTGGTCTTGTGGACTCCCGGATATTCCGCCGAACATCCCGGCCTCCTGCTTTCGCCCGAGGACGTGGAGTTCATAAGGCAATTCAAGCACGAGTCTCCCGCTTTTTCCCGGGTTCTCGAGCAAACCGCAGCCGAACTCGACTTTTACTTCGAGACTGAGCCGGATGTGCCGGAACCCGTGGACGCCGGTGGCGGTTACTCCCATGAAACCCACAAAAGGAACGGGATTGCCATTCACGACGCGGGAATTGTGTACCAGTTGACCGGCGAAGAAACCTATGCACGCCATGCCGTTCAATTGCTTCTTTCCTACGCCGAAATGTATCCGGGACTTGGCAACCACCCGCAAAGCAGAGGATCGAATCCGGGAAGGCTTTTCTGGCAGAATCTCAACGAGTCGGTTTGGCTTACCTATGCCATTCAAGGCTTTGACGCGGTCCACAACATCTTGTCGGCCGCCGAGCGAGACCGAATCGTCAACAATCTGCTGCGGCCGATGGCCGACTTCCTCTCTGAAGGATCACCCGACACATTCGACAGGATTCATAACCATGGAACCTGGGCGGTTGCCGCGGTTGGCATGACCGGCTATGCGCTCAATGACGAAGATTACGTTCGCAAGGCGCTGTATGGGCTGAACGGCGGCGGGGACTCGGGTTTCATCAGGCAGATCGATCTGCTGTTTTCGCCCGATGGCTACTATAGCGAGGGACCCTATTACCAGCGTTACGCCATGATGCCCTTTCTACTGTTCGCGCGCAGCATCGAGGCGAACGACCCGGAGCTGAAAATATTCGAGCATCGTGAAGGAATCCTGTTGAAGGCGATCTACGCCTGTATCGACCTGTCCTATGCCGGACTGTTCTTTCCGTTGAATGACGCAATCAAGGACAAGGGGCTGGACACGGTGGAATTGCGCTACGGGATCGCGATCGCCCACGCCCTGACGAGCGACCCCGCGCTGCCGTCCATCGCCGAGTTGCAAAGTTCCTATGTATTGAATGGCGATGGTTTCAGGTTGGCGCGAGAGAGAGATCAGGGCGAATCATCGCCGTTCGACTATCGCTCGCGTTTGTTTCGCGACGGGCCGGAAGGAACGCAAGGCGCGCTGGCCGTACTTCGCAGCGGAGATTTTTCCAACGGGCAGGCTCTCGTGCTCAAGGCCACGTCCCAGGGCATGGGACACGGTCATTTCGACAAACTGGGACTGCTGTTCTACGACAATGGCAATGAAGTATTGTCGGACTATGGCGCGGCGCGCTTCCTGAATGTCGAACAGAAGAACGGCGGGCGATACTTGCCCGAAAACGAAACCTGGGCCAAGCAATCCATTGCACACAATGCGCTGGTAGTCGACGAAACCAGCCATTTCGAAGGCCGCTTGCGCATAGCGGAACAGAGACACCCCGAATTTCTTTTCTTTGAAAGCGCCGACGATGTTCAGATCGCATCGGGCAGAATGGAAGACGCCTACGAAGACACATCGTTCAATCGCACCGTAGCCTTGCTTGACGGCCTGGCCACCGACAATCCGGTGATGATCGACGTACTCCACGCAAGCAGTTCGAGCGAACATCAATATGACCTGCCCGTGCATTTCAACGGGCATATCGTCGATACGAGCCACTCTCTCGAACCCAGGATTGCGAACTTGCGGCCATTGGGCGCCGCAAACGGCTATCAGCACCTGTGGCTGCGCGCGAGCGCTGAGGTCCCCGCCGGCGAGAAGTTTGCCGTGACCTGGCTGACCGAAAACCGCTTTTACACCTATACGGCCATCGCGCAACACGATATGGAAGTACTTTTCACCGAATTGGGCGCCAACGATCCGCTGTTCAACTTGCGCCGCGAGCAGGCCCTCGTGTTTCGAGTGAACGGCGCAAAATCAAACTATTTCGCTTCCGTTCTCGAACCGCACGGCGAGTACAACGGGGCCGAAGAATATACGTTGAACAGCGCCGGCTCGATCGAAGATTTCCGATTTCTGCGTGAAGGTCGCTCCGATGTCCTGAGCATTCAAACCGGCGACGGTTCACAAACGATCCTTGCCTTGTCACTTGACCCGAACGAAACGACATCACATACGGTGAGCCTGGAAGGTCGCCCTTACAGTTGGAACGGCTTTTACGCGTTTTTCGGCGAAGAACGCAAATTGCAGGAGTGAGGAATGTTTCGCGGATACTTGAGATGGATTGTAGTTAGCCTGGTTGCCATCGCCACGGTCATCAACTATATCGACCGCAACGCGCTGGCGATCATGTGGCCGGCCATTTCCGAAGATCTGGGCATGGACCAGAGTGACTACGCCCTTATCGTGTCATTCTTTATGGTGGGTTACGCGATCGGCCACTCGCTGTTCGGCAAGATCTTCGACATGATCGGTACGCGCCTCGGTTTCGTTCTTGCTATCGTGGTGTGGTCGATCTCGATCATGCTGCACGCGGCCGCCCGCGGTGTGCTTTCGCTCGGGCTGGCGCGGGCGATGCTCGGCGTGAGCGAAGCCGGCAACTGGCCGGGGGCGACGAAAAGCAACGCCGAGTGGTTCCCGATCAAGGAACGGGCGCTTGCACAGGGAATATTCAATTCAGGCGCCTCGGTGGGCGCGATCGTTTCCGCGCCGGTAATTGCGCTGCTATATCTGCAGTTCGGTTGGCAGGGAACGTTTATCGTGGTGGGATTGCTGGGATTCCTGTGGCTCGTTCCCTGGCTGTTCGTATACAAGGCGCCGCCGGAACGGCATCCATGGCTTACCGACGAAGAGAGGGATTACATTCTCTCCGGACAGAAAGCGGAAAAACTGTCCGAGGAAGACAGTGAACAGGCAGCGCCGGGCTGGGGCGAGATGCTCAGATACCGGCAAAGTTGGGCCGTGATTTCTTCGCGATTTTTTCTCGATCCGGTCTGGTGGCTTTTCGTCAGTTGGCTGCCGATCTACCTCGCTGACCAGTTCGGGTTTGACATCGCGCAAATCGGATTGTTTGCCTGGGTGCCATACGTTGGCGCCGCGCTCGGCGCGATTTTCGGCGGCTGGCTGGCCGGCAAACTGATCAAGACCGGCTGGTCCGTCAATGCCGCCCGCAAACTGACGATTACCCTGGGCGGCGTAATCATGATGCCGATGCTGATTGCGACTGCTTTCGCTTCCACCCCTCTCGCCGCAGTATTGCTGATCGCGATAATCCTGTTCGGATTTCAATTGGCCATCGGCAATATCCAGACGCTGCCGAGCGACTTTTTTGCCGGCAAATCAGTTGGCTCGCTGGCTGGAGTCGGTGGGACGGCGGCGGTTCTCGGCGTGCTGATCACAACCAACATGGTGCCCGTCATGACCCAGGAATCATACGTTCCGTTCTTCCTGCTGGGAGCCTTGCTGGTTCCGCTCGCGGTGGCTTCGGTGTGGATTTTCGGCGGCCGTATAGAGCCCGTTACCTCGGCGCCCGGCGCCACGACTCCCGAAGCGGAAGCGGCGGGTTGAAATCCAAATCATCAAATACTTGCTGGAAACAGGAATGAATATTGAAAACAAGGTAGCAATCGTCACCGGCGGTTCGCGAGATATCGGCCGGGCGGTTTCGGAAAAACTGGCCGCCAATGGCGCAAGGGTTGCGTTCACCTGGCTGAACAGCGCCGGGGACGGGGAAGCCACATTGGCGGCAATCCAATCGAACGGCGGAACGGCGATCAGCGTTCGCGGTGACATGACGGAAAGCGGAGACGTGGAAAATCTCATCGACAGGACACGAAGCGAGTTCGGCGATTCCATCGATATCCTGGTCAATGTCGCGGGCGGACTGGTCGCGCGCAAGACGCTTTCGGAGATGAGCGAATCGTTTTTCGAAGGCGTGATGAAACTGAATCTGACCAGCGCTTTCCTTACAGCCAAACATGCGGTTCCCCATATGGGCGCGGGGAGTTCGATCGTGAATTTTTCGTCCCAGGCCGGCCGCGACGGCGGCGGTCCCGGCGCGATCGCCTACGCCTCATCAAAAGGCGCGTTGATGACGTTCACCCGCGGACTGGCCAAGGAACTGGGTCCCGCCGGAATCCGGGTCAATTGTGTTTGTCCCGGGATGATAGACACTACGTTTCACGACACCTTTACCAAGGATCAGGTGCGTGCGAACGTCGCCGCCGCTACGCCGCTACGCCGCGAAGGACAGGCGCAGGAAGTGGCGGACCTGGTCGCGTATCTCGCCTCGCCCGAATCGAGTTTCATAACCGGCGCAAGTCTGGATATCAACGGGGGACTCTATTTCTCCTGAGTATCCGGATTGACATGAAGTTTCCATCCTGTCGCCATGCACGGCCTGTCGTCGTCCTGAATTGAACGTTGATTTGAACAAGGAATCCTGAGCTTGGCTGAATACATCTGCTTCGGCGAAATCATGCTGCGCCTGAAATCGCCGTCCCATGAACGATTGTTCCAGTCACCAAATCTGGAAGCCACATTCGGCGGCGGCGAAGCCAATGTTGCCGTCTCGCTGGCCAATTTCGGCTGCGACGCCGCATTCGTCAGCGCATTGCCGGACAATGCGATCGGGGATGCGGCGATTCGCGAGTTGCGCAAGTTCGGAGTGGATACCGGACACATCACGCGGACCGGCGACCGTGTCGGCGTCTATTTTCTGGAGACGGGGGCCAACCAGCGATCTTCCAAAGTCGTTTACGATCGCGCCGGCTCTTCGATCAGCACCGCGGATTCCGGCGATTTCGACTGGAAAGAAGTTTTCGCGGGAGCGCGTTGGCTGCATATCACCGGCATCACCCCGGCCCTCAGCGCTTCCTCGGCCCGGCTCAGCCTCGAAGCCGTGACCGCGGCGAGCGAGGCCGGGCTGACGGTGTCCTGCGATTTCAATTACCGCGGCAAGTTGTGGAAGTACGGCAAGACCGCGCCGGAAGTCATGAACGAACTCGTTCGGTTCGTCGATGTCGGCATCGCCAACGAAGAAGATTGCCAGAAGTCACTCGGGGTCGAGGTCGATATCGACGTCGAAAGCGGTGAACTGGATACCGCCAAATACGAATTGCTCAGCGCGGAAATGTTGAAGAGATTTCCGCGCATGTCCGTAATCGCGATCACCATGCGGGAATCACTCAGCGCCGACAGGAATCAGTGGTCCGCCTGTTTGCGCGATGCAAACGGTTTCCGCTTGTCGCGGCGTTACGAAATCACCGACATCGTCGATCGGGTGGGCGGCGGAGACAGTTTCGCTTCCGGACTGATTTACGGGTTGAACACTTTCGATGACCGCGGGCAGGCGCTGGAATTCGCCGTCGCCGCCAGTTGCCTGAAGCATTCCATAACGGGAGATTTCAATCGCGTCGACTGCGCCGAAGTATTGCAACTGATGCGCGGCACGGGTTCAGGACGAGTGCAACGCTAGGAGCCTGCGCCGTAGGAATTCACGGCTGCAAATCCGCTCTCGGCGCAGGCTCCTAGCTGTCCAGACCTGCCGAAAACTCCTTCAGCGCCTCCGGGCCGGCGATATCCTGCGCTACCAGGTCCAGATGTTCGCAGGGAATGTCCGGCAGGGATTTGCCGAGGGTCTGCAAATGGATTTCCTGCTGGGCGCGGCGTTCTGCAAGGAACTGACCCGTCCCCGCGGGCAGACGCTTGTTAACCACGAGGCAATCGATGGCCAGGCCGGCCTTGCGCAATTGATCGCGCAATTCGACGGTTTCCAGGACCGGCAGGCGTTCAGCGACGAGTACGATCACGAAGGAAGTCAGTTCCGGATCCTCCAGCGCTTCGCGCAGATGCACGAACTTGAGCCGGCGCCGGTTGAGGACGCCGCGGATCCTGCTTTCCTTTTCGGCGGCGGGGTCCTTTTCGCCGACGATGTCCTCGGCCAGTGCCGAATCCGAACCGAGGCCGCGCACAAACTCGGCGAAGCGGTCGGCGCGTTCGCGGCGTTTGATCAGTCCTTCAGTCCATGCGGTCATCATTTCGGGTAGCGCCATGAGCCGGGCGGTATGCCCGGACGGGGCGGTATCGAATACCACATGCTCGTATTCCTTCCTTCCCTGCTCGACGATCTCCGCCATCTTTTCCAGAATCGCGGCTTCCTGCATGCCGGGGGCATCCTGCGACAGCGCGATATGCTTGTCTATCTCACCATGCAACTGAACCGGCATCAGGCTATGCAAGGCGCTTGCCACTTCGCTCATGTGTTCCTGCACGGTCGCTTCCGGATCGATTTCGAGGCCGTCGAGATCCGGTGCGAGCCGCACCGGCCGCGGACCGATCTCGCGATTGAACAGATGGCCGAGGTTATGGGCGGGGTCGGTGGAGACGAGCAGCGTGCGCCGGCCTTCGTTGGCGAGAGCCAATGCCGTCGCCGCGGAAACGGTGGTCTTGCCGACGCCGCCCTTGCCGCCGAAGAAAAGAATCCGTCTGGAGCGCGCGAGATCTAGCAGCAATTCACATGATCCAATGGCGAGCGTTCCATACCCATGCGCTGGTGCCATTCATGGAAGCGGTCGTAGACGACGGGCAGCAATTCCATCGTATAAAAGGCGGCGGGATTCGGCACGCCCATGCTCTCTGCGAATACAATCAGCATGAACAGGTCTTCTTCGTCGCGCCCGGCCCGCGCAAGAGCCCGCCGGTGCGGCGTCACATAGTACTCGTACAATCCCTGTTCGATGCGTTTCAGCAAACCGGGCTTGCCACGGCTTCGATTCATGAACCTTGCTTCTTGAGAGTTGAATCCAGACCTTGATTATGCGCGAGACGCCCTGTTTTTGGAACTGAGGCCGGCAGCCTTCGCGGCGCGCAATTTGCGGGCTTCCATGGGAGTGATCCGCAAGGGCCGGTAAATCTCGATGCGGTCGCGCGGTTTCAGAACGTAATCCCCGGGCGCGGGAGCCCTGTTGCCGTCGAGCTTGCGCGAGAAGATACCCAAAACCGCTGTTTCGAGATCGATTGCGGGAAATTCATCTGTGATCCCGGACTGTTCTACCGCCTCCAGGGCGGTCGTGCCGCGCGGAACCTGCAAGCTGACGATACGCTGGAATTCGGGCGTCGCCCAGGCGACTTCCACTTCTATGCCGCCGGCGGGATCGCTCATTTGCCGTAGACCGCCGCGGCCCTTGTCACCATCGCATCGACCATGACGCCGGCGGTATCCCGGAAAAGTCCCCGGACCGCGAAATCGACGAGCGCCGAGCGGAACTCGAATTCCATTCGCAAAGTGACCTTGCAGGAGTTCTCGCCGAGGCTGTCGAAGCGCCATTGCGCTTCGAACCGCGAAAAATCTCCTTCCACCAGTTCCATGTCGATCGTCTCGTGCGGCCGCAGCCGGTTGCGGGTAACGAAACGTTGCCGGATTCCGGCCCGTCCCAGGCTCAATTCGCCGACGAGTTCGTTTTCGCTGCCGGAAAGCACCCTTGCTGACTTGCAATGAGGCAGAAACGACGGGTATTGCTCAATGTCGTTCACCAGGTCGAACATCTGCCGGGAGGAATGGGGCAGCAAGGCGCTGCGGACCACGGATACCATCAGAGATAGATCTGGTTGACCGTACTGAGGAATACCACCAGCAATACGACCGGTATCATGACGCCGAGCGAAAGATCGACATAGCGGTGCAGCCAGGAGCCGCGAAAATTTGAATCGCCGACCTCGAGTTCCGCCGCGAGCCCGCTCAATTTCCAGCGCCAGGCGCAGAAGATGCACACCGTAAAGCCCACCAGCGGCAGGATAGTTTCGTAGAACACGTCAGACACCAGGTCGAAGAAAGATTTCGACACGCCGCCGTAACTCGTGAAATTGGTGAAGAATTCGGAAATTCCGAGCGACATCGTGGCGGGAATGGTGAATATCGCCATCAACACCGCCTGCACCACGATTGCCTTGCGGCGGGAGATCCTGAATTCGTCGATCCAGCAACTGATGGGAATCTCGATGATCGAAACCAGCGAGGTCAGCGCGGCGAAAAACACCAGGGTAAAGAACACGATCGCGGCGACGCTGGCGCCGAAATAGCCCACGGCGGCTTCCATGGAAAGGAAGATTTTCGGCAGGAAGCTGAAGATCAGCCCGACGCTGCTCGTGGAAAGGTCGTCGGTATTGGTGTTCGGGTCGAATGCGAAAATCGCGGGCAGAATCAGCAATCCGGCAAAGAAAGCGATGCTCGTATCGGCGATCGCGACCATGCGCGTCGAGCCGGCAATGCTGTCCTCACGGCTGAAATACGAACCGTAGGTAATCAGGATTCCCATGCCGAGCGACAGCGAGAAGAAGGCCTGGGCCAGCGCGCCGTTGATCACCGCCAGGTTCATCCGCGAGAAGTCGGGCACGAGATAATAGGCGATGCCGACGCTGGCGTTTTCCAGCGTCAATACGAAGATGGTCAGCGCTACCAGCATTACCGCAAGCGTCGGCATCAGCACCCGCGCCAGCCTTTCTATGCCGCCCTTTACGCCGCCGAGCAGGATGACGAATACCAGCACGAGCAGGAAGATCAGGTAGCCGAAAGTCGTGGGCCGGGCGGCGATTTCGCCGAAGCTCGCGTCTTCGGCGAGCATACCCAGACCGCCGGCCGCAAGTTCCTTCAGATAAACAAGCAACCAGACGGTAATTACCGAATAGAACACGGCGATCATGAACGGCGTCAGAATCGCCAGCATGCCGACACCGTGCCAGAGCCTGCTGCCGCCGGATAGTTTGAGAAACGCGCCCACGGGGTTGCGATGGGTGTTTCGGCCCATGGCGACCTCGGCCATCATTACGGGATAGCAGATCACCGCGATGAAAAACAGGTAGACGAGCAGAAACGCCGCGCCGCCGTTCTTCGAGGCCATCACCGGAAACGCCACCAGGTTGCCGAGCCCGACCGCGGATCCGGCCGCGGCAAGGATGAATCCCATTCTGGAAGAGAACTTCCCTCGTTCGTGCGCCATTCGCCTGCCCCCTGTTATAGTTGCGCTTTCCCGGAAGACCGTCATGAAGAAGAACGCACCTGATACCACAATAGTGGTCAACAGGAAAGCAGCGCACGACTATTACATCGAAGAAGGCTTCGAGGCCGGCCTGTGCCTGCAAGGCTGGGAAGTGAAGAGTCTGCGCGCGAAGAAGGTGCAACTGACCGACAGTTACGTGTTGATGAAGGACGGTGAGGCCTTTCTCATGGGCTGCCATATCACGCCATTGCAGACCGCGAGCAGCCATGTGGTCGCCGATCCCGACCGCACCCGCAAACTGCTGCTCAACAAGAAGGAACTCTCCAGGCTGTTCGGCGCGACGCAACAGAAGGGTTATACCTGCGTCTGCACCAGACTCTACTGGCGCGACCACCTGGTCAAGTGCCGCATCGCTCTCGCCAAAGGCAAGAAGGATCACGACAAGCGCGCCAGCATCAAGGACCGCGAGTGGAACATCGACAAGCAGCGCATCGTGCGCCAGGCCAATCGCTGAAGAGCGAAAATTGGTAATACCACTAAACTGAAATTAATGTTACCTTTTGGTTAGCATGCGTGGTACACTCCCGCTTGTGGCATTGGCCAATGCCTTCGAAATACTCAATTTCCGGGAGAGAATTCAAATGAACGTCATACGTACTATCGCCTCAAGGGATGGGCTTTCCATGTTCAAGCGCAATCCGCTCAGCGTGGCGTTGACCCTGGGCGTATCCGCCCTGGTTGTCAGTACGCCCACGATGGGACAGGAAGCCGGGTCGAATCTGGAACAAATCATTGTCACCGGTATCCGGTCGTCTCTTGCGAGCGCTCTTGAACAGAAGCGATCCGCGGATAACCTGATCGAAGTAATCCAGGCGGAGGATATTGGCAAGCTGCCCGATCAGAACCTGGCGGAGGTTCTCGAGAATGTCACCGGCATCCAGATTACCCGAACGGCCGGCGTCGGCACCGGCGTCCAGATTCGCGGCACCAACGCAAACCGCACCGAGATCAACGGCGTGTCTACCGTTGACTCGGGCGCCGGCCGCACCGGCATCGATTTCGAGGACGTTTCCGCGGCCATCATTTCCGCCGTCGAAGTGACCAAGGCGCCGGAAGCGAAGACCATCGAAGGGTCCGTGGGCGGCACGATCAACCTGAGAACGATACGTCCTCTCGAAATCGGCGAACGTATAGCGGCTATCCGGGCGCAAGGGGAAAACAGCAGTCTCACCACCGACGGTACCTTTACGCCCAGGATATCCGGCACCTGGGGCGACAACTGGACTACGGACGCCGGGGATTTCGGAATCGTTGTCAGCGGAAGTTATACCGAGCAGGACGTCACCGCCTTTCGGCCCCGCACCGACCGCGACAACAGCGTGGCCGCGGGCAGCAGCGCCGCGAGCGCCCAGTCCTTCAATTTCCTGCCGATTCAGTTTCTCAACCAGGATTACGACAATTTCGAGTATGAAACCGTGAACTTCGCCGGCTCGTTCGAATGGGCGCCGAGCGAAGAAGTTACCTTGTACTTCGATGCGGTCATTAACGATCAGGAGCGCAGGCAGGAGAGCTCGAGAGTGCAGGGATCGGGCGTCAGCAGCCTCAGAAACGCTTCGATTCCCGATGCTTTCGAAACGATCAATTTCGGCTCGGTCGACGGGCGCAACGGCGCACAGAATCTCGGCAGCATCGAAGCGGCGCTCCGGGGCGTGATCGGCGTCGATTTGTCGGTCGACGACGACGATCCGAATCTGCGGTTCTCGTCCGACACGAACTCACGCCTGACGGAAAGCCAGATATTCAGATGGGGCGCCGACTGGCAAAGCGGCAGGTGGTCGGGGCGAGCCGAGTTATCGACCTCGCAATCGGAGACCACTACCCCGAGCTTCAATACCACTCTCAACTTCATCAACCCGAACGTGCCTCTGGATCCGGGCGGCGCCAACGATAACAGCACGCCATTCCGGTACGACCTGACAGGCGGCACGCTTTCATGGGGCGTCGCGTTCGGCGCGCCGGGCGCACCGACGATTGCGCAATTGCTCGATCCCGCGAACGTCGTGCTACGCGATACCAACATCAGCCAGGACATGGCCGAAAGCGGCGAGGACGCGGTGGTTCTCGACTTCAGTTACGATCTGGACTGGTCGGGAATTACCACTGTCGATTTCGGCTATCGCAATAGTACGGCGTCGAATTTCAACAATGACATTCGTACGAACCGCGGGTTGAGGAGGATGTCCGATTCTCCGCGAGGAAATCTGTTCGCGGAACTCCTCACGCCGGGACCGGACAACTTCAATGAAGCCGACGACAGGGCGCTGTATATCGGCAATTTTCTTCTTATCAACCCGGAACTCGTAGCCTCGAATCCGGACGGTGTGCTCGCCACGCTGAATGCCGCCATTACCGCCCACGGCGGTTCCAGATCGATCAATGAGCCATCGTCGAGCGTCGCCGCGTTTTTCGATATCGAGGAAGTGACCAACGCCCTGTACGCGCAAGCGAATTTCGAGAGCGGCATATTCCGCGGAAACTTCGGTGTGCGTTACCTGGAAACCGACGTCGATTCGACCGGCAATTCGGTAACCAATGGCGTGGCGACCCCGACGACCTCGACCGGCACCTACAACTTCCTGTTGCCGCGATTCAACCTGGTTGCGAACGCGAGCGAGGATGTACTTCTTCGCGCCAGTTGGGGCAAGGACATCAGGCGTCCGAGTTTCAGCAGCCTCTCGACCTCGACCACGTTCAGCACCAGCCCGAACCCCCCCGTTTCGATCGGCAACCCCGGCCTGGAGCCTGAAGAGGTGGTCTCGTTCGATCTCTCCGCCGAATGGTATTTCGCGCCTTCGAGCGTCGTAAGCATCGGCTGGTTCCACAAGGAGCGCACCGGCCTGTTCGTTCGCACCCAGGACGATCCGTTCGAAGATCCGGTCACCGGATTCCGCGATACCACCGCTCCCTGTGAACAAGGCGGTATTTACAACCCCATTGCGGACGTCAACGTGTTCGGCGATGCCGGCGGCGTGGGAGTCTGTGTTCCGGCGGCGACGACGGTCAATGGCGCCGGAGAAACCACGCAGGAAGGTTTCGAATTCGCCGTCCAATACGATCTTGCGCAGTTCGAGGACGAACTGGGCTGGGCATCCGGATTCGGATTTATCGCCAACCTGACCGAACAGGAGTTCACCGGCGGCGATACCTTCCTTAACCCCACAAGCCGCGCCCGCGCCGCATTCGCCCTGACTTCGGCGGGCGCTACCGACGTTACCCTGCGCGGGCAACTGATCGACCTGTCGGGAACTTCCTACAACATAACGACGTACTACGAAAAATACGGTATCTCGGCCAGGATGCGATATACATGGCGCGAGGCATACCGTTCGACCGACTTCGGCAGTACTTCCAGCTTCCCCTGGGGCTTCCCCGTTGTCCAGGAAGATAGAGGACAGCTGAACGCCAGCGTCAGTTACGCCGTGAACGACAATCTGAGCGTCGGCATCGAAGCCGTTAACCTCACTGAGTCCGATGTTCGACAATCCTGTGTCAACGGAGGCGCTCTAGTCTGTTTCCAGGGTCTGACGGATCGACGCATCACCATTGGCGCGAGCTATCGCCTGTAGGAATTGCTGGCGGGAAGCCAATCAGGATGGCATCTCGGTTAGAACCTCGGCCCTGGCGTTTCGCCGGGGCCTTTTTTTGCGTCAAACGGGCAGCCGAATCGACTCCGGCCAGCACGAATGGTCTTACCAATATCTTAGTCAAATCGAAGACAAGTGGTTGACTCTCATGTTGACTAGTGGCAGTGTCAAAGATGGATGCATTCCGAAGCACAGCCGTGCTTCAGCAGATTGGTTTTACCGATTTGTATAACCAAACACCCAAGAGGCCCGACATGCGTACTACAAATACTTTTACTCTGCGGCGTTCGTCGTTGCTGCTTGCGCTATGCGCGCCGACGCTGCTGCCCGCTACCGCGGCTCTTGCCCAGCAGGCCGAAAGCGCCGACGTCATCGAGCAGATCGTCGTCACGGGCGTGCGGCGGGATATCCAGAATTCCATCCAGCTCAAGCGCAATTCAACTGAAATCGTCGACGGACTGAACGCCGACGAGATCGGCGCGCTGCCGGCCCTGTCGATCGGCGAGGCGCTGGAGACGATTACCGGCGCGGCGACGCATCGCGAGAACGGAGGCGCAACCGAGGTTGCCGTCCGGGGATTGGGTCCTTATCTCGGCGCCACGGTCGTCAACGGCCGCGAGTCGACCAACGGCAGCGGCAACCGCGCGGTCAACTTCAGCATCTTTCCTTCCGAGTTGTTCAATGGCGTTTCCGTGCATAAGACCCAGTCCGCAAGCTATATCGAAGGCGCCGTCAGCGGTCAGGTTCAGCTAACCACCAGGCGGCCGATCGAATACGGCGAACAGCGCGCGCAATTCAGTCTCAAGGGTTCGCAGCATCCCGACGACAGAAACATCGCCGGGCAGGACAACGGTTACCGCGCCACCGCCAGCTACATCAACTCCTGGGAGGTCGATGGTCTCGGCAGGATCGGAATATCGATCGGCGCGCAACAGCGCGACGATTCGAATCCCGAGGCGGAAGCGACGCACACCACCGGAGGCGGGCGGTTCGAGGCTTGTGTGCTGGAATCGTTCGATTCCATGGCGCAGCCGCTAGACACGTCCGGCCGCTGCGACGAGAACGGAAGCGACCCCGATTTGAGCAACGACCAGCTTCAGGATCTCATCGATTCCAATCCGGCATACAACAGCGTCGATGATATTCCTTATGCCTACATCCCCCGCGACCGCACGTTCCGGCGGAATACGACGGACGACGACCGGGAGGCCATATTCGGCGCGTTCCAATGGCAGCCTAACGAAAATGTGGATGTCTTTCTGGATTTCCAGCAGTCCGAGCGGGACCAGAAGGAATTGCGGCAGGATCTTCAGTTCGGCGCGACCCAGAACAACTTGAGAAATGTCGTTTCCAACCCGCGCACGGGACTTCTGCAAAGTTTCACGACGGATACCGATATCCGCTCCAATACCACGGACTTTTCCCGCTTCGAGGAGTACGAAGGCGCCGGTCTGAATATTGCCTGGCAAGCCACGGACAGTCTGGAGATCGCATTCGACGCGGCGTTTGCCGACACCATGCGCACCGAGACGGACGTCGAGGTTCGCATGGCGGCGAACGAGGTCTTGATCACGGACCCCGACCGCACTTCAAGCAGGGAAGAGTTTCTGGTCAATTTCGATGTAAATGCGTCCGGAACGGACGGACTCGCGTTGCCGACGATTCTTTGCACGGACGGCAGCAGTTCGTGCGATCCCGATTCGCTGCTGGATTTCGACATAACCAACCCCGCGTACTTCACCGCCCGCGACCGCGCGCGAATTCGCGCCAGGCAACAGATTCGCGAGCACACGATCGACGCTTACAGGCTGGACCTGTCCTGGGACACCGACTCCCTGGGGTTCGTTAACAACGTGCAGGCGGGCATACGTTCTTCCACTCTTGAATATCGCACCTTCGGCGGCAATCGCAACGACGACGGTTTCAGCCTGTTCGAGGACGAGGATTTCGACGGCGTCCCCGGCGGTTCTTCCAACACCGCGGAAGCCCGCGCCGCGGTCTTCAATGCCGCCAACAACTGCGGACAATCGAGTTTTCCGGAGCCCGGTTTCCTGTCGGAGTCCAGAGGAGGCAAGGATCTCGTTACGGTTGCCAGCGGCATCGGGTCCGGCACGGGATGGGCGACATTCGACCACGGCTGTTTGCTCGACGAATTGACCGCGAACTATGGCGGCAGGTCCGCGATCGGCTTCCAGAACGGCATCCAGACCAACAGCGTCGACCTGACCGAAGACACGACGGCTCTCTACGTGCAGGCAAATTACGAATCCGAATTGTCCGGCAGGCCGGTCCGCGGCAACTTCGGCGTGCGCATCGTCGATACGGAAGTTACGTCGATCGGATACCGCAGTCCGTTAACCGTCGTGCAGGAAAACGGTTTGTTTTACGTTGAGGCGGCATCGGGCGCGGAATACGAAAGAGTATTGCAGACCAATGACTATACCGAAGTCTTGCCCAGCATGACCTTCATCATGGATCTCAATACCGATTGGGTGTTCCGGGCCGGAGTGTTCAAGGGCATGTCGCGTCCCGATCCGCACTCCTATGGCAACAGCCGTTCGATCAACACCAACGACTCGGACGATCCCGACTCCGGTTACGCCACGCTGGCGGAAGCGGTGCAAGGCATCGGCGCGCCGGGCAACCCGAAACTCGAGCCGTTGCCGTCCTGGAATCTGGACGTTGGCGTGGAATGGTACGCCAACGAAGACACGATGCTGGCGGCCGGCGTCTACTTCAAGCGGTTTCAGGGCGCTTTCGAAAACGTCTACCAGCAGGAGGACTTCCTGATCGACGGCAACACGGTCGGCGGCACCGTGAGAACCACGCAGGTTTCCGACGACACGAGCGACCTGCACGGGCTTGAATTCACCGCCACCCACGCCTTCGACTATCTGCCCGGGTTCCTGAGCGGCTTCGGCGCCAAGTTCAGCTACAACTACGCGGATTCCGACTTCGAATTCGAAGACGGCCACAGCGGGGACGGAATCGCATTCAACTCCAGCGGCAATATGACCCAACTGCTGGGCCTGTTGCCGCCAGCCGGCATGTGGGGGCTTTCGCGGCATACCAGCGCAACGCAGATTTACTGGCAGAACGACAGCTTCAACGTACAGGCGATTTACAAGGCTCGGTCCCAGTACTTCCAGGGCTACGGCCGGGATACCACCGCACGCATTCGATACGTGGACGACTACAACACCCTCGACCTTCGCTTGCGGTACGATATCACCGACGAGATTCAACTTTCGCTCGAAGGCATCAACCTGCTTAGCGAGCCCCGCATCGATTTCCGGGGTTTGGACGGCCAATTCCTGCAAATTCTGGAATACGGCCCGCGGGTGTTCGCCGGTGTCACGGCGAGGTTCTAGGTTTCACGGGACGGGATTTCGATGACTCGATTCACGCTTGCGGCGCTGACTTTCATACTCGGGCAGACAGGACTCGCCGAAACGCTGCTGGTCGGCACCCAGGAAGAGTACGAGAATGCCGTCGATGCGCTGGAGCCCGGCGACACGATCGTGCTGGCGAACGGCGAATGGCGGGATTTCGAAATTCTCTTCACCGGGAAGGGAGAGCCCGACAATCCCATCACGCTTACGGCCGAGACCAAGGGCGAAGTCGTCATTACCGGACAGTCCAACCTCCGCATGGCGGGAGAATATCTCGTCGTTTCCGGGCTGGTATTCCGCGACGGCTACACGCCCACCAACACGGTGATTTCTTTCCGGCGCACCCGGGGCGACCTGGCGTATCACTCGCGCGTGACCGAGACGGTGATCGACCGCTTCAACAACCCGGAGCGCCAGGAGACCGACTTCTGGGTCATGATGTACGGCAAGCACAACCGCTTCGACCACAATCATCTGGTGGGCAAGAGCAACGCCGGGGTAACGATGGCGGTGCGGCTGGACAGCGAGGAAAGTCAGCAGAACCATCACCGCATCGACCACAACTACTTCGGTCCCCGGCCGGTTCTCGGCTCCAACGGCGGCGAGACCTTGCGGATAGGCACCAGCCAGTATTCCCTGACCGACTCGTTCACCGTGGTCGAGAACAATTTCTTCGACCGTTGCGACGGGGAACTCGAAATCATCTCGATCAAGTCCGGGCGAAACACGTTGCGGGGGAACCTCTTCGTCGAATCGCGCGGCACGCTCACATTCCGGCACGGCAACGGGAATCTGGTGGAGAACAACGTATTCCTGGGAAATGGCGTGGATCACACCGGCGGCATTCGTGTCATCAACTTCGACCAGGTCGTACGCAACAATTATCTCGAGGGACTGACCGGCCATCGCTTCGGCGGCGCATTCGTGGTCATGAACGGCGTACCGGACTCGCCGCTGAACCGTTACTTCCAGGTCGACAACGCCATGATCGTGCACAACTCGATCATCGACAGCGACCATATCGAGCTGGCGGCGGGCAGCGACGAGGAACGCTCGGCGACGCCCGTCAACAGCGTGTTCGGATCGAACCTGATCCACAATGAGGACGGACGCAACATCATAACCGTGCATGACAACATCAGCGGCATCGATTTTCGCGCGAATGCGCTCAACGGCGTCGAAGATTCACCGCTCAGCGACGGCTTCGACAATTCCGGGATTGAACTTCGCAGGGCTGACAACGGTCTGCTGTATCCCGTGGACGACGCGCTTGCCGACGTGGGCGTGTCCAGGGACCTTCAAGTCCTTGACCGGACGAGCACCGGCGTATCGTGGTATCCCAAGCCCGGAGCGGACAATCGCTTCGGCACCGGCGAAACGATCGGGATCGATCCCGGACTGGACTCCCTGACGGATGCGGCCGCCGGCGCAAGTGCCGGCGACGTGATAGCGATGGCGCCGGGCGAATATCTGGTAACGAAGACCATCGTCGTGGACCGCCCGCTGACGGTCCAGGCCACTGAAGGAGCGGTGACCATCGAGTTCGAGCGCACCGCCTTGTTCGAACTTGTCGACGGCGGCAGTCTTAAGCTGGACGGCGTGACCATTTCCGGAAGGGCCGCGCCCGACGTGGCCGGAAATTCCGCCATTCGAACAAGCCGCTATTCGATGCTGAACAATTACATGCTGGTCGTTGAGAACACCACCGTTGAAGATCTCAACACGAATCACTCCTTCAATTTCTTCACCCTTGCAAAGCACACGTTCGCCGACCGGATCGAAATCGCCGACTCGAGTTTTACCGATGTCACCGGACACATTCTCGAGATGAACAGGGAAACCGAAGACCTCGGTCTCTACAACGGCGAATATGTTTCGATCACGGGCAGCAGCTTTCGGAACATAGAAGGCGCCATCGCCGATATCTATCGGGGCGGGACTGACGAAAGCACGTTTGGGCCACATTTCGAATTGCGGTCTTCGTCACTGGATTCCGTGGGCAACGGGTCGCGCAACAAGTCGGAGGCGTCGGTGCGGCTGCACGGGGTGCAGGATACGGATATCGTCGATAACGAGTTTGTGGGCAGTCAGCCGGTGCGAGTGACGCATATCGTAGGCGAGCCGGTTACCGTGATGTCGCGCAACCGATTCGACGGGACGCCGGAACCGCTCCTGAATGAAATCTGAATTCGACCGCCTGCTCCAGCAGACGCCGCTGATCGCCCTCGTTCAGGCGGACGGCGCGGACACGGCCGTCCATACATCGCGAGCCCTCGTGGCCGGCGGCATACCCATGATCGAAGTGCTGTTCCGCACCGATGCCGCGCTCGAGTGCCTGGCCGCGGTTGCGCGGGAAGTGCCCGACGCGGTCGCGGGAGCAGGCACGGTGCTATCGGCCGCGCAAGCCGAAGCGGCCCTGGACGCGGGAGCGAAGTTCATCGTTTCTCCGGGCCTCGACGAAGAAGTGGTCAGCGTGGCCCGGTCCGCCGGGGCGCCCGTCTATCCCGGCGTCTGCACGGCGACCGAATTGCAACGCGCATACAACCTCGGCCTGGATACGGTCAAATTCTTCCCTGCCTCGACGGCCGGCGGCGTACCCGCGTTGAAGGCGCTGTCGAGCGTGTTTCGAACGATGCGCTTCATTCCCACCGGCGGCGTTTCCCCGGCCAATCTTGCCGATTTCCTTGCGATACCCGCCGTTCTCGCTTGCGGCGGAAGCTGGCTGACGCCTGCAAGCCTGATCCAGCAAGGCGATTTCGAAGGCGTCAGCAAGCTGGCCAGGGAAGCCGTGTCCATATCGGACAAAGCGAGAATCAACGACCAGTAAGGGCTTTCCGGGCCTAAGTGTGCTATCCTGTTTGGTCTTCTCGGGGGCGATTCGGATTCGACGCCGGTATCAACACCTGGGGTGCATGCCGAGAGGGTAGTAACTCTCGTAAATCAATTACTGCAACTGAATAGTTGCCAACGACAGAGAATACGCTCTAGCCGCCTGATCGCGGCTAGCGATTGCCGACGGGATGCCCGTAAACCGTTGTTTAGCAATCGTCGTATAGAACGGGATCGCGGCAAGACGCGCCTGGCGTTGCGCCGTTAAATCTCTCCAGGCTCGCCCTGTTCGCCCTGCCCGTCGGGTAGCACAAGGGCTAACTCAATAGACGACGCTAAGCATGTAGATCTTCAGGCCGCGAACTGACGGACGGGAGTTCAACTCTCCCCGCCTCCACCAATCTCCAATCCGCCTTGCCGGCACTCTGCCGGCAGGGCTTATATTCCAAGGCGCAAATTCGACTCGACCGTTTCGATGAGGGCGGCGGGCACTTCGTGTTCGATAGCGAGGCTGCGCCATTGCGACACGTGGGCGACGACTTCGTCAATGATCCGATTGACGTTGGCCCGCGTGAACAGCGGGCTGAGTTTTTCCATCGCATGGAAGTCTTCGCGCTCGAAGCCATCGCGTTTTCCGCCCATTATCATCCAATGGCTGTTGGTCCAGCGGCTGCCGGGTTTGTAGCTGTAAGCGAGATCGTAGGCGGGGGCGAGTTCCCACTTGCCGTTGCGGAACAGGAACGAGAAATTTTTGGAGTGGTCGTCGTGGTTTCTGGCGACGATATTGAAGACCATGCGCCGGAACAGTTGTTCCGCCGCCGGCGCCGCCAGGCCGAGCCTTCTCGCGACGCCGAACAATTCGGCGTAGGACCAGGACCCGGGCATCTTGTAATCGACGTGGGCCAGGCCGTTCAGCGTCTGTGTGTGGATTTTCCGGTTGCCGCCGCGGTCGAAACGCTTGGTGATGAAATGCCGCCGGTCGCCTTCCATCAGCAATTCGCACGGCATCATCGTTATGCCGCAGGCCGTGGCCATTTTGTGATACACGTATTCCATCGCGCCATATCCGAGCGGGTCGCTGAAAGACTCCCGGCCCCGGCGGTTTTCGCTCACACCGTCGAATTTCAACAGGTAATGGGTGAATCCTTCGGGCGCGTCGACTTGTCCCGACCTGACCTTGGTGAAGTCGTCGTTGAACGCGACCACCGCCTTGGGCCGGGCGCCGCCGGCGCTGGTGCCGATGGACAGCAGCGCCACCATGGCGTCGCGGTCCTCCCGTCCGCCGCCGCTCAATTCGACCTTGAGACCAGCGCGGCTGTCGAGCACTTCCTGGGCGATTTCGACCAGTTTATCCAATTCCAGATTCTGGGAAGCGTTCAAGCCCTTGAGTCTGGTAGCGGGCGCGAATTCGAGAGCGCCGACGCCTCTTTTGCCGATGTACTGAAGCTTTTCGAGTGGGCCGATTTCATCCGCCGCGCGGCCCTGACGGGCCGCCCATTCATTGAGAATTGAATTGCCGAAATCATCCGGGAGAGAATCCGCGAGCAGTCCCGGCAGCCCCTCGAAAGTCTCCCGCCCCAATTCAGGAAACGAGTAAACGCGATTCGCCAGCGGCATGCTTATCGGCGAAAGCTCGATGCCGCTTTCGATAAACGATTGCGCATATTCGAATGCGCCGGTGCCGGTGTCGGCATCGAAGCTGACCGCTCCTACCCGGTCATCGCGATAGCTGACTTCAACGACCTGGTCTACCATTCCGGCGGTCCTTGATCCCGGGCCCCGGTCTTGCGCTGGCCCGAGGCCCTTTGCCGCGCTTTCCCCTTGAGTTGGGCGAGTTGAATGGGAGAAACGTCCTGGCCCGGCAGGAACAGGTCCAGTTGCCCGGCCAGATCGAGGGCGGACAGGATCGCGACCAGCACCTTCAGCCGCGCTTCGCCTTTTTCGGCGTTGAGTACCGCCAGCCTGGAAACGCCCGCGCGTTCGGCAACTTCCGACTGCGTCATGTCCCGGTTCAGCCGGGCCCGCTTCAGCCGTTCTCCAAGTTCTTCGGCGATTGCGGCAGGTGTATTCGCTCCAATATTCATAGTATGCGTTATTTCGTACTTATTTCTATATTTTCCGATTTAAGTACGAATAATAATACTTTATAAGAAGCAAGTAAACGAGAATATGACTGGCTTTCGAATCAGAATCTATAGTGTTCGATTTTTAGAACTTATTTCGATATTTCGATAGTTAAGTTCTAAATTTCAAATCTTACAGATGGCGGAAAAAAATCGTTTCGCGGTCGCCTTGCATGTGTACGTCGAACTCGTAGGAGGCTCCACCGGCGGTTTCCGCGCGCCGGGCGAGCAAGGTTTCGCGGCGGTCTTCCGGCAGGCGGCTGAAGACGGGATCATTCGAATTGGCGGCCTCATCCGCGAAATAGATTCGCGTATAAGCGTGCAGCAGCATGCCGCGCATGAAGACGATCATGCAGATATGGGGGGCTTCGCCGCTACGGAGCGGCCCGGGCTTGACCGTCTTGAAGGTGTAGGAGTTGTCGGCAGCTTCGCCGGTTCCGGCGCGGGCGAAACCGATGAATCCCGGTGTATCGAGGCGGCCGTCGCCGTCGGCCTGGACGATCTCGAGCATGGCGTCATTCACCGGCTTGCCCGCCCCGTCGAAAACCTTGCCGTGGATCGTGATCGGCTCGCCTTCTCCGCGGATTTCGTTCGTGATCAGCGGGCCGAAGCCGGCTTCATGCCCGGTGGGAGTCAATCCCAGCGTGAAATACGGCCCGACTGTCTGGGACGGCGTCAGCGGCAGGCCAGTCTCATTGCTCATTTTGCGCTGCTCCCGTGATCGTCCCGCGGCGTGGCGCCGGATCCGGCCACGACAATGTCGAAGTGATATCCGAGCGCGAATTCGGGCTGTGTCAGACCAAGATCGAAATGCGCGATCAGGCGGCCGCGGGCCGCCGCCGGAACCGCCTGGAAGATCGGATCGAGATCGAGCAGTGGATCGCCCGGGAAATACATCTGCGTGACCAGCCTGCTGATTGGAGAGTCGCCGATTACGGAAAAATGAATATGCCGCGGCCGCCAGGCGTTGTGATGGTTTTGCCAGGGATAGGCGCCGGGCTGAATCGTCAGGAAACGGTAACGGCCTTCGCCGTCGGTGACGCATCTTCCCGCGCCGTGAAAGTTCGGATCGACCGGCGCGTCATGATCGTCCGCCTTGTGCCGATACCGGCCCGCGGCATTCGCTTGCCAGACTTCGATGAGCGCGCCTCGAACCGGATTGCCGCGTTCGTCGAGCACGCGGCCCGACACCGCGATTCGCTCCCCCAGCGGCTCGCCTCCCCGCCGCGCGCTGCGGGTCAGGTCATGATCGAGTTCGCCGGCCTTGAAGCGGCCGGCGAGCGAGGCCCGGGACTCCAGGCCCGCACCGGACGATTGCTTCGCACCGGGTTCGCCCAGATCGACCGGCTCCCTGCCCGGCCCACGCAAAGCCGACGACTTGTAATCGGGATACGTGTATGCAGGGTGCGCCGACAGTCTTTTCCCCGACATCCGAAATTCTCACGGCGTGTGTAAACTGGCAGGATACAAGTTTCATTACCGCAGGCAAAACCCGGAGCGCCAGAATGCGGACGCAAGTAGGAATCATCGGCGCCGGCCCCGCCGGGCTGCTGCTCTCCCATATCCTGCATCTGCGTGGAATCGATTCGGTCGTGCTGGAAAAGCGCGACAGGACGTATGTCGAGAGCCGGGTTCGCGCCGGTGTGCTCGAACAGGGCACGGTTAATCTGCTGGCCGAATTCGGGCTCGGCGAGCGTCTGCTGCGGGAAGGTTTGCAGCATCACGGCATCGAGATCCGATTCGGCGCGCGATCGCATCGCATCGATTTCGACGAGTTGACCGGCGGCAAGGGAATCACCGTCTACGGCCAGCAGGAAGTGATCAAGGACCTCATTGCCGCGCGTCTCGCCGCCAACGGAAGGCTGCTGTTCAATGTCGATGAAGTCAGAGTTTGCGAGCCGTTGAGCGAGAATCCCTGCATCAGATTCAGGTCCGGCGACGAGGACCGCCGCCTCGACTGCGATTTCATCGCCGGCTGTGACGGCTTTCATGGCGTCAGCCGCGAATCGATTCCGGCGGAGGCTGTTACCTGTTTCGACCGGACCTACCCTTTCGCCTGGCTGGGAATCCTCGTCGACGCCCCGCCCTCGTCCGGAGAACTCATCTACGCGAACAGCCCGGACGGCTTTGCGCTGCATAGCATGCGCTCGCCGGCGGTTTCGCGGAACTATATCCAATGCCCGCCGCAAGACCGCATCGAAGACTGGCCGGACGAGCGAATCTGGGAAGCCTTGCACAAGCGGCTCGAAATGCTGCCCGGCTGGACGCTGGGCGAAGGCGGGATTCTCGAAAAGAGCATTACGCCGATGCGCAGTTTCGTCTGCGAGACCATGCGGTACGGGCGCCTGTTGCTGGCCGGCGACGCCGCCCATATCGTGCCGCCGACCGGCGCCAAGGGCATGAATCTGGCGATATCCGATGTCGACATGCTGAGCCGGGCGCTTGCGGAACGGTACGAAAACGGCTCGGAAGATCTATTGAACGCATATCCGGAGAATTGCCTGCGCCAGGTCTGGCGGCGCGTACACTTTTCCTGGCACATGACTTCGCTATTGCACAAATTTCCGGGGCAAAGCGAGTTCGAACGGCGGCTGCAACTCGCCGAACTGGAATATCTGAGAAAATCGCCAGCCGCGTCGGCGGCGCTGGCGGAAAATTATGTCGGTTTCGCGTTCTGACTTCGCGAATTGGACAGGAAACGAGTAGCCTTGGCTCTGAGAAACAGGAGCGCCCGCATGACTTCGGCAAGAAAATCCATTTTCGAAATTCTCTGCGGACTGATGCTGATGTTGCCGGCCTGGAGTCTGGCCGCGGAAGAGCAAAGGCCGAATATCCTGCTGATCATCGCCGACGATATGGGTTACGCGGACCTCGGTGTGTTCGGCAGCGACATTCGTACGCCCAATATCGATCGACTCGCCGCCGAAGGCATACGATTCACGCATTTCCATACCGCGCCCCAATGCGCCCCCACCCGCGCGATGCTTTACTCCGGCAATAACAATCACGTTGCGGGAATGGGACGGCAATACATCTTGCCCCTGCTTTCGTTCGAGATGGGAATTCCGGGTTATGAGGCCCATTTGTCCGACCGCGTGGCGCCGGTTTCCCAGGTGCTGCGGGAGGCGGGTTACCACACCTGGTTCGCCGGCAAATGGCATCTCGGCGATGCGCCCGAACATCGCCCCCATGCGAAGGGCTTCGAGCGAACTTTCGCCGTCATGCATGGCACCGCGAATCATTTCAACGGCATCGGCTATGTCGAAGGCGGGACGTTGTATACGCAAAACGGAGAACTCGCCGCCTGGCCCGACGGCGCCTATTCCTCGCAGCTTTTCACCGATGAATTGATCGAGTTCATCGAAACCGGCCGGGAGGATGGCGAGCCCTTTTTCGCGGTCGCCTCCTATACGGCGCCACACGCGCCCCTGCAAGTGCCAGACGACTGGCTCGACCGCTACGCGGGCCGGTTCGACGAGGGCTACGACGCCTTGCGGGAACGGCGATTCCGCGAATTGCAGGACGCCGGCATCGTTTCCCGCGAGGCGGAGTTGCCGCCCCGCAATCCGGAAATCACTCCCTGGACCGAGTTGGGCGACGCGGAAAAGCGGCGCGAGGCGCGCAAGATGGAGTTGTACGCCGCCCTGGTCGAAAACCTGGATTTCCACGTGGGCAGGCTGTTGCAATATCTGAAGGACGAGGCGCTATACGAAGACACGCTGATTTTCTTCCTGTCAGACAATGGCGCGGCCAACGAGGATTTCTACGCCGGCGGCCCTCGCGCCCCTTTCGTCAGGGCGAACTATGACAACGCCTAC
Organism: Pseudomonadales bacterium; assembly: GCA_022822865.1. Classification (GTDB taxonomy): domain Bacteria; phylum Pseudomonadota; class Gammaproteobacteria; order Pseudomonadales; family Pseudohongiellaceae; genus UBA9145. Next base: position 21,133 of record JAJDYJ010000006.1, on the reverse strand, counting down.
GAAAACATGGGCGCCGCCACGTCCTGGGTTTCGCTCGGGCCGGCCTGGGCGGAAGCGAACTCAGCGCCTTTTCGCGGAGTGAAGACCTACGCCCTGCAAGGCGGCATCGTCTCACCCCTGATCGTGGCCGGAGCCGGAGTGAGTCGTGCCGACGCGATAGATCGCAGCTACGTTACCGTCATGGACATCGCGCCGACCTTGATCGAAGCCGCGAACGGAGTCTACCCGGAAGGCGGCTCGATCCAGCCCATGCTCGGCGAGAGCATGCTGCCGCTGCTCTCAGGCGCCAGCGACCGCGTGCACGACGAAGATTACGTGACGACGTTTTTCCATGTCGGACAGGCATATTTGCGCCAGGGCAGGTGGAAGATCGTCCACTCGCGCAGCCTGTTCGACGAATCGGCATTCGAACTTTACGATGTGATCGCCGACCCAGGCGAGACGAGAAACCTGAAGGAAGAGATACCCGATCAGTACGAGCGCATGATCGAGCTCTGGCGGGAAGAACGGGTGAAGCTGGGAATCCTGCTGCCGAGCGATCTGTAGTCAGTCGCGTTCGTTGGAGTAATCGAGCTGGAACCGCACTTCCGTGACGCCGGGGACGGCGCGCACGACGGTTCCGAGAGATTGCTGGATCGTTCCGATGTTGCCGGGCGTGCGGTTGCCGCCGCAATCCTCGCAGGCGAGCGCGCCGGAGATCAGGACCACGCCATCGGTTACCTCGACCGACAATTCCCGCGGCAAATCGCTTGCGGACTCCAGCGCCGCCTGCACGCGGCCCGCCAATTCCTGATCCGTGTCAGGTGCGGGGCCGACGCCGGATTGTTGCGGGCCGCAACCCGCGAACAGGAGCAGGCCGCATGCGAAAAGCGCCGGCAGTCTTCTGGATCTTCTCATGTCAAGGTCTCCGCAATTACCGTCTGTGGCGCCGGCCGGGCGAGGCATGCCTCGCCCCTACAGGGCTTCCTCTGTGGTTTCCAATCGTGGCTCAAATACTACTTCGCCGCCGGCCGCGCGAAACGCGTTCAATAACTGTTCGATTTGCCGCCGCAATCCGGCATCGCCGAGCCATTCCTTGTCGGCCAGTTCGAGCCTGCGCTTGCCATGCAACGCTTCGCCGAGGCGGCGAAAAAACGACTCCGGCGACTCCAGCGCAAGCTCGGATTCGGGCTCGCCCGCCCACCACTCGGCGTGTTCACTCGACGCATCGGCGCCATGAGATTCCACCCGTGTCAGATCGCGGTAATGCATGTACAGTTGCTCGCAGGACAGACGCACGCAATCGTCTCCCGCATGGGTGAGGAACAGGAAATCCCTGCGTTTCATTGCGGTTCTCGCTCCTGCCCCGCCGCGTTCAGCCCGCGGCCAGCGCTATGATCGAGCGTTCCACGGCGGCGCTGGTCATGGGCAACTTGTGGCGGTTTTTCGCCAATGGCTGGGCGTCCCCAATCGACATCTCGCCGGCCTCTTGCGCCACTTCGGCGGTGATCTGCCTGCCGGTGAGGAATTCCTCGACCGCGCGCAGCCGCCAGGGAATCGGCGCCACGCCCGAAAGCACCACGCGGGCGTCCGTCACGGCATTGCCGTCGCGCTGGATTACCGTGGCCACGCCGATTTCGGCATGGGTCCAGGCCGCACGATCCATGACCTTGTGGTAGCTGCTCACGGTATTTTCGGCAGGCGAAGGCACGAGGATTCGCGCGAGCATTTCCGACTCGCCGAGGACATTCTCGTTGACCGGATCGATCCTGGGCAGCACGAAGAACTCCGCCGCCGGAACTTCCCGTTCGCCGTCCGGGCCCGCGAGCTGGAACACCGCTTTGAAAGCCACGAGCGCGGGAGCGACGTCGGACGGATGCACGATGAAGCTGGGTCCGCCGCCGAAAATGGCGTGCTGGCCGTTTTCGCCGTTTACCGAAAAGCACTCGTCGCCGCCCGATTTGAAACAATGGAAGCCGTTGCGGTAGTACCAGCACCAGGGGCGCTGGGTCATGTTGCCGGCGACGGTGGCCACGTTGCGGATCTGCGGCGTACCCACGCTTTCGGCGGCCTGGGCCAGCGCCGGCAAACGGGCGCGCACGGCAGCATCGTCCATCACCTGGGCCAACGTGGCCAGCCCGCCGATGGAAATTCCGCCGGCGCCTTCCTCTATCTCGCGCGCCTCGTCCACGGTGCGGAGATTGATGATGACATTCGCCGGATCGGTTCCATCCTTGACTTGCTGCAGCAGGTCCGTGCCGCCGCCGGAGAAAGCAGGGATTCGACCTCCGGCCCGCGCCCGGGCCGCGGCCTGGACCGCATCGGAGATACTGCTTGCGTCGTGATTGCTCAGCGCTCTCATGCCGACACCTCCTGCAGAATCTTGTCCCGCGTGATCGGCAAGGATCGCATGCGCCGGCCAGTGGCGTTCGCCACCGCGTTGGCGACCGCCGCCGGCGCGAGGATGATGCCGGACTCGCCGGCGGTCTTGGCGCCGAAAGGCCCATAACCGTCGTCGGTCTCGATGAAGGTCACGTCGATGTCGGGGATATCCAGGTGCGTCAGATGCCGCCCGCGGTAGTAGCCCGGACTGAGCGGCTGGCCGTTGCGCGGATCGTAGAGCAGATCCTCGTGCAGCGCCTGGCCGATGCCCTGGATCGCCGCGCCGCGAATCTGGTCCCTGGCCGTGGTCGGATTGATGATGCGGCCGGATTCGTGCACCGCGGTGTATTTCAGTACTCGCGTCGTGCCCATACTGGTATCGACTTCCACTTCGACGAAGTGGGCGGCGAAGCATTGGCGGATCAGCCCGTCGGTGTTCGGCACCGGCGTCGCCGTGCCGATCAGTACGTCCGCCCCGTCCGGCATGCCGCGATCGGCAATTTGCTGCTTCAGATTCTCGGCGGCCTGGACCACGGCGTAGCCGGTCATGATCGTCGTGCGGCTGCCGGATTCGCCCACCGAATACGGCGTCCGGTCGGTATCGCCCCAGACCACTTCGACACGGGACAGCGGCACGCCGAGGGCCTCCGCGGCGATCATGCCCATGGTGGTCTTGGCGCCGGGGCCGATGTCGGTCACGCCGACATACAAGGTGTATTGTCCTTGCGAATCGACCCGCACCACGGCGCTGCTCGTGCCGAGGCCGGCGCGGAACATCATGAAGGAAAAGCCGGCGCCGCGCTTGAGCGGACCTTCGTCCGAGCCGGGCTGGACCCGCCGCCGGGCCTGCCAGTCGAATTGCTCGGCGCCGGTGGTGATGACCTCTTCCAGCGAATAGTTGGTGAACTGCATTTCCTCGGTGGGCCGGCGCATGTTCCTGAGCGCGAAATCCACCGGGTCGATGCCCATTTCGTAGGCGATGTCGTCCATGATCGACTCGACGCCATAGACGCCATGCGGGTCGGACGGAGCGCGGAAATTGCCTGAGGTCGTGCGATTGGTATAGACCGGATAGATCTCCCGCAATCGGTTGGGACAGGCGTAGTAGTCCATGCCCGAGATGCCGCCGGAATTCTTGCGATAAGGCCCCATGCCGCTATAGCCGCGCATCTGCATGGCGGTTACCGTGCCGTCATCCTTCACGCCCACGCGGTATTCCTGCACCGTGGGCCAGCGGCCGTGCACGCCGAGCCAGTCATCGCGGCGAGTGTATTCGAGCATCACTGGACGATCCACGCGGCGCGACAGTTCGGCCGCGATCAGGTCGGCGTCCTGGTTCTGGTTCTTGTTGCCGAAGCCGCCGCCCATGTATTGGGCGATGATGCGCACCTGGTGATCCTGCAGGCCGAGATCGCGGGCGGTATCGTGGCGGCAATTGGAAATCCCCTGGGACGGCGTGTACAAGGTCAGCTTGTCGCCTTCCCAGGTCGCCAGCGCGCAACGCGGCTCCATCTGGGCGTTGTGTACGAAACCGGTCTCATAGCGTTGTTCGAAAATCCGATCCGCTTCGGCGAATCCCGCTTCCACGTCGCCGATGCGCGAAGTCATCGGCTCGAACCGGTTGCGTGTGTCCGGGCACATGTTTCCTTCAGGCCAGATGCGTGGCGCGTCATCCGCCAGCGCTTCCTCGGGTTCGAGCACGAACGGCAGTTCCTCGTATTCGACTTCGATCAAGTCCAGCGCCGCCTCGGCGATATTGCGGTCGGTGGCGGCCACCGCCGCGACCGAATCGCCCACGCAACGCACCGGATTGTTGAAGATATAGCGCCGGTGAATGGTCGCGTCCTTGATCGGGTCGTTGTACTGCCGCCCGCCGGAGACGCAACCCGAACCCCAGACTATGGGGCTGGTCTCGTGGGTGATCACGTCGAGCACGCCGGGCAAGGACATGGCGGCGGAAACATCGATGGAGACGATGCGAGCATGAGGATGCGGGCTGCGCAGCACCCGCGCATAAACCATACCGGGCAATTTGACGTCCCGGGTGAATTGCGCCGCGCCGGTAACGCGTTCGACCGCGTCGATGCGAGGGGTATCGTTGCCGATGGTTTCCAGTGGCTCAAGGCCGATTCGGGTTGGCTGTGTCATGCCGCACCTCCCTCGCCTGCCGCGACCACCGCTTCGACGATGGCGTTGTAATTGGAGCAACGGCACAGGTTGCCGACCAGGGCCGCCCGGGCCTCGTCCGCGGACGGGCTCGGATTGGCCGCAAGCAATGCGGTGGCGGACATCAACTGGCCGGAAGTGCAGAAACCGCATTGCGGCGCGTTATTGTCGACGAAGGCCTGTTGCAGCGGCGTCAATTCGCCGTTCCGCGCCAGTCCTTCCACCGTGCGAATCTCGGCGCCGTCGGCCCAGACCGCGAGCTGACTGCAGGAATACACCGGCGCGCCGTTCATCAGCACCGTACAGGCGCCGCATTCACTGCGGTCGCAGCCGATCTTGGTGCCGGTCAGGCCGATGGCGTCGCGCAGCAGTTCCGCCAGGGTCCAGCGGTCTTCCACATCGATTTCATGCCGGACGCCGTTGACGCTGACCGAAATCGCGGTGCGCGGCGCGGCCGCATCGGTGGATTGCGCCATGGCCGGCGTAGCGAAAGAGACGACGGTGGAAGCCGCCACGGTGGCGCCGGTGGTTTCGAGAAACTCGCGGCGCGACGGCGACTCGGGCGCATCAGGCGCAACCGCCTGCTTTTCCGCCTCCAGGTCGAACGAATCGGAATTCATAAGGCTGCTCCTCTAAGCCGGGAACATCATGCGGGGTTTCTGACTATATGCGGAAGTTCAGGCGCGGCGCAAGATTTGCGGGCCGCAAACATCGGCATTGATTCAAAAGAACCCCGGGCATATGCTGGCCGGGCTATCCGCGTTCGCCCGGACAATCGAGGAGTACGAGAAATGAAAAAGCTGGCCTTGATAATCATTGCAATTGCATGCTCCGCCGCCCTGGCGCAGGATTCGGGAGCCCCTCCCGCACTGTACAAGTCAAGCGCCGAGCTTGAGGCAGAGCTCGAAGAGGCCGTTGCGGCGGCCGCCTCGGCCACGGGCTGGTCGATCACGATTTCGCCCGGCATCACCATTCGCCGGCGAACCGGCGCCGTGAACAACTACGCAATCATCCATCCTCATAGCATGGAGATATACCGGATTCTCGAAGGCAGCGGCACTCTGGTAACCGGCGGAATCCTGAACGAGCCGCTCGAGCCGCAGAGCAGCGACGACCTGATTCGTACCGGGCATGGCATCCGCGGCGGCCTCGCCAGGCAGGTCAAGGCCGGCGACGTACTGGTGCTGCAACCCGGTACGCCTCACTGGTTCAGCGCCATCGGCGCCGACGGAATCACCTACATGGAAAGCAGGGTCCGGATCAGTACGCATCCGATCCAGTATCAATAGTTCGCACCGGTGACGGTAATCCGTATACTGCTTCACGATCATCCAGGAACTTCCGAGCATCCCGCGAGGTCATCCTCCATGAAATTTTCCAAGATATGCACAATCCGATTCTTCATCGCCGCCGCAGCCACAGTCTTGCTGCTGGTTCAGCCCGCGTACAATTCCGCGCGCGCCGCCGACAATCCCTATCAGGTCGTGTACCACTGGGGCGAGTTGCCGGGCGGGCGCACGATGGGAATCGTGACCGGCGTGCATCCCGACCCCGACGGAGAGCACATCTGGATCCTGGAGCGCTGCGGGGCGAATCAATGCGCGGGCTCCGACCTGCATCCCATCCACAAGCTGGATAGGGAGGGCAACACCGTCCATAGCATCGGCGCCGGCGTTTTCGCCTGGCCCCATGGCTTCGACATGGACGCCGAGGGCAACTTCTGGGTCACCGAAGGCGCGCCTGAAGGCGACGCCCGGGGCGCGCCAGGCATGGAACGGGGCATGGGACATCAGGTCATCAAGATCAGCCAGGACGGCGAAGTCCTGATGCGCCTGGGCGAAGCCGGAACGCCGGGGGAAGACGCGACGCATTTCAATGGACCCGCGGCGATACTCGTGGCGCCCAATGGCGATCTCTGGATCGCCGACGGTCACCGCGGCGGCAATAATCGCGTAATGAAATTTTCCGCGGATGGCGAGCTTCTGCTGCAAATTGGCGGCGGCGTCCAGGACACCAGCCGGGAAACCGGCGGCTTCAACGACCCTCACGATCTGAAGATGGACTCCCAAGGCAGGGTATTCGTCGCCGACCGCGGCAATAATCGCATCCAGATTCTTTCCCAGGACGGTGAAGTCCTGGACATCTGGACCCAGTTCGGCCGCCCGAGCGGCATCTGGATTGACGAAAACGACAAGATATTCGTCGCCGACGGCATGTCCGGCGAGCAATGGAACCGTGGCTGGGAACGCGGCATCCGCATTGGCGATGCGCGAACCGGCTATGTGACCGAGTTCATTCCCGACTACGAAATCCCCAACGGCAGCGGCATCGAGTTCCTGGCCAGCGACGCCGAAGGCAACATCTACGCCGGCCAGGTCGGCCGCCAGCGATTCGAGAAGTACGTACGAGTCAGGCCATAGCGTCGAGGGATCAAAATTTATGAACCGCGCAGGAAAATCCTTGTTCCTCTCACTCGCGCCGGCAGTGGCCGCGATGCTGACTCCCGCCCTGGCTGACACCGTTAGCGGACCCGAAGGCGAAATCGGGATCACCGCGATCACGCATAACGGAGCGCAACTCGTTCACGGCGATACGGTAGTTACCGTAGATCCCTGGGGAGTCATGGGTCTCGAAGGCTTGCAAACCGCCGACCTGATCCTGGTTACCGACAATCCGGGCCACCATCTCGATCCGGAAGCGATCGCCGCCTTGAGCGACGCTGACACCGTCGTCCTCATGCCCGCCAACAGCAGTCAGCACCTGCCTCACGGCACGGTGATCGAAAACGGCGAGGAGACTACGGTCGCCGGGGTGGAAATCGAGGCGATTGCCGCCTACGACATCATTCCGGGCGCCCCGGAGCACCCCAAAGGAGACGCCAACGGTTACGTCGTGACCCTGGGCGGCCTGCGCTTTTTCTTTGCCGGTGTGACCGAATGCGTAGACGAGGTGAAGGCCTTGCGCGATATCGACGTGGCCTTCATGCCGATGAATATCCCGGTCGGGCGCATGACTCCGGCGGCAGCCGCGGAATGCACGCGCCTGCTCGGCCCGGACGTGGCATATCTCTACCACTACGATCAGGGCTACGCCCGCCAGGCGGCCAATCCGGAAGCCCGGGCAAGTGGACTTGTCGACGGCATGACCATCGGCGAAACGCTGGCGGCTTTCGAACAGGAGATGGCGGGCAGCGGTATAGAAATCCGCCGCGGCGGCTTCTACCCGCCGCTGCCCTGAGGTTCCCGAATCTGATAGGAAGGATCGCTTGCGCGGTTCTTGCCCGAGGCCGAGGCGGTCTGGGTTGCAAAGCCTTCGATCAGGCCTTCCATTCTCGCCATGCGCTCACGCAACCCGGACACGTCCCGGTGGATCGTCCACAAAAAGCCCAACACTGGTATGGCTACCGCAACGGTAGCGATGATTTGTCCATCCATGTCATTTCTCCTCGTCCGAGGTATTGGCGTTGCTGAAATTATCAGACAGGTTTTTCGGCAATGCCAAGTTTTCGACAAAAAAAGTCGAAACCCTCAGCGAAGTTCCACCGGCCGACCATGCGGCGTCCTCAGATAGGCGGCGCGCCAGTCGGCAATGCGTTGACCGATCTCGTCGTGGGCGGCGAAATTCTTCTCTGACAGCCATTTTTCCAGCGCGGCGAGACAATGGACGTAATACGTGTCGCCGAGGTCCGGGTCGCCCCGCTCTTTCGCCAGCCGGATTTCCTCGCCGAGCAAGGCCGACCATTCCGCCGGGGACAGTTTTCCCGCGTCCTGCAAGGCGCAGACCAGCGCGAATACCTGGGCCTCCCATGGCGCCCGGAAAGCCGGGCCTTCCGGTTCCCGAAAGCCGGAACCCGAGACCGGACTATTCGCCATTGCCGTCAACCAACGTCAGATACGGTTCCCACAAATCGATCAATACATCAAAGGGCTCGGCGCCTCCTCCCCAAAGCTCGCGTGAAGGGAATTCGACGCTATAGAGGTGGTGCGCCACCGGTTCGCCATCGCAATTGGCGTCCGGAAAAATGTGAGCGCCATGATGCTCGCGCACCAGACCCCGGCAGCCTTGCGCGTAGTCGGGTGCGCGAGTGTGCCGCAAGGTATGTCTGCGTTTGACGATGACTTCGTTTCCCGCCGCGAAACGGGGTGGATTTTCAATCTCCCGGGCCGCGGGGCCGCCACTGGTCAGAATCTTGCGCGCGGCCTCCGCATCGGGAATTCGCAGTTCCTTGCCACATTTTTCCGTGGCCGCTCCGGAGCGCAGTTCTCCCTCGCTTATCAACCCCGTCTCAATCAACAACTTCTCCGTACCGGCTAGCCAGTTTTCGTAATAGCTCTGCTCGAGATAGGCGACCGGATGCTGGCGCTCGCGGGCATGTCGCGACTGGTCGATGTTCCACTGTCCCAGCATGCCGGTGGCCATGGTCAGCGCGAATACGCGCCTTTCCCATTCGTCGTGGAAAATCGGCTCTTCGGATTCGGGCTCCGGGTTGACCGGACCGAATCCCTGGCGGCCGCCGAGATCGTGTCCTCCCCTCATGGCGCGAGGCGCTCCGGCGCCAGCGCCTGCTCAACGCCGATCATGGCGTTCCGAGTCACGAGCCTTTGCAATTGCTCGACGCTCCAGTCTTCGGTCCCCGCCGGCCGCATGGGCACGACCAGGTAGCGCATCTCCGAAGTCGAATCCCAGACTCGGATTCTGACCTCTTCCGGCAATTCGGCGCCGAACTCGGCGAGCACCGAGCGTGGCTCGCTGACCGCCCGCGAGCGATAAGGCGCCGACTTGTACCAGACCGGCGGCAGGCCGAGTACGGTCCACGGATAACAGGAACACAAGGTGCAAACGACGAGGTTGTGAATTTCCGGCGTATTCTCGACCGCCTTCAGATGCTCGCCCTGGCGCCCGAAATAGCCCATTTCGGCGGCAGCGGCTGAAGCATCCGCGAGCAGGCGCTGCCTGAATTCCGCATCGGTCCAGGCCAGGGCCACGAGATGCGCGCCGTTCCGGGGGCCCACCTTGTCCTGGTAAGTCTCGATGATCGCATCCAGCGCTTCAGGCTTGACCAGACCCTTCTCGACCAGCAGGCTTTCCAGCGCCTTTGCGCGTAGTTCAGTCTCGGAAGGCAGATGGCTGTGGTCGCTGGACATTGCTTGCTCCGCTGCCGGGAATTCGGCGTTGCTGCTATCATCCTCGCATGATCCGCGCCATTATACTTGCCTTTTCATTGCTGCTCGCCACGGCGAATTGCACCAGCGAACAATTCTATAACGCGATTCGCGACAATCGCATCCAGGACTGCGAGAACCTGCCCATCCCGCAACAGGACCATTGCCGCTCGCTATATCAGACTACATACGAAGAATACGCCCGCGATCTTGAGGAGTTGCAGGCGGAACAACAGCAATAGAACGTCAGGCCGGGCGGACGGAGAAGCGGTAGCCGGCGCTGCGGACGGTCTGGATCAGTTTGGAATAATCGATCGATACGCCTTTCACCGATGACAGCGCCTTGCGCAGTCGGCGGATGTGTACGTCGATGGTGCGCTCTTCCAGGTACACGTTCGCGCCCCAGACAGACGTCTGGATGTGATCCCGGCTGAACACCTTTTCCTGGTTCAGCATGAAGAACTTGAGCAGGCGGAACTCGGTGGGGCCCATCTCCACGAGCTTGTCCTCGATGGTGACGCGATGGCTGGTGGGGTCTAGCTTGAGGTCGAAGACCTGCAGGCTCTTGTCGCGTTCCTTGCCGTTGACGCGGCGCAGCACCGTCTTGATGCGCGCGACGAGTTCCCGCGGCGAGAAGGGTTTGGTGACGTAGTCGTCGACGCCTTCGTTCAGACCCTGGACCTTGTTGTCCTCGCTGGCCTTGGCGGTGAGCATGATGATGGGGATGGCGCTCGTGATCTCGTCGCGGCGCAGGCGGCGCGCGAGTTCGATGCCGCTGCCGCCGGGGAGCATCCAGTCGAGCAGCACCAGGTCCGGTTTCTGGTCGATGATCGATACATGGGCGTCATGGGCGTTCGACGCCTTGATGGTGTCGAAGCCCGCGAGATCCAGCGTTATGCCGACAACGTCCCTGATGGCGGCTTCGTCATCTACGATCAGGATGGTTGAATCTGCCATTGCTGCCGTGTTCCCCGGAGACTAGAACGTGTAATCCACCTGGAAGCTGAACTGCCGGCCCAGATTGTAAGCTGTCGAAATCAGCCCGCCCTGGGTGATTTCGGAACGTTCGTCGAGCAGGTTACGACCTTTGAATTGTATCTTCCAGTTATCGTTCAGTTCGCGGAGAAAGTTGAAGTTCAACTCGCCGAAGGGCTGCTCATAGAGGTCGGGCGCGCCTTCGATACCGACCTCGGTGATGCGTTTGCCGAAATAGTGATAAAGCAAGGTCGCGGTTGTGCCGGTGAAAGGCTCATAGCCTGCCTGGAAGTTAAACAGCCAGTCGGACTGTCCTTGCAGCGGACGCGCCAGGTTGGTGACGATACCGGCGTTCTCTTCGCTGATCTCGACCGAGGAATCGATGAACGAGAGATTCGCCTGAATATAGAAGTCCTCGCCGATGCCGCCAAGGAAATCAAGCGATTTATATGCCTCCAGTTCAATGCCCTGATTTTCTCCCGAAGCGGCGTTGGCGAAAGTCTGTATGCCCGTGGCGCCGCCCTGGATGATGGACTCGATGGGATTTTCGAACTCCTTGTAGAAAATGCCGGCGGACAAATAGTCGCTGAAACCGAAATACCACTCCCAGCGAAAATCGTAATTGGTGATCGAGGTGATAAGCAGGTTCGGATTGCCGACTACTTCGCGGCCGGTTATGGGGTCGGTAAATGCCGCCGGCGAAAGTTCGCGAAAATCCGGTCTGGAGAGCGTTTCGCTATAGGCCAGGCGGAATTGGTGATCGTTTTGAATGAGAGTCGCGCTGAAGGCGGGCAACACGTCCTGACTGTCCTGCCGTGCGTTCACTTCCGCGTCGCGGAACAAATCGAAAGTATCGACAGACTGCCTGAAATCTTCCAGCCGCACACCGCCAGTGAGACGCAAGCGGTCATCGAAATTGATCTCACCGTTTACGTACCAGGATTCGGATTCGTTTCGGGCCACGTAGTTATCCGTAGGTCTCGTAAACTCGCGCAGTTCAAAGGCGTCCGGCGCGATGTTTTCCGGTACGAATATTTCCTCCATGGATAGCTCAAGCAAGTCCTGGTCGCGAGTGCGGCGCCCCCGGTCAAAAAACGAGTAACGGCGGATTTCCGAATCGCGTTCCTTTTCGTTGATCACCATGCCGGCCTGGGTGGTTATGGTGGAATCGCGCGGTCCATAGAACACCATCGTGGCGTCGAGGCCGAAATCTTCGGCATTGTCGTCGAGTACGCTGAAACGGCGCACGTTACCGTCCGCACGAGTCGAGAACCGGAAAACGTCGCCTTCCAGATCGTAGCGGTAGCGGCGATGGTCGGGTGAGTCACGTTCGGCCTTGACGTCGCTATAGCGCCAGTTTATGACGAGTTCGTTGAACTCGGGGAAGTAATGATCGCCCTGTAACTGATTGGAGAACAGTTCACGCTCGATCCATTCGAGTTCAGTGCGGCGAATATAGGCCTCCTGGGCAATGTCGCCTTCCACGAATCCCACGCTGTCGTCGGTCTTGCGCAATACCACGGAGGTCAATCGCACGTTGTGGTTGGCATTGAAATCGATGCCCGTGGTGAAGATACCGCTGATGTCGATGCTATGCTCGGTGCCGTTCCATACCAGATCGTCGTCGAGGGTCAATCCCTCGTTATTGACCTTGTAGGTCTTGCGTTCGATTTCGTTTTGATCCCAGGAGTTGGAGTAATCGACCGCGGCCATATAATTGATCGTGGCGCCGGTATTGCCGATCTCGTGAAAATTGCCGAGCGAGGTCGAGAAATCGAAATTGGCGGGAAGATCCTCGTATCGCGGCAAGTATTCGTTACGCAAGGATTGACCGATAGTCTGCAATTCCGCCGAGGAATAACCGCCATTGCCGGAAAAGCGGCTGGCGCGCCGAAGTTCCCTGTCGCCCTCGGTGGCCGATCGCAAGGCTTCCGGAATACCGCGATAACCGTCGTCATAACCAAGCCAGGCGAGGTCTCCGCCGGAGATCGTCATGCCCTCCTTGAAGTTGACATCGGTCGTCATGCCAACTGAAGAAGACACGTTCCAGAAAAATTCGTCGATGGATTTCTTCGTGCGCAATTGCAACACGCCGCCGCCGAATTCGCTGGGAAACTGGGCCGAATAGGTTTTCTGCACGAGAACGCTCTCAAGCACCGCGGTAGGAAAAAGGTCCATGGGCACGACACGATTAATCGGTTCCGGACTCGGCAGGATCGCGCCATTGAGCAAGGTGGTCGAATACCGTTCGCCAAGACCGCGAACGTAGACGAATTTGCCGCCCACCGTACTCAGTCCCGCCACGCGCTTGAGGCTTTCGGCGATATTGGAATCGCCCGAGCGGGTGAATTGCTCTTCGCCGACGACATTGGACACCGAGGCGGTTTCCCGCTTCTCGTCGGGAACGAACTGGCCGATTACCGAGATCTCCTCGATGCCCTGCTCCTGGGCAAGAGCCGCCCCGCCGATTCCGCTGAGTGCGGCAGCAACGGCGAGAGTCAGAATGCGGGTTCGCAGCATGGGTTTATTCATGATTCCATCCGGGAGCCTGTGTTTCAGGAACCAGTTTATGGCGGCTTTGTGACAATAGTGTTACTGGAAAGAAAGATCTTGCAGCGATTGGATAGTCGGAAAACGAGGATGGAAGAGGGTGCGAATGCACCCTCTTCCATCGTCCCGGACGCTTGCGTCCGTTTCCGGTGCGAGATCAGTCCGAATAGGTCCAACCCGCGGTCCAGTCGGAAGATTCGTCCTTGATCGCGCCGATGTAATCGACCTGTTCGAAGAACGGATCGTCTGGAATCGAAGGCGTCACCGCGTTCAGCATGTGGCCGTTGATCAGGCCGCTGCCGCCGCCCAAATCAACACCGCCTATCATGCTACCAGTCTGGGCAGCAAACCAATCGCTAACGCGGAATGGGTCGTTATCTTCGTCTTCCAGATTGCAACCCGTAGCAAGACGAGAATTATTCAGCGTCAGACTTCCGTTCAGCCCCGCGATACTCCCACCGGCCGCGGTAAAGGTTGCCGCATCGTCGATGTCTACACAATATCCGTCTTCGCCGAAATTGCCGATGACCGCGTTGGATATGACGGCGGAAGTGCCTTCCCGCAGACGGAATCCGCTTTCGTCGCTGTCGGCGGGGCCGGCGCATGTGATATTGGAAATCGTGGGTTTGGCTCGCGGCGTGGCGTCGTTGTTATCGCTATTGCTGTCGGCCTCGATGCAATGCTCACTGGCGCTGTTCTGCCTGATGGCGACGAACTGCATCTTGCCGTTCCAGCCCTGGGTCCAGTCAAGCGCGTCGTCCTCGTTGCCGGAGAGCAGGATGTGTTTGGCGTTGGTCGTGCCGCCGAAGAATTCTATGCCATCGTCCGAGTTGTTATGTACCTGGACGTAATCGACCAGGGTGCCTGAGCCGGTGCCCTGGAAGGCGATGCCGTTCAATTCGTCTTCTTCGGTGAAGTTCTGGCCGGCGTACTTGACCTGCATGAAAGTCATCACGCCGCTGCTGTCCTCGGGATTGTCGCCACCGTAAGTGCCGCTGGCGCCCTCGCCTTCCGCTGTCCCGCCCTGAACGTTTAGAGGCGCACTGCCGTTCAAGACAAGACCGCCCCATTCACCGGTGGTGAACTCATCGGCCTCATCTTCGGCTTCATAGGTGAACACGACTGGCTTTTCGCGGCTGCCATTGGCATGTAGCTGGCCGCCGCGATCAATTACCAGATATCCCAGCCCGCCACCGGCTTGTGGAGCAAAAACGGTTGTACCCGCGTCAATTGTCAATCTGACCTTGTCTGCATTCGCGGTTTCTGTATTGTCACCGACGATCACCTGATCGGCGAGGAAATAGGAGAAATTGGAAGTCAGGTGGGTGTCGCTCGTGATCCTGCCCGACAGGACGCAGACGTCCTTGCCGGCAAACGTTTCACCGACAGTCCCCGCCGTCGTATTCGCCGGACAACTATCGCCGGCCGCTTCCGCTATGCTCAATCGCGCCGGTGTCGAGGTTTCCGGCGTCAGGCCGAGAGCGTTGAAGGTTACGTTGGCGAAATTGCCGTCAACGGCATAGCCCACATAGGACTCGATCGTCATGCCCGCCATGTTGGCGTCGTCACCGACCATGCCGTCGATGAGGGTGATCATTTCATGCTCTTCCAGGGTCTTGCTCGTATACGGCTTCAGGGAAGATATCTGGACATCCCAGGGAACCCAGACTCCACCGGAAATTCTCTGGAACCATCCCTCGCCTCCGTCCGCGCCCAGTCCGGGAATTCTCAGAACAGCGAAGATAGCCGCCTCTTCGCCTACGTCATCAGGATCGGGATGAATCGACATGACAAGGTCGGCGGGCTCGGAGGAGGGCACCTCCGGCAAGTAGCTCACACCGCCGTTGATCGTGGCCCCGCTCGCGAACCTCGCGTCGGAAGTGGCGGGCAAGGTGTCGTGTACGGTCAGTCCACCATGGCCATCGGCCTGTGCGGCCAGGCTTGCCACGCCAAGCGCAACGCCGGTGGCGAGCGCGGTCAATCTGCTTTGCTTGAATTTCATTTTGGCTCCTGGTTGATCTGTTGCTGGACAAGGATCGGGAACCGCCATGTTAGAAGCCGGTTGTTTCAGATTCGCGACAATTTTTTTGCAGTAAAACGACAATTCCGTTGCAGATATGTTACAGCCTGCCCAAGGCTGGAAGAGCGGCGAAACCTGCTATTATTGCCGCCCCCGAACGCGGCTCGCTGCAACATGAACAGGCCCGCCCAAAGCTATGATCTGAAACTCGAAGCCCAGCATGTGGGCTTCTTCGAAACGCCGGTCGTGGTCAGCAAATTGAAGAACGGCGAAGCGCTGATGAACGACCTCGAACAGGCGATTCGCCGCAACAAGGCGCAACAGTCCGGGCTTTCCCGCTCGAACATCGGCTCCTGGCATTCCGATACCGACATGCTCAAATGGGGCGGCGCCGCGGCGGGCGAACTCGCCGACACCGCGATCAGGATCTGCAAGCGCCTGACGGTGTTCCAGGAAGCCAAAGCCGAGAGTTTCCACTGGGTCGCGCGAATGTGGGCCAACGTCACCCCCCGGGGCGGCCTGAACCACCTGCATTCGCACCCCGGCAACCTCTGGGCCGCGGTGATGTACCTCGACATGGGCGAGGAAAACGAAAGCGGGGATTCCGGCGGCGCCTTCTACATGGAAGACCCCCGCTTCCCCACCGTCGCCATGCACAACACCGCGGTGCGCATGCTCGGCGCCGACGGCAACCCCCAGCAATACGAAATCGAATTCAAGCTCAACCGCGGTGACCTGATCGTATTCCCCTCCTGGCTGCGGCATGGCGTGCGCCCGTACACGGGCAAGCGCGAACGCGTTTCCATCGCCATGAACATCGACGCCCGCCGCAATCGGTAAAGCGCAGGAATTGAAGGAACTCCCGGCTAGCGCGCCATCCCGCCGCGGAATCGCAGGCGATTGATGGGATTGAGCAGTCTTGGCAGTCCCCTGGTGAAGCGAAGGGGTCGGTCGAGCACGGCGAAACTGAGGCAGCCGGTCTCGCTTGCCGGCTGGTGCTCGTGGCTGGCGTCCCGGGACAGGAAATCGCCGTTGCCGTAGCTGCCGAGTTCGTCGTGGAACCTGCCTTGCAGTACGAGGGTGTATTCGCGGCCGTAATGGGTATGTACCGGAGTGGAAGCGCCGGCGGCCGTGTAGATGAATTCGCAACGGGTTTCGTGATCGATCGGGGCAATGGCCTGATGGATGCCTTCGGTGAGGCGAGTCCAGCGCAGGTCGACGGCGGACTGCCGCAAGGCGCGGGGCAAGCGCAGATCCTTGACGAACTTCTCCAGCGCATCGGCCGCGGGCATTTCGACGGGGGCGGCGTCGTGCCGCGGCTGATTGACGATGCGCTCGATCATGCCGCCGAAATCTGGGGCGTCCGCTTGCGGCAGTTGCGGTTCCGCGTTCCACGCGCGCAATTCCGCGGATTCGAATTCCGCGACCCGGGCCCGGCAAAGGCCGCACATCTCCAGATGGGCGGAAACGATCACGCTCAGCCCGGCCGGCAACTCGCGCCGCGCGAAGCGCGCCAGCATTTCCTCCTCGGGGTGATGGACAACTGAATCGTTCATTGATCCGCTCCCGCCAGATACCTGAGTTTGTCGAGGCCGAGCCGCAAGCGGGACTTCAGGGTGCCAAGAGGAATGCCCAGGCGCCTGGCCGCTTCCTCGTGGGTGAAATCGAGCACGTAAATCTCCTTGATGACCGCTTGTTGCGCGGAGGGCAATCGTTCGAGCAATTCGCCGATGCGGGACAGCAATGCACCCTGTTCGGCGGAATCGTCCAGCTCCGGCGCGGTCTCGATTACCTCACCGGGCGGCCAGATGTCATCGGCGCTGACGCAAACGGGCTGGCGCTTTGCCTTGCGCAGCAGGTCGAAACAGCGATTCCGCGTCATGGTGAAAATCCAGTTGTCGGCGCTGCCCCGGTCCAGATCGAACAGGGGGGCTTTTTGCCAGACGGTGATCATGGTTTCCTGCACGAGGTCCCGGGACAGTTGCTCGTTGCGGGTGAGTTTCATCCCGGTCTGGTAGATGCGCCGGGAATAGCGTTCGAACAGCACTGCGAAAGCCGCGGTATCGCCGGAATGACTGACCGCGCCGAGCAGTTCCTCGTTGCTGGCCGATTCCGGGCGGCTCGACGATGGCGCCATGTCCCTGTTCCTGGACTTGCCGGACTCGACGGTAGCCTCTTTGCCCCTGGGCGCGCTTCGCGGAAAGACGCGCTCCGGTGCGGGCAGCAAACCCGGCAGATTCATCTTCAATAACAGTTCCATGATACCGGATTTACGTAAATTCAACGGTCGTGGATCACTTCTCTTCTCGCGGCCGCGATTGATCCACATTGGCGCGGACGGTCGTATCTGCAGGCAAACGTCATTGCAATGCCGGTAAATGCCGCCACGTCCATATACAAGAATCGGGTATTCGCCGGGGGTCGACTGAATGACCGCAGCAGATGCAAAACCCGCTCGAATCGCCATCGTCGGCGCGGGAGTCGCCGGCCTGACGGCGGCCCGGCAATTACGGCGCAAATTCGACATCAGCGTTTTCGAGGCGAACGACTATGCCGGCGGCCATTCGCATACGGTGGAAGCCGAGGTCGAAGGCCGTCGATTCCAGGTGGAAACCGGCTTTGTCGTCTGCAACGACCGCAACTATCCGTCGTTTCTGGCCATGGCGAAGGAGTTGCGCGTTGGTCTGGTTCCCACGGAAATGAGTTTCAGCGTCTCCAATCCCGCGCTCGGCCTGGAATACAACGGCCACAACCTGAACACCCTGTTCGCCCAGCGGAGCAATCTGTGGCGCGGATCGTTCCACCGGATGCTGCTCGATATCCTGCGCTTCAATCGCGCGGCCCGGCGGCACACGGGCCGCGGAGACGCAAGGGATACAACTGTCGGAGAATTCGTTCGCGGGCAAAGGTTCGGCCGCCTGTTCGCCGACAGTTACCTCTTGCCGATGGTGGCGGCGATCTGGTCCTGCGAACCGGGCCAGGCCAAAACGTTTCCCATGAACATGCTGGCGCGATTCTTCGCCAATCACGGTCTGCTCAATCTCTTCAACCGGCCGCGCTGGTTCACTATCACCGGCGGCTCGCGCAATTATGTGCAAGCGCTCACCGCGGATTTCGCGGATCGCATCCACCTTTCCACGCCGGTGCGGGGCGTCAGCCGCGGGCCGACCGGCGTCAGGCTGCGATTCGACGGGGGCGGCGAGGATTTCGACCAGGTCGTGCTGGCCTGCCATAGCGACCAGGCGCTGGCCTTGCTTGAATCGCCGACGCGGGCGGAAACCGGGATCCTCGGAGCGATTCCCTTCCAGCCCAATTCGGTACTGCTGCATCACGACGCAACCATGATGCCGCGGCAAAAACGCGCCTGGGCAAGCTGGAACTTCCGCGCCGGCGATGCCGCGGGCGGACGGCCGCCGGTCGTCACCTACTGCATGAACATCTTGCAGAAGTTGCAATCCCCCAAGCCTTTGCTCGTTTCGCTGAACGCCGAAAATCTCGTCGATCCGAGCGCGGTGCTGGCCGAATTCAGATACAGCCATCCGCAATACTCCGCACAGAGTCTGCGCGCCCAGGCCCGCCTCGGTGAAATCTGTGGCGCCGGCGGCATTCACTATTGCGGGGCATGGCGCCACGACGGCTTCCACGAAGACGCGGTGCGCAGCGCGCTCGACGTCTGCCGGCGGCTGGAGTGCGCCGCATGAACCGCATCGAACTGCCGGCGAACGAATCGGCGCTGTTTCAGGGCATCGTGCGCCACCGGCGCTTTCAGCCCGTGCGCCACCGGTTCCGCTATTCCCTGTTCATGTGGCTCTTGAGACTCGATGAACTTGCGTTCTTGTTCGAGCGTTACTGGCAACTCGGCGCCAGCCCCTGGCACTGGGCGCGATTCAGGCGCGAAGACTATCTCGATCAGCCGGAACGCCGATTGCAGGACGTTGTGATCGACAAGCTGGCATGCAAGCTCGAAGTCGATCGCGAGGAAGTCGCGGGCGAGGTCTGGCTGCTCGGCCAGTTGCGCTATCTCGGCTGCTATTTCAGTCCGCTCAACCTGTATTTCGTCAAGCGGGACGGCCTCTTCCGCTTTGCCCTCGCCGAGGTCAGCAATACGCCCTGGAACGAGCGGCATTGCTATGCGCTGGACCTGCGCAGTCTGCGCCCCCAGGGCAAGGAGTTTCATGTCTCGCCGTTCAATCCCATGGAACAGGAATACCGCTGGCGCATTCTTCCGCCGGAGGCAAATCGGCTCGCCGTGCATCTGCAAGTAGCGGGCCAGGCCAGCGGCCTGACGATGGACGCCGGCATGCACTTGCGCCGCATTCCACTTGAGCAGCGCACATTAAACCGGATGCTGCTGCGCAAACCATCCCAGACCGCCGCCTTGCTCGCGGCTATCTATTGGCAAGCCTTGCGTATCGGTCTCAAGCGCACCCCCTTCCATTCCCACCCCGGTCGTCCCGGTGCGTCCGGAGCTTTCAGGAGTCAACGGTCTTGAACAGGAAATCCATGATCCATGCCAACGCCACCCCAATCCCGGCAGAATTTACCCGCCACCAGGTCTGGCTGCGTGGAATGTTGTTGCGCGTGTTGCGGCGAGCCCGGGAAGGTCAACTCGTCTTGCGCGAACAGGGCATGGTCGTCGCCACGGTCGGCTCACCCGGCCATGACGTGCGCGCGGAAGTCGATATTCTCGATGGGCGGCTTTACGCCAGGGTGCTGCTCGGCGGCGACACCGCCGCGGCCGAGGCATACATGGACGGCTGGTGGACCAGTCCCGATCTTGCCGCCGTAATCCGTTTCTTCGCGCGTAATCTCGAAACGACCGACGACTGGGGCAGGCGCTTCGGCTGGTTGTTCAAGCCGGCCAGCCTGTTGCGGCTCGGCGTTCGGCGCAACAGCCGCAAACAGGCGCGGCGCAATATTCGCCGTCATTACGATCTCGAGGTCGACTTCTATCGCGGCTTTCTCGACCGGCGCATGCAATACTCCGGCGCGATCTTCTCCAGGCCTGAAGAAGCCCTGGCGGAGGCGCAATTGCACAAGTTGAACCGCATCTGCGAACTGCTCGAATTGCGGCCGGAAGATCACCTGCTCGAAGTGGGCTGCGGCTGGGGCGGACTCGCGACCCACGCGGCCAGACATTGGGGCAGCAAGGTCACCGCGGTGACCAATTCGTTCGCGCAATTCGAATTCGTACAGGAACGCATTCTCCGCGAAGGCCTGGAAAACCGCGTCGAGGTCGTCAACCGGGACTACCGGCAACTCGAGGGAAGCTACGACAAGCTCGTTTCGGTGGAAATGATCGAAGCCGTTGGCCGCGACTACCTCACTACCTATTTCCGCAAGTTGAACGAACTGCTGAAACCCGGCGGCCGGCTGATGTTGCAGGCGATCACCATCGCCGACCAGCGCTACGCGGAATACAGCCGGAACGAGGACTTCATTCGCAAACATGTCTTTCCGGGCGGCTTTCTGCCCTCGCTGAGCGTGATCTGCGAGTTGATGGCCATGAAGACCGATCTCGTCATGCGCGACCTGCTCGACATCGGCCTGGACTACGCCGACACGCTGGCGCGCTGGCGCGAATCCTTCCTGGAAAATCTCGAAGCCTTGCGGGAAAACGGCTATCCGGCCGAGTTTCTGCGGCTTTGGGACTACTACTTCGCCTATTGCGAAGGCGGATTTCGCGAACGGCGCATCAGCGCGGTGCAACTGCTCGCCAGCAAAGCGCCGCATTGACGTTTACACGCCGTGTATTCTTTCGCTAAGGAAGGTCTGAACAAGTCGAGATCGGTTTTGTCCTGGCGTGAGCGTTGCCAGTGAGGGACAATGCGCTCACGGGGTTTGACGGAGCGGTTTCGATGGAGCAGTTGACGTTTGCGGAGTTGGAGCACGACGCGAA
>JAJDYJ010000009.1 GCA_022822865.1 Pseudomonadales bacterium | reverse complement strand
GTCGCGTTCGCGCAACGCTTCCAGCGCCACGCGCTTCTTGAACTCCGCCGTGAAACGGCGTCTCTTCCTGGCCATGCTCATGCCTCCCGTCGGCATTGGAGCACACCTTAAGGAACTGTCCAAAAAAGTGGGACCACCTCATTCGTTCTTCAAAACTTTCTCCGAGATAGCGTGCACCGTGATAAGCCACCCGCAGAGTTGCCTCATTCCTGCCCTCTCCCGCGAATAGGGATTCAAGGGCGATACGCATGTCGATCAGCTGATCAGACGGTTGTCGCCCACGTACACTTTTGGCCCACCGTCTAAAAGTGCGATTCACAGCCTCAGAAACCGGTCCTGGCGCGTTCTGAAGCTTCGTTGAAACGCACATTGCTTGCTCCAGGAGTGTCGGCGTCAATGTGACTTGGGGGGCAACCAGCAAACTATCCGATCTGGATGAACCCCCCACACCTTCGCCACTTCTTGTATCGAACGCACGCAACATGGGCGAACTATTGTTCCATTGAAGTTGATCCTTAACGTAAACGTTGCAGACTAAAGAGAGTGCGCGAAGCAAGGAGAAAACTCCGCCCACCCCGTTGGGAAAAGCAGACTCCTCAACACGGTCAGGAGGCCGATTCGCAGGCCAAAATACAGGGCGCTGATCTTCCTCCCAACAAAGTACGGTTGCATTCCTTAGGTCGGAAATCGAACTGTACAACCCCGGTCGTTGCAGTTCATCGACCAGAAAACTAGGAGCGTGAAGGCGCAACTGGTTTAGTTGTTCGGGGAGTTGTTTCAGACTCACCCTAGAACCGATTTCCAATGGCGATTGGACCTTGATGCCTGTCAGGGTGAAAGTATGCGTGGTGACCCACGGTGCTCCTGACACCCACTGCTGGATCGCGGCTACGGCAGCCTCCGGGCTTGCAATTGCGGCTGCCCTGATCGTTGCTGTGACGAATTTTTCAAATGGAAGCGTAGTTTGCATAAACCCAATTTGGCGGCGCTCCTCGTCCATGTAGGGGGCAAGGCTAATCTCAAGTGAGCTCATCAAGTTCTCGAATTCGGAAGAGTTGGTCTGCACTTCTAATGAATAGAACTGGTAAGGCCTTAGATTGACTAATCCCTTAAAGGTATCCACGTGTAGCTGACGAACCTGCGCATGGTTGAAGCGTTCGTTGCTGTGTATGAAGCGGAATGGACCAAATTCTGACGCGCGGAGAGCCTCAGTTAGAACTGCTACTAAGCTTGCCGCTTGATTTTCGGTAATTTGAGGAGGTTGAGGGTGTTCCACTCGAACACTTTAACATGAGGAGCCCATAAGGGACTGTCCGCGCTCTGCCGGAACTATAACGAAGGGCAGCCGAGACCAAGCCAGGCCATCGGTGACATCGATTTCTTCCAGATAGCCGAGCGGTACGATGAGGGGCCATTTTCCTAACCTCCCCCGGACAGTTTCGGCATCTACCGGCGTCACCCTAGCGTCCCAGGGGCACAGGATGGCAGTTGGAGCCGATACGAAGTTTAGTGAATGCTATAAGGCGTCAATGGCCAGCAGTGCCCCGAACAAACTGAGCAAGGTGACCAAATACCATACCTTTACGGAACTGATGGCGACTGCCAGGTCGGCCTTGGTGGCCATTTGCTCTTTTATTGACTTTACGTCGGCTTTGGTGGCTTCAAGGTCCGCCCTGACATCCAGCGGCTCCACGGCGGCTATGATGGTTTTGGCGATAGCTTCCGACTGAGAACGGGTCATGCCGGTTTCTTCCAGTTTGTGCGTTGCGTTCAGTATATCTTCGGCTTCCATGAGAACTCCATTTTTCCACGAAATCAGTTAGCCGGCAGCCCCCGGTGGGCCGCCGTGCCTCCATTTCGCCCCTGCGCTATGCTTGCCTCATGTGCGGGCGGTTTGTGCAAACGATATCCTGGCGGGAACTGCATGAACTTGCGGGCCTGATTGGTTCGCCGGTGGAATTGGCGCCTCGTTACAATCTTTCGCCGGGGCAAGATGCGGCGGTCATTCGCGCCGGCGCCGAAGGTCCGCGGCTGGATTCCTTGCGCTGGGGGCTGATTCCGTCCTGGGCGAATGATCCCGCGATCGGCAACAAGCTGATCAACGCCCGTGTCGAGACCGCGGCGGAAAAGCCTTCGTTCCGGAGTTCCTGGCGTTCCCGCCGCTGCCTGATTCCCGTTACCGGCTATTATGAATGGAACAACGTCGGCAACGTCCGCCAGCCCTGGCTGATCCGGCGCCGGGACAGGGCGCCGCTGTTCCTCGCCGGATTATGGGAACGCTGGCGCGTCACCGAAGCGGCCGCGCGTTCCGGCCGCTTCGCCGGGAGCGAGGCCGGCGAACAGATCGAGACTTTCGTGATCATCACGACCAGCGCAAACGATGACGTGGCCGCGGTTCACTACCGAATGCCGGTGCTGGTGCATCCCGGGCAGTTCGATTCCTGGCTGACGAATGTTCCCGCCGCCCCCGCCCCCGCGCAACCCGGCTACCTGACCGCCGAAGCCGTCAGCACCAGGGTAAACGACCCCCGCAACGACGACCCGGAATGTTTGCGGCCTTTATCCTGAACGCTGGTCTCGTATTTTTTGCATGTAGCGACACTCCGGGTAGTTCGAGCAAGGCTGCGCGCGAGGGCGAGATGTCCTGAAACTCATCGACCAGGATGTATTTGAACGGACTGCGGAAACGCCCGGATTCCACCAGCCCGGTCGCCCGGTTGATCATGTCGTGAAAGTCGATTTCTTCCGAACCGGCGAGCGATTCCTGGTATCGCTCGTATATCGGGCCGAATACGGCCACGAATGCCATCGCCCGCACTGTTGAACCTGCCAAAAAATCAAGTTAAATCAACGCACTGCCGACGAAAGCGGCCAAAAGTATCCCGTATAGTGCAAGCAAGCCGGTCAAAAAATAATTTTTCGTAGACTCCACTTCTTTCTTGGTCGCCAGATGTTCCGTCAAAAATTCCAAGTTGGCTTTGCTGTCCGCTTTCAGGGCGGCGATGCTAGCCTTGTTATCCTCTCGCAGGGCAGTGAAGCTAGCTTGAGTCTCCTTTCTAAAGGCGGCAAAGCTAGTCTGGGTCTCCTCTCTCAAGGCGGCGAAATCAGCCCTGGTGTCTTCTCTCAGGGCTGCGATGTCGGCCTTGACGGCTTTGAGATCCTCCCTAGTGGCCAGCGGCTCCACGGCGGCTATGATGGTTTTGGCGATGGCTTCCGACTGGGAACGGGTCATGCCGGACTCTTCCAGTTTGTGCGTTGCGGTCAGTATAGCTTCGGCTTCCATGAGAACTCCATTTTTCCACGAAATCAGTTGGCCGACGGCCCCCAGCGGGCCGTCGTGCCTTCATGCATGAAGGACAGAAGGGGAAGTCCTGGTGTGCGTAATTTCAGGTGAAATTAGCTGTTCAGCCAATTCCAGGGCATCCACCGGCCAGAAACACTCCGGCCAGGTCTACGGACACCGTTGAGGCCGGCATAAATGGTGTTACCGCAGTCAAGAGGACCAGTATCGACCCAGAACCTGTAGGCGCCGAATGCATCCCGATCGAGTCAGCCCCCGACGCCGAATCGGAACAAAGTGAGCGCTATGCCGACGGCAATGGCTAGCAGCGACCCGTTTACTCCGAGAAAGATCACCATAAACCATACTTTCGCGGACTCTATGTCTTTTTTGGTCGCGACATGTTCCTTCAGGGAATTCAGATCGGATTTGGTGGCCATCTGCTTCAAGTCTGATTTGGTCGCCATCTGCTCTCTTATTGACTTCAGGTCGGCTTTGGTGGCTTCCAGATCGGCCTTGGTGGCCAGTGGCTCCACCGCGGCGATGATGGTTTTGGCGATGGCTTCCGACTGAGGGCGGGTCATGCCGGTTTCTTCCAGTTCGTGCGTTGCGGTCAGTATATCTTCGGCTTCCATGAGAACTCCATTTTTCCACGAAATCAGTGGCCGGCGGCCCCCGGCGGGCCGCCGTGCTTTCTGTCATGAAGGATAGGAGGGAAAGTGCGGATATGCGCAATTTCGGGCGAAATTAGCGGCAACTGCGGCTGTACAAGGCTCGAACAGCAGAGTTGAGCCAGTTGTCCATTTAGGGGTGGCCGAAATTGAGCCAAGTGAATGCCATGCCGGAGATAATGGCCAGCGTCGACCCGTGCACACCGAGCAAGATAAGTAAAAGCCATATCTTCAAGGAACCAAAGGCGGACTCCAGGTCGGCCTTGGTCATCATTTGCTCCTTCAAGGAATTCAGATCGGATTTGGTCACCATCTGCTCCTTCAAGGAATCGATGCCAAATTCCAGGTCGTCCTTGGTGGCCAGTGGCTTCACGGCGGCGACGATGGTATTGGCGATAGCTTCCGACTGGGAGTAGGTCAGGCCGGATTCTCCCAGCTTGATCGTTGCAGTCAGAATATCTTCGGTTTCCATGACAGCTCCAATTGTCCACGAAATCACTTAGCCGGCGGCCCGCGGCGGGCTGCCCTGGCTTCGTTCATGGCCTCTTCATCGTCCTCGCGTAGCTGTAGAGCGATTTGCTCCTCGGTGGTGGCATCGACTACTGCGAGGTCCATTTTTCCCTTCGGAAAGGTCTTCGGATCATCTGGATCAGCAGTGGCGCGTATTGTGCTCATGCTGACTATTGTGCTTTGCAGAGGAGGGAGGAAAAGACTGCGATGAACAAACAAAGTTCCAATGTTGCTATCGCTTCAAAGTGTTCGGCCAAAAAACTGGTCAAGTTGAACGATTCCCGCCTGGTTTGCGGTTCGACGTCGTTGAACGATTTTTCCGTTTCCTTCATACGTACTCCGTTTTCCCACGAAACAGGTTGAATTTACGTTCAGTTTGTAGGGCCATATCAGTATATTCATTGCTTTTTCGCAAAATCCAGTTTTCCACGAAATTAGTTGGTCAGCGGCCCCAACGGGCCGCCGTGCCTTCAGTCATGAAGGGTAGGAGGGAAAACGCGGATATGCGCAATTTCGGGAGAAATTAGCCAAAACGACGGTCTTGACCGGCGGGATTACTGCAGGTCCGGCTGCGGTATGGGCTGATCGTGTTCGCGAAGGGGGCGCACGTTGTGCTCGTAGAGCCTGACGGACGGGGGAGGGTAGAGCAGTCCCGCATTCTCGCCAATCCGAACAGAATTCGATAATCCTCCAGAAAGCGCACAATTTCCTGCGGGGACAGTTCGCGGCAACGTTCGATGTATTCGTCCGAGAAGCGTTGAACCACCGGTGGGTTTTCGGCCCGACTCATCGCAATTTCTCCAGCGCGGCCGCGTCTTCCAATTACGGCGAATCGTACTCCGGCATCGTTCAGCGCTCGGCAGATTTTCTCTATGAAAGTCACATCGGCAGTATATCTTCGGCCTGCATGAGAACTCCATTTTTCCATGAAAGCAGTGGAAATGACGGTATTTCCAGGGGGGCGGTTCAGTTGATATTGTTCGGGTTGGGTGGTTGCCTGGCGGATGGGGGAGGGCGGTATGTTTGAGAGGACGGGTGGGTGCCTTTGCGGGGGTGTGCGGTATCGGGTTGCGGGGGATTTGCGGCCGGTTATTTATTGCCATTGCGGGCAGTGTCGGCGGACCAGTGGGCACTTTGTTGCGGCGACCGCCGTGGCGATGGACGCGCTGGAGATCGTCGCCGGCGAAAGCCTGGCGTGGTTTGCTTCCTCGGAGTATGCGTCGCGCGGGTTTTGCAGGGTATGTGGTTCGAGCCTGTTCTGGCGTCTTGATGACGGGAGTCATATGAGCATTATGGCCGGGACGCTGGACGGTTCCGGTGGGCTGGAGGCGGTGGAGCACATTTACGTCGGCGACAAGGGGGGGTATTACGAGTTGACGGATGGGCTGCCGCAGTGTCGGGGGCGTACGTAGATTCGTTGGATGATTTTTGAAATGACGGGCCGGGGCCGGCGTGGCCCGGATTCCCGGTTGCGCGATTTGCTTCCGCTTGGCCGGGCGAGTGCTTACAATGTTCGGCCCGCGTTTCGCTCCGTCCCGCCCGGGTGGTGAAACTGGTAGACACAAGGGACTTAAAATCCCTCGATCGTTGCGATCGTGCCGGTTCGATTCCGGCCCCGGGCACCATTCTTTTCGCTTTTTTTCCCGCTAGTTCAGTCGATCCGGCCGATGGCGTCGAGCATGGCTTCCCGGTGCTGGTCGAGGAGTTGGTCGGCGAGGGCTTCGGGGTTCCAGTCGGCGATGGACATGCGGATGTGGCCGTTGGGGTCGAAATGGAACATCTGGTCGCGGGTTACGCTGGCGGGGATTTCTTCGAGGAAGCTCGCGCCGGCGATCGTCCATTGCACTTGCAGGGAGTTTTCGCCTTCGGCAAGGATCTGGTATTCGCATGAGTCGATGCGCGGGAACAGGTTGCGCAGGTTGCGGAAGCGCAGGTCGAGTTCCTGTCTGGATACGGCGGGTTGTGAGCCTTTGGGGTCTTCCAGGTACGGCGGGTCGCTGAACAGGCTGATCCACGCGTTCCGGTCGCCTTCGCGCAGGGATTCGAAGTAGCGGTCTATGGTGCGCAGAATGCGCGAGCGGGTGCTTGGTTCTGTTGGTAATTCACGTTTGTATTTGCCGGTAAGGCCTTGTTCTTCTTCGAGTTTGCGGATGACGGCGCCGGACTGCGCGCTGTGTTTCAGGCTGGTCCACAAGGTCAGCTTGTCGAAGGCCTTGACGAGTTCAGGCAGTAATGGCGACGCACCGGCGCTTTCCGGGCTCAGGGCGTCCGGGTCGATGTTGCCGACTTCGGCGCTGCCCTGGATGTTTTGCATCAGCAGGAAGTGGTTGGAGAGGCTCTCCTGCATCGTTCGCGAAAGCCGTTTGAAGGCCTGCAACAGGCGATGCTCGACGACGTGTTCCCGGTGATTGACCATGACCAGGAAGGGGTCGAGGCCGTAGTTCTTCAATTGCTGGATGAACAGCCAGAAATGATCCTTGACGATCGATTTGCCGGCCTGCCACCGCGGGGATTGCGAGATGTTGATGTCTCTTTGGGCCAGACGCAGGGGGGCGTATTCGGTCTGGCTCATTTCTCCCAGCAGGCTTAGTACGGCGTCGAGCGACCGCGCGAAACGCGCCGTCATCAGCACGCGGCTTTCGGCGGCGAGATAGTCGACCTGGTACAGGGCCTGTTCGGCGTCGCGCAATTCCACGTGCATCGCCTCGAGCAGGCCTTCGCAGACCTGGTGCACGCGGACGAAGAGGGCGTCTTCGGGGTATTCGGCGCGGCGGTCTGGTGTGTACAGATCGTGTATCTGAGCCGGCTTGATCCATTTGTCGTAGTCGAATCCCGCCTTGCCGGCCAGGCCGAGGTCGAAGCCGAGGGCATCCACGAGCGCCTGGTAACGCAGGTTCAGTTCCTCGCACAGGCGCTCGCCCTGGCTCATGCGGGCGAGCTTCTCCATGACGTCGCCCCAGACTGATTCCCCGGAAGCCGGACCCTGAGTTCCCTCCGGCATCGAAGATGGGACACCCATTTCTTCACCCAAGGATGGGACACCCATCGCCACGGATGGGACACCCATTGTTTTTCCCGAAGATCGAGATGGGTGTCCCATACTTTTAGATGGGTGTCCCATGTTATTGCGCGAGGCGAATTCGGTGAGGAGGCGGAGCTGGAGGTTGAGACAGATGACGATGGATTCGCATTTCTGGCCGCTGTTGACGTACAGGCGGCCGGCGGCCTCGTCGAGGCTTTCCTGGAGGATTTTCAGCGTGAGTTCGAAGCTGACGAGCAGCGGGCCGAAGCGGGAGGAGAGCGGCCAGTCGGCAATCGTCGGCCAAGCCTGCTCGACCTGTTTCGTGCGGATGTAGAGTTGGTAATCCGGGGCGCTGTCCCCGGAACCCGGCGCCGCGGATTCCGGGGAGTACTGCTCTGTCATTGGCGTTCCCTGCCGGCGCCGGCGAACCGGATCCGGCTTCCGGCTACAGGAAGTTGTTCGGCCAGATGATCGAACGCCACATGTGGGCGACGGGGCTGCCGTCGAAGCCGAGTCCTTCCTTCGGCTGCCTGAAGTTGCGGCCGATGATGTCGGTGAAATCGTCGATGTCGACCACCACGCCTTCCTCGAACGAATACAGATCGTTCAGCGTGATCAGCCGGGACGACATGTACCACCTGTGCTTGCGGGCTTCCTCGTAGGCTAGCTGGAGATACGGTTCGGGCTTGTAGTCGGCGCCGAAGAAGCGGATGTAGGCTTCGGGATACTCGTAACCGACGCTTTCGTCAGGGAAGAAACGCAGCGCCTGGTGCTTTTCTATCGCCCAGGCGATTTCCTCGTCCACGTACGGTCCGACCATCTGCGCGCACCAGTAGCCGTGATCGGTGCGGATCAGGTTGGACACGCAGATGTCGTGCAACAGGCAGGCCATGACAATCTTCTCGTCGAGGCCGTTGATCATCGCCAGCCGCGCGCTTTGCAGGACGTGACTCGCGGGCGCGAAACGCAATTTGTAGAAATCTATCAGCGTCGGCGCTTCCGGCATGACCGGCAGGCGCGGGTCGTTATGCTGGTACCAGGGACGGGTGTCGCCCGGGATCGGGTCCGGAGTGGGTTCGATACTGCACATCCACGGTGTGGCGATGCGCTTGTCCAACTCGTCGCTCATGGCGTCTTCCAGCGCGTCGGCCTTGGCGGACAGAGTCGTCGCGCCGGCAATAGTGGCGAGCGAGGCTGCGCTCATATTGCTCAAAAACGAACGGCGGTCCATAAACCTTCTCCTGTGTTGGGTTAATGGTTCAAACAACATACATATCACAATGCGAAGCATTGCTCTACTGTTTTGTTTATCGGCCGGAGTTAGACTCGGGTTTGCAGTTGTGACAGTATTTGCCGGCCGGCCCTTTTCGGCTCGGCGAAATCCGGTTTTCTGAATCAAAGCAAGTACTGAAATGACTAATCCCACATTGACTTATCTGAAGTTTCGGGCCGCGGCCCTGTTTGCCGGCCTGGCGCTGTCTGCATCGGCTTCGGCGCAGGATTACGCCGCTGCGGTGGACGAGGCCCGCCTGGTCGGGGCGGACGCCGAGCCCGGCGCCTGGATGTCCTATGGCAGAACCTATGACGAGCAGCGCTACAGCCCGCTCGATCAGATCGACCAGGGCAACGTCGATCAGCTCGGCCTGGCCTGGTACGCAGAGGTCGACACCAGCCGCGGCCAGGAGGCGACGCCCATCGTGGTCGACGGCGCGCTCTACGTCTCGACCGCATGGAGCATGGTCTACGCCTTCGACGTCGAAAGCGGCGCACAACTCTGGAAATACGACCCACAGGTCGACCGCGAGAAGGGCCGCGACGCCTGTTGCGACGTGGTGAACCGCGGGGTGGCGGTGTGGGACGGCAAGGTGTTCGTCGGCACCATCGACGGGCGCCTGGTGGCGATCGATTCGAGCGACGGCAGCCTGGAATGGGAAACGATGACCACGGATCCCGCCTTGCCGTATACGATCACCGGCGCGCCGCGGGTGATCAAAGGCCTGGTCATGATCGGCAACGGCGGCGCCGAATACGGCGTGCGCGGCTATGTGACCGCCTATGACGCCGACAGCGGCGAGCAGGTCTGGCGCTTCCATACCGTGCCCGGCAATCCGGCGGACGGCTACGAAAGCGACGTGATGACCGCGGCCGCCAATACCTGGACCGGCGAATGGTGGAATCTCGGTGGCGGCGGCACGGTGTGGGACTCCATGGCCTACGACGCCGAACTCGACCTGCTGTATATCGGCGTCGGCAACGGCTCACCCTGGAACCAGACCTTGCGCAGCCCGGACGGCGGCGACAATCTCTTCCTCACTTCCATCGTCGCGCTCGACCCGGACGACGGCAGCTACGCCTGGCACTACCAGACCGTACCCGGGGAAACCTGGGATTACACCGCGACCCAGCACATCATGCTCGCGGACCTGGAAATCGGCGGCGAGACGCGCCGCGTGGTGATGCAAGCGCCGAAGAACGGCTTTTTCTACGTGCTCGACGCGGCCACCGGCGAATTCATCTCCGGCGAGCCGTACACTCCGGTGAACTGGGCCAGCCATATCGATCCGGATACCGGACGCCCGGTGGAGAATCCTGAAGCGCGTTATGACCGCACCGGCGAACCGGCCCTGGTGATGCCCGGACCCCTTGGCGGACACAACTGGTATCCGATGGCTTTCAGCCAGCGGACCAATCTCGTTTACATCCCGGTTACCGAAAACTTCCTGGGTTACGTCAGCGACGCCGAGTTCATCGTCGATCCGGAAGGCTGGAATACCGGGATCGATTTCGGCCGCGGCATCACTTTCATGCTCGGCTTGTCCGATGCGCCGGTCAACGCGGCCTTGCTCAAGGCCTGGGATCCGGTGGCGCAGGAGGAAGTCTGGCGCGTGATGCATCCGGGCGGATCGAGCGCCAGCGGCGTGCTGGCGACGGCGGGCGGCCTGGTGTTCCAGGGCAATAGATCCGGCGAACTCGCGGCTTTCAACGACGCTACGGGCGAGCAATTGTGGTCTACCTTGACCCAGGCAGGCGTGATGGCGGCGCCTTCGACTTTCATGGTCGGCGACGAGCAATACCTTGCGCAGTTGGTTGGTTCACCCGCGTTGCCCGAAGAGGGGCCGGGCGCGGCGGTCGCGACCACGGATCTTTCCACCAATAACTCGCGCCTGCTGGTCTATCGCATCGGCGGCGACGCTTCGCTGCCGGTAATGCCCGACCTCGCCGAGATCGAAGCGGCGCCGATGGAAATTCCCCAGACCGACGCTTCGAACGAAACGATCGCCCAGGGCGAATCGGCCTACAACCGCAATTGCAGCGTCTGTCACGGGCCGTTCGCGGTCTCGATCCGGCTCGATACCTATCCCGACTTGCGCATGAGCAGCATCCTGGGCGACGCCGAAGCCTGGCATGGCGTGGTGATGGAAGGCGAGATGGCCGATTCGGGTATGGCGTCCTGGGACGGCATTCTCGACGATTCCGACGCCGAAGCGATCCGCGCCTTCGTGATCACCATGGCCAACCTGGCGCAATAGGCAGAAAAGAAGGGACACCCATCGAGGAGGAAAAGAAGGGACACCCATCGAACGGTAAACAAGGGACACCCATCAAAGGTAAACAAGGGACACCCATCGAAAGAGGGACACCCATTGGAGGCATACGAACCGAACGCGTTTTCGATCCTGCCGCCCGTGCTGGCGATCCTGCTCGCCATCGCCACGCGACAGGTCGTCATTTCACTCGGAATCGGCATCTGGGCGGGATTCTGCCTGTTGCATTCGCTCGATCCCCTGCGCGCCTTGCCTCTGGCGCTGGACGGTGTCATCAACGTCTTTTCCGACGCGGGCGATACCCGGGTGCTCATATTCACGCTGGTGATCGGCGGGCTGATCGCGACCATCGAGCAGATGGGAGGCGTGCGCGGCTTCATCCGGCTTCTCGAAAGCAGCGCCTGGGTCAACAACGGCTGGCGGGCGAAGTGGCTCGCTTATTTCACCGGCATCGTCGTCTTCGTTGAGTCGAACATCACCCTGCTCGTCGCCGGCGCGATTTCCCGGCCGCTCTTTGACCACTACCGGATTTCCCGGGAGAAACTGGCCTATATCATCGACTCGACATCGGCGCCGGTGTGTATCCTCATTCCGCTCAACGCCTGGGGCGCCATCGTGCTCGGGCTGCTGTCCTCGTCGGCCATCGAGAATCCGATTGACGTTTTCATTACCGCGATTCCGCTCAATTTCTACGCCCTGATCGCGATCGCATTCTGCGCGATAGCGATCTGGCGCAATCTCGATCTCGGACCGATGCGCAAGGCCGAGCAGCGCACGGCGGGCGGGGAATTGCTTTGGCCCAATGCCACGCCCATGGTAGATCCGTCGATTCTCGCGAGCCGCGAGTCCGCCGGCGAGGCTGACCGGGCGCGTTACATGATCGCGCCGATCGCGGTGATGGTGCTGAGCATGCCGCTTTCGCTCTATATTACGGGCAACGGCGATATTACGGCGGGCTCGGGTTCAACTTCGGTGCTTTGGGCCGTGCTGCTCGCGCTTGCCTGTTGCTGGGCGCTCGTGCTGTTCGACCGCCGCGGGAACGTGGATGAATTGATGCGGACCTTTCTGCGCGGAGCAGGGGGTTTGCTGCCCGTGGCGGTGATCCTACTGTTCGCGCTGGCCCTGGGGGACGTGGCGAACCTGCTCGGAACCGGAACTTACGTCGCGCAACTGGCGCGGGAAGCGATTCCGCTTTCGCTGCTGTTGCCGCTGTTGTTCATCCTGTCCGCTTTCATCGCTTTTTCCATCGGCTCGAGTTGGGGGACTTTCGCCATCATGATTCCCCTGGCGATGCAGATCGCGCTCTCGCTCGACTTCAATCCGGGCTATTTTCTCGCGGCGGTGCTGTCGGGATCGATTTTCGGCGATCACGCCTCGCCGATCAGCGACACTACGGTCGTGGCCTCCATGGCCTCGGCCACGGACCACATCGATCACGTTCGCACGCAGTTACCTTACGCGCTCACTTGCGCGGCGCTGGCTGTGCCGGCTTTCTTTCTGCTTGGATTGATTGCCTTCTGACGATCCGTTCAGCGCCGGGACTTGTCGAGGATCGACTTGATCGTCAACGCGGCGACCATGTAGACCATCATCGCCATCGCCAGGACGAACAATTCGAGTGGCCAGCGTGGATGGGCGGATGGATCGACGGCTCTGTGAGCGAGCACCAGCACGACCCACAGCAGCAAAATCAGCAATGGCGCCAGCGCTGCCTTGCGCCAGGCGCCGGTCCAGTGGCGATACGCCGCCAGCGGCAGATAAACGCTTGCCGCCGTCACGAGCAGGATCAGCACGGTAAGGCCGGCGCCGACCGTAACCGTGCCCGCCGCGGACAAAGCCGGAGAAAACGCGCATAGCCCACGGCATGCGGCGAGGATGGCGCAGCGTTGACGATGCATTTTCAGACCTGGCTCGCGGTGCGTTATCATGCGCGGCGGCGCGGGTTCCGAGATATAGCACATCCCGTGGCGACCGGAAACCGCGAATCTTCCCGAACATTGACGGCGGCGGCATGTCCATCCAGTCCATCGGCAGCGATTACCGCAACCTGGTGGAGTTGAATTATCAACTCTACAACGGGCTGTTTCTCACCTTGCCGCTCGATGCCGTGCAACAGACCGGGGTGCTGTTGCCGTTGCTTGAGGAGGCCTGCCGCGACGGTCTTGCCGCCGGCGCAGACCCGGTGCAGATCATCCGTGACTTCTTCGCTTCCCATCGGCCCGAATTCGATGAGGAGGAGCAGGCCGCGTTCCTGTTCAAGGTGGTGCAATACGTCGAACGCCAGATCGTGCTCGTGGACGCGCTTGAGGACGCCGCTTTCGAAAAGATTCACGATACGGTGCAAGGCAACGAGTTGCATCGCCTC
Organism: Pseudomonadales bacterium; assembly: GCA_022822865.1. Lineage (GTDB taxonomy): Bacteria > Pseudomonadota > Gammaproteobacteria > Pseudomonadales > Pseudohongiellaceae > UBA9145. The sequence goes on along the minus strand of JAJDYJ010000009.1, from coordinate 42,951 downwards.
GCCGCCAGGGCCGGCGCCGACAAGTTGCAGGACGAGCTGCTCGCCCTGCTCGACCGTTTTCGGGCCAGGGTTACGCTGACCGCGCACCCCACCCAGTTCTATCCCGGCGCCGTGCTCGCGATCATCACCGATCTGACCGACGCGATTCGCAAACAGGACATCAGCCGCTCGCGCAACCTGTTGCAGCAACTCGGCAACACGCCTTTCTTCAACAAGGAGAAGCCGACGCCGCTGGACGAGGCGGTGAATCTGGGCTGGTATCTCGGCAACATCTTCTATCCGGCCATCGGGCGAATTCATGCCCGGCTTGGCGAGCAGCTTAACGGTGATTACGTGCCGAACCCCAGATTGCTTAGCGTGGGCTTCTGGCCGGGCGGCGATCGTGACGGCAATCCGCTGGTAACAGCCCCGATCACCGCGCAAGTTGCCGCTAAATTGCGTGACCTGCTCCTTTCCTGCTATCACAAGGACATTCGCAGGTTGAAACGCCGGCTCAGTTTCGCCGGCGTTTATGAGCGCCTGGAAGAGATCGAGAACCGCCTGCACCGCGAGCTCGTGAACGAACTCGACGCCGCCTATTCCTCCCCCGCACAACTCATCGCCGAACTGGAAGAAATTCGTGGGACAGTCATCGAAAAATACCAGTCGCTATACCTGAATCAGCTCGATTCCTTCCTGCTCAAGGTCAAAACTTTCGGCTTTCATTTCGCCAGTCTCGATATCCGTCAGGACTCAAGAATGCTCGCGGCCAGCCTCGCCCAGGCCGTAAATCACAATCCCGACCTGTTTCCGCCTGATTTCGACGCGCTGGGCTACAACGAAAAAGTCGATTTCCTGCTCAGTTTCGACAGGGACACCCATTGGCCGGAAGCCAGATTCGAAAGGAGTTTCGAAAGGGACACCCATCGATTGGAAAGCTCTGACGAGACTTTCGCCGATACCATGGATTCGCTCACGCTGATGCGCGAAATCCAGCGAAACAACGGCGAACTCGCCTGCCATCGCTACATCATCAGCAACTGCCGCGGGCCGCTCGACGTCGCGACTCTGCTGGCGCTGTTGCGTGGCTCAGGCTGGGCCGAGCCCTCGGTCGACATCGTGCCCCTGTTCGAGACCATCGCCGACCTCAACCAGGCCGGCGAAATCATGCGGGACCTGTATGGCGACCCGCGTTACCGCGAGCATGTGCGGCGGCGAGATTGCAAGCAGACCGTCATGCTTGGTTTTTCCGACGGAACCAAGGACGGCGGCTACGTAACCGCGAACTGGTCGATCTTCAAATCCAAGGAAGACATCACGCGGGTTTCGCGGGCGGCGGGGGTTGAAGTGAACTTCTTCGATGGCCGCGGTGGCCCGCCCGCCCGGGGCGGCGGCAGCACTTACCAGTTCTATGCCGCGCTTGGCAGAACGATCGAAAGCAATCAGATTCAATTGACTGTCCAGGGCCAGACTATCAGTTCCCATTACGGCACCAAGGACGCCGCTGAACACAATTTAAGGCAATTGCTCGCGGCGGGGCTCGAGAACAATCTTTACGACCAGGCGGAAAGGGAGATCGATCTGCAGCAGCGCGCATTGATTGAGCAATTGTCAAAGATCAGTTTCGAGTGCTACCAGCAATTCAAGTCGCATCCGCAATTCCTGCCTTATCTGCAACAGATGAGCACGATGAGCTATTACGGCCAGTCGAACATCGCCAGTCGGCCACCGCGCCGTGGCGGAGGAAAAGAGGATTTCGAAAATCTGCGCGCGATTCCTTTCGTCGGCGCCTGGGGACAACTCGGCCAAAATGTGCCTGGATTCTATGGTTTGGGAACCGCGCTGAAGCAATTGAAGGAAACCGGCCGCCTCAAGGATCTGAAGAACTTGTACCGGCGCAACCGGTTTTTCCGCACCTTGGTCGGCAACAGCATGCAAAGCATGAGCAAGGCCAATTTCGAGTTAACCGCATTTATGGCCGAGCATCCCAGGTTTGGCGAATTCTGGCGCCTGATCCACGATGAATTCAGGCTGAGCCGCGAAATGGTGCTGGAAATCTCCGGTCAGCGGAAACTGCTCGAAGACAACCCTGCCAGCCGACTGAGCATTGAATTGCGCCAACGCATCGTGCTGCCCCTGCTCGTCATCCAGCAATTCGCCTTCATGCAGATCAACCGCGACGGACGCAAAAAATCCGAGCGCTCCCGCTACGAAAAACTGATCGTCCGCTGCATGTTCGGCAATATCAACGCCTCCCGCAACTCGGCGTGAAGGGGCGAAGGGACACCCATCTGAATGGTTTTGAAGACACCCACCACGCCATAGAGTGTAATGGGACACCCATCGGAATGGTTTTTAGGACACCCATCACGCCATTATATGGATTCGGTTCAATTCAAGGGCCAAGTGAAGATAACTGGAGCGGTTTTGGGTTTGAATTACCAGCGAAACTTTTACACGGGCACGGGCGACGCTGCCCGTTTGAGCATGAAATCAAGGGCTCCCCAGGACTACGCGGCTTTGTTTGATTTCTTCCTTTCCCAGGCCGCCAGCTTGTCCAGGCCGTTGAACATCGTGATGGATTTTTTCTGAATTTCCAGCGCCAGCGTTCGCCATTGCGCTTTGGTCAGATTCAGGCTCGACAAGGCGGACGGCGCCTCTCGTGGGATGAGTCCCTTCTTGTCCGGGTGAATCATCCGTCCCGTCCAATCCACCAATTCAATGTACTCCCGCAGCCTGACAGGCAATGCGGGCGGTTCCGGGTCACGTTCCAACCCGGTTCTGAACGGCATTAGCACGGAAGACGGGCGTTCTGTTGCATCGTTGTTTTCCGTCGCCGTCCCGCGAATTCGCGCCTGAATGGAGGTGAACTCCGATTCGTCAAGCGTTTCGCTGATGCCTGCCCGCACTGGATTCAAGTCGACATAGGTCATGCATGACAACAGAGCGGCTTCGTCCAGCAGCGCCTGGGACTTGAATCGCCCTTCCCAGAATCTGCCCGTGCAGTCGTCTTCCTTGTTGGCTCTGCGGGCAATGTATTCGTTCAGACAGCGCATGAACCAACTGATGCTGGAAAGCCGTTCGCGCCAGGTTTCGACAATGAAGTCAAGTTGCCGAAACTCGGCCTCGGACCTCAATTCCCCGCGCAGGTGGCAATGCACCAGCGGGTCGCCTTTGTACAAACACAGCCAGCGGTGGATGACTTCATCCCGGCTCCAGGAGCAGCCGCGGTCTCGGTCCACGTGTAGAACCACATGGTAATGATTGCTCATCACCGCGTAGGCGGCGATGTCAATGGTGAATACTTCGCCCAGCAGTGCCAGCCGGTCAACCAGCCAAGGCTTGCGATGGTCGAAATTCTTGCCGGAATACCGGTCTTCGCCGCACAGGAAGGACCGCCGCACGCAGCGGGAAACGCAATGGTAGTACGGTGTGTCCGCCAGCGAGACGATTTCTGATCGAGGTCGGGTCATGCTCTGCCTGCAATCCAATGGAGTTCCTGCAGGTAGGTATAGTCAAGATTCTTCAGAAAGCCAGAATCGATGAGGATTTTTCGATGGGTGTCCTTTCTTCTCTAGAACTTCGTAGTCGGCAGCCAGATGTCGGCGTATTCGAACGCTCCTTCGAGTTTTTCGTCGATTTCGGGATCGCTTTCGCCTTGGGCCGCCAGGGCCTGCTGGATGCCCCAGAGCGCCCAGATGTTGTTCGGGTGCTCGCTGAGGTCCTGGCGGTATTCGGCCAGGGCGTTATCGTAAGCTTCCATTTCCAGGTGGAGCGCGCCGAGCCAGTGGCGGGGGGAGAAGGGCAGCGGTTCGGGTTCGTCGTAATTCAGGTTGTTGTAATAGGTAACGGCTTCCTGGAAGGCGCCGAGGGCGGCTTCGCGATTGTTCTCGGTCCAGAAGATCTCGCCTTCGAGGATGTGCGCCATGGCGCCGATAATGTCCTTTCCGTCATGGAAGCGGAAACGCGACGTGCTGGTGGCGGCCAACCCCTGCAATTCCCCGGTGGTTTGCCGCGCGCGCTCGACATCGCCGAGCTTGAGCGCGGCATAGCCGTGGGAGAAATCGAACATGGCGCGGTTAACCTCGCCCGCCGGCGGTTCGGTGACTTCCGTGATTTCCTCGAAGCGGCCGAAGCGCACCAGCGCCAGAGTCAGCATCGCGGTATTGCCGTTCAATCTCGCCAGATCGCGCGCCGCCTGCAGCGAAGCGGCGCTTTCGCCGCCCATGGAGCCGGCGTAATAGAGCATGGTGAGATTGTGGGTGGCGTAGGTCGATACGCCGAGGCCATGGGCCGCTTTCTGGTCCGAAAGCCAGGCCTTGGCGTTGGCGCGCACGGCGTCGTGCCACAGGCCCATCTCGTTCCAGGTATGGCTCGGCATGTGATTGATATGGCTTGAGCCGGGAATGCTGTCGCCCAGATAACGCGCGCAAGGGGCCGCCAGTTCCGGCGTCGGCGTCGATTCCGATGCATGTACGAGCAAGTGGCAGGCGCCGGGATGGTCTATTTTCCGGTCTAGCACCGAAAGCAGCACGTTGTGCAGATGGACGGTGTTGGGGTTTTCCAGCGAGCGGTATCCGCGCCGCTCTTCAAGCAGGAACAGGGCGTCGCCGTACAAGGTGACGATTTCGAGGTCGTCGGGATACTTCGCGGCCAGTTCGGCCATGGCGTCCCGGTAGATTTCGTCTTGCACGCGGCGGGTTTCCGGGTCGTAGTCCTCGACGTAACGGACCTGGATCGCCCGGATCATGTCGGCTTCCTTCGGGCTGGCGTTGTCGATCTTCTCCAGCGCCTTGCGCGCCGCCGCCAGCGCCCGCGGCGCCTCGGCTGTGGTCATTGCGCCGTTGAGATACGAACCCCAGGCCCAGGCTTCGCCCCAATAACAGATTGCGCAATTGGGGTCTTCCTGCCAGGAGGCGTGGAAGGAACGCACGGCTTCCATCTTGGCGAAGCCGTACATGAGCTGGAAGCCCTGATTGAAATAGCGCTGGGCCAGCTCGTTGTCCGAGGAAATGGGATAGTGGAAATCGCCCGTGACCTCTTCGAGCAGAGGCATGGGTTCGTCGAATGCGGCCGGGTATTCGACTTCCTGGGCGGCCGCGGAAGCGGCAAACGCCATTGCGGACAGCAGGCCAAGCGCGATGAATGAGTTTTTCATGTCAACACCTTTTTCATGGATGTCCCAAACAAAACAGATGGGTGTCCCAAGCATATCAATTGCTCAGGGCATGGTGAACGAAACGGGTGCGGCGGGACCGAGCGGCAGGCCCAGGAACACCCAGAGGATCGTCAGAACCAATCCCGCGAGCAGCAGGAATACGGAATACGGCAACATCGTCGCCACCAGGCTGCCGAGGCCGAATTCCTTCTGCCAGCGCTGGGCGAAGACCAGCACCAGCGGGAAGTACGGCATCAGCGGCGTGATGATATTGGTGGCGCTGTCGCCGACGCGATATGCCGCGGTGCTCATTTCGGGGGAAATGCCCACCAGCATCAGCATCGGCACGAGCACGGGCGCGAGCAGGGCCCACTTGGCGCTCGCCGAGCCGATGAACAGGTTGAGAATCGCGCCGAAAATGATGATCGAGGCCATCAGCAGCGTGTCGGGCATGTTCGAGCTTTCGAGCACGGCCGCGCCGTGAATCGCGAAGATCAGGCCCAGGTTCGACCAGTTGAACATGGCGACGAAGTGCGCCGCCGCGAAGGACAACACGAGATAGTAGGCCATGTCGCCCATCGCGCCTTGCATCATGGCGATCAGGTCGCGGTGGTTCTTCACCGTTCCCGCCGCCGCGCCATACGCCCAGCCCGCCGCCAGGAAGATAACGAAAAAGCCCGCGACAAGGGACTGGAATAGGGGATTCAGGCGCGCTTCGGGGGGAGCGGATTCGTCGATCAGCGGCGTGCCGGGGCCGATGCAGAGAAACACCCAGAGCGCGACCACGCCGAGAATGGCCCAGCCGGCGCGCTTCAGCCCGGCCCGTTCGGTATCCGAAATGCCGGTGTCCGGATCCTTGATGATGCCCGCGCTGCTGCTTTCCACGGAACCGTCGCCCGATTGCGCGAGGGGCGCAAGCCGCGGCTCGATGACGCGGTCGGTGATGTACCAGATGACCGGCAGGAATACGAGCGTCATGGCGATGATGAAGTAGGCATTGCCGGCGATATTGGCGTCCCAGGTCGGCAGAATCGTCTCGGCGGCGGCTTCGGTGATGCCGAACAGCAAGGCGTCGAGTTGTCCCGGCAGCAGATTGGCGGAAAAGCCGCCGGAAACGCCGGCGAATGCGGCGGCGATGCCGGCGATGGGATGTCTGCCCGCGGCCGCGAAGATCACCCCCGCAAGCGGAATCAGCACGACGTAGGCGGCGTCCGCGGCGAGATTGCCGAGCATGCCGACGAGGGCCACCGCGGGAGTCAGCAGCAACTTGGGCACATTGCTCACCGCCGCGCTCATGGCGGAGCCGAGCAGGCCCGAGCGTTCGGCGACGCCGGCGCCGAGCATGACGATCAGCACGTAGCCCAGCGGATGGAAACTGGTGAAGGTCACCGGCATTTCGACCAGCAGACGCCTGATGTTGTCCGCCGACAGCAGGCTTTCGGCCTGGATAACAATGGCGTTGCCGGCGGCGTCGACCTGGGTTGGATGCAAGGCGAAGGCGCCCATAGCGGCGGCGATTACGCTGATAGCGATGACCGCCAGGATGCAATACAGGAAGATGACGACCGGGTCGGGCAGGCGATTGCCGCCACGTTCGATCCAGCCGAGAATGCCGCCGGTCCTGTTGTTGTCGGTGATGGAATCAGTCGTCATGGTTCGCTCCTTCGGCAATTCCCAGCTTTAGCGCAAGGTCCGGAAGAATTCCCGCAAGTCGTTGAGATAGAGTTCGGGCTGCTCGAGCGCGGCAAAATGGCCGCCTCGGGGCATAAGGGTCCAGTGGCGCAGATCGTAGGCGGCTTCGGCCCAGGCCCGCGGCGCCAGATAGATTTCCGCCGGAAAGATCGCCGCTCCGGTAGGCACGTCGATGTATTCGATGGGCTTTTCCGCCGGCGTATTGCGGTTCTCGTAATAGATCCGCGTGGATGAGGTAATCGTGCCGGTGAACCAGTAGATCGAGATGTTGGTCAGCAGGTCGTCCCTGGAGAAATTGTCGTCGAGATTTCCGTCCGGCCCCTGGGGCAGATCGGACCAGCCGTGAAATTTCTCCACGATCCAGGCCGCGACGCCCGCGGGCGAATCGGCCAGGCCGTAACCGAGGGTTTGCGGCTTGGTACCCTGGATCGCCTGGTAGCCGGTCTCGTTTTGCATGTACGCCGCCCGGGCACTGGTGAGGGCGAGTTCTTCGGGGTCCGCGCGGTTGCGCTGTTCCTCGTCTGCCGGCGGCCCCGCCAGGATCATGTTCGAATGCAGGCCGATCAGCCGTTCCGGATAGTGATTGGCCAGGTGCCGGTTGATGATCGCGCCCCAGTCGCCGCCGGCGATGGCGTAACTTTCGTAGCCGAGCCGCTCCATCAATTCGGCCAGCATGTGCGCGATTCGTTCGGGGTTGTAGCCTCGCGCTGCGGGAATCCCCGAAAACCCGAAGCCGGGCAGGGATGGCGCGATGACGTGGAAAGAGTCTTCGCTGTCGCCGCCGTGGGCGGCGGGGTCCACCAGCGGCGGAATGATGTCGAGAAACTCGCTGATCGATCCCGGCCAGCCATGGACGATCATCAGCGGGATCGCGTCCGGATTAGCCGAACGCTGGTGGATGAAGTGGGTGTCCACATCGTCGATCACGGTGGTGAACTGGTCGAAAGCGTTGATTCGCGTCTCTTGCGCGCGCCAGTCGAACTCGTTCATCCAGTAGGCTAGCAATTCTTCCAGGTAGCTGCGTTCGGTGCCGTATTCCCAGGAAGTGCCGGGAATCTGGTCGGGCAGGCGGGTGTTGGCAAGGCGGCTCCGCAAATCGTCGATTGCGGCCTGTGGGACATCCACTCGAAAGGGAACGATCGGCATTTCATTGTCCTCGTTGACCGCCTGGGGCGCCGCCTGGCCGGAAACCAGTGCAAGAAAAGCGGAAACGGCCAACAGGCGGGCGCCGCGCGCAAGAATCCGTGTGGAATTCATTATTTGCTCTCCATCTTTTTCAGGGCGCGGGCGAAATGCGCCAGGGCCTGGTCGATTTCGTCCCGGTTTACGTTCAGGGCCGGCAGCAGGCGAATGCTGTTGTTGCCGCCCTTGACCACGAGCATTCCTTCCTCGCGCAATTGCGCGATAAAGCGGCCCGCGTCGACGTTCAGGAAAACGCCTATCATCAATCCCAGACCGGAAATCCTGGCGATAATGCCGGGATTGGCGGCCTGCAAGTCGCGCAGAGATTGCATGAGATGGGCGCCGTTGGCGCGCACCTGTTCGAGAAACTCCGGAGTGCTGATTTCGTCGACCACGGCGTTGGCGACCGACATCGCCAGCGGATTGCCGCCAAAGGTGCTGCCATGGCTGCCCGCGCTCATGGGGGCCGCGACCGCTTCGCGGGCCAGGCAGGCGCCGACCGGGAAGCCGCCGCCGAGACCCTTGGCGGACGCGAGGATGTCGGGCTCCGCGCCAAGTCGCTGGTGGGCGTAGAAAGTTCCGGTGCGGCCGACGCCGCATTGCACTTCATCGAACATCAACAAGATGTCATTTTCATCGCATAACTGCCTGACTTGCTTCAGATAATCTGGGTCGGTGGGGCGTATTCCACCTTCGCCTTGCACCGGTTCGATGATCACGCCGGCGGTTTCCTCGCCGATAGCCGCGGCCAGGGCGTCGATGTTGCCGAACTCTGCCTGGTCGAAACCCGCGTCTCCGGCAAGAAAGCCTTCGCAATGCGTGGTGTTCGCTGCCGCGGCGATCGTCGCCAAGGTGCGGCCGTGGAAGGAATCGCTGAGTCCGACAATGCGCTTTCGATGGGTGTCCCATTTAGCGCTTTTTCGATGGGTGTCCCTTTTTGTGTGGTGGTAACGGCGCATCATTTTGAAGCCGCATTCGACGGCTTCGGCGCCGGAATTGCAGAAAAAGGCCCGGTCGGCGAAACACAGCCCGGTCAGTTTTTCCGCGAGCCGCTCGGAGGCGGGGATGCGGAACAGGTTGGAAGTGTGCCAGAGCGTCCCGGCCTGGGCCTCGAGCGCCTCCACCAGACGCGGGTGGCAGTGGCCGAGGCTGTTAACGGCGATTCCCTGCGCGAAATCGAGATACTTCCTGCCGCCTTCGCACCAGACATAAGAACCTGCGCCATGCGACAGGGCCAGGTCGCGTTCGCCGTAGTTTTCAAGCAGGGCGGAACTCATGGGTGTCCATATGAGACAGTGCAACGAGTGCGCTATCATGCGCTATCGCACAATTTGATTCAATTATGAACCAGTTCGACCCCTGCCATTTCGTCAACGGCAACCGTATCTGCGAGCCGATGTCCGAGGGGCTCGAAAAAGCCGTGTTCGGCCTCGGCTGCTTCTGGGGCGCGGAACGCCTGTTCTGGCAATTGCCCGGCGTCCATAGCACCGCCGTCGGCTACGCCGGCGGCACAAGCGCAAATCCGACGTATGAAGACGTCTGCGGCGGCATGACCGGCCACGCCGAAGTCGTGCTGGTCTGGTTCGACCCGCGGCAGATCGGCTACGAACGACTGCTCGCCGAATTCTGGGAAAACCACGATCCGACCCAGGGCATGCGTCAGGGCAACGACCGCGGCACCCAGTACCGTTCGGCGATCTATACCGTGTCCCCCGAGCAGGACAAGGCCGCCAGGGCCAGCCTGGAAAGCTGCCAGGATTTGCTCAGGCAACGGAACTTTCCGAAAATCACCACGGAAATCAAGGCGCTGGAACAGTTCTGGTACGCCGAGGACTACCACCAGCAATATCTGGCGAAGAATCCCTTCGGCTATTGCGGCCTCGCCGGAACCGGCATCTGCATGCGTCCGCAAGCCTAGTCAGCGAAAAACTCGCGGATTTCGTCTTCCTTGGCCATGGCGTCGTGGAAGCCGAGGTCGGCGAGCCGGTTGCAATAGCCATGCTCGAACAGGATCAGGCTGAGCATGGTGCTCGAACTGTCCTGCTTGATGTAACGCGCCATGCCCTTGGGCAATTCGTCGTAATAGTCGACGGCCAGTTGGTTGACGCGTTCGCTGGGAGAGATTTCCAGAAATTCCACCGGCGCCCTGCTGTCTCCGGAAGTTCGGCCCGGATTGCCCCGGCGGCCCGCGATGCGGTTCATGCGCCTGAGCACGTCCAGATCGTTTTCCAGCGTGTCGACGAAGGCGCCGTTCATGATGTGGCCGAGCACCTGGTAGCTCGACGGCTCCTCGGTCAGGCTTTCGTCGCTGCCGGCCTTGCTGCGGTTGCCGCTGACGCCGACTACGAACAGCCGCCGCGCACCGAGCCGCAGGGCCGGGCTGGCGGGCGACACCTGCCGCACGGCGCCGTCGCAATAGTATTGACCCGCGATCGGAACCGCCGGGAACAGCAGGGGGATCGCGCAGGAAGCCATCAGGTGCTTGATGCCGAGCTTGCAGCGCCGGCCGATGCGATGCGGCCCGGTCCAGTCCTCGATTCCCTTGACGGCCTGATAGAAGGAAACCGAGGCGCCGGTGCCATAGGCGGATGTGGTGATGCCGAGGGCGTCGAGCAGGCCGCGGTCGATGTTGCGCTGGATCTTGTCGAGTTCGAGTTTGCGCTTCAGCAGTTTGCGCAGCGGCTTGTTGTCGAGGAAGGCCGAAGCCCGTGGAGCGGCGCCGCCGGCGACGATCGAGAGCATCAGATTGGACACGCTGACGAACAGGTTGCCCGTCATCGGCTCGTAAACCGTGTCGCTGCTGATATTGCCCCAGATCTCCGAGAGCGAGTTGACGCCGTTTTGCAGGCGATCGGCCTCCGTGGCGAGCACGGCGGCGTTCAAGGCGCCGGAAGAGGTGCCGCAGATAATATCGAAGGGGTTTGGCGCGCGTTCGGGGAGCAGTCTGGCCAGCGCCCGCAATACGCCGACCTGGTAAGCCGCGCGGGCGCCGCCGCCGGAGAGAATCAATCCCGTCGGCAATTTGCCGCTTGCCGCCAAAAAACTCATAAATTCGGTATCCTGTGCCCCATAATGATGGGACACCCATCCTCACCGGGACAGAATGTCAGAGAGAATCGCAGTTCGTGTCAAGTAAGACAGTGAAAAAAAGGGACCGGCTGGTAGTCGCGATTTCATCGCGCGCCCTGTTCGACCTCGCGGACAGCCATCGCATTTACGAGGAAGAAGGGCTGGCGGCTTACCGGGAGCACCAGATCGCCGAGGAAAACGAGCCGCTCAAGCCGGGCGTCGCCTTCAATCTCGTCAACAAGTTATTGAAACTCAACGGGGTTCTCGACCATCCCGCGGTCGAAGTCATCCTGCTGTCGCGCAACAGCGCCGACACCGGATTGCGAATCTTCCATTCGATCCAGCATTACAAGTTGTCGATTACCCGTGCCGCATTCTGCAGCGGCAACAGCCCTTATCGCTACATTCCGGCCTTCGGCAGCCAGTTGTTTCTCTCTCTCGACGGCGCCGACGTGCGCCAGGCGCTCGAACTCGGCGTTGCGGCGGCGACGATCGTGCCGTCGAGGCATAGCCGGAAGTCGGACGATCATCTGAAAATCGCCTTCGACGGCGACGCCGTACTGTTTTCCGACGAATCGGAAAAGATCTACCAGGAAGAAGGGCTGGAAAGTTTCACCCGCAATGAGAGCCGGGCCGCCAGGGAACCGCTCGAAGGCGGCCCCTTCAAGCCGTTCCTGGCCGCCTTGCAGCAGATCCAGACGGCCTTTCCCGACGGCGAGGCGCCGATCAGCACCTGCCTGATCACCGCCCGCTCGGCGCCGGCCCACGAACGCGTGGTGCGCACCTTGCGCGCCTGGAACATCCGCATCGACGAGTCGCTTTTCCTCGGCGGATTGCCCAAGGAATCCTTCCTGCAGGCCTTCGAGGCCGACATCTATTTCGACGACCATCGCGAATATTGCGATTCGGCAAGCGATCTCGTCGCCACGGGCCATGTGCCCCATGGCGTGCTGAATCGCTGACTACGCCCGGACCAGAACGCTGTAATAGATTCCGAGGACGCCCAATATCAGGATCAGCGCCACGCGCAGGATCCGTTCGGGCAGCAGATGACCGACGCGCGAGCCAAGCTGGATGGCCGGCAGCGAGCCGATGAGGAGACTCAGCAGCAGGATCGGGTCGACGAAACCGGCGCCCAGATAGCCCAGGCCCGCAATCAGCGTGAGTGGAACCGCATGGGCGATGTCGGTGCCGACAATCCGCACCGCCGACAGCCGCGAATGCAGCATGAGCAGGACCGCGGCGCCGAAAGCTCCGGCGCCGACCGAGGAAAGCGTCACGCAGACGCCGAGAAACGCGCCGGTCAGCAAGGTGAGAAAAAACGATTCGCGCTTGTGCGCCCGCGGAACTCTCGGCAGCCGGTTCTGCAGAATGAGAATCAGGCTGGTGACGATAAGCATCGCGCCCAGGCTGCGGGTCAGCACTTCCTCGAACAGGGCCGAGTTCTGGAACTGCTCGTCGAGCAGCAGCACGTGCACGGCAATGGCGGCCGGGATGCTGCCGGCGGCGAGATAGGCGACGATCGGCCAGGCGACATGATGGCGCCGGTGGTGCGAGAAGGCACCGCCCAGCTTGGTAATCCCCGCGTAGAACAGATCGGTGCCGATGGCGACAGGCGCCGGATATCCGATGATGAGCAGAAACGGCGTCATCAGCGAACCGCCCCCCACGCCGGTCACCCCGATGGCGAAGCCGACCACGGCTCCCGCCAGAACCTGAATCAGAAAGTCCATGTTACTTCTTGTGCAATCCGCATTCCTTGAGGGTGGCTTCCTCCCACCACCAGCGACCCTCGCGTTCGTGCTGGCCGGGCCCCGTGGGCCGGGTGCAAGGTTCGCAGCCGATACTGGCGAAGCCCTGATCGTGCAGGGGATTATAGGGAATCTCGAGCATCCTGATCTGATTCCATACCTCGCCTGAAGTCCGGTTTGCAAGCGGATTGATCTTGATCAATGGGACACCCATCCCGGAGAACTGCCCGTCGACCTCGAACACGTCGATTTCCCGGCGGGTGGGGGACTGATCCCGGCGTATTCCGCTGATCCACGCATCGAAGCCTGCCAGATGGCGCCGCATGGGTTCGATCTTGCGAATGCCGCAACATTCGTCGTGGCCGTCGCGATAGAAGCTGAACAGGCCCTTCTCGCTGACCAGGCGCTGCAAGCGTTTGGCGTCCGGATAAAGCATGTCGATCCGCACCCCATAGGTTTCGCGTACGCGCTCAATGAACTCATGGGTCTGTTCATGCAGCCGGCCGGTATCGAGCGTGAAGACCCGAACGTCCGGCCGCAACTTGCTCGCAAGATGCAACAGCAACACATCTTCCGCGCCGCTGAAGGACAGCGCGCAGTTCGGCCAGGACTCAAAAGCGCAAGCGAGGATTTCCCGCGGCGAAGCATCCGCGAAACGCGCGTTCAGTTGCTTGAGATCGACATCAGGAGTCATCATGCCAAGAAGGGACACCCATGGAGCGGCGATTCTCGATAATTTTCCCCCCAGCGTAAAGTCCCGCCCGCGGGCTTTTGAAAGCCGGGGCCGGTATCTGCTAGATTTGCGCCCATTCGCAAGGGGGAGTTGGAACCGTGGAAATAGCCTGTCTCGATCTCGAAGGAGTGCTCGTACCCGAAATCTGGATAGGCGTCGCCGAACACACCGGCATCGACGCGCTACGCGCAACCACCCGGGACATACCCGACTACGACGAACTCATGCGCCAGCGGCTCGGACTGCTTGAGAAACACCGATTGGGCGTGGACGAAATCCAGCAGGTCATCGCCGGCATGGCGCCCCTCGAAGGCGCGAAAGACTTTCTCGATTGGCTCAGAGCGCGCTTCCAGGTAATCATTCTCTCCGACACCTTCTACGAATTCTCCCACCCCCTGATGCGCCAACTCGATTTCCCGGCGCTTTTCTGCCACCGCCTCGAAATCGTCAACGGCCGCATCACCGGCTACAAACTGCGCCAGAAAGACCCCAAGCGCCAAAGCGTAAAAGCCCTGCACACGCTGAAATTCCGCGTAATCGCCGCCGGCGACTCCTACAACGACACCACCATGCTCGAAGAAGCCGACTCCGGCATCCTCTTCCGAGCCCCCGCCAGCGTAATAGAAGCCTTCCCGCAATACCCCTCGGTAAGCACCTTCGAAGAACTGCGAGACCAGTTCCGCCTGGCCAGTGAACGCGTCATTCCCGAATAGAAGCCGCTAAGTCGACGGCCTTGCCCAGGTAGGTTCGAGGGGTTTGTTGCAACAGCGATTCCCTGGACTTATCGGGAATATCGAGCTTTTCAACAAAAGCACGAATGGCCGCCTCGTCCACCTTGCGCCCCCGGGTAAGCTCTTTCAATTTCTCGTACGGCTCCGGCACACCATGACGGCGCATAACCGTCTGAATCGCCTCGGCGAGAATTTCCCAGCAATTATCGATGTCGGCATCGATTGCCGCCGCGTCGAGTTCCAGCTTGCCGAGCCCCGCCAGTGTCGAACGAAAGGCGAGCAGACTGTAGCCCAGGGCGATACCGAAATTGCGAAGTACCGTCGAATCGCTCAAGTCCCGTTGCAGGCGCGAGATCGGCAGTTTCACCGCCAGATGATGCAACAGGGAGTTGGCCACTCCCGCATTGCCCTCGGAATTCTCGAAATCGATGGGATTGACCTTGTGCGGCATCGTCGAAGAGCCCACTTCGCCGGCAACCGCGCGCTGCCGGAAGTAGCCCAGCGAGATGTACGTCCAGAGGTCGCGGTCGAGATCGAGAATAATCGTGTTCAGGCGGCCGAGCGCGGCGCAATATTCGGAGAACGAGTCGTAAGGCTCAATCTGCGTGGTATAGGGATTCCAGCCCAGGCCGAAGCTCTCGACGAAATCTTGAGCCAGTTTGGGCCAATCGACCGCTGGATAGGCCGCGACATGGGCGTTGTAATTCCCCACCGCGCCGTTTATTTTGCCAAGCAGTTCGATCTCCTGAAATATTCCCGACTCACGCTGCAAACGCCAGACAAAATTCGCGAGTTCCTTGCCCATGGTGGTGGGAGAAGCCGGTTGACCATGCGTGCGCGAAAGCATCGGTTGCGCGGCAAACTCCTCGCTCATGGCGGCCAAGGCCTCGGCCAGTTGCGCAAGCGCCGAACCCAGCACTCCGCGGCCATCGCGCAACATCAGCGCATAGGCAAGATTGTTGATGTCCCAGGTGGTGCAGGCGAAATGCACGAACTCGAGATGCGGCGTAAGTTCGGGCTTTTCCGAAAGTTTCTCCTTGAGAAAATATTCGACGGCCTTGACGTCGTGGCGAGTGGTCGCCTCGAGTTCCTTGACGCGCGCGGCGTCGGCGGTTGAAAAGCCGGCGGCAAGATTCCGGAGAAAATCCCTGGCGTCATCGCCCAATGGCGGACATTCGGCGACGCCGGGCTCGGCGGCCAGCTTCAGCAGCCATTCGATTTCGACCCGCACCCGATAACGCATGAGGCCGTATTCGCTGAATATGGGCGCCAGTTCGGCACATTTTTCGCGATAGCGTCCGTCGAGCGGAGAAAGCGAAAGCAATTCGTGTTCCTGGTCCTGGTTCATTCTGGTTCTCCGGCGGACAGGCTGGCCCGCGAGATGCCTGTCACGGTTTCAAAACCGCGCCTCAATGCAGACAGCGTTCGATCGGCGCGCCGCCAAGACAGCGATCGTCCTGGTAGAAGACCACATATTGGCCCGGCGTGACCGCTGTCTGCGGGCGGTCGAACTCGACCCGCAACCCCTGCTCGCCGGCGCTGTCGATCTCGCAGTCGAAATCCGGCTGCCGGTAGCGCGTCTTGGCGCAGCAGCGCAGCGGCAGCGGCGGAGTCTCGCCATTGATCCAGGCCGGCATGTCCGCGATCAGGCCATTGCTTTGCAATTCCGCGTGGTCCTCGCCTTGCACGACGTACAGCGCGTTGCTCGCAAGATCCTTGCGCGCCACATACCAGGGCGCTTCCGGATAATCGCGCAAACCGCCGATTCCAAGCCCCTGGCGCTGGCCGACAGTGTAATACATCAGCCCCTGGTGCCGTCCGATCTCGTCTCCCGCGGGCGTCTTGATCGGTCCGGGCTGGGCCGGCAGATAGCGTTGCAGGAAGTCACTGAACTTGCGTTCGCCGATGAAACAGATTCCGGTGCTGTCCTTCTTGTCGTGTGTCGGCAGTTTCAACTCTTGCGCCAGTTTCCGCACTTCGGGCTTGGTTATCTCGCCGAGGGGAAACAGGCAGCGGCGGATGCAGGCCTCGCTGACTTCGCAAAGAAAATAACTTTGATCCTTGTTGGCGTCGGCGCCCTTGCACAACCAGACATGGGTGTCCCTTTCCAGGCGGCGTGCGTAGTGGCCGGTCGCGATCAGGTCCGCGCCGAGTTCGAGGGCGTATTCGAGGAAGGCCTTGAACTTGATTTCGCGATTGCAGACGACATCGGGGTTCGGCGTGCGGCCCTGCCGGTATTCCTCGAGGAAATGCCGGAACACATCGTCCCAGTATTCGGCCGCGAAATTGGCCTCGTGCAACTCGATGCCGAGCACTTCACAGACCGCCCTGGCGTCGGCCAGATCGGCCTCGGCGGTGCAATATTCGGTACCGTCGTCCTCTTCCCAGTTCTTCATGAACAGGCCTTCGACCTGGTATCCCTGGCGCAGCAGCAGACTGGCGGCGACCGAAGAGTCGACGCCGCCGGACATCCCCACGATCACTCGCGGGCCTTGTGAATCCGCCGTTTTCATGCAGCGCGCATTTTAACAGGAAGCCACCCCCACTGGTTTGCGATGGGTGTCCCATAAAAGTATGGGTGTCCCGTAATGGCGAAAAAACGTGGATAATGACGCCTGGACCATGGAGTGCGGAATATGAGCGGACTGACGCATCTGGACGAATCCGGCAATGCGAGAATGGTCGATGTCGGCGACAAGCCCGACAGCCGGCGCGTGGCGGCCGCCGGCGCCCGCGTACGCATGAAAGCGGAAACGCTGGAGTTGATCGCCGCGGGGGGGCACAAGAAAGGCGACGTACTGACCGTGGCGCGGATCGCCGGAATCCAGGCTGCCAAGAATTGCGCGGCGCTCATTCCCATGTGCCATCCGCTGATGCTCAGTTCAGTCGATGTCCGCCTCGAATTGAACCGGGAAACGAATTGCGTCGAAATCACGGCGACCTGCAAGGTGAACGGGCCCACGGGGGTCGAGATGGAAGCCCTGACCGCCGCCGCGGTCAGCGCGCTGACGATTTACGACATGTGCAAGGCGGTCGACCGCGGCATGAGCGTCGAAGGATTGTGCCTGCTGGAAAAATCCGGCGGCCGCAGCGGCCGCTACCAGCGCTCGGAGCGGGGCGGCTGATGTTGCGGATTCACTATTTCGCCAGCGTGCGGGAAGCCGTCGGCCGGGACCGGGAACAGATTGAAATACCCAGTGACGTTGCCACGGTAGCCGATCTGGTCCGCCATCTGCGTACGGTAGACGAAGGTTTCGAACGCATGCTCGGCGAACAGGAACAGGTGCTCGTCGCGGTGAACCAGGCTGTCGCCGGCGACGAGGCGGCGGTCGCGGACGGCGACGAGATCGCTTTCTTCCCGCCCATGAGCGGTGGCTGAAATGGCGCGAATCAGCGTACAGACCGAAGATTTCGATCTCGGCGCCGAATACCGGCAACTATGCGCCGATGCCCCCGGCGCCGGCGCGGTGGTGACTTTCTGCGGCCTCGTGCGGGAATTCTACGACGCCGGCGGCGCGGACGAAGTCCGGGAACTGCGCCTGGAACATTATCCGGGCATGACCGAAAAGAGCATCCTCGAAATCGTCGGGCAGGCGGAGCGACGCTGGGACCTGCTCGCGGTCAGGGTCGTTCATCGAGTGGGCGTGTTGCGCCCCGGCGAGCAGATCGTCTTTGCCGGCGTCGCCGGCCGCCATCGCGGCGAGACCTTCGAGGCGGCAAATTTCATCATGGACTATCTGAAAAGCGAGGCGCCGTTCTGGAAGAAACAGGTCACCCGGGGCGGCAGCGAATGGGTGAACATCCGCGAGAGCGACCGGGAAGCGCTCGTCCGCTGGCAAGCCGACGGCTGAGCGCCGGCACGACAGGAGAGGGCGGCGGCTCAGCCGCCGTCGCCGGTTTCCGCCGCGGGCTCCGACGAATTCGGTTCCGGATCGGATTCCGCGGAATTCGGTTCCGTATCGGACAATGGCCTGATGTTCGCCGCGTGCAGCCCCTTGGGCCCTTCCACGGCGTCGAACGATACGAGTTGACCGGCTTTCAGGGTCTTGTAACCGTCCATGCCGATGGCGGAGTAGTGCGCGAACAGATCGTCCCCGCCATCGTCCGGTAAAATGAAGCCGAATCCCTTGGCGTTATTGAACCATTTGACCTGGCCGGTGCTCATCGTAAGCTCCAAGGTATTGATTACCGTCAAGTTTGTCAGGAGGGCGCTGGTTTTTTCGATTTGCTATACACTATCGACCTTTGAATGTCAAAGTTTGAAAAAATTTAAATTTGGGTTATTGATAGGGCGGGCGCACTTGAAATCGAGATTCCGGGACCCATACGGATGAGCAGCTTACCGCGCAATGTGGATGACGATACCGGCGGCGTATTGCAGGAGCAGGTCAAGACCGGCAAGCCGAAACTGTCGCAGCCGCCGCTCTACAAGGTCATCCTGATCAACGACGATTACACGCCGATGGATTTCGTCGTCGATGTGTTGTGCACTTTCTTTCATCTCGACATCGAGAAGGCCACGCAAATCATGTTGAAGGTCCATACCGAAGGCAAGGGCGTATGCGGGGTATACAGCAAGGACATCGCGGAGACCAAGGCCGCCCGGGTGAACAAGTACTCGCGTGAAAGTCAGCACCCGTTGTTGTGTTCAGTCGAAGCGGATCGATAGGCCATGTTGAGCAAGGAACTGGAAACCAACCTGAACGAGGCCTTCAGTGGCGCGAACGAGAAGCGCCACGAGTTCATGACGATCGAGCATCTGTTGCTCGCGCTGCTCGACGACGAGGTGGCCTGTAACGTGCTGCGCGCCTGCGATTGCGATCTGGCACGGCTGCGCGGAGAACTCGCGGAATACGTGGACTCCATGACGCCCCTGATTCCGGAGGCCGAGACGGCGCGCAAGACCCAGCCGACCCTCGGTTTCCAGCGCGTGATCCAGCGCGCCGTTTTTCACGTGCAATCGTCCGGCCAGCGTGAAGTCACCGGCGCCAACGTGCTCGTGGCGATTTTCGCGGAGAAGGACAGTCATGCGGCGTACGTGCTCAGGCAGCAGGATATCGCCCGCATCGACGTCATCAATTACATTTCCCACGGCATATCGAAAGTGGCCGGCGAAGGCGCCGGCGAGGACCCGCTGCGCGAGCAGCAAGGTACCGAAGGCGGCGAGGAGCGCAAGGCGTCGCCGCTGGAGAGTTTCACCACCAATCTCAACCGCCAGGCCGAACTCAACCGCATCGATCCGCTGATCGGACGTTCCAGCGAAGTGACCCGGGTGATCCAGGTACTGTCGCGGCGCCGCAAGAACAATCCGTTATTGGTTGGCGAGTCGGGCGTGGGCAAGACCGCCGTGGCCGAAGGCATCGCCCGCCTGATCGTGGAAGACGACGTGCCCGAAGTAATGAAGGACTGCGTAATCTATGCGCTCGATCTCGGCGCACTGCTCGCCGGCACCAAGTACCGCGGCGATTTCGAGAAGCGATTCAAGGCCTTGCTCGGCGAACTTGCCAAGCAACCGAAGGCGGTATTGTTCATCGACGAGGTGCATACCATCATCGGCGCCGGCGCGGCCTCGGGCGGCGTCATGGACGCTTCGAACCTGCTCAAGCCGGTGCTGACTTCGCCCAACCTGCGTTGCATCGGCTCGACCACCTACCAGGAATATCGCGGAATTTTCGACAAGGACCGGGCGCTGTCGCGCCGTTTCCAGAAAATCGACGTGGAAGAGCCCGATGTGGAAACCACGTACCGCATCCTCAAGGGGCTCAAGAGCCGCTTCGAGGAACATCATGCCCTGCGATATACCGACAAGGCGCTGAAAGCCGCGTCCGAGCTGGCTGCGCGCTATATCACCGATCGCTACATGCCCGACAAGGCCATCGACCTGATCGACGAGGCCGGCGCCTTCCAGCGGCTGCAGCCCCAATCGCGGCGCAAGAAAGTGCTGCAGGTGGCTGACATGGAAAGAATGGTGGCCGCGATCGCCCGCATTCCGCCGAAAACCGTATCGAGTTCGGATATCGAGGCGCTGAAGAACCTGGAGTCCAATCTGAAGATGGTCGTTTTCGGCCAGGATCCGGCGATCGATACCCTGGCGACCGCGATCAAGCTGTCGCGCGCCGGGCTCAACGAAGGCGAAAAGCCCATCGGCTGTTTCATGTTCGCGGGCCCGACCGGAGTGGGCAAGACCGAACTCAGCCGGCAACTGGCGAACATCATGGGCATCGAACTGCTGCGCTTCGACATGTCCGAGTACATGGAGCGGCATACGGTCTCAAGACTGATCGGCGCGCCGCCGGGCTATGTCGGCTTCGATCAGGGCGGCCTGCTCACCGAGGCGGTAACCAAGAATCCCCATTGCGTGCTGTTGCTCGACGAGATCGAGAAGGCGCATCCGGACGTGTTCAACCTGCTGTTGCAGGTGATGGACCATGGCACGCTCACCGACAACAACGGGCGACACGCCGATTTCCGCAACGTCGTCCTGATCATGACCACCAACGCCGGCGCGCGGGAAATGGCGCGGGCCTCGATCGGCTTTACATCGCAGGATCATTCCACCGATGGCATGGAAGCGATCAAGAAGGCCTTTTCGCCGGAGTTCCGCAATCGCCTCGACGCGGTAATCCAGTTCGGGCCCCTGTCGCCGGAGACGATCCGCACCGTGGTCGACAAGTTCCTCGTCGAGTTGCAGGTCCAGCTCGACCCGAAGAAGGTGCAATTGCACGTGGACGAGTCGGCCGTCGACTGGTTCATCCGCAACGGCTACAGCGAAACCATGGGCGCGCGGCCCATGGCCAGGCTCATCCAGGAGAAACTGAAGAAGGAACTCGCCGAGGATATTCTTTTCGGTGAATTGTCCGATGGCGGCGGCGATGTCCATGTCAGCGCCGGAGATGGCGAGGACGACGACATCAAGCTCGATATCAGGAGCCGCAGCAAGCAGGAAGAGAAGGAGCCGAGCTGACGCTGGTTCGGTTTTTCTGGCTTACCGGGCCCGGTAAGTAATTCGTCCCTTTGACAGGTCGTAGGGAGTCAACTCCACTTTCACCTGGTCTCCGGTAAGGATTCTGATGTAGTTCTTGCGCATTTTGCCCGAGATGTGGGCGGTTATTATGTGCCCGTTCTCCAACTTGACCCTGAACATGGTGTTGGGAAGGGTGTCGATTACTTCTCCCTCGATTTCGATCTGGTCTTCTTTTGCCATACACTGCTCCTCGGCTGCCGGAATGCGGCGCATTGTGACGTATTTCCGCGGGATTCGCAAAGGATTGCGCCGATATTCGGCGCCCGGGGGCGGCCTTAGTTCAGCCGGACCCAATTGCGGTCGAGCAGCAATTCGACGGGCCGGAAATCCTTCTTGTAGTCCATCTTGGGGCAGTCCCTGATCCAGTAGCCGAGGAAAAGCCAGGGCAGGCCCGCCGCAAGCGTTCTGCGAATCTGCCAGAGGATCGAATACGTGCCGAGGGATCTGTGCGGCAGATCGGGATCGAACCAGGTGTAGACCGCGGACAAGCCGTGGTCGAGCAGGTCGGCGGCGCAGACGGCCGCAAGTTCGCCGTCGAGCAGGAACTTCACGAACAGGGAGTCCGGGGTCGCGGTGCGGATAAAGGCGTGATATTGCTCGCGCGTGGCCGGATACATGTCGCCGTCGCCATGCCGGGCTTCGATGTACTTGCGATACAGGGCGAAGCTTTCGTCATCGTCAATCATGTCGTCTTCGACCGCGGCCAGATCGCTGTTGGCTTTCCAGATTCGTTTGTGGCGCCGGCGCCATTCGAAGTCCGCAACGGGAATGCGCAGCGGGATGCAGGCGCGGCAATTTTCGCAGTCGGGACGATAGAAATGGGCGCCGCTGCGGCGAAAGCCGTTTTCGGTCAGCCGGCTGTACAGATTCCGGTCCATTGAAAGGGAGGGGTCGATAAACACCGTGCTGGCGAGTTGCTCGTCCTTGTAGCTGCAAGGGTGGGGGCCGGTGCGGAACAGCCGCAATCTGCGTGAAGTGGTCTGGCGCATGCTCAATCCCGTGCTGGACCGGGCGGATCGAACTCCCATTTCTCCGGCGGCGGCTCGCGTATCAGCCGGGACGACTGCCTGAGAAATTCCCTGCGCGGAATCTCCACCGCCCCGAGAGACATTAAATGATCGCTGCTGATCTGACAATCGATCAGGCGGAATTCCCATGCGAGCAATTGCCGCACCAGCCGTTCGAGAGCGAGTTTTGAGGCGTTGTCCTCCAGGCTGAACATCGATTCTCCGTAGAACATCCTGCCGAGGGCGACTCCGTACAGTCCGCCGATGAGCCTGGATTCGTCCCAGACTTCGACCGAGTGCGCGTGGCCCAATTCGTGCAGCCGGCAATATGCCGTCTCCATCGCGGGCGTGATCCAGGTGCCCACCGTCCTGACCGCGCCGCAGTTTCGGACGACTTCGGCGAATGCCCGGTCCATGGTGATTTCGTAGGGGCGGCGGCGGGCGAGGCTTTTCATCTTGCGGGAGATTCTGAAGTCCTCGAGCCGCAGTACCAGGCGCGGGTCCGGCGACCACCAGAGAATCGGCCGGTCCGCGTCGAACCAGGGAAATATGCCGCCGCGATAGGCGTTGAGCAGCCTTTCGGGGCGAAGATCGCCGCCTGTCGCGAGCAAGCCGTTCGGGCGGGTCAGGGCCTGTTCGGCCGGAGGAAAAGACAGGTCCGCGTGATGCAGCCGGTACAGGGGCATGCGGGGAAAAACTCAGCTCGAAAGGAACTTTTCTGCGTCCAGCGCCGCCATGCAGCCGAAGCCGGCGCTGGTCACGGCCTGCCGGTAAACCTGGTCGGCGATATCGCCGGCCGCGAAGACGCCGGGCACCGAGGTTTCCGTGGCGTTGCCGTCGATTCCCGAATTGATCTTCACATAACCGTTTTTCATTTCGAGCTGGCCCTTGAAGAGGCCGGAATTGGGATCGTGACCGATGGCGATGAATACGCCGTCGACTTCGATTCGCCGCTCGTTGCCGGACTTCACGTTGCTGATCCTGACCCCCGTCACGCCCGAGTCATCGCCGAGCACCTCTTCGAGCACATGATCCCAGGCCATTGTGACCTTGCCTTCCTCGACGAGGCCGAAGAGCCGGTCTTGCAGGATCTTCTCGGCGCGCAGGGCGTCGCGGCGGTGCACCACGGTGACATGGGAGCAGATATTGGCGAGATACAGGGCCTCTTCCACGGCGGTATTGCCGCCGCCGATCACCGCCACGGGCTTGCCGCGATAGAAAAAACCGTCGCAGGTCGCGCAGGCGCTGACGCCCTTGCCGAGATATTCGCTTTCCGAGGGCAGGCCGAGATAGCGCGCCGAGGCGCCGGTGGCGATGATCAGGGCGTCGCAACTGTAACTGCCGGTCTCGCCTTGCAATCGGAAAGGCCGCTGCTCAAGTTCGACCGCATTGATGTGATCGAAGATCACGCTGGCGCCGAATCGTTCCACATGCCGTTGCATGCGGTTCATCAGATCAGGGCCTTGCAGGCCCTCCACGTCGCCGGGCCAGTTGTCCACGTCGGTGGTCGTGGTCAATTGCCCGCCCTGTTCCATTCCGGTGATTACCACCGGGTCGAGATTGGCCCGGGCCGCGTACAGGGCGGCGGTATAGCCCGCCGGGCCCGAACCCATGACGATCAGTCGATGATGCTGAAGCTCCGACATGCAATTTTTCCTTTCCCGCTGCCTCCGAACGCCGGGCGATATTATGCTTATTTTTCCACCGCATTTCTCACATGCGGCGGCAAAATGACGATAAATAATTGATATTCCCGAATTTGAGGATGGGACACCCATCCTCGCAACTATGGGTGTCCCATGATTTTTCGATGGGTGTCCCATGTATGTTTCGATGGGTGTCCCATGTATTTTTTGAGGAACGGATGAGCGGAGAGATTGATCGGAACATTGTGATTCCGCGGATGTTGAAGGAAGGTTTGCTGGTCGTGAACTTTCTGGTTGCGGTATTCCTGCTCGTGGCCCTGATCAGCTATTCGTCCGATGACCCGGGTTTCAGCAGTTCCGGCACTGGCGGCGACATTGCCAACGCCGCCGGATTCTATGGCGCCTGGCTGGCGGACGTGCTGTTTCTGCTGCTTGGCTATCTGGCCTATGTGATCCCCGCCTGGCTGATCTATCTCTGTTTCGCGGCGATCACCGGCAGGCAGGCTTTTCGCGGACTGTTCCTTTTTCGCGTCGCGGGTTTGCTGCTGATCCTGCTCTCCGCCGGCGGGCTGGCCAACCTGCATCTTGCAGCTTTCACCGCCTTGCCCAATGGCCCCGGCGGCATCGCCGGCAATCTGCTCATCGACTGGAGCGTGCCGGCGCTGGCGCTGCTCGGCAGCAGCCTGCTGTTTCTGGCGCTGTTGCTCATCGGCCTGACCTTGTGTTTCAGCATTTCCTGGGGGGGCGCCGTCGCTTCCCTGGGCCAATGGATTTTCGCCGTCATGGGGCGTCTGCCGGCCTGGTGGCATGAACGTAAAGCAGCGCGAAAAGCGAAGAAGAATGCCGCGCCCGTGCGCAAGACCGTCTCCCGGCGCACGGAAAAGACAAAATCACCTTCCTTTCTGAATAAGTCGAAGAAACGCATCACTCCGACACTGCCGCCAGTAGCCGATTCCGCCGCACCGAGCCGGCAAGACAAGGCCGGAACCAGGTCCGGGCTTGCGGCGAAACGGCCCAGGGGGCGGCTGCCCGGCACTTCCCTGCTCGATCCGGGTTCGCCGGGGGAGGCCGGCGCCCAGTCGAGGGAGTCGCTTGAGGATATGTCGCACCTGTTGACGGAAAAACTGCGCGACTTCGGCATCGAGGTGGAAGTGACGGCGATCAAGCCCGGACCGGTCATCACGCGATTCGAAGTGCAACCCGCCGCGGGCGTCAAGGGCAACCGGATCAGCGGCCTGGTCAAGGATCTGGCGCGCTCGCTGGCGGTCAAGTCGGTGCGCGTGGTCGAACACATTCCGGGCCGCGACGTGATCGGCATCGAGATTCCCAACGACAGCCGCGAGCTGATCCGTCTCGGCCAGGTGCTGGAAAGCAGGGAATTCGGCCGCGCCGATTCCAACCTGAGCCTGGCCCTGGGCCACGACATTCTCGGCAAGCCGGTGATCGTCGATCTCGGCAGGATGCCGCATTTGCTCGTGGCGGGAACCACCGGCTCGGGCAAGTCGGTGGGCATCAACGCGATGATTCTGAGCCTGCTGTTCAAGTCCACGCCGGAACAGGTGCGGATGATCATGATCGACCCGAAGATGCTCGAATTGTCGGTTTACGAGGGCATTCCGCACCTGCTCACGCCGGTGATCACCGACATGAAGGACGCCGCCAACGGCCTGCGCTGGTGCGTCGCGGAAATGGACCGCCGCTATGCGCTGCTGTCCACGCTCGGCGTGAGAAACCTGAGCGGATACAACCGGAAGGTCACCGAAGCGCGCAAGGCCGGCGAGCCAATGCTGGACCCTCACTGGAAACCGGACCCCGCGCTGGGCCTGGAACTGGAGCAGCAGGCGCCCGAACTCGAGCCCTTGCCCAATGTGGTGGTCGTGGTCGACGAACTCGCCGACATGATGATGGTGGTCGGCAAGAAGGTGGAGGAACTCGTCGCCCGCATCGCGCAAAAGGCCCGGGCGGCAGGCATTCACCTGATCCTGGCGACCCAGCGGCCCTCGGTCGACGTGCTCACCGGTCTGATCAAGGCCAATATTCCCACCCGCCTGTCCTTCATGGTGCAGTCGAAGGTCGATTCGCGCACGATTCTCGGCGAAGGCGGCGCCGAACAACTGCTCGGTAACGGCGACATGCTTTTTCTGCCGCCGGGAGGCGGCGTGGCGACCCGGGTGCATGGCGCTTTCGTCAGCGACGACGAGGTGCATCGCGTGGTGGCGGAGTGGAAGTTGCGCGGCGCCCCGGAGTACGTCGACGCGGTGACCGTGGACCGCAACGACCGGGATTTCCAGCCCGACGACGGCGGCATGGACGAAGGCGGAGAGGTCGACGAACTCTACGACGAAGCGGTGCATTTCGTCACCGAGTCCCGCAAGGCGTCGATATCCGCGGTGCAGCGCAAGTTGCGCATAGGCTACAATCGCGCCGCGCGCATGATTGAAACCATGGAACAGCAGGGAGTAGTATCCGCCATGAACAGCAATGGCGCCAGGGACGTGCTCGCCCAACCCGCTCCCCGCGACTGAACGGCCTGACATGACTCCGATTTCTTCCCGGCTCGCCGCGCTTGCCGCCGTGGCCTCGCTCGCGCCTTCCGCGCCGGCGGCCGCGCAGCAGGACCCTGTCGCCGAACTCGACGCGCTGCTCGGCGGCATCTCGACGCTGGCCGCCGACGTAAGCCAGTTGATTCTCGAATCCGGCGGCGGCCTGCTCGAGGAAAGCACGATTGCGATGCGGCTGCGAAAGCCCGGCGGGTTCTATTGGGAAACGCTCGATCCCTTTCCCGAATTAATCGTCACCGACGGCGAAACCCTGTGGAACTACCAGCCCGACCTGGAACAGGTGGTAATCGAGGATTGGGACAGGAGCCGCGCCGAACTGGCGGCGCAATTGCTCAACGGCGAAACCGGCGGTCTCGCGGACGAATATCGCGTGACGCTGGTGACGGCTCCCGACTTGCATCGCTTCGAATTGCTGCCGCTGGCGCCGGACAGCCCCTATGCGCTGATAGCGATCGAGTTTGTCGGAGAGGAACTCGATATCATCCGGCTCGACAACCGCAACGGCCAGCAGACGGTATGGCGGTTTTCCAATCTCGAGCGAAACGCCCCCATGGAAGACGACCTGTTCGTTTTCGCGCCGCCGCCGGGAATAGAAATCGTCGACAGCCGCGCCGCCGACTGAAACGCGCCAGGAGAGACCATTACATGCTCGACCCCAGAAGGATCCGTTCCGAAGCCGAGACGCTGGCCGGCAAGCTGGCAAAGAAGAAGTTCACACTCGACGTGGCGTATCTCGGCGACCTCGACGCGCGCCGCAAGGAAATCCAGCTCGCCGCCGAGGCCTTGCAGAACGAGCGCAACAGCCGCTCGAAAGAGATCGGCAAGGCGAAACAGGAGGGCAGGGACGTAACGGAAATTCTCCGCGAGATGTCGGACCTCAAGACGCGGCTGGAAGAAAGCCAGCAAAAATTGCAGGTCTTGCAGGACGAGTTTCGCGACTACCTCCTGGGCGTGCCCAATGTGCCGGCGGACGAGGTTCCCGAAGGCGACGGCGAAGCCGCCAATCGGCTGGTTTCAGATTGGGGACACCCACCCGAGTTTGATTTTCCGGTCAGGGACCATGTGGAGATCGGCGCCGGCCTGGCCGCCGGTACGGGCGAGACGCTCGATTTCGCCGCCGCCAGCCGCATGACCGGGGCGCGCTTCGTCGTCATGCAAGGCCCCGTGGCGCGATTGCATCGGGCGCTGGGGCAATTCATGCTCGATCTGCATGTCCGCAAACACGGCTACACCGAGATCAACGTGCCTTTCATCGTCAATGCGGATTCCCTGGTCGGCACGGGCCAACTGCCCAAGTTTGCGGAAGACCAGTTCCGATTGCAGGGCAAACAGGACTTCTACCTGATCCCCACCGCCGAAGTGCCGGTGACCAACATGGTCCGGGAGCGGATTCTCGACGCCGGCGAATTGCCGGCGCGCTGGGTCTGCCATACTCCCTGCTTTCGCCAGGAGGCCGGAGGATACGGAGTCGATACCCGGGGCATGATCCGCCAGCATCAGTTCGAGAAGGTCGAACTCGTGCAGGTTACCAGACCCGAGGATTCGGCCGCGGCGCTGGAAGAGCTGACCGGCCACGCCGAACGCGTGCTGCAACTGCTGGAACTGCCTTATCGCAAGGTCGCGCTTTGCGGCGGCGATCTCGGCTTCAGCGCCAATTTCACCTACGATCTCGAAGTCTGGCTGCCTTCGCAGCAGTGCTATCGCGAAATCTCGTCCTGCAGCAATTTCGACGAGTTCCAGGCGCGCCGCATGCAGGCGAGATGGCGCAATCCGGCAAGCGGAAAACCCGAATTCGTGCATACCCTCAACGGTTCCGGCCTCGCCCTCGGACGCACCCTGGTGGCCATACTGGAGAACTGCCAGGACGCGGAAGGAGGAGTGGGTGTCCCACAAGCGTTGCGGCCATACATGGACGGCGTCGAGAGGCTCGAGTAATGGAAGCGCTGCCGGTATTTCTGAACGTCCGCAACGTCAGATGCCTGGTAGCCGGTGGCGGAGAAGTCGCCTTCCGCAAGGCGCGGCTGCTTGCGCGGGCCCAGGCGGAATTGCATGTCGTCGCGCCGGAAGCCGGCGAGTCGATGCTGAACTTGCTGCAAGAGCACGGCGGCCGGCTCGACCGGCGCGAAATCCGGGAAGAAGACTTCGCGGGCGCGCAACTCGCCATTGCCGCGACCGACGATCCCGGCGCCAACGAGAATGTGAGCCGATGGGCCAGGGCGCGGGGAATTCCGGTCAATGTGGTCGATCAGCCCGCGCTTTGCACGTTCTATATGCCGGCGATCGTCGATCGCTCTCCCGTCGTCGTCGCCATTTCGAGCTCGGGCGCGTCTCCCGTATTGACGCGCAGCCTGAAGGAAATGAACGAGGTTATGCTGCCGGCGCGCATCGACCGCCTCGCCCTCCTGCTCGGTTCGATGCGCGAGGAAGTGAAAGGCCGGATCGCGGATTTCGCGGGCCGCACGACTTTCTGGGAAAACGTTCTTGGCAGCGAAGTGCCCGAACTCGTTTACGCGGGAAAGGAGAACGAAGCGAGGGCGGCGATGGAGCGGATTCTCGGCGGCGCGCAGCAGCGCACCGGAGAAGTCTGGCTGGTCGGCGCGGGGCCGGGAGACCCGGATTTGCTCACCTTGCGCGCGTTGCGACTGATGTATCGCGCCGACATCGTGCTGTACGACCGCCTGGTGAGCGCGGAAATACTCGCCCGCATACGTCCGGACGCGGAACTGATTCATGTCGGCAAGGGTCCGGAAATGCATTCCGTAGATCAGTACACGATCAACGACATGCTGATCCGCTATGCCAGGGAAGGGCGCAAGGTTTTGCGTCTCAAGGGCGGCGATCCATTCATCTTCGGCCGCGGCGGCGAGGAACTGACGACTCTGGCGGAAGCCGGTATCAATTTTCAGATCGTGCCGGGCATCACGGCCGCCTCGGGCTGCGCCGCCTACGCGGGAATTCCGCTGACGCACCGGGAACATGCCCACTCGGTGCAATTCGTCACGGGCCATCTCAAGGACGGCAGCCTCGATCTCGACTGGCCGGCGCTGATCCGCCCGCAGCATACGCTGGTGTTCTACATGGGCCTGAAAAGCCTGCCGATCGTATGTGAGCAATTACGGCAACATGGCATGGCCGTGGATACGCCGGCGGCGGTGGTCTCCCAGGGTACGACGACCGAGCAGCAGGTCGCCGCGGGAAATCTTGTGAATCTGCCTGATGTCGCAACCAGCCAGAACATCAAGGCGCCCGCGATCATCATCGTCGGCGAAGTCGTGAGTCTCCGCGACAGTTTCGCCTGGTTCCGAAGTTGAGATTCGGGGCTTCGATGAGCTGACTAGAGGCAGTTGTCGGGTTTGGGGAGGCCGGCTATGCGGCTGGCGGTTTTGGCGAAGGAGCCGCGGAAGAGGCGCATGAGGTAGATGCTTCTGCCCTTTTCGGGGCCTAGTTTCTTCTTTACCAGACTAACCAGGGCGCGGGTGGCTGGTGACAGTTCGTGCCGCTGGTGAAATTCGCGCAACAAACCAAGAATCTCCCAGTGAGCGGGACGCAAGATGATTTGCTGTTGTTGCGCCAGGGCTTCGGCGACTGATTCGTTCCAGTCGGCGAGGTTGCGGAGGTAGCCTTCCTTGTCGAGGGCGACGAACTTGTTGTCGACGGTGATGCCTTCACTCATGGGGCTAGAACCAGCTCGCGGTTTTGGCGTGGCTTGCGCACAGGGCCACGAAGCCGTCGTAGTCGACGGTGGTGGCGTTTTCGGGCAGGGCGGCGGTCAGACCGCGGGCTTGCAGGTCTTCCGCCAGGAAATGGAGCGAGAGGTCCGCGGGGAGGTTCGCGAGATTTTCCGGCCGGTTCAGGAAGTAGACGCCGTCTTCGAGTAGCAGCAGGCTGTCGCCGGGGGACAGCGCCTTGCGCAATTCGTCGAACAGGCCCGAGGACGGGCTCTTGTTGAGCAGGTGCAGGCAACTCACAGGTTGAATACCACGTCGGATTGTGCGATCAGGTTACGAATGGCCTGGGCATCGAGCGCTTCGGCGGGTATTACGAGATCCTGCGCCCGTAGACTTCGTTCCTCTAGCGCCGCGGCTTCCACCAGGGGTTTGTCGATGCCGTACAGTTCGAGCGCTTCCATTGCGTTGCCGAGTGTTTTTTCGCCGATCGGGCCGCCGTCCTGGTCGCGCAGCAACTGATAGACGCCGTCACCCAGGAACAGCAGTTTCATGTCCTGTTCGTAGACCGAAGCCGCCAATGCCATGTCGAGCAGGGCGCGGGCGCGGTAGGCGCCATAGGGTGGGCTGCGCGAGATGAACAGCAGTTTTCTGCTTTTCGCCATGGCCCTAGCCGAACGACACCGTGCGGTCAGAGTTCAGGCTGGCGTCGATCAATTGCCCGAGGCCGCCGATCGTGAATTCCGGATGCATCGACGAACCGTCGAGTTCGTGGCGCTGCGCCTGTTCCGCGTCGACGATGCCGCGATTGATGGCCGAACTGACGCATACCGTGCCGTCGAGACCGTGATTCCGGATCAGTTCCCGCCATTGGTCCTGCAAATTGATTGCGTCGCGGGAAACTACCGTCAGGCGGTTCGCGTTGTGTACCCCCTCGGCGAAGAAGAATATGCGATAAATCCCGTGCCCGGCGCGCAGGACGGCTTCGGAGAAGCGCAGGGCCGTGCCGGCGGCTTCGCTGGAATAGGGCGGGGCATGTACGACGATGGAGAAGATCAAGGCTGAATTCTCCGATGATTGCTTCATCAAAAAAGCCCCGGCGGAACCGGGGCTTTCGTGTTGCGGGCTACTCGGTCAGTCGTTGCCGGAGAATGCGCTGAGCAAACTGAGCAAGCTCATGAACAGGTTGTAGATCGACACGTAAAGCGTGATCGTGGCGAGAATATAGTTTCGTTCGCCGCCATGGATGATCTCGCTGGTCTGATACAGGATGACGGCGCTGGAAAACAGCATGAACGCCGCCGACATCGCCAGTTGCAGCGCCGGCATGGGCCAGATCAGGCTGATGACGATGGCCGCGACCAGCACCAGAAAACCGGCGAAAATGAAACTTCGCAGGAAGGAAAAATCCCTGCGCGAAGTCAGCGCCCAGCCCGACAGGCCGAAGAAGATGAACGCCGTGCCGCCCAGCGCCTTTACGACGATGTCCGTGCCGCCGGCGGTGGACAGGTAGAAGCCGATAATCGGGCCGATCGTATAGCCCATGAAGCCGGTGAAGGCGAATACCGACAACAGGCCCCAGGCGCTGTTGGCCAGGGCGTGGGTAAGGAAGAGCAGGCCGTAAGCGCCGACAAGGAACACGAAAATGTTCACCGGTGGCGCGTTCGTGCTCAACAGGGCGGTAAACGCGCTGAAAGCCAGCGTCAGGGCCAGCAGCGAATACGTGTTGCGCAATACCTTGTTGACCGCAAGGATCGACTCCCTGCCTGCAACCGCTTCAATTCCAGCACCAGTCTGTCGAGATCCAGCACCGAGTCTGTTCATCGTTACCTCCGTAAGGGAATGTCAAAATTCAGGACAACTGCTTCCACATGCTTCTTCATAGGGCCACCGGCGCAAAATTCAACATTCTCCTGCGCCGCCCGCACCACCAATCATGATACCCGCCCCCCGCCCGAAAGCAACGCTTTCCAGCCAAGCCGCAGCCGGTTACGTATGCCTTCATTCGGGATTGTAGTAAGATTCCCGTCCGCCGGAGGGGTGGCAGAGCGGTTTAATGCACTGGTCTTGAAAACCAGCGAGGGTGAAAGCCCTCCGAGAGTTCGAATCTCTCCTCCTCCGCCAGACTTTCCGTTAGAAATCGCCTACTGCGCTGATTTGGCGTTCGCTCAGGCTGATGTAATCGGCAAGCACCCGGGCGCTTTCCTCAAGCAGGAAATCGCCTTCGTTGTCTTCCTCGTCGGCTTCGGCCTCGGTTTCGCCGTCCGTTTCAACAGCGGCGTCGTTGTTGACCGCCAGCGCATTTTCCTCGGCCTCAGACTCAACTGCGGCTTCGGGTTCGGGTTCGGCCTGGGCGGTTTCCGCCGCGTCGCTTTCCTCGTCTTCATCGCCTTCGAGGATGTCAAGCAGGGGGAGGCCCTTGAGGAAGCGGCGCATGTTTTCGGATTCTATGTTGCGGCGGCGTTCGGCTTCCATCTGGGCGTCGAGGGCTGCCTCGTTCAGGGGCCAGGTGTCGCGTTCCTGCTGCTCCCGGGCGATGGCGATCTGGTCGTTCAGATGGATGAAATCGGGCGATCTCGCCGCGCGCCGGCGGAAGCGGTCGTCGAGTTCGGGAACGAATTCCCTGATCGGATGATAGGCGCGGTATTCGACCGGCCGCACCGTATCCCAGGGCAGGGCGCCGTCGAGGCTGCTTTCGCCGACCTGGTCGTAGGCCTGGAACATGTCGGGGAAGGTGATGTCGGGCACGACGCCGCGATGCTGGGTGCTGGCGCCGGAAACGCGATAGAACTTGGAGCGCGTCAGCTTCGCCTGACCGTAGTCCATGGGAATGATTTCCTGCACCGTGCCCTTGCCGAAGGTCTGGCCGCCGAGCACGAGGCCGCGCTGGTAGTCCTGGATCGCGCCGGCGAAGATTTCCGAGGCCGAAGCGCTGTTGCGGTTCACGAGCACCGCCATGGGGCCTTCCCAGGCGACTCCGGGGTCGTTGTCGCCGAAGGAGCGCGTATAGCCGTTGCCGAGGCCCGAATAGCGCACCTGCACCGTGGCGCCGGTGTCGATGAACAGGCCCACGAGCTGGTTGGCCTCGCCAAGGCTGCCGCCGCCGTTATTGCGCAGGTCCACGAGCACCGCGTCGACGCTGTCCTCTTTCAATTCCTCGATCAGCGCGCGCACGTCCCGGGTCGAACTCTTGAAGTCCTGCTCGCCGCGGGACGCGGCTTCGAAGTCGAAATAGAAGGTCGGCAGGTGGATGATGCCCACCTTGAAGTCGCGGCCGTTGTGGGGGATTTCAATGGTTTCCGCTCTTGCCGACTGATCTTCCAGCCGCACGATGTCGCGGGTGAGGCTGACGACGGTCGCGCTCGATTCGTTGACGGCATTGGCGGGAATCACGTTCAGGCGCACCACGGTGCCCTGTTCGCCGCGAATCTGCGCGACGACGTCGTCGGTCCGCATGCCGACGACATCCTCGATCTCGCCGTCCGGCCCCTGGCCGATGCCGATGATGCGGTCGCCCGCGCTGAGCTGGTTGCTGCGCTCGGCCGGGCCGCCCTTGATCAGGTCGACGATGACGGTGTATTCGTCTTCCCGCGTCAATTGCGCGCCGATGCCTTGCAGCGAGAGCGACAGCCCCATGTTGAAGGTTTCCGAATCCTGCGGCGAGAAATAGGCGGTATGCGGGTCGGAAACCCGGGCCACCGTGGTCAGATAGCTCTGGAACGCGTCCTTGGAATTGGTCTGCAGCATGCGGTTCAGGCGTTCGCGATAGCGCTCGGACAATTTCTCGCGGATCTCGTCGACACTGTCGCCGGCGAGTTTCAGGCTCAGCACGCTGTTCTTGGTGCGCAGCCGCCAGATTTCGTCGAGTTCGGCGACGGTTTCGGCGTAAGGCGCGTCCTCGCGGTCGATGACGACGTACTCGTCGAGGGTGAAATCCATTTCCGGAATATGGTTCTCGACCCGGTCGATGGCGTAAATCAGCCGTTCGAGCAGGCGCTTGTAATAGAGATTGTAGATTTCATAGCCGGGCGTCAGGCTGCCTTCGCGCAGGTGGTCGTCGATGTTGTAGCGCCAGGCGCTGAGATAGTCGATGTCTTCGCGCAGAAAATAGAGGTGTTCTCCGTCCAGCGCGTCGATGTAGTTGTCGAACACCAGGGAGGAAAAGTCGTCGTCGACTTCGATGGGCAGATAGTGCCTGGTTTGCAGCACGTCGATCAGCTCGATCGCGGTGGCGCCATAAACGGGTTCGGGAATTAACGGCGCCCACAACTCGTCGATATCGAGCGTGACGGGTTCGGATTCGTCCTGTACCGCGCCTGCGCCCGTGTCCACGCTCGCGGACTGGTCCTGCGCGAAGCCGTAGCCGGCGAACAGGGTGAGGAGTACGAGCGCGCTGGAGCGTAAACCGGCAAGAGCCATGCGATTGGTATCCTTCTGGGTCGTGTTCATATGCTGGAAGCACCGAATCTGTGCAGACCATAGCTTAAGCCGGAAGCTGTAGGCGAATCCAGCGATAATTTCCGAAAACGTGGCCCCCCACCAAAACCGCTGCGCGGTTTTGACTCCCCCGGAGGGGGAGTTTTTTGCTGCGGGATGGAGAGCGGCTTCGTTCAGTGGATTCTCTTGTTCCGGGCGGAGGCATGTCTTTCTGTGCGTTCGACGTCGATATAGCGGTCCGTAATCGCGCTCGATCCGTGGCCGGCGTCGTCGCGCACGTGTTCGCGCGGCCGATGCTTGACGTCTTCGGAAATTCCCGTATGGCGCAGCCAGTGTACGGTGGCCTCGGCCAGCCGGTCCGCTTCCTCCTCGAATCCTTCGGCGCGCATCCCGGCGGCCGCGCGGTCGAAACATTGCTGCACGATGCGGCGAATCTGGCGGGTGCTGGTCACGCCGCCGCCGCCGCGGTTCCTGCGAATCAGGGGGGTGGATTCGCCGGGAGCGGGCAGGGGAGGCAGGTCGCGCGAGCGGCGGTAGCGCTTGAGCGCTTCGAGCATGGCGTCGCTGACGGAAATTTCCCTTTCCTTGTTGCCCTTGCCGACGGTGAGAAACCACCAGTTGCCTTCCTGGTCGAGCTGGAAGTGGCCCATCTGCGGCTGCCAGCGCGGCGTTTCCACGAGTTCCGAGATGCGCAGATACAAGGCGAACAGCGCGTTCATGACGAACAACGTGCGTTCGTGGACCGCCGGCTTTTCCGCGGCCATCTTCTCGGCCGCCTCGATGACGTACTCCCATTGCAGCGGCGAGAGGCGGCGGATGCGCGACTGGCCCTGCCGGCCGCGCAGGAACTTGCTTTTCTGCCGCATTTTCGCGACGGGATTGGCCGCGATATGGTTTTCCTGGATCAGGAAATTGAAGAAACTGCTGAGAACGCTGAACAGCGATTGCAGGGCGGCTTGCGACAGCACGTATTCCTTGCCCGCGCTCACATAGGGGCGCCAGCGGGGATTGGGCGTTCTCAGGCCGTCCTTGAGGACGTAACGGGCAACATTGCGCTTGCCGGTCCAGCTTGCCGGCGGATTGCGGGCGAAATCCACGTAGGCTTCGAAATCCTCGTGCGCAATGGCGTTGAGCGACTTTTGCCGCACCAGCCAGCACCAGTGCAGAAAATGCTCGATTTCCCGGCGATAGGTGCTGAAGGTGTCGGGGCTGCCGCGATAGCTGTAGATGAATTCGCTGGCGTACTGGTAATCAGCGACCGCGTCGCCGGGCGAATCGCGCAACAGGTGCGAGACGTCGCGGACGGGCGACTTGTAGGGGTTGGGCATTTCTTCGAGCGTGTCGAAGAAGGGCGCCGGGCTTTTCCTGATCGGCATGCGCGCCACGCGGTACTGGTGCTGGTTGCGGGTCCGGCTCGATTCGGACGTCTATGACAATGGTCATCGGAACGGGCAGGGCGCAACTTTAGCCGTATTGGGATCAATCGGCCTTTTCCGGCTCCCCGGAAGACTGATGTGTGCGCATGACGTCGATCAGGACCGGAATCGCCGCCGACACGCCGACCGCGAGGAGAATCGCGCTGCGGAGGATTTCGCCATAGACCGCGCTGCCTATCGCGAACAGCAACGAATAGATGCCGATACAGCCAAGCAGGACGTTCAGCAAGGCTCTTGGAATGCGATCGTCTGCGTTCGGCGGCGCTTCCGCGCCCAGGCTTTCGCGCACGGGCTTCCATCCCGGGCCGGCGGGCCGAATCTTGCGGTAGAACCGGCGCAATGTCTCCGGATCCGTGGGCGGACACAGCCAGGTGGCGAGGATCCAGCCCAGCGTGGTGACCGCGATGCCGCCGATGAGTTTCTGGTGGGAACTCCAGCCCGGCAATTCAGCGAACTGGAAATAGAGCGCCGCCGCGAAGGACACCGCCATCGCCGCGATTTCGCTGAACGCGCTGATACGCCACCAGAACCACCGCAGCAGGAACAGCAGACCCGTGCCGGCGCCGATGGTGAGCAGCACGTTGAACGCCTGCAGGGCGCTCTCCAGATATAGCGCCAGCCATCCGGCCAGGAACAGGAGCAGGGCGGTCGTCACCCTGCCGGCGAGCACAAGTTCCTTTTCGTCCGCCTCCGGCGCCACGAAGCGTTTGTAGAAGTCGTTGACTACATAGGACGCGCCCCAGTTCAGTTGCGACGAGACGGTCGACATGTAAGCCGACACGAGCGAGGCCAGCACGAGCCCGAGCAGGCCGTGGGGCAGGAAGGTCAGCATCGCCGGATAGGCGAGGTCGTGGCCGACGACGCCGGCTTCGACGCGGGGAAACGCCGCCCGAATGGCGGCCAGATCGGGAAACACGACCAGCGAGGCCAGCGCGACGATTATCCACGGCCAGGGGCGGATCGCATAATGCGCCAACTGGAACAGCAACACGGCGCCGGCCGCGTCGCGTTCGGTTCGGGCCGCCAGCATGCGTTGCGCCACGTAACCGCCGCCGCCAGGCTCCGACCCGGGATACCAGACGCTCCACCATTGCACGGCGAGCGGGATCACAAGGAGCGCGACGAACAGATCCATATTGGACAGGTCAGGGAAAAAGTTCAGCCGCGACGCGACCTCGGGACTGTCCAGCAGGTTCGCCAACCCGCCTACCTCGGGCAGATTGAGGGTGATCCATGCCGCGATGACGGCGCCCGCCATCGATACGGTGAACAACAGGAGATCGGTGATGACGACGCCGAGAAATCCGCCGAGCGCACTGAACGTTACGGTCACAACGCCGCACACGAGTATTGTCTGCAGCGGACTCAGCCCCAGCGTCACGGCGCCGATCTTGGTGGCGGCGAGCGTCACCTGGGCGATAACCACGACGTTGAAGAAGACGCCGAGATAGATCGCCCGGAAAGCGCGGACGGCGGCCGCTGCCTTGCCGCTGTAGCGCAGTTCGTAGAATTCCAGATCGGTGAACACGTCGGACCGGCGCCACAGCCGCGCGTACAGAAAGCAGGTGAACATCCCGGTAATGAGAAACGCCCACCAGATCCAGTTGCCGGCGACGCCGTTGGTGCGCACGATCTCGGTGACCAGATTGGGCGTGTCGACCGAAAAGGTGGTGGCGACCATGGAAATGCCGAGCAGCCACCATGGCAGATTTCTTTGCCAGAGAAAGAAGGAGCGGCTGTCGCGGCTCGCCCGGCGGCGGAGCGCGAACCCGATGGCGAGCGAAGCGATGAGAAAGCTCGCAATGATGGCCCAGTCCAGCCAGACCAGAATCATGGATCAGCCCTCGCTGGATGGTCCGGCCCGGATGTTAGCGCATTGACGGTTTTTCGGCCAAGCAGGGCGGGCCAATGGATAAATCCAGACTGATCGACATATTCATATGTCCGGTAATCTTTATTACCGGACATTAGGTGTTTTCGTAAAACGACGCCATTTCAGGTGGTTACGGCGCATTTTTGCAGCACTCAGGCCCCGGCGGTGTGCTGTTTGCGGCGGTTGCGCATGGTTACGAATTCTTCCGCCAGAGTCGGATGAATGCCGATGGTGCGGTCGAAATCGGCCTTGGTCGCGCCGCAATTCATGGCGACGGCAAAGCCCTGGGCGAGTTCGCCCGCGTCGGGCCCGACCATGTGCAGCCCGATGACCCGTTGGGATTCGCAATCGACGATCAATTTGATCAGGGAGAGTTCGTCGCGGCCGCTCAAGGTATGTTTCAGTTGCCTCACCTTGGCCAGGTAGACCTCGTATTCCTTGCCCGTCGACTTTGCTTCCGCTTCGGTGCGGCCCACGGTGGCGATATTCGGATGACAGAAAACGGCGCTGGGAATGTATTCGTAGTCCATGCGCGCATCCGGGCCGCCGAACAGCCTGCGCGCGACGATCTGGCCTTCGGCCAGCGCTACGGGAGTCAGCGTTACCCGGCTGATGACGTCGCCGACGGCGAAAATGCCCGGTTCGGCGGTTTCAAACTTGTCGTCGACCTCGATGGCGCCGCCGGCGCTGGTCCGGACATTGGTGTTTTCCAGACCGAGATCGCCCGTCATGGGCTTGCGCCCCGTCGCGCAAAGCACTTCGCCGACATCGACCGTTGCGCCGGAATTGAGCGTAACCCGCAATTCACCGGTTTCCGCGCGTGCAATCTGTGCGATTTCCCGGTTCAATTCGAGTTTCAGGCCTTTGCCAATCTCGCCGGTTATGAACTCGCGGACGTCTTCGTCGAATCCCCGCAGCAGTTTGTCGCCGCGATAAACCAGCGTTATTTCGACTCCCAGCCCGTGCAGGATGCTGGCGAACTCGGTCGCGATATAGCCGCCGCCGTAGACGATCATCGATTCAGGTAACGCCGGGAGGTGAAAAATTTCATTCGAAGTAATCGCCAACTCATTGCCTGGAAAAGGGTTTTTCCAAGGCCAGCCGCCAACGGCAAGCAGGATGTACCGTGCGCTGACGCGTTCGCCTCCCACTTCGATGCTGTTCGGTCCCGCCAGTCTCGCGCGTTCGTTGAAAATACGGATCTTGCGGCTTTCGAGGATGTTCCGGTAAATCCCGTTCAGACGGGCGATTTCCTTGTCCTTGTTGGCAATCAGGCTCGGCCAGTCGAATTGCGGTTGCCCCGGGTTCCAGCCGAAACCGCGGCAATCTTCCCAGTCGCCGGCATAATGCGCCGCGTAACTGAACAGCTTCTTCGGCACACAGCCGACGTTGACGCAGGTGCCGCCGAAATACCGCTCTTCGGCGACGGCCACCCTGGCGCCCAGATCGGCCGCGACCCGGCTGGCGCGCACGCCTCCCGAGCCCGCTCCGATCACGAAAAGGTCAAAATCGTAATTGTTCAAAATCGTTCCTGAATGAAAAGTTCCCGACCTTCGGCCGCCGGCAGGTTTGCCAGACATTGCTCGATAGCCGATCTGACGGCGCCGTCAGCGTCCTGCAAGCGTACGCCGATTCCCTGCCGCGCCGTGGTTCCGGCTGGATTGACCCAGACCACCTGTCCGCTGGCGGGAATCCGCTCGTTCGCGCCCGGCAGCAGCAAAAGCAGGAAAATCGGCTCGCACAGGCAGGCGCCTTCCACATCCGGCACGAAAACGGCGCCGGACAGGATGAACGGCATCCATATCGTCCGCAGCGTTTCAGGATTGTCGATTACCAGCGGCAGCACCCTGCCCTTGACGATTTGCATCGGTTTGCTCCCTGTTCGAAACCAGTTCGGGCCGGAATCATTCCACCGCGCGCGGTTCCTGCCCGCGCCAGAGTCGAAATATGCTTTCCAGCAGCAGTTGCGGATTGGGATTGCCCGGTCCGGCCAGCAGTTTTCTGGCCGTCGTAACCTGCCGGTGAAATTCGAGCAGGAAACCCAATTCGCCGGATTCGGGCAAGGCCTGCGCGAGCGCGCGATTTTCCGCGCCGCGGACATCGCCGTTTGCCAACCCCCGAATCAATATAGTCGAGACCCGGGACAGATGCTCAAAAACTTCGGATTCGCCGATTTTCGCCGCCGTTGCCGCGGCCTGCAGTATGCCGATTCGCCCTTCGAGCAGATCGAGCAGCATTTTCCGCAAGGCGAAGAAGCCGGGCTCCTGTCCGGCGCTTAACGCCGGCGCCAACTCCAGCGGCCGGTTGCCATGGACCTCGAGTAAATCCCGCAGTCGTTCGTCGGATACGGAATGGCTGTCCGGCAAACGTTCGCGCAACCAGGCGATAGCGGCCTCGGGTTCCGGACCGGGCAGGCCCAGTAATTGGCAGCGGCTGCGTATGGTCGGCAGCAAGCCGCCCGGGCTGCAAGCGGTCAGCAGTAAAGTGGCCCCGGCGGCCGGTTCTTCCAGTGTCTTCAGCAGCGCGTTCGAAGCGGACAGCGTCAGGGCTTCGGCTTGCGGAATGATTGCCACGCGGCCCGATCCGGAAAAACTGTTGAGACTGAGAAACTCCGCCAGTTCGCGAATCCGCCCGACGCCGATGTCTTTCTTGCCTTCCTCGGGCAGGATCAGCAGCAGGTCGGGATGATGGTCGGCGCCGCCGGACCGGCAACTGCGGCATCGATAACACGCCCGGCCCGCGTCCGGATCGTCGCACACGAGAAAATTGGCGAATTCACGCGCGAATTCCGTGCGCCCCGTACCGCGGTCGCCAATGAAAAGATAGGCATGGGCCAGGGCGCCGGATTGCTTCTGCTCGCGCAGGCGCCGCCAGACTGCCTCCTGCCAGGGCCAGGGCGGCTGCGAGACAGTTTCGAGCAGACTCATCGCAGTTCCGGCAATTTGTCCGCCACAGCGGCTTGCAACGCTTGCCGTACGACGTCCGGATCGGCCGATGCGTCGATCACCACGCAGCGGCCGGCCTCCCGGCGGGCGATATCGAGATAGCAGTCTCTCACCCTGGCGTGAAAATCGCCGGTTTCCTGTTCAATGCGATCGAGTTTGCCCCGCCGGCGCACGCGGTCGAGGCCGATTTCCGGATCCAGATCCAGAATGACGGTGAGATCCGGCCGCAGTTCGCCCTGCACCATGGATTCCAGCGCCGCAATGGTCTCGCGCGGCAGTCCCCTGCCTCCGCCCTGATAAGCGAAGGTGGCGTCGGTAAAACGATCGCAAATCACCCATTTGCCCTGCTCCAGCGCGGGCGCGATGATTTTCTCCAGATGATCGGCCCGGGCCGCGAAAATCAGCAGCAACTCAGATAGCGCCGCGGGCCTGCCGTCCTGACCTTCAAGCAACAGCGCTCGGATACTCTCGGCCAGGCCCGTGCCGCCGGGTTCCCTCGTACGAATATGGTCAATGCTGCGCTCACGCAGCATTTCCTCGAGAACAGCGATATTAGTGCTCTTCCCTACTCCCTCAACGCCTTCGATCGTAATAAATCTGGCTTTCATACAAGTCACAAGTATATTGTGGCGCTGCAGGCACGTATAACCTGAGTCGCCGCCGGGTGACGGGGTGCGGTGGGCGTGCGAGGCAGGACGCCGAGCCCGAAGCCTACAGGGACGTATTCACGGCGTCCGCCGCACCCCGTCACCCGGCGGCGACGGATCGAAGTCACTATAGTGCGCAATCAGCGTCCCCCCGGTTTCGCTGGTAGCAATCCACCGCGGCGTTATGTTCTTCCAGCGTCTCTGAAAAATAATGATTTCCGTCGTTCGTACCAACAAAATACAGAAAATCGGAAGCGGTCGGGCGCAAGCTGGCGCGAATGGATTCGAGGCCGGCCAGGGCGATGGGAGTCGGCGGCAGACCGTTTATCCGGTACGTATTGTAAGGCGTGGTTTCATCGAGATCGGCCGCGCGCAGATCGCCGTCAAAGCGGCTGCCGAGGCCGTAAATGACCGTTGGATCGGATTGCAGCCTCATGTTCATTTGCAGACGGCGCAGGAAAACGCCCGCGATCAGCCCCCGCTGTTCGCTGCCCGCAGCCTCCTTTTCCACGATAGACGCCAGGATCAGGGCCTGATAAGGAGAG
Source organism: Pseudomonadales bacterium (assembly GCA_022822865.1). GTDB lineage: Bacteria > Pseudomonadota > Gammaproteobacteria > Pseudomonadales > Pseudohongiellaceae > UBA9145. The sequence goes on along the minus strand of JAJDYJ010000009.1, from coordinate 870 downwards.
TCCAGGGACAGTTCCTCGCTACGCGATTCCCATTCCAGGTCAAGGATTTCGCGCAGCCTGGCATTGGCCCGCAGCAAAACCTGCAGATCCGTATCGCCGGCGGCGTAGAAATAGGTGTCGGGGAAAATCATGCCTTCCGGCAAGGAAACGTCGAGATTCATGGCCCGCGCGACCGCCTCGGGCGTCATGTCCTTCAATTGCGGCTCAATGCCTTCGCTGCGCTGAATCTCGGCAAGAGCCTGGGCAAAGGTCCAGCCTTCGATCAGAGTCAATCGAAACTGCCGCGTCCGTCCCGAAACAAACAGATTCAACAGTTCAGCGGGCGTGGCGCCGGCAGGTAATTCATACACGCCATGCCGGATTTCCTGTTCGAATCCCCTGAGCCTGGCCAGCAGATTGAACAGAGCCGGATACTCGATGATGCCACGATCACGCAGGTCCCGGCTCAGCCGCGCAAGCGGCGTACCCGCCTCAATTTCAAAAATGCGCTCCTCCGGCAGCGTCCCCAGCGGTCGATGCAGATATTGTTGCGCCAAAGCCAGCACGAGCAGCGCAGCGACGAGCGCCATGCAGGCGGCAAGCGGCCAGTGACGAAACGAATGTTTGCGGCTTGATTTTTCCTTCATGAAACCGCGTCAAGTACCAATATCTCGCGGCATGTTCCTTCAATCCCGCACCAAATTCAACGCTCGTTGGTGGCTTCGATCCGTCGCCGTCGGGTGACGGAGATTCAGCGGACGCCGTAAATACATCCCTGATGGGATGGTCCGCCCCGCTTCATTTCAACGGCCTCGAAGGCCAAAATGACTTTGGGTTTTTCAACAACGGAGCGGACCATGACCGATATTACACGGGTGGGCATTGATTTGG
>JAJDYJ010000066.1 GCA_022822865.1 Pseudomonadales bacterium | reverse complement strand
GGTTAATCCTCGCGCCGGGGCAAGGGCGCCGCGGAAAGTCATTTCAGCGACAACGGCAAACCCCGCCGGCCGGCAATATTCCGGCAAGACGCGAAGCCTCGCCACGAAGACGTGAAAAAGGTCCAACAGAAGATTTCCCCGCGCTACTCGTGCTACACGCCGCCGTGAATTTCCCAATCCCCAATGCCAGCCGATCCTTCGCGCTTGCAACTCTTTCCCCCAATGGCGCTTCAATGTCCCAACACAAACAACGGGCAGAGCGTTCGGGCGATGCGGATTCTATCAAATTATCGGCAGGAATTTCCATGAGAAGAGAGTCAGTCAGTTCGCCGTCGCCAACCGCGAGAGGAAAATCGTGCCCGTTATGTGGCCGTCGTCGCCGCGGGCGAGCACCAGCACGTCCGCGACTTCGTCGCCATCGAGATTGGCGGTGAGCACTTCGCCCGCATCGGCCGCCGGGCCGATATCGATATTCAGGTCCGCGGTTCGTCCCTCCACCTCGCGCAGATGGCGGTTTTCGCCGACGGAGATGTCGTCGATCATCGCGCGCAGGTCGATGCGGTAATCGTTCCGCCCGCGGCTGTAGTCCAGCGCGCCGAGGAATTCGGTTTCCTCCGGCTCGGGCCGGATGCTGTCGAAAAAGACCTGCAATTGCCGGTCCATCAGTACGAGCAGGTCGAGATTGTCGCGTTCGCCGTCGAGTCGCGCGGCCGCCGTGGAGACGATGTCCGCGCTACGGGTTGCGTCGGCGGCTTCGGTAAGATCGCGAAAATCCCCGGCCAGTCCGACCAGCGAGGGGATCTGCAGCGAGACCGTGATCCTGCGGCTCGGCCGGCGGGCGAAACGTTCGCCGTCGTTCGGATAGATCAGGGCTTCCACGGCGATATCGCTCGACAGTACGAGCCAGAGAAAAACATCGCCGAGGGAAATCGATTCCACGCGCCACAGCCACAGATCCTTCAGGCCGTCCTCGTTCTCGTCGTGCAGGAAGCTGCCCAACACGTTTCCGCCGGAACGCAGTACCTGGCGCGGATTCGCCAGATCCATGCCGTCGCCGGAACCGGCAAACAGGGAAATCTTGCCGCCTTCGCGCAATACGAGGTCTTCGATGCCGTCGGCGTCGACGTCTTCGAGTATTTCCTCGTGGGTCAAGGCAAGCACGCCGGTCAAGTTGGAGAAATCGAGATTGTCGACATCGAATTCGCCCAGGCGCTCTTCGATTTCGGCGATATCGACGCTGTAACTGGCGCTGGACGGAAAATAGCCAGGCGCATCGGGATCCGCGAGAAACACGGCGAGCAATTCGTCGGTTTCCGAAATCAGGTCGGGATGACCGTCCGAATTGAGGTCGCGCAGACGCAAGGCGGGAATCGTCACCGCCTGGCCCGAGCGCCAGAACAGGCCGCGCGAATTCAGATTGGTGCGCACGCGCATGTCCGATTCCACCGGCAGCGCCGGCCTGAAGCCGCCGTCTTCGGCACGAAGGTGAACGTTCAAGGCGCCTGGAGCGGGAGTGACGAGGTCCATCAGGCCGTCGGCGTTGACGTCACGGGCGAAATGCAGCCGGTTGACGCCGCGGCTGAGAAATCCGCCCAGGCCGGTAAGCAATGTCTCGGGCTCGCCGAGGGCGCCGTCGCGCAAATGCCAGGCCTGCACCCTGTCTCCGTCGAGCAAGGCGATAATCGAAGCGTTGCCATTGGACGAGAAGCCCGAGGCGATATCCCAGCCGATCGCACGCGCCTGAAATGCAAGGCGGACGAAACCGCGTTCGAAATCGAATCCCGCCGGCCCCTGCGGCCAGATGCGCAATTCATCTTCGAAAACCGCGATGATCTCGCGCCGTTCGTCGCCGTCCAGGTCGGCCAGCACCAGGTTTTCGGTCTCGGCGGGCAGGCCGATCGGCTGGGACCCGTAATTCCAGCCGCTCGCCCCGGCGCCCAGAGGAAAAAACGCAAGCGCGGCCAGCAGCCAGCGATTCATGGCGTTGATACCAGCACTGTTGTCGCCGTGCCATGACGCAGAATCAGATCCGGAACGGCGTCACCGTTCAGCCGTTCCACATCTACCTGGAATACGGATCGCGGCGAGACGTACTCCCAGAAGTCCTCGCTCTCGATCTGCAAGCGGTCGTTCACGCGCCGGGCCGCCAGCGTGCCTTCGTCGGTTACGTAAAGCGCGTCCGAAAGACCGTCGCCGTCGAGATCGTGGCCGAGGGCGATCGGTTCGGCGAGGCCGCGAACGTTGTCGACCGAAAAAGTCTCCTCGAGTCGCATCGCGGGCCGGCGCGCGAACAACTGCCCGGTCTCGGCGGCTCCAGCGTCCGGGCCGCTGTACAGCATGGTTACCCGTTGAATTCCCGTATTGCGGATCGCCTCCAGGGCGGGCACAGCGTAATAGGTAACCGCGAGCGTGGGCTCGCCATGCAGGGGCACGGCCTCGACTCTCACGTCGTATCCGTCGAAACGCATCACCTGCGCCGGGCTGCCCAGATCGAATTCACCGCCCTCGTTCGGAAAGAGACGCGCGTCCCAGCCGTCGCCCTGCTCGACCAGCTGCAACAGGTCCATGCGGCCATCGCCGTCGAGTTGCGCCAATTGCCAGTCGCCCCTCGCGTCGAGAGGGCCGATCCAGTCGGCCTGCTCATGAAACTTGTTGCCGGACTGTTGATAGTGAATGTTGAGCTGGCCACGGCCATCGATGCCCTGGTTGACGTAGAGCAGATCCGGCAGCGAATCGCCGTCAAGCGGAGCGAACAATACTCCCGGCATCCAACGTTCGGCCTGGAACAGCGCCCGGCGCGGCAGTCCGTCCCATTCCTCGATGAAGTCGCTGAACCGGGTCGGAGTCTCGGCGCGAAATTCGAGCACGATGCCCTGTTCGGCATCGATGCTCACTTGCGCTTCGAGATCGGTTTCGAAGTTATCCCGCACAGCAGCCGGCACATCGGGATTCTCGGTCCGGATTACCGCCGCCAATTCGAATCGCTCCTCGCCGAGCCCGCGAAAATAGCCGTAACCTTCGGAACCCGGCGCCAGCAGATCGACATTGCCGTCGCCATCGCGATCGGCGATGTCGCGCACGAATTGCACATTTTCCCGGTCAGGCAATGCGGCGATCAGTTCCCAGGCGAACAGCCGGCGGATATTGCCCGCGTAGCCCGGTACCCCGACCGCCAGGCTGTATACGCCGTCGCGGGCGTACAACAGCAATTCCTTGCCGGGGTCGGGGCGCAGATCGGCGAAGCCGATTGCGATGATTTCGCTCTTGATTTCCACCCGCGCGGGTTCGGATTCGAAACCGCCTCCCGGCAATTGGTGATGGATCAGCAATTCCCGCCCCACGCCCGGACGAAATTCAGCGTGGATCAGGTCCGCCAGCCCGTCGCCGTTGACGTCTTCGGCGATCAGTTCGTCCCAGTCTTCCTCGCGCTGCAATTCGAACGCGATGTAGTTCTGGGCGGCCGCCGCGCCGCAGAATAGAACAGCGGCTACGAACAATCCGGCCCGCGGCAAGCGGTCGCCCCGGTCATTCCGCGCTCTCTTCCCGTCATTCCGCGCGAAGTCGCGGAATCTCCGCGGAGCGCCAACGAGATTCTGCGACTCCGCTTCGCTACGCGCGGAATGACAGTGATAGCCTGCAATTAGAAGCCGCGCGCTCATTGCGCTTCCTCCGTCAACTCGCCGTAACCCGAGGTGAAATTCAGCAGACCCAGAATCGAATGGGACTGCTCACCATTGCTGCGGTCGTACGAATAAACCGAGAACAGCCAGAAATCCAGGATGTCCAGGCTCGCGGTATCGGGGCTCAGGCTCGAACGGTATTGCAGCAGCGGGCCCAGCGCGACGCGGCTGATGCGCCGGCCCGGATCCCACAATTCCATCTCGACCCGGCGCAGGCTCCGCCCGTCGTAGACGTCGAACGTAACTTCGCTGCCGAGTTCGTGTTCTCGATCGAGGCGGCTGACAAGTTCCTGGGCAGAACCGAAACCGGTCCCGTCCAGCGCCAGAATCCACTGGCCCTCGCGGATGCCCGCCGCCGGCAGCGGACTGCCGGGAAACAACTCGACCACGAGGGCGCCCGCCCGGGAAGGCCCGCCCGCCACATCGATCATCTCGGTGCGATAGCCGGCGCGGGTTGCGACCGGATCGACCCGGTACAACTCGCGGGGGCCTGCGCCCGCCGCGATTTCGCGGCCGCTGACGCTGGCCGACAATACCGTCGTATTGCGCCGCAAGTTGAACTCGTACGGCGCTTCCTGAAGCGGCATTCGCTGAATGGCCAGCATGGCGTCTGGGCTGTTGGTTTCCATTTCGTCGATGGCGAGAATGACGTCTCCCGCCTGAATCCCCGCTGAATCGGCCGGGCCGTTGGCGGCGACTTCCACCACACGCACACCGGGCAATATCTCCACCGCGGCAAGCGAATCGCTTTCGTTGACCGCAACCTCGAGACCGAAATCCACGAGCAGGCCGGCATCGTCCTCCCGAACCGCGAGTCGCTCCGGCGAAAGATTGATCGCGGGAACGAGGCGCGCCGGCTCGTAAACCGTACAGGAGCAAGTCAGAGCCGCAAGCATGATCGGCAAAAAGCGCATGATTTCCCTACAAGCTGCGCCGCTGCGCCACGAGCAGGGCGGCAAGCGTGAAAACCAGCACCGAGACTGCCGGAATCCACTCGTTGAATACGAAGAAACTGTCTTCCACCAGGACATCGGAAAATCCCCTGACCAACCTCGACACTTCCCGCAGATACGACTGATCGAGCAGGGACGGATGAAAAGTCGCATACAGATACCAGGCGCGCTCGCCGAGCAGGGCCTTGAAGATATCCATGGCCAGGGTCGCTCCCAGCGCCAGGGTCACCGCCTGCGTCGCCGACTGGGCCGCCACCGACACCAGCAGGCCGAAGGCGATCACCGCCGGCAATGGAATCACGGCCATAAGCAGCCCAAGGTGTATCTCGTAGAGAATCTCGTCCTCGCCGATCAACTCGAAACCGTCTTCGACCACCGGACCGAAATCCCAGAATGCGGCGCTGCCGCCCCAGGCCGCCAGCCCAAGCAGGGCCAGGGACAACACGCCCAGGATGTGCAACCGCAACAGTTTCGCCAGCACGATGCTCGAGCGTCCGGCGCGCCGGATAAGGACATGGCGAATCGATCCGATATCGCGCTCGCTGCTGAAGTCGTAAGCCGCCAATGCGACCAGCAGCAGGGCCAGGATCGTGAGACCGGTATTCATGCCGTCGACGAAATGCCCATAGGCGTTCTGCGCCTGGGCGAGTGCGAAGGAATCGTCGCCGATCAGCCCGGCGCGAGCCTGCCGGCCGGCCTGGTTCAGCCAGACCAGCAGAAATCGCGCCAGACAGACGAGCGCCGGCGCCAGCAATACGATTTTCGCCGCCAGACTGTAGCGCGACAGGAACAACTCAAGCCGCAGGGCCGCCAGCAGATTGCTCATGCATCGCCTCCGGCGGTCAACTCGCGAAACAGGTTGTCGAGCGAGGCGCGTTGACGGGTCAGCTCGCAAACCGGAATGCCGTTATCGACCATAAACGCCACCAATTCGTCGCTACGCCAACCTTCCAGGCGCAAATGCAAGCGTTCCGTCCCATGGCCTTCCAGCAACGTGACGCAGGGTTCGAGCTCCAGCAGATGCGTGGCCTCTTCAGGATCGGTGGTATGCAGCGCCACGCGCGAGCCGGAGTCGATCAGCATCTCGCTCAATGCTCCCGCCGCGGCGATGCGGCCCTGGTGCAGGATGGCGACATGGCTGCAAACCTTTTCCAGGTAAGGCAATTGATGGCTGGAAAGCAGGAAACCGGCGCCGGTTTCCCGATTCAGATTCGAGATCAGTTCGAGCACCAAATCCACCCCGCCGGCGTCGAGTCCATTGAACGGCTCGTCGAGCAGAATCAACCGCGGTTCGCCGAGCAGGGCCTGGGCGATGGAAACGCGCCGCCGATTGCCGAGCGACAATTGCCGGATGCGATATTTTGCATAACTTTCAATGCCGAGCAGGCGCTCGACTTCGGCGCAGCCGCGCCGCGGTTTCGGACACAGCAGACGGGCGTGTTCGAGGCATTGCCGCACGGTCAGATGCGGCGGCACGCTCGGGCTGTCGAAGATCGCCACGACATCGCCTTGCAGGCGAAAAAGCTCGGCCGGACTGTGGCCAAGCACCGACACCTCCCCTTCCTGGAAGCCTTGCAGCCCGAGCGTGCATTCGATGGTCGTGGTCTTGCCCGAACCGTTCAGGCCGACGAGACCGAACACCGCCGCCGCGGGCAATTCAAGGTCGACGCCGTGCAGGACGGCTACGTCGCCATAGCGCTTGCGCAGCCCGCGCACGCGCAATGCGGGATTCGCTGCATTCACATCAGAATCAGTCTACGAACAGATCGTCCACCTGGACCTCTTGGACCCGGCCGAACTGTTCAAGTTCCGCCACGTCGATGACGGACAGGTCGCCGACGATCGAGATCAGCTTGGCCCGGTCCCGGACATGCTCTTGCTGGAATTCCAGCAAATCGTCCATGCCTACCTGTTGCAGTTCGGCATAACGCTGCCGCCGCGGGTCGCCTTCGAGGCCGAGCCGCTCCCAGGCGCGCACCGCCCCGATCACTTCCCTGAAACTGAGTTTCGAAGTGCGATAGCGGTTGAGCGTGGAGTTTACCGCCTCATCGAGACGCTCTTCGGCAACGGGCATGTTGTCGATCAGGTCGATGAAAGCGGTCAGCGCATCGGCGGTCTTGTCGGTCTGGGTGCCGATGGCGCCGAGCATGAGATTCTGGTCGTTCAGGCGGCCACCCTGGGCGTAACGCGCCTGGGCCGAATAGGCCAGCGCCCGGGCTTCGCGCAATTCCTGGAACACCACGCTGGACATGCCGCTGCCGAAATAGCTCGTGTACAGCGAAGACAGTACGCTGTCGCTCTCGTCGTAAACGCCGTCGGCGAACTCGATCCTCACCTGGGCCTGGGCGGTTTGCTGGTCGACCACATAGAGTTCGGTTGCGTCGATTTCGCGCGCCTGGCGGAAGCGGTATTCCGGCGGCGCCTGCAGATCGGCGCCGGGCTGCAGGTGGCGGCGCAGGATTTCGGCCACGTCTTCCAGCGGCAGCGAACCGGTATAGGCGATGGTCTGCTCGTAGTCGAGCAAGTCCGCGGGCAGCGCCAGCAGTTCATCGAGGCCGGACTGCATGATCTCCTCGCTGGTCAGCGATTCGAGCATGGGCGATTCCTCGCCATAACGGTTGTACAGATACAAGGCCCGGGCGATGGCCGGCGGCGATTGCTTCTGGTCTTCCCGGGATTTCAGGAGGATGCCTTTCAGTTGCGCCAGCGTGTTCTCGTCGGCGACCGGCGCGCGCACGAGTTCCAGCATCAGCGCCAGGCTGTCCTCGAACTGATCGTCGAGCCCGGACAGCCTGAAACTCGAGGAGTTCTCCGCCACCCGGAAGCCGAACTCGCTACCCATGCGATACCATTCCTTCTGCAGGTCCTCATTGCTCATGGAAGCGCTGCCGGCCACGTCCATCAGCGCCGCCGCCAGGCTCAACCTGCCGTTTTCCTCCGAGCCCGCATCGACGCTGACGGAGAACGTGAACAGGTCGTTGAGCGGATTCGGCGCGTAATACAACTGCACGCCTTCGGCCAGATCGAGAATGCGGTAGTCCCGGTCCTGCTCGACGAACACCGGTTCGATGGGAGCGGCTTCCATGGCCAGTACTCGGGAAGCGAATTCCGACTGGCGGGTGGGGTCTATCTCGACCGGGTCGATGACCGGTTTTTCCACCGGCGGCACTTCGTGTTGCGCGTTGACCTGGTGTACGGCAACGTAATCGCCGCCGAAATATCTGTTGGCGACCTCCACCACGTCAGCGCGGGTCAGGCCGCTCATGCGTTCGAGTTCGGCGACCCGGTAGTCCCAGTCGACGCCGCGAATGAAGGAATCGCGCATGCGCGCGACCCGGGCGTTATTGGACTCGAGGCCGGCTTTTTCGTTCTTGGCGAAATCGTTGACGATGGCGGCGATGATCCAGTCCTCGAATTCGCCGGCCTTGATGATCTCGATCTGCTCGAGCAGCAGTTGCTCGACTTCCTCCAGGGTCTGATCCTGCTTGGGCACGCCGTACAGCAACTGATAACCGGCGTCATTGAGGAAAGCCGGCGACGAGCCCGCCTGCGCCACGCGTTGCTGCTGGTTCAGGTTGAGATTGATGAGCCCCGCGGTGCGATTGTCGAGAATCATATCGACCAGGATCAGCGCTTCCATGTCGGGGTGACCGTAAGGCGCCGTGGGGAAGGCGATCTGCACCTGTTCCTCGCCGGGATATTGCACGGTGTCCCGGCGCACGCCGTCCAGCGGCGGATCGTTCCAGGGTCCGGTCCCGGGCAGCTCCCGCGGCTCCCAGTGGCCGAACTTTTCAGCGATCAGTTCGATAGTAGAGGGAATGTCGATATCGCCGCTGATGAAGACCGCCATGTTGTTCGGCACGTACCAGGTGTCGAAGTAATCCTGGATATAGACCAGGGAAGGATTCTTCAGATGATCCACCGTGCCGATGGTGGGCTGCTGGCCGTAGGGATGTACCGGAAACAGCAACTCGTTCAGGGCGGTGTAAATGATGAAACCGCGATTGTCGAGCGAGCGGTTCTTTTCCTCGTAGACCGTTTCGAGTTCGGTGTGAAACAGGCGGAACACCGGATCGACGAAGCGGTCGGATTCGATCTCGGCCCATTGCCGCAGGCGGTTCGAAGGCAGGCCGACCCGATAGACCGTTTCCTCGTTGGAAGTATGGGCGTTCAGGCCGGTCGCGCCCATGCTGTTGTACAGCTTGTCGATTTCGTTTGGAACCGCGTATTGCGCCGCCTCCTGCGCGGTGGCGTTTATCTCGGAATAGATGGCGGCGCGCCGTGCCGGATCCCCGGTCGCGAAATGTTCTTCGTACAATTCGACGATACGCTCGAGATGAGGCGCCTCGGCTTCGTAATCGAGCGAGCCGAGATTGCGATTGCCCTTGAACAGCAGATGTTCAAGGTAATGCGCCAGCCCGGTGGCGTCGGCCGGGTCGTGCTTGCTGCCCGCCCGCACCGCGATCTCCGCATAGAAGCGCGGCTCCTCGTGATTCTCCGTCAGATACACCAGCAATCCGTTATCGAGGCGATAGATATGCGTATCCATCCGGTCGAGCGGATTGGGTTCGTTGATGCGGGTAAATCCCGGCGAAGCCGCGCCAGTCTCCACCGCGGACGCAGCGGTTTCGGGCGCCGAGGCCGGGTCGCCGCAGGCGGCAAGCGCCAGCAGGCCAAGGCCTAGAGTGAAATACCGCAAGCTATAGGACGAAACAGTCATTGAGTTACTCCGCTGACGCATTTGCGATTCGGCTGTGAATCTTATCAGTTTTGAAGGGATGATTGGTTCGCCGGCGACGGTCGAAGCCTGTCAATTGGGCAGATTCTCGACGGCGACGCGTTCGTTTCGCAGGCGCAGGCCGCCGGATTCGTCGACGCTGGCTTCCAGCACCAGGTCTACTCCGTTGCGGCGGGAGTCCAGGAAGCGGTCAAGCTGGTTCATCTGCTCCGGGTCGAGTTCGCCCTGCAATCGCTCGCGGGTACGGTCGTACGCTTCGAGTTGGCTGTTGTAGGCCGTTCGCATGCTGCCGTCGGGGCCCACGAGGGCGCCGTAGTTGTTCGCTTCGGAATACAGCTGATCGAGCAGGGTCTGCAAGGCGAGTTGCTGTGCGTCGCCGCTCAGCGCGGCGCCCATGCGCGACAGCGTCTCGCCATAGATCAGCCGCGCCGAGTCTCGATTGAGGAAATTGCTGTATTGCTGCAATTCGGCCAGTTGCTCGCCGCCGAGCAGATTGGCCAGATTTCTGCTCAAGGCGTCGGCGCCGAACAGATCGACCGCCTGTTGCGGGGTCAGATTGCCCGCGAGCAGGTCGGCGCGCATCTGTGCGCGCATGGATTCGAAATCCACCAGGGCGGACATCACCCGCTCCTGCTCGTCGGCATCGAGTCCGAGTCCGGACATGAATTCTCCGTACAACTCCGGCACCCGGGCGGCCGCGGCCGCCCGCGCGGTTTCGGGATCCACCGACATGGCCCGCGCCGCGCCGGAGACCTGCGCCGCCCGCCGCTCGCCGGCGACTTCCTCGCGCGCCTGCTGCAACAGCCGTTCGTAGTCGGGGCTGATCATCTCGCGGGTTTCCGCCAGTTGGCCGGCCAGGCTTGCCAACTGGTTTCTGGCCTCCACGAGTTCCTGTTGCAGGTCGCCCGTGCGCTGCGATAACTCCTGCCTGCGCTCGTCCGCGGCCGCGGTCTGTTCGCGCAATTGCCGCTGATAGTCGGAGATGTCCGCTTCCAGTCGCGCGTTTTCATCACGCAGTTCCATCCAGGCGTAAGCCCCATAAGTCATAGCGCCGAAAACCGCGAGTAATGCGATAATGAGCAGGCCTTTTTTCATAATCGGCGGACAAGACGGAAATCCAGTGCGCAGGCTAGCATGAGCGCACTTGACTGTCAGCAAGCGGGCCGGCCCCGGAAAGGAAGCGGATACCAGACCATGGAACTTGAACCCGACACAATTCGCCGGACGATCACCGGCTGGAAATTTCGCGACGAAGACAAGATGGTGCAGCATTTGCTGCGCCTCGCGCCTTATTCCGCCGATGACGCGAAGCCGATCGAATCGCGCGCGGCCCAAATCGTGCGGGCGGCGCGGGCCGACACGGCCAATCATTCGCTGCTCGATACCTTCCTCGTCGAATACGGGCTCAACAACAAGGAAGGCATCGCCCTGATGTGCCTGGCCGAGAGCCTGCTGCGGATTCCCGATCACGCCACCGCCGAACGGCTGATTGCGGACCGGATCGGCCTGGCGGACTGGGCCGCCCACGCCGGCAAATCGGGCTCGCTGCTGGTGAACGCTTCCACCTGGGCGCTGATGCTGGGCAGCAAGATGGTCGAGCCGGAACGCGAATTCAGCCGCGATCCGAAGTCCTGGCTCGGCAGTCTGAGCCATCGCCTGGGCGAACCCGTGGTGGAAACCGCCATGCGTGCGGCCATGGGCATCCTCGGCCGTGAGTTCGTGGTCGGCTCGACCATAGAAAAGGCCTTGCAGCGCAGCCGGCCGGGGGAACGGCATTCCTGGGACATGCTCGGAGAGGCGGCCAGGGACACGGCCACCGCGAACCGTTACCGGGGAGCGTATCGGCGCGCCATCGACACCGTTGCAAGACTCGGCAAGGAGGCCGGGGTGGTCGACCCTTCCATTTCGATCAAACTGTCGGCCTTGCATCCGCGTTACGAACACAGCCAGCGCGGCCGGGTCATCGATGAACTCGTTCCCGCCGCGGCGGACCTGTGCCGGGCAGCCGCGGCGGGCGGAGTGGCGATTACCATCGACGCGGAAGAGGCCGACCGGCTGGAACTGTCGCTGGAAGTATTCGAACGCCTGCTCACGCATGACGCGGCCGCCGGGGCGCAACTCGGATTTGTCGTGCAGGCCTATGGCAAACGCGCCCTGCCCGTGCTCGACTTGCTGTCGGCGCACGCCCGCGCCCATGGCCGCCGCATTCCCGTGCGCCTGGTAAAGGGAGCGTATTGGGACGCGGAAGTAAAACACGCCCAGGAGCATGGCTTTCCGGGTTTTCCTGTCTACACCCGCAAATGCGCGACCGATCTCTCCTGGCTGGTATGCGCGGCGAGGATATTGCAGCGATCGGACACGCTTTACGGGCAATTCGCCACCCACAACGCCCATAGCGTCGCGGCGGTCATGCATCTCGCCGGCGACAATCGCGATTTCGAATTCCAGCGGCTGTACGGAATGGGTACGGCCCTGTACGCGGCGGCGGAACGCGAGTTCGAGGACTTTCCCGCGCTACGCACCTATGCCCCCGTCGGCAACTACGACGACCTGCTGCCCTACCTCGTGCGCCGCCTGCTCGAGAACGGCGCCAACAGCTCTTTCGTGCATCGCCTGCTCGATGACCGGCTCGACGCCGGGGATCTGGTGCGCGATCCCATCGCCGCGGTCCGCAAGGCGAGCCCCGCGGCGCATCCGCGTATTTCCCTGCCCGTGGATGTTTTCGCGCCGAGACGCAATTCGAGCGGCGCCGACCTGACCAGCGACGCGGTAGTGGCCGAATTTCGAAACGCCTGGGAAAAATCGCGCAAGCGGCGCTATACGGCGACTTCCCTGCCCGTCCCGGAAGACGGCAAAACCGCCGCCTCGACTGTATCGGGTCCCGCTGACCGCGGCGACGTGATCGGCGAAGTCCGGCCGAGTTCCGACGCCCATATCGAGGCCGCCTTCCGGCGCGCCGCCGGGGCGCAGTCGGACTGGGACAAGGCCGGAGGCGACATGCGCGCCAAGCTGCTCGAACGCTTCGCGGACAACCTGGAAGCGCTGCGGCCCGAATTGATCGCGATTCTCTGCCGCGAAGCGGGCAAGACGATTCCGGACGCCGTGGACGAAGTCCGCGAAGCCGTGGATTTCTGTCGCTACTATGCCGCCCAGGCGCGGGAAAGATTCGGAGACGGCATCGTACTTCCCGGTCCCACCGGAGAAAGCAACGAACTGAAACTGGGCGGCCGCGGCGTATTCGTTTGCATCAGCCCGTGGAATTTCCCGCTGGCGATTTTCTGCGGCCAGGTCTGCGCCGCTCTTGCGGCGGGCAACGCCGTCGTCGCCAAACCGGCCGAGGAAACGCCGATCATCGCCTGCAAGGCCGTGCGGCTGTTGCATGCGGCGGGAGTGCCGGGAGAAGTCTGCAATCTGCTGATCGGCGACGGCGCCGTGGGCGAACGGATGGTGAGGCACCCGCTAAGCGCCGGCGTCGCGTTCACCGGCAGCACCGAAACCGCGCGCGGGATCAACCGGGCCATGGCGGAAAAGCCAGGCCCGATCGCCCCGCTGATCGCCGAAACCGGAGGCCAGAACGCCATGATCGTCGATTCCACGGCCTTGCTCGAGCAGGTCACCGACGATGTGATCCGCTCGGCCTTTCTCAGCGCCGGCCAGCGCTGTTCGGCATTGCGCGCCCTGTACCTGCAGGAAGAGATAGCCGATCAGGCCATTGTCCTGATTCGCGGCGCGATGGACGAACTTCGCATCGGCGACCCCTCCCGCATCGAAACCGACCTGGGTCCGATCATTTCGGAATCCGCCGCCGGCGCGCTGCAAGCGCATATCGGCGATCTGCGGAAGCGAGGCCGGCTCCTGCATCAGGCGGCGCTCTCGGAAGAATGCGAAAACGGTAGTTTCGTCGCGCCGAGCCTGGCGCGCATACACAAGATCGGAGAGCTGGACCGGGAACATTTCGGTCCGATTCTCCATGTCATTCGCTTCAAGGAGCGGGACTTCACGAGCGTTCTGCTGGAGATCGACCGGTCCGGCCATGGCCTCACTTTCGGCATCCATACCCGCATCCAGTCGCGCGTCGAGCAGGCCGCCAGCGCGGTCGGCGCGGGCAATGTCTACGCCAATCGCAACATGATCGGCGCCGTGGTGGGCTCCCAGCCGTTCGGCGGCCGCGGTCTGTCGGGCACGGGACCGAAAGCCGGCGGACCGAATTACCTGCCCCGCTTCGCCACGGAGCGCGTCGTTACCGTCAACACTGTCGCTACCGGCGGCAATGCCGAATTGCTCTCGCTCGACGACGACGCCTGAATGCGGCGGGAAATTTCTCACTTGCGCCCCGGCGGCAACTTGATACGATGAACCGCCTTTGGAAACGTTGATCTGTGCGGCTGCCGGGCCGGGGAGCGAAATTCATGTACAACTGCACATCCATGATTCGCGGAGTTCGGGGATCGGTCATGGCGCGCTGGCTCGCGGCCCTGGCGTTGGCCGCCGCCATGCCCGCGTCCGCGCAGTTGCCCGGCGTCGAACAGGGCGAATGGCGTTATCTCGGCGGCGACGCAGGGCAAACGCGCTCTTCCCCACATCTTGCGCAGATCAACGCGGATAACTTCTCCGAGCTCGAAGTCGCCTGGTCCTGGCGCGGCGACAATTTCGGCCCGCGGGTCGAATATACCTTCCGCGCGACGCCGGTGTATGCCGATGGCGTGCTTTACACAGTGGCCGGCCAGCGCCGGCAGGTGGTCGCCATCGACGCGGCTACGGGCGAAACCCTGTGGACGTTCCGCGAGCCGGAAACCATGCGCTATCTGCGTTCGCCGCGCACCGATTTCGGCAAGGGCGTCGCCTGGGCCGAACTCGACGGCCGCGGCGTGATTCTTTACACCTCCCCGGCCTTCTTCCTCTGGGCGCTGGACGCCAGAACCGGCCGGCCGCTGGAAAACTGGGGCGCGCCGACCGGACTGCCGGATTTCTCCGAAACCGGCGTCGTCGACCTGATTCCGCCGCTGGTGGACGACTGGCAGCGCTGGATAGACTGGCAATTCGAGGGCGGCGTCTACGATCCCGACCACGGCATTCCGCGCGAACTCGGCATGGTCACCGCCTCCTCGCCGCCCATCGTCGTCAACGGCGTGGCCGTGGTGCTCGTGGGACACGAACCGAGCTACGACCAGACACGCATCGAAAACGTGCCCGGCGACATCATGGGCTATGACCTTCGTACGGGCGAGCGGCTGTGGAAATTCCACGTCATTCCACGCCCCGGCGAATACGGCCACGAAACCTGGGAAAACGACGCCTGGCAGTGGTCCGGCGACATGTCTTCCTGGGCTCCGGCTTCCGCCGACCCGGAACTCGGCCTGGTCTACATCGTCACCAATGCTTCCACCGTGCAGTCCTATACCGGGCATCGGCCGGGCCACAACCTGTTCGGCGGCAGCGTGCTGGCGCTCGACGCCGCCACCGGCGAGCGCCGCTGGCATTTCCAGATTCACCGCAGCGACCAGTGGAACTACGACATTCCTACGGCGCCGATCCTGCTCGATCTGGTCGTCGACGGAGAAGAAATTCCGGCGCTGATCCAGAACACGAAGCAGGGGCTGATCTTCGCCTTCAATCGCGCCACCGGAGAGCCGATCTGGCCGATCGAGGATCGCCCGGTTTTCCAGACCCAGGTGCCCGGCAATTACACCGCGGCGACCCAGCCTTACCCGACGCGGCCCGAACCGCTCGACCGCATCGTCATCGATGGCATCACCGAAGAGTTCATCATCGACTACACGCCGGAATTGCGCGAGCGGGCGCGGCAAATCCTGTCGGAGTTCAGGGTCGGGGGGCTTTACGTGCCGCCGCTGCCCTGGCCGCACGAGAACGAATATCGCAACAACGTCGGCTGCGTCGGCGGCCTGAACATCTACCATCCGCCGGTCGCCGACCCGACCACGGGAATCATGTACGCCTCGCACCGGCGCACGTGCAGCGCGCCGCGCTTCATGGAGCCGACCAACGGCGTCGACGAGGAACGCGGCCTGCCGGGTTACTCGGAAGAAGCCTGGCGCGGACGCGAACGGCATACGCCGACCACGGGCGCCACGGTCGCCGCCTGGGCGCCGGGCATGGGCCGCGAATTTCTGCCGAGTATTCAGGGTCTCCCGGTCTACAAGCCGCTGCTGATGGGCCTGGCGGCCTATGACATGAACACCGGCGAAAAGCTGTGGGACGTCCCTGTCGGCGAAACGCCGCCCAATATCGCCGACAATCCCCTGCTGGAAGGCGTGGAGACCCCGCAGACCGGCGGCACCGGACATTCGATCCAGATGGTAATGGGCGACCTGCTCGTGCAGACCACGGAAGACCTGCGCGGCCAAGCGGAGTCGGGCCCGAACGGACTGCCGCTGCTGCATGCCAGAGACAAGCGCAGCGGCGAAATCCTGGCCAGCGTCGAAGTCCCTGTACCCGGTCAATACGGCATGATGACCTACATGCACGACGGCGCGCAGTACCTGCTCATGCAAGCCGGCAGCGTCCGCCGCAACCAACCCGGCCAACTCGTGGCGCTCCGGTTGCCCTGAGTTGGAGGCTTCAATTCCGGTCGCGGCTTCCGCTCCAATCCTCGACCGCGAGACCCGCCACACGTTGAAATTCGCGAGTGTTGTTCGTTATGAGAACTGCATCCTCGGCCAATGCGTGGCAAGCTATCCACAAATCGTTGGCGCCGATTGGCGTACCCGCCGCCTTCAGTTCAGTGAACCGTTGCGCGTAATGCCCGCAAAGCCGCCGATCGACCGCGTAACGTACCGGCACCTGACGGATCAACTGTTCCAGATTGCGTAACACCTTGACTTTCCTGGTACTTCGCTCCGCGCCCTTGAGCAATTCGGCGTAGGTGAAAAACGACATGTACAATTCGTCGTCCGCGCCGATCGCATTGACTCGTTCGGCGACAACCGCGGGTTTGTTCTTCATGAGATAAATCAGAATATTCGTATCCAGCATGTATCTCATAGATCTTCCCGATCCTGCAGTCCCGGCTGGTTCGCGCGGTCTTCTTCCAGAATATCGATGAAATCGTCGTCAAAGGAAGCAAGTGTTTCCAGAAGCGCGGCGCCGCGATTTTCCGGAGTTGCGTGAATCACCAGATCGCCATTGTCCTTGCGGGTGATTTCCACGCGCGAACTTGCAAGCCTGAACTCGCGGGGTATTCGAACCGCCTGACTGTTTCCATTCATGAAGACCCGGCTGCTGATGGTAGTCATTCCGCCCTCCAGCGTGTGTACATCTTCGTACATACTATATTCTTTCACGGCCTGCGACAACGAGTTTTCCTATCTCTGAAAAAGGACCTCAGGCGGTGCGGATTTCTTTCAGGCCGAGTTCGGCGATGCTGGTTTCGCGCATGCGGAATTTTTGCACCTTGCCGGTGACGGTCATGGGGAAGTCGTCGCTGAAGCGGATGTAGCGCGGCACCTTGAAGTGGGCGATGCGGCCGCGGCAGAACTCACGGATGTTATCTTCTGACAATACAGCGCCGTCCCTGAGTTGCACCCAGGCGATGATTTCCTCGCCGTATTTCGGGTCGGGAACGCCGGTCACCTGCACCGCCTCGACGGCCTCGTGGGTCATCAGGTATTCCTCGATTTCCCGCGGATAGACGTTCTCGCCGCCGCGCACGATCATGTCCTTGATGCGGCCGACGATGTTCACGTAGCCCTCCTCGTCCATGACCGCGGTGTCGCCGGTGTGCATCCAGCCGTCGCGGTCGATGGCCGCCCGCGTGGCCTCCTCGTTGTTCCAGTAGCCGAGCATCACGGAGTATCCGCGGGTGCATAGCTCGCCCATTGCCCCGGTCGGCTGAATGGCGCCGGATTCGGGGTCGATGATCTTGACCTCGAGATGCGGATGCACGAGGCCCACGGTGCCGACGCGCTTGTCCAGGGGTGAATCGACCCGGGTCTGGAAACTCACCGGGCTCGTTTCGGTCATGCCGTAGGCGATCTCGACCTCGGTCATGTGCATCAGTTCGTTGACCTGTTTCATGGTTTCGACCGGGCAAGGCGACCCGGCCATGATGCCGGTGCGCAAACTGCCCAGGTCGTACTCGGCGAAGTCGGGCAAGGCCAGCTCGGCGATGAACATCGTCGGTACGCCGAACAGCGCCGTCGCCCGCTCTTCCTGCACCGTCCGCAACACCGAGTCCGGCTCGAAACTTTCGGCGGGATATATGACGCAGGCGGCGTGTGTGAGACAGCCGAGATTGCCCATCACCATGCCGAAGCAATGGTAAAGCGGCACCGGAACCACGAGCCGGTCGTCTTCGCTGAAGTTCATGATCGCGGCGACGAAGCGGGCGTTGTTGAGGATATTGTGATGCGACAGCGTCGCGCCCTTGGGAAATCCCGTCGTGCCGCTGGTGTACTGGATATTGATCGGATCGTCCATATCCAACTCCGCCTGCCGCGCCGCGAGATCTTCCCCGCTGCAACCGCCGGCGAGGGCGAGAAAATCCCGCCAGCCGAAAATTCCGTTCGATTCAGGCTCAGTCGTCGAAACTATCGTGCTGAGTTCGGGAAACTTCGCCGAACGCAAGGCGCCCGGCGCCGCGCTTTCCAGTTCAGGGCAAACTTCGCCGAGCATGGCGACGTAGTCCGAAGTCTTGAAGCGATTCTGGATCACCAGCCCTTTGCAGCCGGACTGTTCGAGCACATAGGCCAGTTCATGCACCCGGTAGGCGGGATTGATGTTGACGAGTATCAGCCCGGCCTTCGCCGTGGCGTATTGAACCAGCGTCCATTCGACATTGTTCGGCGACCAGATGCCGACCCGGTCGCCCTTGGCGAAGCCCCAGGCGATGAAGGCGCGGGCCAGTTCGTTCACGCGTTCGGCGAGTTGCGAGTAAGTCAGGCGTATGTCCTGATGTACGCTGACCATGGCTTCGCGGCCGCCGTGTTCGGCGACTACGCGGTCGAAAAAATGCGGAATCGTCACGCCGAGCAGGGGCCGCTCGCTCGCGCCGCTGGCGTAACTGATCGATTCGCTCATCGCTTGCCCCATTTCCGCCAGGACCGAGCCGCTGAAGCATTGCCGACAGCCCAGGCCGAATCCGGCCGATTGTGCAGGATGCCCGCCGATGCGGCAAGCAATGGGGCGACCGGATTAGACTGAAAAACTCACTTGCCCCGTATAAGCCGATAACTCTTGGGGAATTGCGCGACCATGCTCAAGTCGAGGTTACAGTTTCTCGCGCTGACGGCGGCGGGGTCACTGCTGGCCGCCTGTTCCGGGACGGCCTATCGCAACAGCGCCGACAGCGAGACCTATGCCGCGATCGCCGGCAAGGCCGATCTCGTGCCCGGAATGACCGAAGAGGTCGCGGTGGACGAGCAGAGAGCCGTCGATCTCGAAGGCATGCCGGTCAATTCGCTCAGTTTCGAATTCCTCGGCGACAGCGCCGGGAGCGAAATCAATTCGAGCGTCCTGGGCCTGAACGACGCGCTCGACCTCGCCTTCCGCCATAGCAAGGACTACCAGACGCGCAAGGAACGGCTCTATCTCGAAGCCCTGTCGCTGACTCTCGACCGCTATCGCTACGCGCCGATCTTCTCCTTCAACAGCGGCGGCGAATACCAATGGGACATGGACGACCAGTTCGTTACCGATATGGAGAACCTGACCGGCATCGACACCCCGACCCAGCGCGTCACGGCATCGTCCTCCGAGATGTACCAGGCCGATACCAGTCTCGGCGTGCGCTACCTCCTGCGCGGCGGCGGTTCGGTGGCGCTGAACCTGACCAACAATCTAAGGCGCTTTCTCAGCGGCGACGTCAGCGAACTGAGCACCGGCGCGCTCATCGGTTCGATCACCCAGCCGCTGCTGCGTGATTTCGGCACGGCCATCGAAACCGAGGCGCTGCTGCAGGCCGAGCGCGACCTGCTGTACGAATTGCGCAATTTCACCCGTTTCCGCAAATCCTTCGCCGTGCAGGTGGCGTCGAGTTACTACAACGTGCTGCTCAATCGCGAAACCACAAAGAACAACTATGCCGGCCTGCTCGCGAACAATCTCTCGCTCGAGCGCGAACGCGCCTTCCAGGTCGAGGGCCTGCGCACCCTGCTGGACGTCGGACGGCTGGAACAGGCCACCCTGCAACAGGATCTGCGCTGGACGACTTCGATCGCGCGCTACCAGCGCAGCCTCGACGCTTTCAAGATCCTGATCGGCCTGAACGCCGAAGACGCCATCATCCTCGACGACAACGAGATGACGCTCATCACCGAAACCGGCATGTCGGCCCCGGAACTCGACCTCGATCGGGCGCTTGACCTGTCGGTGCAGACCCGCCTTGACCTCTATACCGAACTCGACCAGGTGCAGGACGCCTCGCGCCGCATCGATGTCGCCGCCAACGCGCTCGAACCCTCGCTGGGAGTCACCCTGAGCGCTTCGGTTCCGGCCTCGGGCAACGGCGAGTTCGGTGACGTCGATTTCGACAACGCGGTCTACGCGGCCGGGCTCGACGTGGAAATGCCGCTCGACAGCAAGGCCGAACGTAATACTTATCGCCGCGCCCTGATCGACTACGAAGCGGCGACCCGCGCATATACATTGGCGCTGGATAACGTTAAATTGGAGGTCATCGACGCCTGGCGGCGCATGGACGAGGCCGGCAAGGGCTACGATATCAATCTGGCGAGCGTGGAGATCAACGAACGCCGCGTCGAGGAAGCGGAACTGCGGGCGGAACTCGGACTCGGCAACGTGCAGGACACGGTCGATTCCCAGAACGACCTCACCGCCGCGCGCACCGACCTCGTGCGCAGCATCGTGGACTACAATATCTCGAAACTGGAGTTCTGGCGTGATGTGGGATTGCTGTACGTCGACGACTCCGGTCAATGGGAGGAAGGCATAGATGAACCCCGTTGAATCAACTCCCGGCGAAAAGCTGAAAGCGCTGGCGGAACGCGCCCGGGCGGCCGCCCTGCCCCGGCTGGAAGCGCTGCGCGACCGTTATCTTGCGCTCGACCGAAAACTTCAGATCGGCATCGCCGCCGGCGCCGGCGTACTCGTCCTGGCCCTGATATCCACCGGCGGCGGCTCGAGCGACGACAACAACGGCCTGACCTTCACCGCGCGGCGGGGCGATCTCGAAATCACCGTACTCGAAGGCGGGGCCCTCGAAGCCCTGCAATCCCAGGAAATCCGCTCGCGCGTTCGCGACCGCAGCGGCGTGAAGATTCTCAGCATCGTCGAGGAAGGCTATCGGGTGACCGAGGAAGACGTAGCCGCGGGCATGATCCTGGTCGAACTCGACACTTCTTCCCTGGTCGATAACCAGCTCAGCCAGGAAATCGCGGTTGAGACCTCCGAAGCGGCCTTCATCGAACGCAGGGCGGCATACGAAATTCAACTGAACACCAACATGACGCAGTTGAACGACGCCCGCCAGCAGATGCGTTTCGCGCGGCTGGATTTCGAGAAATTCCTCGGCGCGGACATCGTTAACGACATCATCTCCAGGCTGGAGATCGAGGAGCGGCTGGCGGCCTCCGAAGCGGCCGACCGCGCCGTGCTGGAGAACGCGGAAACGGCCGGCGTGGAAGCGGAAGAACCCGAAGCCGCGCCTGCGGGACTGCCGGAAGGCATTGAAATCGAATCATTGCCTCCTCCAATGCAGAACCGCATTCGCCAGATGATGGCCGAGAACGGCGGCGAACTGCCGCCGGAAATGGTCGAACGCATGCAGCGATTTGCCTCCGGCGAGTTTCCGCCCGGCGGGCGTCCCGGGGGCGGTTTCCAGGGCGGTCCGGGCGGCGGCGGATTCTCCGGGGGCTTCGGCGGCGGCGCGGCGGCGGAATCACCCGCTCCGGAACTCGAAATCGGCGATCGGATAGAGGAAGTCGCCGTACTCGAACTGCCTCCCTCGGACATCGATCCGGAGCCTCCGGAAGTGACCCTGCTCATGGATGATTCCTATATGGCGGTCCGCGACCGGATCGATTTCACTCAATATGCGGATTTCGACAAGCTCGCGGACGGCGAAGCCAAGCAGCGGCTGCGCATCCTGCTCGACGAATTGCAGGTGGCGCAGGAGGAATATTTGCTCGCCCAGGATCGCATCGAAGGCCAGCGCCGGCTCGAAGCCCGAGGCTTCATCACGCCCACCGAACTCGAAGCCGAAGAGTTGAACCTGAACAAGGCGGCCAACAAGCAGCAGGAAAAGGAAACGGCGCTACGGCTGTACATCCAGTACACCTTCCCCAAGGAAGCCGAGGAGTTCCTGTCGAATTACGAAAACGCCGTCATGGCCTATCAGCGCCAGGTAAAGGAAAATCTCGCCAAGGAGGCCCAGGAACGCGCCAGCTTCAGTTCCGCGCAACGCAAGTTTGACCTCGAAAAATACAAACTTGCCGATATCGAGGCACAGATCGAAGCCGCCACCATCGAAGCGGAATTGCCCGGGCTCGTGGTGTACGGCGGAGCCGATCAGGGCTCCAGCCGCTATCGCAGCAGCAGCCAGGAAGCGATTCAGGAAGGCGCCACCGTGCGCGAACGTCAGCCGATCCTGACCATTCCCGACATGCGCGAGATGGCCGTCAGCGTCGATATTCATGAATCCGCGGTACAAAGGGTCGCTGTCGGCCAGCCGGCGGTCATTTCCATCGATGCCTTTCCCGACGTGCGCCTCACCGGCGAAGTGATCAAGGTCGCGGTAGTGGCGGATTCGGCCAACTCCTTCATGAATCCCGACCTCAAGGTATATCCGTCCCAGGTTCGCATCGACGGCGCCCACGACTGGCTGCGCCCGGGCATGAGCGCCCAGGTCGAAATTCTCGTGGCAAGTCTTGCAGACGTGGTTTATGTGCCGGTGCAGGCGGTCAGCTATTTCGGCAGCGACCAGGTGGTCTATGTCAGCCGTGGAGGCTCGGTCGAACGACGCGTAATCGAAGTGGGCGATTTCTCCGATTCCTTCATCGAGGTCGTCAGCGGACTCGAAGAAGGCGAAGAAGTGCTGTTGTTGCCGCCGCGCGAGCAGCTCGATAGCTCCGCCGTCTGAACCGCAACCGTCATGCCTGCTCTCCAGGCCAGCAAACAGAACGCGACCAGACCGCCCGGGCAGAATCTCCGCGTCGCCTCGGTGGCCGATGTCTCCAAGACCTATTACATGGGCTCACTGGCCGTCGAGGTGCTGCACGGCATCTCGCTCGACTTCTACGGCGGCGACTACATCAGCATCATGGGGCCTTCGGGTTGCGGCAAGTCGACGCTGATGAACATCCTGGGCTGCCTCGACCGGCCCACGACCGGAACCTATTACCTCGGCGGCGAGGACACCTCGCAACTCAAGGACGACGAACTGTCGCTGATCCGCGGCGCGCGGCTCGGCTTCATCTTCCAGTCCTACAACCTTATCCAGCAACTCGACGTGCTCGAAAACATCGAGATGCCGCTGTTCTACCAGGGCTTTTCCCAGGCGTACAGCCATCGCGCCGCGTACCAGCTCGCCGAGCGCGTGGGTCTCGCCGACCGTATCCATCACAAGCCCTTCGAGCTTTCCGGCGGCCAGCAACAACGCGTGGCGATCGCCCGGGCGCTGGCGATGGATCCGCTGATCATTCTCGCGGACGAGCCCACGGGCAATCTCGATTCGCGTTCGGGAATGGAAATTCTCGATCTGTTCGACGAACTGCACAAGGCGGGCAAGACCCTGATTCTGGTGACCCATTCGGACGAACTCGCCGAACGCACGAGCCGCCGCATCCGGCTGCTCGACGGCAGGGTGGAACAAGATGAACGAATGGGTGTTTGACAGTCTGCCGCCGGCGCCCGAGAGCCGGCAAGGCGAACGGCAATCCCGATTCGGCTGGCGCGTAAGCCAGATTACCCGGCTCGGCGTCAAGAGCATTTTCTCCCACGGCCTGCGTTCCATGCTCACGGTACTCGGCATCGTCATCGGCGTGGCGGCGGTGATCGCCATGCTCGCTGTAAGCGAAGGCGCCAGCTTCGAGGCCCAGCAGCAATTCCGCGACCTCGGCGCGAACAACATCCTGGTGAAAAGCGTCAAGCCGGCGGAGGTCGAGGAAACCTCCCGGCTGGGCTTCGGTCCGCCCCAGGCCATCGTCTACGGTCTGACCCACGCCGACATCCAGACGATCCGCGACACCATACCCGGCGTGAGCAATGTGGTCTCCTCGCGCATCGTCAAGAAGAACGTCTGGAACCTCGGCCACAGCATGAACGCCGATGTGGTCGGCACCGCGGTCGATTATCCGGTTTCACGCAATTACGACCTGCGGGACGGCCGCTTTTTCAGCGATTCCGAAATGCGCGATCACGACAACGTGGTGGTATTGAGCCAGGAAGCGGCCGATGTACTGTTCCCGATCGAGAACCCCCTCGGTCAGTCGGTTCGCATCGACAGCGATTATTACGATGTGGTCGGCATCATGGAATCGGAAGGCTTCTCGAACCTCGGTCAGAACCAGGCCGGCGCTTCCAACTCGGCCCCGGCGCGGGTATTCATTCCATTGACCTCGTCCCGCAGCCGCTTCGGCGAAACCACGACCCGGCAGACCGCCGGCGGCGTGGAGTCCGAGACCGTGGAATTGCATGAGGCGGTAATCCAGGTCGAAGACCAGGAAAGCGTCATCGCCATCGGTGAAGTGATCGACCAGATTCTTCAGCGCAGGCACCGGGACGTCGACTACACCATCGAGATTCCCCTCGCCCTGCTGCGCCAGGCCGAGGAAAGCGCCTTGCGCGACCAGATCGTCGCCGGCGCCATCGCCGGCATATCGCTGCTCGTCGGCGGCATCGGCATCATGAACATCATGCTTGCCAGCGTGACCGAGCGGACCCGGGAGATCGGCATTCGCCGCGCCCTCGGCGCGCGCAAGGCCGACATCGTCACCCAGTTCCTCGTTGAGGCGGTGATTCTTTCCGCCGTGGGCGGCTTGATCGGCGTCGTGCTCGGCATCACCATTCCCTTCTTCATTTCGACCTTCTGGGGCATGACCACGATCGTCACCCCGGTGGCGCCGATCCTGGCCTTCTCCATTTCCGCGATGATTGGTGTAATCTTCGGCATATATCCTTCCATGAGAGCCGCCGACATGGATCCGGTCGAAGCTTTGCGGCACGAGTAAGCCGGACAATCATTAACATGAAGACTTTGCATTTTTCCTGCCTGCTGCTTACGGCATGCAGCTTCGTTGCCTGCTTCGCGCAGGAAACTTCCGATCCGTGGGCCTCCTATGACGAGGCCGCGGACCTTGCCGTGCTGGCGCAGCTCGAAAACGAGCGCATGCATTACCAGTTGCTGCGCTCGCCGCATCAGCGCGGAGCGGCGCTGTGGGCCGGGTTCGAGGCGGAATTGGCCGCCTTCGGCGCGGAACGATACGAAGCGCTGAAACCACTGGTGCTCGGCGCGTCCATCGATGAGTTGCAACAGGCCGTGGACGATGGCGAATTGAGTTACGAGTCCCTGACCCGGTTCTATCTTTACCGCATTCGCGAGACCGAAAACGATCCCGCGCGCTATCTGAACGCGGTGATTTCGCTCAATCCCGCGGCCCTCGAACAGGCGCGGGAGCGGGACGGCGATCACGGTGGAAACCACGATCCGATATTCGGCATGCCGGTTCTGCTCAAGGACAACGTCAACGCGGCGGGCCTGCCGACCACCGCCGGCGCTGTTGTCCTGGCGGCCAACGAAGCCGATGACGCCTTCATCACCGAACGGCTGCGCGAGCGCGGCGCGATTGTTCTCGGCAAGGCCAATCTCAGCGAATGGGCCTATTTCTTTTGCGGCGACTGCCCTTCCGGCTGGAGCGCGATGGGCGGCCAGACGCTTAATCCCTATGGCAGGCTGGTCTTCGGCACCGGCGGTTCGAGTTCGGGCAGCGGCGCCGCGATAGCCGCGGAATATGCCGTCGCGGCAGTGGGCTCGGAGACTTCCGGCTCGATTCTCTCGCCGGCGAGCGCCAATTCCCTGGTCGGATTGAAACCGACCACGGGCAGTCTGAGCCGCTCGGGCGTAGTGCCCATTTCCGCCACGCTCGACACCACCGGCCCCATGGCCCGCTCGGTGGCGGACGTCGTGGCGCTGTTCAACGCCATGACGGGCTATGACGAGAATGATTTCGCCATGCCGCGGCTGGCCGAAGACCTGGCGCTGGAATACCGGCTGACGGAACTGGCCGGCAAGCGCCTCGGCATATTCGAGTCGCTTGCTGACGATACTTTCTACAACGAGGCGGCCGAGCGGCTGATTGCCGGCGGCGCTATCGCCGAAGTGGTGTCCTTCGCCTGGGAAAGCCCGGAATCGTTCAGCGAATTTCTCGGCGCCGAGATGGTGCGCGATCTCGCGGCCTATCTGGCGACCTATACAAATGCCGGAGTCGAAATCTCCTCGGTACACGACTTGCGCGCGTTCAATCTAGAAGACCGGACCAGAATGCCTTACGGCCAGCAAGAGGTGGACATGATGGCGGAACTGGACTACAGCGCCGAAGAACTGGAAGCCCTGCGCGCGGAATTGCAGTCCTACGCCCGCCTGCAAATGGAGAACCTGTTCAGCCAGCACGATCTCGATGTGCTGTTGTCGCTGAACAACATGCACGCCGGCGTGGCGGCGCTGGCCAATTTCCCGGCCTTGACCATCCCCGCCGGTTATCGCGATAACGGCCGCCCCGTGGGCCTGACGCTGATCGCGCCGTCGTTCCGGGAGCAGGATCTGATCGACATCGGCGCCGAGTTCGAACGGCTGACCATGGCGCGCCGGCCGGCGGCGGACTACCAGTAGTTCTCGGTCGTCACATGCCCCGGCGTCCGCCGCCGGTTCTTGGCGAATCCGCGCGCTTTCAGCGCTTCCGTAGTGTCGCGGACCATATCGGGATTGCCGCATAGCATGAAATGGGATTTTTCCGGCGTCGCCTCGATACCCGCGCGGCGCTCGAGTTCCCCGTCCGTGACCGACGCGGGAATCCTGCCATGGATTGTTCCCGGCGCCTGCTCGCGGCTGACGAATGCCTGAAACGCGAAACGGTCTCCGTACTTTTCCCTGAGCGAATCGATTATCTCCCGATAACGCAGATCGACCTCCCAGCGCACCGCGTGCACAAGCACGATTCGCTTGAATCTCCGCCAGGGCTCGTCGGTATTCAGAATCGAGAAGTAGGGGGAAATCCCGGTGCCGGTGGCGAGCATCCACATGTCGTCGCAGGGCGGTATCTCCCGCAACACGAAAAAGCCGTTGGCGGGCGTTTTGACCCAGACTTTCTCACCCGGCCGCATATCGATCAAGGCGCTCGTAAGCGCTCCGTCGACGATGCGGTACATGAAGAATTCCAGCGGCCGCTCCCCCGGCGAGTTGAGATAGGAATACGGCCGCGCCACGCGCTGACCGTCGATATCGAGCGCCAGGCTGGTGAACTGTCCGGCGATGAATTTCTCCGCGTCGGCCTCGACCTTGATGGAAAACAGGTTCTCGGTCCAGCGCTGGTTCGAAACTATCGTGCCTTCAATCCATTGCGCCATGCCATGTGCCGTTGAGGTCCGGAAACGGGAAAGGCGTCATGATAATTGAACTGCTTCGATCATTGCCATTCATGACCTGGGCTGGCCCCGTCGCCACAAGTTCTATAGTCTTGCCTGAGGCGCGCCTCGACTAACAAGGAGAAACTCATGACCAATGCCCTCGCCGCCTGGTTCAGGATCGCATTGTGGAAGAGAATCGTCGGCGCCATGGCGCTCGGCGTGATCGTCGGCTCGCTCTGGGGTCCGGGAAGCGAAAACATCCTGTGGCTGGGCGATCTGTTCATACGCCTGATCCGCATGCTGATCGTCCCCATCGTGTTCTTCACCGTGGTCAGCGGCGTGGCGTCGATGGGAGACCCTTCCAAGCTTGGCTCCCTGGGCATCAAGACCGTGTTGCTGTTTCTGGCGACCTCCATCGTTGCCATCGGCATCGGCGTGGCGCTGGCGGTCGTCATGCAGCCTGGCGTGGGCGCCGATCTGTCGAATGCCGTGCCCGGCACGGTGCAGGAAGCCGTACCCATCGCCGAACGGCTGATGTCGATAATTCCGGCAAATCCCGTCGCCGCCCTGGCGGAAGGCAATGTGCTGGCGGTCATCTTTTTTTCCATATTGCTCGGCATCGGCCTGATCGCAGTCGGCGAGTCGGCCAGGCCCGTAACCGAATTGCTCGACGTGGGCGTCGCGGTAGTCCTGCGCATCACCGGCTGGGTGCTGGAAGTCGCCCCCTTCGGCGTGTTCGCGCTGATCGCATGGGTCTCCGGAACGCTCGGCCTCACCGCGTTCCTGGACGTCTTCGCCGTGGCCGCCGCCTTGCTCATCGGCAGCCTGATTCAGATGATCGTCGTCTACGGCGCACTGATCCTGCGCTTCGCGCTGAAGCTGTCGCCGCTGAAGTTCATCCTCGGCATACGGGAGGCACTGCTGGTGGCGTTCTCCACCTCGTCGAGCACTTCCACGTTGCCGGTCTCCTTGACGGTGGCCGAAAACAATCTCGGCGTTCGCCCGGTCGTGGCGTCGACCGTGCTGCCCGTCGGCGCGACGGTCAACATGGACGGCACCGCGGTGTACGTCGCCATCGTTTCGATTTTCGGCGCCCAGGTATTCGGTTTCGATCTGACCGCCGCCGACTACCTGGTGATCATACTCACCGGCGCGCTGGTTTCCATCGCAACGCCGACGGTGCCGAGCGGTTCGCTGTTCCTGATGGCCGTGGTCATGGAAACTTTCGGCATGACTCCGGAACAGATCGCCGTAGTGGTCGGTTTCATCCTCGCCTTCGACCGCCCGCTGGACATGTGGCGCACCCTGGTAAACGTCTGCGGCGACCTCGCGGTTTCCACCCTGGTGGCGAAATGGGAAGACGAGTTCGACGAGGAAGTCTACGACAAGCCATCGGTGACCTAGGAGCCTGCGCCGAAGGAATTCGGATTCCGCAAGAACGCAGACATCGCAAGCCGGTTGACTCCGCATCGCGAGCCCGGCACACTGCCGGACAGATGGAGCCGCCGGCTTCGGCGGCATTGGGAACACGGTGTGAATCCGTGGCTGTGCCCGCAACTGTAAACCGGGAATTTTCGGCCTCAGCGCCACTGGAGCATGCTCCGGGAAGGCGGCCGCAAATGCTGATCGGTAAGCCAGGAGACCTGCCATCGCGTCGTTCGCCCGAAGACCGGGACCAGTCTTCCGCGGGCGGAAAGAATGCGCTTCGCAGGCTTTTCCAGAAACGACACCAGAGTGTTTGAGACCGGGGCACATGCCCTGGCTTGAACGAATGTCGTTGATTCGCGTCGTGACGGTTTTCGCGGCGCAGGGAGAGCCGAAAATGCAAACTTTTCTCAAGGCAATCTGGGCTATCGCCAGCCAGTTCGTTTACTTACCCGTTTCCGCCCAGACCGGCGCCGCCGATCCAGGCGAAGTCATAAGCGAAATCGTGGTCGAAGGCACGCGCCTCGGCCAGCTTTCCGCCGAAACCGGAACGAGCGTCAGCATCATCGATGCCGAAGAACTGCAAGCGCTCGGATTCAATTTCGCGGCTGACGCATTGGCCGCGGCGCCCGGGGTCACCGTGAACCAGAACGGGGGGGGTGGCGGGGTTGCGAATGTGCGCATCCGCGGCGGCGCCAGTGAGCAGACCCTGGTGCTCGTTGACGGGGTGCCGGTGAACGACCCGTCCACGCCCGGCGGCGGCTACGACTTCGCGCGCATGGACGCCGGCATGATCGAGCGGATCGAAATTCTCAAGGGACCGCAATCGTCGCTTTGGGGCTCCGACGCCATCGGCGGCGTGGTCTCGATCGTTACCCGTGAGCCCGAATCCGGGACCGAGGGCAGCATGTACGCCGATTTCGGTTCGTTCGCGACGAGTCACGGCGGAGCCTCCTTCGGGTCCGCCGGTGCGGCCGGAGACTTCAGACTCGCGGCAAGCGCCATGTCGAGCGACGGCATATCCAGGGCCGACGAAGCCAATGGCAATACCGAACGTGACGGCTATGAATCCCGCACCCTGTCGGCCAGGGGCGGCCTGAACCTCGCAAGTCTTGCGCAAGGCGCGCGCCTGCGGGCCAACTTCCTGGCCACCGAAGCGGACACGGATTTCGACAGTTACCGTTTCGGCGCCCAGGGCAGCATCGCCGACGGCGACGAAAACAGCGAGACGGAAGAAACCGCCGCCAATGTCTCGCTTTCGCTGCCGGTCCTCGACGGCAGGCTCGAACATCTGTTCCTGGCGGGACATTCTTCGATCGACCGGCAGAATTTCAGCGGCGGCGCCGCCACGTTCAGCGCCAAGGGCCGGCGCGCGGTCTATCGCTACCAGGGCACGCTTTCCATCGACGAAAGCAATACGCTGGCCCTGGGCGCCGAACGCGAACAGACCGAGGCCTTCGACGATGAAATCGCAATCGACAGCCTGTTCGCGGTGCATGAATTCAAGCCCGCGGCGAACGTCACCTTGACCGGAGGCCTGCGCTCGGACCGTCACGAACGTTTCGGCTCCGAGTTGACCGCGCGGCTCGGGGCGGCGATCAGCCTGAATCCCGGTCTGATTCTGCGCGCAAGCTGGGGCGACGGTTTCAAGGCGCCGACGCTGTTCCAGTCGACGTTCTTCTGTTGCGGCGCCAGCGAGCCGAGTCCCGGTCTCAAGCCCGAATCGTCCTCGGCTTTCGACGCCGGCCTTGAATGGCAAGCCGCGGATGGCCGCGTTCTGTTCGGCGTGACCGCATTCAGCCAGTCGACCGAGAACATGATCAACTACGCCTTTGCCGAAGGCCGCTACGAGAACATCGCCATCGTCGATTCCAGAGGCGCCGAAATCCATGGCGGCGTCACGCTTTCATCCTCGCTAAGCCTGAATGCCGCCTATGCCTTTATCGACGCAACGGACGGCGCCGGCAATCCGCTGATACAGGTGCCCAGGCATAGCGGCGACCTGAGCCTGGATTACAACGATGGAGGCGCCTTCTCGGGCCGGCTGCTATTGAGACACAACGGTTCCGAACCAAGCTTCGGCGGCGGCGGCGGCGTGGAAAACTGGACCCGTTTCGATCTGACCGGCCGCTATCGCATATCCGGGCGAGTCGAACTGTTCGCCCGGCTGGAAAACCTGCTCGATGAACACTACCAGCAGATTCTCGGCTACGGCGCCCCCGGGCGCTCGGGCAGTATCGGCGCCCGCATGCGGTTTTGAGAGAAACATGGGCGCCATGACCAGAACGATTCTTGCGTGCCTGCTGTTCTCGCTGGCTGCCTGTGACAGGTCGCCCGGCGCGGCGCCGCGGGCGGGCGAGTTCCGGCCCATGCGGATCGTTAGCCTGGACTATTGCGCCGACCAGTATGTGCTACATCTCGTCGAACCCGAACGCATTCTGGCGCTTTCCCGCGACGCGGAAAGGGAGTTCTCCTATCTGCACGAGCGGGCGGCCGGGTTGCCGAAGGTGCGCCCGGCTGCGGAAGACGTGCTCGTGCTTGGGCCGGACCTGGTGATCCGATCCTACGGCGGCGGCCCGAACGCCTCGGCATTCTATGCCCGCGCCGGAGTCGCCGTTCTCGATATCGGCACTGCCGATACGATCGAGGAAGTCATGTCCGTGATGGAAAACGTCGCCGCCGGACTGGGGGAACCGGAACGCGGACGGGCGGTCATCGAGGAGATGCGGCGGCGGCTGGCGGCCCTGCCCGCAACGACAAGGCATTTTCGAACCCTGTACATGACGCCCGGCGGCGTGACCGCGGGACCAGGCTCGCTGGTGCATGAAATGCTGCTCGCGGCGGGGCTCGCGAACTTCCAGCAAGAGCCCGGCTGGCGTCCCATTCCCCTGGAGCGGCTTGCCCGCGAACAACCGGAAACGATCGCCTACGCATCCTTCGGCGCCGGCGCCGAACATCCCGATGCCTGGAGCGCCATGCGCCACCCCCTGGCCCAGGCGCAACTGGCCGGCCGCGAAGTCGTGCCGCTCGACGGCGCCTGGACCGCCTGCGGCGCCTGGTTCCTGCTCGACGCCGTGGAAGCCCTGGCCCGGAGCGCGGCGCAATGAACCCGCGCGCAATGCTGATTCCGGCATTGCTGCTGGCCGGCCTGTCTGCGCTGTTCGGCGCCCTGCTGCTGGGATCGACGCCGATGGAAGCGTCACGCGTACTGGCGGCGCTTGCCGGCGTGGCCGACGCGACGGACGGCGCCGTCGTCTGGCAGGTCAGGTTGCCGCGCGCGCTCGCGGCTTTCATTGTCGGTCTCGCCCTCGGGGGCAGCGGTGCGGCCTTGCAGGGCCTGTTGCGCAATCCGCTCGCCGAACCCGGCGTATTGGGGGTTTCCGCCTCGGCATCGCTGGGCGCGACTTTCGCCCTGTATTACGGATTCTTCGGCATCAGCGCCTGGCTCGTGCCGGTCGCCGCGGTCGCCGGCGCCCTGTTCGCTACGCTGCTCATCGCGGCAGCGGCGATGCGAACTTCTTCCGTGATAACGCTGATCCTGATCGGCGTCGGTCTTTCCAGTTTCGCCGGCGCCGCGATGAGCCTGTTGATGAATCTGGCGCCGAATCCCTTTTCCTTGTCCGACATGATCAACTGGATGCTGGGGTCCGTGGCCAACCGCAGCTTTCCCGATATCGCATTCTCCGCGCCGTTCATTGCCGCCGGCCTGGCAATTCTTCTTGCCGGACGCAGGGGATTGACCGCACTGACGCTGGGCGACGAAGCGGCCGCCGGCATCGGTCTCGACCTGCGCCGCCAGCGGCTGCTTGTTGTGGCAGGCGCGGGTCTGGCCACCGGAGGCGCCGTAGCATTGGCCGGCGCCATCGGCTTCGTCGGCATAGTCGCGCCCCATATCGTGCGGCCACTGGTCGATCACGACCCGGCCCGTTCGCTGATTCCCTCGGCCCTGCTGGCCGGATTGATCCTGGTGCTGGCGGATATCGGCGTGCGGCTGCTGCCGACGGAATTCGAACTCAAACTCGGCGTTGTGGCGGCACTGATCGGCGCGCCCGCATTCGTCTGGATCGCCATGCAACGCCGAACGATCAGCGCGGAACAAGATTGATTTCAGATGAGACCGGCATGACCGACAGCGAACAAAATTCTGAATTGACTGTTGACAAGCTGTGCGTTCGCGCAGGCGACAGCTTGCTGGTGGAGAACGCATCGCTCGATTTGCGTGCGGGAGAACTCGCCGTGCTGCTCGGACCCAACGGCGCCGGCAAGACCAGCCTGCTGCGAGGAATCCTGGGTCTTGCTCCCACCGTTACAGGCTCCGTGCGATTGCGAGGCCGAACGCTTGGCGAATTCAATCCGCAGCAGCGGGCGCGGCGGCTTTCCTACCTGCCCCAGCGCCGCCCGCTGGCCTGGCCGAGCCCGGTTCGCGATGTCGTCAGCCTGGGCCGCTACGCCTGGGGCTGCGCTCCCGGCCGGCTCGGCGCCACAGACCGCGGCGCCGTGAATTCCGCGCTGGCTGCCTGCGGCCTGCTCGAAATGGCGGAGCGCAGCACCGACACCCTGTCCGGGGGCGAGCTGGCCCGGGTGCATTGCGCGCGCGCCTTCGCCACCGAAGCGCCCTTGCTGTTCGCGGACGAACCCGTCGCCTCCCTCGACCCCAGGCACCGCTTCCGCATCATGCAACTGATCCGCGACCACGTACGCACCGGCGCGGGCGCCCTGGTCGTGCTACACGATGTCTCGCTCGCGGCGCGCTTCGCCGACCGACTGATATGGATGAAAGACGGCCGCATCGCAGCCGACGGCCCGCCGGCCCAGACCCTCACCGAATCGCGAATGGCGGAGATCTACCAGGTCCACGCAAACATCGACGGCAAGCGCGTCGAAATCACCGAACCTCTTCAAAACGAATAGCTGATCGTCGCGCCGAGGCGCACGTCTTCGTCAAAAAACACCATCGGTGACGGAATCCTGCCGCTGATGGCGACGATCTGGCTGCTGATCGACCAGTTGTCGTCGATCGTGTAATCGGCCCCGAACTGCCCGAGCAGGGAATCCCCTTCCAGGTCGCCGAAGATCGTCGAAGAAAGCACCAGGTCGCCGTCGAGCAGACTGTTGCTGTAACGCACCAGCCAATTGCCGAAGAAGTCGTCATTGAGCATCTGCTGACCCGGGAGCAGCCCTTCGTTCAAATCCAGCAGTTTCTGCGCCGCCACGCCCAGGCTTACGTTCTGTTCGTTGGTGATGCTGTATTCCAATCCGAAGGAAGTGCCGATCTGGTTTTTTTCCAGATCGACCGGAACCGACAGTCCCGTCGTGCCCGGCAGGCTGAAACTGTTGGCCAGGATGCCGTGGCTGTACGCCAGGTCAAAATTGAGCAACATGTCGCCGAAGGCGCGATTGGCGCTGAAGCCGAGCAACATGAAGTCGTTTTTCTTCGCCAGCGAGTCGTGACTACCCGGGGGCGGGGGCTCCCAGCGCAACTGGTTCTCGATCAGGTAAGCCGCCATCACCGCGAAGTCGCTGCGCTCGATCGAATAACGCCATTGACTGCCCACTTCGAACAGGATATCCCCGTCGCGGTCGAAATCCGGCAAGTGATACCCGAGATCGAAAAACAGCGGACTGCCCCTTACCGGCGCCGGATTGAATTCCGGATAGAGCGTGAGAAAAGTGGAAAAACTCCCTGAATTTTCCGAAAAATAATCCCAGACCAGCATCGGCTGATTGAGGCGGGCGTCCTCGATGTCAATGATCGTGAAATCGCGAAACTCCGCGACATTGATCACATCGAGCACCGAGTTGCCGACCGTTTCGCCCCAGACTACCGTCTGATTGCCCAGCTTGACGCTATGCGCGCCGAAACTGCGCTGAACGAAAAATTCGTTAACCCGCGATTCTTCCTCGATCCTTTCGCCGTTGACTATGTACTCGTAGTCCTCGTTCCAGTAAATCCGCGTCTGGGCACTCGCCTGCAACAGCCAGCCGTTGGAAAACAGGTTCTGATAGCGGACATTGACCCCGAGCCGGTTGCTCTCGATCGTCGGTTCCCGCGGAAAACTGAACCCCGGCAACAGCTCCAGCGTGTGCCGGTTTACCTGACCGAAAACCTGCTGGCTGATGCGAACCGTAAAATCGTCGAGCCAGGATTCCTCCCGCTCCTCCTCGTCTTCCTCGAAGGCATCGGCAAACAAATCATCGTCAAAATCAAGATCAAGCTCGAATTCGTCCGTTGGCGCCGGGTCGTCCGCCGGTTGAGCCAATGCTGAAAATGGCAACAGACCCGCGGCTCCGATCGAAGCCAGAAAACTCAGCTTATTCAACCTGGTCGCGGATCTCTTGCAATCGGGTTTCCCGGAAGGCGGCATCGGTCAAGGTGCGCTGGGTAAGAACTTCGTCTTCGACATCGATGCCGGTATAAATCTCCAGCACCGCCATGTTCGACAGGCGATTGGTAACCAGATTCATCATCGTCGCCGAACGCGCCATCCAGACGCCATCGATCAACTCCACCCGCGACGAAAGCATCCGCTTGATCGCATTGCCGTAGTGATCGTACAAGTCCGTGCGCAAGGCAACAAAACGTTCCTTGTCGATGTAATTGACGATGCGGCCGTAACGCGTTTCCCTGGCGCGCTCCTCGTTGGGAATGAGTTCGATCACCCAAACTTCCCTGCCGCCTTCGGTGGACTCTTCCAGCACATTGATTTCGTACTGCTCAAGCTTGCCCGTGTCCATGTCCTCCGTGGTGAATTCCGAGCCGAACAGCGAAGCCGATTCGGATTCCTCGTCGGAATTGCCGCTGGCGATGCGCTTGACCCGGCCAAGCGCCGAAAGATAGATCCAGGACTCGTTCTGCCGCTCGGCGTCGTCGTAAACATAGCTGAGCAGGCCGATGCCGCGCTCGTCGGCCGGTTCCAGCACGATGGTGACGCCACGGCTGTCGAGTCCCTCGGGCCCGTAGTTCTTGCTGACCGATTCCAGCGCCTTGACCCGGGGCCGCTCCGCGCAGGTGATGCGGTTTTCGCTGACGCCGAAGCGGCAGGTCGAGAGTTGCATGCGATTGAAAGCCGAGTCGGAAGTGGCGCGCTGGTATTCCTCCACCTGGCGCATGATTTCCCGGCCGTCGGGCAATGGCGCCGCTTCCGTGGTCTGTTCCGGATCTTGCTGGGCAAGTGCCGGCCAGACCGTGGCGGCCAGGGCGAGAATTGCGAGTTTGCGGGCAATCATGCGGGACTCTCCAGAAAACTGATTCGCTTGTCCGCGTTCTTGATGCCGAAGGTCGGCTTGAAAATCATGATCAGGGCCGGAATCAGGAACAGGTCGCAGGCCAGCGCCATGACGATCGCCAGCGAACCGAAAAATCCCATTCTCGCCATGCCGAGGTAGTCGGAAAAGCTCAGCAACATGAAACCGAGCCCGAGCACCATGGTGGTGAACATCACCGCCTGCCCTACGTGGCTGATGGTGAGACGCAGGGATTCGCTGATACTGCCCGTCTTGATCAACTGTACCCGGTAATGCGTCATGAAATGGATCGTGTCGTCCACCGCGATGCCGATGATGACCGGCGCGACGAGCAAGGTGTCCGCATCGAGCGGAATGCCGGCCAGGCCCATCAGGCCAAACCCGAGAAAGGCCGGGATCAGGTTGGGCACCATGGCTATCAGGCCGCCTTGCAGGGAACCGAGTGTGACGATCAGCATCACGCTTATCACCGAAAGCGCGATTGCGAAACTCTCGACCTGGGATCTGGAGATTTCGTCCGACATGCGCCAGAGCAGGGCCATGCTGCCGGTCAGATTGATTTCCAGCTCGGGAAAATCGTCGCGCAAATGTGCAAAGCTGGCTTCGATTTCATCGCCGATCTCGTCGAAAAATCCCTGGTATTCGTTGGTGCTGGAATTGCGGATGTTCAGCGTGACCTGGGCCTTGCTGTAATCGTCCGAGACCAGCGCGCGCCTGTCTTCGGGATTTGCGCTGTTGAACAGGTAGAGCAACTGGGAAACCATTTGCCGCGTTTCCGGCACGCGATAAAAATCCGGGTCGCCGTCGTTCATGACCTCGTTGGTGTCCTTGACGACGTTCACCAGTGAATACGTGCGGGTCAGGTGCTCGCCCTGGGATTCGAGAATGCGGGTCTCCAGGTCATCCACCGCCTGCAATACGCGCGGGTCGAGCATGCCTTCGTCCACCCTGGTGTCGATCACGATGACCATGCTTTGGGAGCCGGCCATGTTTTCATCGACGACTTCATAGGCCTGGCGCAAGGGGTGATCTTCCTTGACCAGTTCGGAGATGTTGGTGTCGATCTCGACCCGGGTCGCGCCATAGACGCAAATTCCGAAAATGCCCGCGAACACGGCGACTATCTGCCATGGCCGGCGCGCGACGATATAGGGAACGGCTTGCAGGATCTGCTGGTGCCAATTCACCACGGCATAGGTGAGAAAGCTGATGAACAGGATGTAACTGCCCACGCCGAAGCCGAGGCCGGCGTACAGCAGGACCGCGTAGATGGCGATGAGCGCGATCTTCCGGTTGCGCCTGAATCCGTTCCATACACGAGCGAGACGGTCTGGAATCGACAGCTTTTCGTGTCCCGGAAAACCCGGATGCCAGATGTCGAGCAGGATCGGCAGCAAGATCACGGTGAAGAAAAAGGCCAGCACGACGCCCGCGGCGGACATGAAACCGAATACCTGCATCGGCAACAGTTCCGAAGTGGTAAGCGCCAGTACGCCCGCCGAAGTGGTCAGGGTGGTTACGAGCAGCGCGAGTCCGGTACGTCCGAAGGAGCGCGAAATCGCGCGATAGTGCTCCTCTCCCTCGCGGCGATAGGAGAAATATGCGTTCATCACGTGTACGCAATCGGCGATGCCCACCGCGAATATCAGCAGCACCGTAAGCGAGATGAACGTCGAGACCGTTATTCCCAGCCAGACCGTCACTCCCCAGGTCCAGGCCACGCTGAGAGCGATCGTCAGAATGGGCCAGAGCACGGCGCTGAAGGATCGGAACAGGATCCACAGCAGCATGACGAAAATCAGCACCATGAGAATGCCGAGCACATACAACTGATTGACCGTCTGGAGCATGAAGGCCATGGTCGGCGGGGCGCCCACGGGGTAATACTCGAGGCGGTCTTCGTATTGCTCCCAGATTGCCGTGGTGGCGACGTGAAAAGCGGAATAGGAGAACACGTCGACGGGTTCGAAATCGACTTCGGTGATTTCCGCTTCCTCGTCGAAATCCAGTTCGAGGAAACCATCCGCCGAAAAGTCGAAACTCGCGTCCAGCGTGACATCGGGCGCATCCACCGCGGGTACGTAATCCTCCACCGGCTGCATGCCGAAATCGGTCTGGATCATGATCATGCCGTACTCGGCGTTCGCCGAGTACATCATGCCGACCAGGTCTTCCTGGGCCAGCGCGCGGGCCTTGATCCGCGCCAGTTCCTCGTCGGATTCGGGCAGTTCCGCCGGCGCCAGGCGCAGCGAAAGCAAGGTATCGCCTTCGTTGCGCTGGAAGCGGACATTGGCTATCGACTGCACCCTGCGGATATGGTTGAGTTCGTTGAAATCCACCGGCACGTTGGCGATCACGGCGGGATAGTCGGCCGGATCGAGATCCTGCCAGTTGCGCAGGTCGTCGGTGAGTCGCTGCACGGCGGTCAGGGACTCGCGGGAAAACACGTCGCCATCGAGCGCCCGGTAGACGAGCAGCACCGAATCGTCGCTGCCGAACTGGCGCCGGTATTCGTCGAGGGCCGCAATGGCGGGGTCGGTCTCGTCGAGATAGGCGTCTGTGCTGAGGTCCATCTCGGTGCGGGTGAAGATTCCCCATATCATCAGGATGGAGATCACCACCACGCCGGTGAGCACGAAATTTCGCGCGCCCAGCACTCGATCGGGGAGGCGCTCGAAAAACTCGCTCAGGCCCAGCAGAAAATTATCCAAGGTAAATCCTCGATCCGGGAGCGCGGGGCGCGTCAGGCGAAAGGCGGCCGACAGTCAAGCCGACATTTATACCGAATGAACCCGCCGAATTCCAGTTGCCCGGGTATGTGGCTTCGAACCGTCGCCGTCTGGCGGGCTTTGTTCAGCGGACGCCGTAAATACGGAAATTCAATCATTGACCTCGGGTAGAGTTGTACATGCCGTCCCTGGCGCGACATCGGTGGTTTCGCTAACCCCCAGCCTTGCCATCCATGGCAAGTCGTTCGGTCCTCAAGAAGCGTTGCTTCTTGTCGGCTTCGCCGACCGGGCCTCACCCATGCCTCGCACGCCCGCTGATCCAGGCCCGCCAGACGGCGACTCACGTAGTGCGGATTCCGAAAGAATTCATTTTTTGGCGGCGTGGGTTAGCCAGTGGCGCAAGTAGTCGGTGAAACTTCTGGCGGCGATAATGGTGTAGCTGTCCGGTTCGCTGCCGGCGGCGAGCAGTACTGTCGCCCTGGCCAGCGCCGTGCGGGCGCATTGTCCGGGGCCGAACTCACGCGGGTGCAGGTCTATGGTGCAGCCTTTTGCCAGTACGGTGCGGGATTCGGGACCGCTGAGCCGCTGGGCCACGTGTCCGCCACTGACGTCGTTGATCGCGACGTTGAAATCGGCAAGCGCCTCGCCGAGTTCGCCGCTGAGCGCGGCGGCGTTTTCGGCATCCGTTTCGATCAGCCACTCGTCCGGGCCCAGCCAATAGACGCGATGCGTTCCGCTTGAATATGTATTCGCAACCAGTGGCATTGCCTGACCCAATACTTGCTCAGCGGACTTGACAGCATGTTTATCGCGCGGGTCGAGACGGACGTTGAGGAACCCCCGGCCCGGCAACTCATTGATGTCGACTCTTGCGTCCGGCGCGGACTCAGCCATTGCTTCAGACATGCTGGCGTTCTCCCTTTGGGTCGTAAAAGACCGGTGAAACGACTTCCACTGCAATCGGTTCACGCTCCGGCCCGACGGCGAAAAGCGTCTCGCCCTTGCGCGCCCGGCCACCAGCCACCAGCGCCAGCGCGACCGGATGGCCCAGGCAGGCGCTGTGATAACTTGAAGTGACATGACCGCACATGGGGACGGGGGTTGCCCCGGCTCGGACGGCCTCCTCGATGAGTTGCGCGCCCTCCGGGAGTACCGTGCGCCGATCGGCGGACAGTAATCCCACCAGTTGCTTGCGATCCTCCTGCAGACAGTCCGGTCGCGCCAGGGAGCGCTTGCCGAGAAAGTCCTTTTCCTTCGAAAGCAGCCAGTTCATGCCCAGGTCCACGGGCGTGACCGAACCGTCGGTTTCCTGGCCGACGATGATGAATCCCTTTTCGGCGCGCAACACGTGCATGGTTTCGGTGCCGTAGGGCGCGATTTCGAATTCCCGGCCGGCTTCCATGACCATGCGCCACATGTCCAGGGCGAACTGGCTGGCGATGTTGATCTCGAACGCCAGTTCCCCGGAAAAACTGACGCGGAACAGTTGCACGGGCATGCCGGCGAGCTTGGCGTTCCTGACCGTCAGAAAGGGAAAGTTTTCCTTGTCGAGCGGAATGTCACAGCC
Source organism: Pseudomonadales bacterium (assembly GCA_022822865.1). GTDB lineage: Bacteria > Pseudomonadota > Gammaproteobacteria > Pseudomonadales > Pseudohongiellaceae > UBA9145. Next base: position 23,855 of record JAJDYJ010000066.1, on the reverse strand, counting down.
GAGCTTTTCCAGCAGGACGCGGCTGTTCGGGCCGGCCACGGCGATGGTCGAATAATGTTCGGTCAGCGAGGTCAGCCAGACCTCAAGTTCAGGCCATTCGGTCTGCAGCCACGCCTCCAGCCAGTTCAACACATTGGCCGCGCCACCGGTTGTCGTTGTCAGATAGAAGTGGTTCTCGCCGAGGCGCGCCATGACGCCGTCGTCCATGACCATGCCGTCCTCGCCGAGCATGATGCCGTAGGCGCAGCGGCCGACTTTCATGCGGCCGACGTTGTGCGTGTAGATTCGCTCCAGAAACTCCACGACATCGGGGCCGCGGGCGTCGATCTTGCCGAGCGTGGAGGCGTCCATGGCGCCGACCGAGTTGCGCACGGCCAGGCATTCCCGCGCCACGGCCCCATGCAGGTCTTCGCCTTCGCGCGGAAAGTACCAGGGCCGATGCCACTGGCCGACCACTTCCATGGGCGCGCCGGCGGCTTCGTGCCACTCGTGCAACGCGGTCTTGCGCACCGGATCGTAGAGTCCGCCGACGCTCTCGCCGGCGACCGTGCCGAAGCGCACCGGCGTGTAGACCGGGCGAAAGGTGGTGGTTCCGACCTCGGGAATGGTCTTGCCCAGCGCATCCGCGAGTACCGCCATGCCGTTGATGTTGCCGAGCTTGCCCTGGTCGGTGCCGAAGCCCAGCGCGGTGTAACGCTTGACGTGTTCCACGTTGCGATAGCCTTCGCGCACGGCAAGCCGGATATCGGCCACGGTGGCGTCGTTCTGGAAGTCGATGAACTGCTTCGGACAGCGATCCGCGTCCCTTTCAGCCGGCACGCGCCACAAGGCCTCGATCGGCAATTGGCCGGCGCTGTTTGCGGCTGGCGCCTCGATGGCCGCGGGTGCAAGGCCGAGCTTTGCCACCGCTTCGGCTCCGGCGCGCAATCCGTCTGCCAGACACTCGTCCAGCGATTGCCTGCCGTTGCCCGCCCCGGCCGAATCGTGGGACTGGCGCGCTTGTGCAGGCAGGAAACACAGTCGCGTTTCGTCCCAATCCAGACTGCCGCCGGCCTGGGCGTGCAGGTGAACCGCGGGGCTCCAGCCGCCGGATACCGCGAGCAGATCACAGTCTATGTAGATCGTGCTCTTGATAGTCTCCCAACTGTCGCCTCCCCATTCGGCGATTCTGACTCCCCTGACGCGCTTTTTGCCGGTCACGTCGCAAACCACCCGCCCATGCAGCACCGGAATTCCCTGGGCTTGCGCCCGGGCGGCGAGTTCGCCGCCGCTTCCGGGCCGGCTGTCGACGATGGCTTCCACCGCCGCGCGGGCGCCCGCGAGATCCAGCGCTGTCCGATAGGCCGAATCGTTGTTGGTGAAGACTACCGCGCGCCGCCCCGGCAGGGCCGCAAATCGATTGATATAGGTCGAGACCGCCGAGGCCAGCATGACGCCGGGACGATCGTTGTTGCAAAACGCCAGCGACCGCTCGAAGCCGCCCTGGGCCAGGATCACCCGCTTTGCCCGGATGCGCCAGAGTCTCTCTGCCGTTTCTCCCGGGCGCGCATGGTCCTGGCGGTCAGCCGCCTCCCCAACGTCGCAGCGCTCGGCGACCGTCAGGAAATCGTGGTCGTGATAGCCGAGTACGGTACCCCGGGGCAGCAAGGTGCAATCCGGCAGCCCGCGCAACTCGGCCACGACGCCGGCAACCCAGTCCGCGGCGGGCGCGCCGTCGACTTGCTCCGCGCAAGACAGCAGGCTGCCGCCGAATTCGTTGCCGTCGTCGGCGAGAATCACCCGGGCGCCGGATCTTGCCGCCGCCAGCGCCGCCACCAGACCGGCCGGACCGCCGCCGGCCACGAGTACGTCGCAGTGTGCGTTCCTGTGTTCATAAACATCGGGGTCGGGCGCCGCGGGCGCATGGCCGAAGCCGGTCGACAGGCGAATCGCCCGCTCGTAATACTTCCACAGGAAGCGCGGATACATGAAGGTCTTGTAATAGAAACCCGCGCCCAGGATGCGCCCGAACGAATCGCTGATTGCGCCGATATCGAAGCGTACGCTCGGCCATCCCCTGGTGGTATGCGCAACCAGGCCGTGCCGAAGTTCGACCCGCGTCGCCGGCAGGTTGGGCTGCGCCCCGGCGCCCTCGCCCACCTGCATGATCGCGTTGGGTTCCTCCGCTCCGCTGCCGACGATCCCCCGCGGGCGGCGCAACTTGAAACTGCGACCGACCAGCAGGACGCCGTTGGCAATCAGGGCGGAAGCCAACGTATCGCCGGCAAACCCCGTATACGACTTGCCGTCCAGCGAAAATTTCAGGGGGCGGGACCGGTCAATCCGTCCGCCCCGCGGCAAACGGTTCGGCTGCGCGGCTGCCATGTTCAGTCGTCCCGCTCCGTATTGGCTCCCTTGCCGGTTTCGGAACCGGCAGGACCGAGCCTGAAACTGCCCGCTATGCGGTAGCTGACGGTATCCCGCTCCACGCCGAACCAGCGCCGGCAACCGTGTGCGTGGTTCCAGAGTTCCCGATGCGCGCCGCGAGGATTGGCGCGATAAAACAGGTAATCGGCCCATTCCTCGTCGCTCAGCGCGTCGGGATCGAGCGGCCGCACGATGCCGGCTTCGCCGCCGTAGCTGAACTCGGTCTCGGCCCGGGGTCCGCACCATGGACATTCGATCAGCAACATTGTCAGTGCGCCACCGCGGCGGCGCCGTGCTCATCGACCAGGGCGCCGGTGGAAAACCGCTCCAGGCTGAAGGGAGCGTTGAGTTCGTGGGCCTCGTCATGGGCCATGGTATGGGCGAACACCCAGCCGGAACCCGGCGTCGCCTTGAACCCGCCGGTGCCCCAGCCGCAATTGAAATACAGACCCGCTACCGGCGTCTTTGACAATATCGGGCAGGCGTCGGGAGCGACATCGACGATGCCGCCCCAGACCCTGAGCATGCGCACGCGGCTGAAAACCGGAAACAACTCGACGATCGCCTGCATCGCGTGTTCGATGACGGGAAAGCTGCCGCGTTGGCCATAGCCGTTGTAGGCGTCGATGCCGGCGCCGATCACCAGTTCGCCCTTGTCGGACTGGCTGATGTAGCCGTGAACCGCGCCGGACATGACCACCGTGTCCAGTACGGGCTTGATCGGCTCCGAGACGAAGGCCTGCAAGGGGTGGCTTTCGATCGGCAATCGCAAGTCCGCCATTTGCGCCAGTACGCCGGCGTTGCCGGCCACGACGACGCCGATGCGATCCGACGCGATCGGGCCGCGCGTGGTCTGAATGCCCACGGCCTTGCCGCCGCTGACGTCGATGCCCGTGACCGCGCATTGTTCGATGATATCGACGCCGAGCGCATCCGCCGCCCGCGCGAAGCCCCAGGCGACGGCGTCGTGGCGCGCCACGCCCCCGCGGCGCTGCAGCGATGCGCCGAGGACGGGATAGCGCGCAGCCGGCGAAACGTTCAGGCACGGAATCGCCTTGCCGAGTTCGGCGGCGCTGACGACTTCGGCGTCGATGCCGTTGAGCCGGTTGGCGTTGACGCGCCGCTCGATGTCGCGCATGTCCTGCAGCGAATGGCCAAGATTGTAGACGCCACGCTGGCTGAACATGACGTTGTAGTTCAGATCCTGGCTCAGCCCCTCCCAGAGTTGCATCGATTTCTCGTACAGCAGCGCCGCTTCGGTCCAGAGGTAGTTGGAGCGAACGATGGTGGTGTTGCGCCCGGTATTGCCTCCGCCGATCCAGCCTTTTTCCAGCACCGCGACATTCCTGATGCCGTGTTCTTTCGCGAGGTAGTAGGCGGTGGCAAGGCCGTGGCCGCCGCCGCCGACGACGATCGCGTCGTAGCTTTTTTTCGGTTCCGGGCTGCGCCAGGCCGCGCGCCAGTTCCTGTTGTGGCTGAGCGCGTTGCGCAGCAGGCTGAATGCCGAATAACGATTCATGTTTCGATTCGTGGATTCCGCGACTCCGCTTCGCTTCGCGCGGAATGACGGGTTAGTGGTATTCGCTTCATGGCCTTAGTCATTGGCCGCGTTGACGTCGCGCAGCCGTTCGTTGGCGGGGTCGAACGGCGAGTCCGGGATCACGGTCGCAGCGAAGACCCGGTCGAGGAGTTCCACTTCGACTTCTACCCCCGGCCGGGCCAGATCGGGAGGCAGCATCCCGAGCGCCAGGGATTTGCCCGTGCGGAAACCGAAATTGCCGCTCGTGGCGCGGCCGACGGTTTTCCCGTCCTTGAGCAGCGCGTTGTTGCCAAGCACGTCGGCGTCCTCCACGTCGTGCACCTCCAGCGTAACCAGCAGATTATCGAGCCCCGCCTCCCTGGATGCCAGCAAGGCGTCTCGTCCGAGAAAATCGCCCTTGTCCGGCTTGACGAAGCGGTCCATGGCCGACTCGAAGGCCGAATACTCGATGGACAGTTCGGTGCCCACCATGCGATAGGATTTCTCCATGCGCATGGAGTCCATGGCGCGAATGCCGAACGGCGCCAGACCCAGATCCTCCCCGGCCTCGAACAGCGCATCGAAGATATGGTTCTGGTATTCGAGCGGATGGTGCAGTTCCCAGCCGAGTTCGCCGACGAAGTTCACCCGCATGGCGTTGACCGGCGCCGAGCCTACCACGATGTCGCGTGCGGTCAGCCAGCGGAACGCTTCGTTCGACAGGTCGGCGTCGGTCACCCGCGACAACAGTTTCCTCGCCTTCGGCCCGGCCAATACCAGCACGCCCATCGCGCCGGTCAGCGGCGTAAACTGCACCGAGCCGTCCCGCGGCAGGTACTTGCACAGGTAGTCGTGATCCAGCCTTTGCAAGGCGCCGGCCGACACCAGGTAGAAGGAATCGTCCGACTCGCGCCGGATCGTGAACTCCGAATGCACCCCGCCGTTGCGGTTCAGGGCATGGGCCAGACACAGCCGTCCGGCCTGCTTCGGCACGCTGTTGGCGACAAACCGGTCGAGGAAATCTTCCGCGCCCGGGCCCGAAACGCGACACTTGGCGAAGGCGGTCATGTCCAGCAGGCCTACATTGCGCGTGACGTTGCCCACTTCCCTGCGCACCGCTTCGAACCAGCGCGAGCGGCGGAACGACCAGTCGTCTTCCTGCGCCATGCCGTCCGTGGCGAAGAAATTGGGCCGTTCCCAGCCGAATTTCTGTCCGAAAACGGCGCCCCGCGCCTTCATGCGCTCGTAACAGGGCGCAGCGCGCAAGGGGCGTGCGGCCGGGCGTTCCTCGTCCGGGTAATGGATGATGAAGACATGGGCGTAGGCCTCCTCGTTTTTCCTGACCAGATAGTCCTTCGTGGCGTAATCGCCGAAGCGGCGCGGCTCGACGCCGAGCATGTCGACGGTGGGTTCGCCCTCGACGATCCATTCGGCCAGTTGCCAGCCGGCGCCGCCCGCGGCCGTGATGCCGAAACTGTGCCCCTCGGACAGCCAGAAATTGTCGACGCCCCAGGCGGGGCCGATGATCGGGTTGCCGTCGGGCGTATAGGCGATGGCGCCGTTGTAAACCGACTTGATTCCCACCTCGGCGAATGCCGGCACCCGCGCCATGGCGGCCTCGATGTGAGGCATCAGGCGGTCGATGTCTTCCTGGAACAGTTCGTACTCGGCCGCCGGGTCCGGCCCGTCGACGTAACAGCAGGGCGCGTCCTTCTCGTAGGGACCGAGGATGAAACCGCTGCTTTCCTCGCGCAAGTACCAGGAACCGTCCGATTCACGCAGCACGCCGAGTTCCGGCAGGCCCTTGCGTTTGCGCTCTTCCAGCGCCGGATGGGGTTCGGTGACGATGTATTGATGCTCCACCGGCATCACGGGAACGTCGAGTCCGGCCATTTCCCCGGTCTGGCGAGCGTAGTTTCCGGTTGCGGAAACGACATGGTCGCAGGCGATGTCTCCCTTGTCGGTATGTACGACCCAGCCGCCCGAACTCGCCTGGGTAATGCCGACGACCGCGGTCTTCCGGTATATTTCCGCGCCGCGGGCGCGGGCGCCGATGGCCAGGGCCTGGGTCAGATCGGCGGGCTGAATATAACCGTCCTCGGGATGATAGATTCCGCCGACGAGACCGTCGATGTCGCATAGCGGCCAGAGTTCGCCGATCTCCGCGGGCGTCAGGAAACGCACGTCCACCCCGATGGTCTTCGCCGTCGCCGCGTATTGATAGTATTCGTCCATGCGGTCCCGGTTCATGGCCAGACGCAAATTGCCGACCTGGCTGAAGCCGACCCGCTGTCCGGTCTCCTGTTCGAGTTCCCGATAGAGCTTGACCGAGTACTTGTGGATCTGGCCCACCGAATAACTCATGTTGAATAAGGGCAGCAGTCCCGCCGCGTGCCAGGTCGAACCCGAGGTCAACTCCCCCTTCTCGACCAGCACGACCTCGTCTCCCCATCCCTTCCTGGCCAGGTGATACAGAGTACTGACGCCGACCACTCCGCCGCCGATGACTACCACTCTCGCCCGTGTCTTCATCCTGTTTGCTCTCTCCTGCGCCTGCGCCGGCCCGTAGCGGCGGAATCCGGCCCCGCGGCCGGTCTGTCGATTACCGAGAACAGCGTGGGAAATGAGTCCCTCTTGTGCGGAATCGCCATGGCGTCCACGAAATACTCCTGAAATTTCGGCTCCACTGCCGTCTCGATCTTCTCAATCTTGCGCACCACGGCTTCGATCTCTGCGCGGGCAGGTGCGTTAAGCAAGGCAATCAGCGCCCCCATGCCCGCCGCGTTGCCGGCCGAATCGACCCGGTCGAGGTCACAGTCGGGAATCAGTCCCAGGACCATCGCGTACTTCGGGTCAATGTGGGAACCGAACGCTCCGGCGAACCGGATGCGGTCGATCCTTTCGATCCCCGCCCGATCCTGGAGCAGCCGGATGCCAGCGTAAAGCGCCGCCTTGGCGAGTTGTATCTGCCGCACGTCGTTCTGGGTGACGAGAATCTTTTGCGCGCCGTCGTGCAGCAGAAAAGACCATGTGCGGCCATCGGCCACGACGCGTTCGCTGCGGGCCGCCAGCGAACCGTTGACGACGCCTTCCCCGTTGATGATTCCAGCCAGAAACATCTCGGCGATGACCTCGATGATTCCGGATCCGCAAATGCCCGTGACGCCGGCTGCCTGCATCGCCTCTTCAAAGCCCGGGTCGTCGGACCACAAGTCCGAACCAATGACGCTGAAGCGCGGTTCGAAGGTCCGCGGGTCGATGCGCACGCGTTCGATGGCGCCGCGGGAGGCGCGTTGACCGGCGGAAATCTGTGCCCCTTCGAACGCGGGACCGGTGGGACTGGAACAGGCCAGCAGCCGGTCGCGATTGCCGAGCACGATTTCGGCATTCGTGCCCACGTCCACCACCAATGAAATTTCGTCCAGCAAGTGCGGTTCCTCGGCGAGAACCATGCCAGCCGCGTCTGCGCCGACGTGGCCGGCGATGCATGGCAATACATATACGTTGCCGCCGGGGTGGATCCCGATGCCGATATCCCGCGCCTTCAGGTCCAGTGCGGTATCGACGGCCAGCGCGAAGGGGGCGCCGCCGAGTTCGCGCGGATTCAGTCCAATAAACAGGTGGTGCATGATCGGGTTGCCGACTGCCGTCAGTTCGACGATGTCCGCCGGGTCGATACCGGCCTCGCCGCAAAGCTCGCCGATAAGGCCGTTAACTCCCTGGCGAACGGCATGCGTCAACTCCGCGGCGCCTTCGGCATGCATCATCACATAGGAAACCCGGCTCATCAGATCCTCGCCGAAACGAATCTGCGGATTCATCATGCCTTTTGTGACGACCACATTGCCCGCCGTCAGGTCCACCAGATGAGCTGCAATGGTCGTCGAACCGATGTCGATCGCCATACCGTAGGCGGCGGGCCTGAAGCCGGGCCATACCGCGATGATGGTGGATTGCCGATGCACCGCCGCCGTAACCCGCCAATTGCCCTCGCGCAAAGTGTGCTGCAACTCCGGCAAAACGACGGGGTCGCAATCGAGGTCGGCCAGTTTCCACTCCCGGGCCAGCGCGTCGCAGAGCCGCTGCAGGTCGCCGGCGGCTTCCAGCAAGTCGGCCGGCCGCACCTCGACATGGTAGAGCCGCGTGGCCGGATCGAGTTCGATGTCTCGAAGCTCGGCGTCCTTGCGCACGACTTGACGATGCATCTGGCTTTCAGGCGGCACATCGATGACGAGATCACCCTGGACCGTCGCCTGGCAACTCAGACGGTGATTTTTCTCAAGTATCCGGCGGCGTTCGCTGTAGCGCGCCTCGATTTCGTTAAAGGGCGAAAGGTTTTCAGGGCGTGAACGAATCGCATGCTTGGCGAATTCACCGTCCATGCAGACAATCCGGCAGCGCCCGCACAGCCCGCGCCCGCCGCATACCGAATCCACATCGACCCCGATACTGCGGGCAGCGTCCAGCAGCCGGGTCCCAACAGGAAACGCGCCGCGGCGCCCGGAAGGAGTAAAAACTATTCTGGCGGCGGTTTCGATCACATCGGTTGTCCGGTCAAGATAGCAAGGCCTGCGGCGGCAAGTGTGCCCTCACCAAAACCACTACGCGGTTTTGACTCTCCCAGAGGGAGAGTATTCGGCTCTCCGATGACCGCACGGGTATTGGACACTCCCCCTCTGGGGGAGTCGAATCCGCGGAGCGGATTCGGTGGGGGCTCGCGAATTGCGCCGATTGCCATCATAAAGAGAATTGCCGAGCGGAATGCATTTTCAGGCTCTGCGACGTCGCCGGCCGCCGCGCTCGCGTTCCGGCCGGCCGGCCGGAGTCTCTCGATACTTTCGCAGCCAGTTGGCGCAGTCCGGATCGTGGCCCATCATGACGTCGGCGCCCAGCGCGGCCTGCAACACTTCGGGATGCATGGGATTCGTGATCGCCGAGGTCAAGCCCGCGCCGATGGCCATGGTGAGAAAGGCTGAATTGATGCCACTGCGGTTGGGCAATCCGAAACTGACGTTGGATGCGCCGCAAGTGGTGTTGACCTTGAGTTCCTCGCGCAGCCGCCGCACGATGCGCATGACCTGCATTCCCGCCGAATTGATTGCGCCGATGGGCATTACCAGCGGGTCCACAACGATGTCCTCGCGCGGGATGCCGTGATCGGCGGCGCGTTCGACGATTTTTCTCGCCACTTCGAAACGCACGTCGGGATCCTCGGAAATGCCGGTTTCGTCGTTGGAAATGGCGACTACCGCCGCGCCATGCCGCCTGACCAGCGGCAGCACCGACTCCAGGCGCTCTTCCTCCCCCGTCACCGAGTTCACCAGCGCCTTGCCCTGGTAAACGGACAGGCCGGATTCCAGCGCCGCGACGATGGAAGAGTCGATGGACAGGGGAACGTCGGTGATCGACTGCACCAGCTTGACGATGTCCGCCAGCATCGCGGGTTCGTCCGCGAGCGGGACGCCGGCGTTGACGTCGAGCATGTGCGCGCCCGCCTCGACCTGGGCCATGGCGTCGGCCTCGACCCGGCTATAGTCTCCCCGGGCCATTTCCTCGGACAAAATCTTGCGTCCGGTGGGATTGATGCGCTCGCCGATGATGACGAACGGCCGGTCGAATCCGATCCGCACTTCCCGCCCGGGCGAGGTGACGACGGTTTCCGTCATGAGACTTTCTCCAGTTCCTGTCTGCCCGGCGTGTGCGCTGCCGCGGGGTGGCCCTGATCCCACTCGGCGTTTTTCCAGTCGACGGCGGGCCGCCACGGCATACGGCCGCCAAGCACGCCGGAACGCTCGACGATTTCCGCAACCCGGTGCTCCTGGCGGTACGCCATGATGTGAATGCCATGCACGCCCTGGATTTCCCGGATCTGGCGGATCATGTCGATACAGATGTCGATCCCCTCCTGTTTCTGGTTCCGCGCGGACTTCAGGCGGCGGATGATGGCATCGGGGATATGTATGCCGGGCACGTTGCCGCGGATCCACTCCGCCGAGCGGGCCGAGGCCAGCGGACCCACGCCCGCCAGGATAAAGACTTTCTCGTGCGTGCCCGCGTCGCGCACCGCATCCATGTAGCGCCGGAAGATCTCGATGTCGAAACAGTACTGGGTCTGCACGAATTGCGCGCCCGCCGAGACTTTCTTTGCCAGACGGTGCGGACGATAGTCCAGCGGCGGCGCGAACGGATTCGCCGCGGCGCCGAGAAACACGCGGGGCGGCTCGGTCAACTCGCGGCCGCTCAGGAAGCGCGACTCATCGCGCATGTGGCGGATCATGTTGAGCATAGACATGCAATCCAGGTCGAACACCGGCCTGGCCTGGGGATGATCGCCCACATCCACGCCATCGCCGGTCAGGCAGAGAATGCTGGCCACGCCCATGGCCGCGGCGCCGAGGACGTCACCCTGGATGGCGATCCGGTTCCGGTCGCGGGCCGAGACCTGCATGACCATGGCGTAGCCGCGCCGCGTCAACAGCGAGCACATGCCGACGCTGGACATGTGGCAGTTGGCGCCCGAGCCGTCGGTGGCGTTCATCGCGTCCACGTAGCCGTCGAACAGCGCGGCGCGTTTGTACACATCCGCCGGATTGGCCGAATCGGGCGGCGCGATCTCGGCGGTTACGGCGAATCCGCCGCTGCGCAGCACCCGCTCGAGGCGGCCGAAGGAAGAGTGTCCCGGCCTGATGGGCAGCGGATCTCCCGGCGTTACGGGTTCGTCTTCAAATTGCATGTCCGGAACTCTCGACCTTGATGCGCACCTCGCGCAGCCACGCCGACCGTCCGATCAATTGATGGTCTACCGGGGGCTGCACGGTCTGCAGCGGAATATGTTCGTCATCGAGACGCGTGGCGCCTTCCCAGGCGAGCACCCAGACGCATGGCATGTCGGGCTCGACTTCGCAGTTTCCGTCGGCGCGGACACCGCCGCAGGGTCCGTTGCGCAACTTTTTCGGGCAATTCATGGGGCAGGACAGTCCCGTGAAGCCGACAATGCATTGACCGCAATTCTGCGAATCGAGCAGCAGACCCTTGGTAAGCGATTCGATTCGCGCGAACGGCTTGTCCAGCCGCGCGTAACCCAGGCGCCGCAAGAGCGGTTCACAGAACATCAAAACCGACTCAAGAGCGGTGTATACCCGTTTCAGGCTCCGTGCGTGGCGCACGGACCATTTCCGCATTTTGTACATGAAAGCACTACCCACGACCATGATTTCGAATCATGGTTTCTAGGCGTTTGTCGCTGAAGGCTTGTTCGAAGCGGCGGGCTTCGGCGCGGGCGATATCGCGCAGTTCGCCGGCCGCGTTCAGCGTTGTGGTCTCGCGGCGCCATTCCGCCAGATACGGTCCGCTGCCGCCCTTGCCGGCGCGCATCGCGGCGCGGTCTATCGCTTCCTGGAAGCGGTCGCTGAGCATGACCTTCTCGCGTCGCCGGCCGCGCTGCACGATGACCTGGGACGGTATGTCACGCCAGTAAACGAGAATCTTCTTGACCATGGCCCGATCGTCCGATTAGCCCCGCCAGACTTGTTTCCAACCCTCCGTAGCCGCAATGTTCGTGTTCGAATTCCAGCCCGAGCCGCGCCGCGGCCGCGGCTGCCGATTCGATCAAGGCGGGATCCACGGTCTGTGAGAGGTATACGAGCTTGCGGTAGTTGCCGAACCAGGCGTCGCGGAGTTCCGGATGCCGATCGAGCCCCAGCGGCTCGATGACGAAGCGGTCGAAGTGGCGGGTCAGGAAATCGGTCAGGTAAAACGTGCCGGGCTCGGCTTCGGCAAGCGCGGCAAAACGCTCGCGGCCGGCGAAGAACTCGTAGCAATGCGCGCCTTCCAGGCGCTCGGCGCCTTCCTCCGCAAGTACTCGATCGATGCCGCCGGCGGTGCCGCAATCGGCGTAGGCGACGAATATCTTTCCGTAGGCGTCCCGATGCCTGCGAATCATTTCCCGCAAGCGCCCCGGAATCGCGGCCGGGCGGTTGTGGAGTTTCGCGTCGATGCATTTCAGGTGCAGGTGCCGCCAGCCCCAGCGCTGCCTGAGCGCATCGATCTCCCGGGCGAGGGCGCCGCAGGCGATGACCAGGATCGGCTCAGGCATTGACGGCCACTCCCCGGCGGCGCTCACGCACCATCTGCGGGGCGACGTCCGCGGCCTGCGCGGCGTCGCGGCAATAGGCGTCGGCGCCGACCGCGCGGCCGAATTCCTCGTTCAGCGGCGCCCCGCCGACCAGCACGATGTAGTCGTCACGGATGCCCTGCTTGACCATTTCGTCGATGACCACCTTCATGTACGGCATGGTCGTGGTGAGCAGGGCGGACATGCCGAGGATATCCGGCTGGTGCTTCTCCAGGGCTTCGAAATAGTCTTCGACGGAGTTGTTGATGCCGATATCGAAGACTTCGAATCCGGCGCCTTCCAGCATCATCCCCACCAGGTTCTTGCCGATGTCGTGGATATCGCCTTTCACGGTGCCGATCACCATCTTGCCGATCGGCTTGATGCCGGTTTCCGAGAGCAGGGGCCGCAGAATTTCCATGCCGCCCTTCATCGCGTTGGCCGCGAGTAAAACTTCGGGCACGAACAGGATGCCGTCGCGAAAGTCGATGCCGACAATGCGCATGCCTTCGACCAGCGCCTCGTTGAGCACCTTGTCCGCCGACCATTTACGCTCGAGCAGGATCGAGGCGCCCTCGACGATCTCCTCCTTGAGACCATCGTACAGATCCTCGTGCATCTGCTCGACCAGTTCGTTGTCGTCCAGCTCCGAAAGCTCGAAGTCTTGCTCTTCCTGGATTGTCTCTGTGGTGGTCATCAGTAATCCCGATCCTCGAATTCGGACTTGCGCCGCTTAATGAAGTCGACCAGCGCTTCGTCGATCGTGGGGTCCAGCCGCGGCGCCTCGTATTCCCGCAGCATCTGCTTCCAGATGCCGTTGGCGCGCCGGGCGGCGTCGAGCGAACCGTCCTCCCGCCATTGTTCGAAACTGTTGTTGTCCGCGACCGGAGAGCGGTAAAAGGCGGTCTCGAAGTTGGCCAACGTGTGCGCGGCGCCGAGAAAATGCGAACCCGGACCGACCTCGTGCAGCGCATCCAGAGCCTGGCCGTTTTCCGACATGTCGACGCCTTTCAGCAACAGCGCGATCATGTTGGCCTGGTCGGCGTCCATGATGAATTTCTCATATCCCATGGCGAGTCCGCCTTCCAGCCAACCGGCGGTGTGCAACATGAAATTCACTCCCGCCAACGCGGACGTCTGCAAGGTGTTGGCCGCCTCGTACGCCGCCTGGGCATCGGGAATCTTCGCCGCGCACAGGCCGCCGCCGCTGCGGAACGGTACGCCCAGGCGGCGCGCAAGCTGCCCCGCTCCATAAAGAACCAGGCTGGTCTCCGGGGTACCGAAAGTCGGCGCTCCCGACTGCATCGACACAGCTGCGGCGAACGAGCCGAACACGACGGGAGCGCTGGGGCGGACGAGCTGGATATAGGCCATACCCGCAAGGGCTTCGGCGAGAATCTGGGTCAGCGTACCGGCAACGGTCACCGGCGACATCGCGCCGGCGAGCAGGAACGGCGAAATGATCGTCGCCTGGTTGTTTTCGGCGTAGATCGTCGCCGCCCCCAGCATGGTGGCGTCGAAGGTCAGCGGCGAGTTCGCGTTGATCAGGCTCGTCAGTACCGTTTTCTTCGCGATAAAGTCCTCGCCGAACAGGAGTTTCGCCATGGCCAGCGTGTCTTCGGCGCGGTCGGGGTGGGTCACCGAACCCATGAACGGCTTGTCCGTGTACTTGATATGGCTGTACACCATGTCGAGGTGGCGCTTGTTGACGGGAAGGTCGACCGGCTCGCAGACCGTGCCCCCCGAATGGTGCAGGCCCGGCGCCATGTAGTTGAGTTTCACGAAGTTGTGAAAGTCCTCGAGGGTGGCGTAGCGGCGACCCTTGTCGAGGTCATGCACGAAGGGCGGCCCGTACGCCGGCGCCAGCACGGTCCGTTCACCGCCGACGATCGTGGAGCGCTGGGGATTGCGCGCGTGTTGCGTATATTCCCGCGGCGCGTTGGCTTCGACCAGTGAACGGCACAGGCCGCGCGGGAAGCGCACGCGTTCGCCGTCCACATCCGCGCCCGCGGACTTCCATAGTTCGAGCGCCGACGGAAACTCGCGGAATTCGATGCCGATTTCCTGCAGCACCGTTTCGGCGTTGTGTTCGATCAGTTCCAGCGCTTCGGTATCGAGAACCTCGAAGTGCGGAATCCTGCGTTCGATCCAGGTTGCGTGGTTATCCGCACTCGCGCGCCGGCGCGCACCGGACGCGCGTCGGCGTCCGACCCTGGCGCCGCGGCCGGAGCGGCTTCCGCGGCCCGGGTCGCGCTTGAAATGCGAAACATTGGTCATGCGCAGCCTCCTGTAGCAGAATCAGTCTGACCGTTGACGAGCCGTACCATGGGCACGCAAACCACCCGGTTCAATCTTGCCAGTTTGGGACAGAACGGCATTTCGTGCATCACCGGATGCGACATGGAGCCAATCGCAAGCGACATTACGGCGACGGGCAATTTTCCCGCGTATATACAGATGTTTATCGATTGTTGATTAGCTGCCGATAATGTCCTTGTCCCTTTTTGGCACTCGGATGTCGCTTACACGGCATTCAATGACGCATTGGAGTGCTATTCTGGTCTGGACAACAATCTGAATTTCACCTGTTCCATCGGAACAAGTGACGAACGGAGGCTCAGCATGCAAATTTCGTTGCAAACCAAACGTACCTCAATCTCCGTTGCCGTCGCAGCCGCGCTGGCGGCGCCCCCGGTTTTGGCCCAACCGCCCGAGGGCGCCCGGGGGCTGGAAGAGATTTTCGTTACGGCTACCCGCGTGGAGCGTGCGTTGCAGGACGTTCCCGTCGCGGTGTCCGCCCTGAATCCGGAAGACATAGACGAACTCGGAATCACCAATTTCTCGGACTACGTCCTGCAGTTGCCGGGCGTAACCGCCGGCGGCAGCGGTCCGGGTCAGAACACGATCTATATTCGCGGAGTCGCATCGACCACGCCGAACCTGACGGTTGCGGGGGTCGCAGGCCTATCGCCCAACGTAGCCTTTTATCTGGACGAGCAGCCACTGGCGCAGCCGGGCCGCAATCTCGACGTGTACGCAGCCGACCTGGCGCGTATCGAAGTGCTCTCGGGACCCCAGGGCACCCTGTTCGGGGCCAGTTCCCAGGCCGGCAACGTGCGTTTGATCACGAACAAGCCCGAAATGGAAGAGTTTTACGGCAGGGCGAAGATCGGCGCGAACACGATCAGCGGCGGTGAGGGCGGCTCCAACTTCGAATTCGTGGTCAACGTTCCCGTCACCGACAGCTTTGCGCTGCGCGGCGTCGTCTACAAGGACAACCAGGGCGGCTGGATCGATAACGTCCCTGGCGCCAGGGACGCCAGTCAGGCCGCGCGGTTCAGAGGCGAGGGCGTCGTTCGAGCGAACGGCGTGGCCGTCGCCCCGCATCGCGCCGGCTTCCAGGCCGGAGTGGATTTGTCCAATATCAACTTCATACCGGCCGACAACAGCGCCATCGCCAGAAATGACATCAATGGCGTCGGCTATCTCGGCGGCCGCGTTTCCGCCCTGTGGGATATCAGCGACGATTGGGAGTTGTACGTCGCCCACACGACCCAGGACACCGATGCCGACGGCGTGTTCTTCGCCAATCCCGATGTCGGCGATCTGGCAATCAACCGCTTCGTGGACGAGAACATTCAGGACACCTTCGACAACACCGCCTGGACGCTGTCGGGCCGGCTCGGTGAACTTGAAGTCATCTATACCGGCGCATTCACGGACCGGCAGTCGGACCAGATCGTCGATTATTCCGACTATCTTTTCGTAGGCCAATACCTGCCGTATTACATTTGCGACTACTACGCGACATACACCTCCTTCAACTCGCCTCCGGGAGTGCCGCGCGAGGGTACGACGTGTAACGAGCCGCGAATGTTCGTGGACAGCCTCAACGCGCTCGAGGTCCAGACCCACGAGATCCGTTTTACCACGGACCAGACCAATCGCGTGCGGCTCCAGGGCGGCGTATTCATGAGCGACCTCGAACTTATCGAGGTAAATGACTTTACCTATCCCGGTTCGGTCAAGGCCATCTCGTGGAATGGACATCCGGGATTCGCGCCAAACTACCCCCTGACCAACCCGCAGGCGGCTCCCGGCAACCCGGCCGGATCCAGTTTCAACGCCGGGCCAGGGTATTACACCTATCCCGGACCGTTCCCGCCGGATGTCATTTTCCGTAACGACATCAGGCGCACGGACGAACAGATCGGCATTTTCGGCGAAGTAGGCTTCGACCTGAGCGATGAATTGTCGATAACGCTCGGCGCCCGCAACTACGAAATCGAGGTCGACCTGGAAGGCAGCGCCAACTCGTCGTTCGGCAACTTCGGCGCGAATCGGGAAGACGGACAGCGATTCGGCACCAACATTTCCCAGCAATTCAGACCCGGCAATTCCGTAGGCGCGCCCGACAAGGCGGTGGCCGACGGCACGATCTTCAAGGCGACGCTGGACTGGCGGCCCCAGGACGACCGCATGTACTACGTCACGCTGTCGGAAGGATTCCGGCCCGGCCTGCTGAATCGTCCCGGCGGGCGCACCAGCGCGGACGGCAGCGGTTTCGTCGTGCCTTACGAGTTGGAAACCGACGAAGTCCTCAACCTTGAAGTGGGCATCAAGGCCGATTTCAACAATTCCCTGCGGCTGAACGCGGCGCTGTTCAATGTCGATATCGAGAATCTGCAGACGACGATCTTCGATACCAGTATCGTAAACCTGTTCTTCTCGGACAATGCGGCCGACGCCGAAGTAAGCGGACTGGAGGCGGATTTTACCTGGCTGCCCGAATGGTCCGACAGGCTCACCATCGCCGGCGCCGTGTCCTTTCTGAATTCCGAGATCACGAAAAAGATCACGCCGACCAACGACGTACGGGAAGGGGACGATCTCGCCTTCGCGCCGAGTTCCCAGGGCAACCTGCGGGCGCGCTATGAATGGGAATTGCCGGGGAGCGGCTTGACGGCCCACGTCATGCCGATGATTTCCTGGGCATCGAAATCACATAGCGACATCATCACCATCAACCGCGACCTGATCGGCAGCTGGACCATGCTCGACCTGACGGCGGGAGTGGCCGGCGACGGCTGGACGGTGACGTTCTACGCCAGCAACCTGACCGACGAACGCGCCGAGGTGTCGCGCTCCTTTGTCTTCGACACGCGGCACGTCACGTACGCCCAACCCAGGACATACGGCATACGCACGAGCTTTGACTTTTGATCGAACCCGGACAATCAGCAAAAGCAAAGTTCACAGAAGCGGAATCGAAAATGGCGGCAACGGCATCCTTCCCCGAGGATGCCGTTGCCGTTTCACGGCGCGAGGACGAACGGGGCAAGCCCGAACTGGCTTCGATCCAGGCGAGGATCGTTGCCAAACGATACCGGGAAGCGCTGAGCGATCTGGAAATCATCCTGAAGGACGAGCCGGAAAACACCGATGCGCTCTACATGAGCGCGGTCTGCCGGCGTTACCGGCGCGAATTCGACCAGGCCCTGACACAGCTCAGGAAACTGCAGGCTCTTACCCCGGAAAACGGCCGGGCGCACCAGGAGGAAGGCCATGCCTGCCGCGACATGGGGCGGCCCGAGGAAGCGTTGCGGGCCTACGCGCGGGCGTGCCGGTTCAATCCGGCGCTGGTGGCCGGCTGGCGAAACCAACTCGATATCCTGGCCCGGCTCGGCCGCCGTGCCGAGGCGGCACAGGTAAAGGCGCAACTGGATTATCTCGAGCGCCTGCCGCAACCCCTGGTCATCGTTCTCGACCTGATCAGCCAGGGCAAACTGCTCAAGGCGGAAGACCTCTGCCGCAAGTTCCTGCGCAAGGTACCGCATCACGTGGAGGCGATGCGATTGCTGGCGGACATCGGCGTCCGCTTCGGCGTGCTGGCGGACGCCGAATTCCTGCTGGAGTCCGCCCACGATTTCGAACCGAAAAACGTGCGGGTGCACATGGACTACATTCAGGTACTGCGCAAACGGCAGAAATTCGCCCAGGCTCTTGAGCAGGCGGAACGGCTGCTCGAAACCTCGCCCGATCATCCGCAGTTCCAGTCCATCTATGCCATCGAATGCATGCAGACCGGCGATTACGACACGGCGCTCGGCCTGCTCGACAAGGTGCTGGAGCGGATTCCGGGGGATCCGGTGACGCTCACCTCCAAGGGCCACGCGTACAAGACCTGCGGCCAATACGAACAGGCGGTCGCGTCGTATCGATCAGCGCTGGCAAGCCAGCCGCTACACGGCGAAGCCTGGTATTCGCTGTCCAATCTGAAGGTCTATTCGTTCAGCGACAGCGAACTCGAAGTGATGAATGCGCAAGTACGCAACGACGATTTGCCCCATGCCGACCGGGTACATCTGAGCTTTGCCCTGGGCAAGGCCTTTGAAGACCGCAACGACTTCGAGACTTCATTCACTCACTACACACAGGGCAACCGCCTGAAAAAGGCCCTGAGCACCTACGATGCCGACAAGATGACGAATGAACTGCGCGCCCAGCAGCGCGTGTGTACGGCGGAAATGCTTTCCCGCGGCGCAACTGCCGGCTGTCCGGCTGGCGATCCTGTCTTCGTGGTCGGTTTGCCGCGGGCCGGTTCGACATTGCTGGAACAGATCCTGTCTTCCCATTCCCGGGTTGACGGCACACTGGAGTTGCCGAACATTCCCTCGCTCTCGCAACAATTGCGCAGACGCAGACGCGGACGCGGCGGGAACGAGCCCGATTATCCCGAAATCCTGACGACGCTATCCGACGAGGAATTGCGCGGTTTCGGACAGCAGTTCATCGACGATACGCGGATACACCGGCAGGACGCTCCGTTCTTTGTCGACAAGATGCCGAACAACTTTCGTCACATCGGCCTCATTCACCTGATCCTGCCCAATGCGAAGATCATAGACGCCAGACGCCATCCCATGGCCTGCGGTTTCAGCGGCTACAAGCAACTGTTCGCCGAAGGGCAGGAATTCACTTACGATCTTGCGGACCTCGGGCAATACTACCGGGACTACGTCGAACTCATGGACTACTGGGACGAGGCGCTCCCGGGCAAGGTGTTGCGCGTGCAATACGAGGAAGTGGTAGACGACCTGGAAACCCAGGTAAGGCGCCTGCTCGACCATTGCGGACTCGAATTCGAACCCGGTTGCCTGAGCTATCACCAGACGGAACGATCGGTTCGCACCCCGAGTTCCGAACAGGTCCGGCAGCCAATCTATCAGTCCGGCCTCGACTACTGGCGCAACTACGAATCCTGGCTGGACCCGCTGCGGGACGCCCTGGGCGAGGACGTGCGAAACAGATATGAGTGACATCGGCGACGCAGACACGGATTCCTCTCCGGAAGAAATCGAGGTTCCGGACATTGGCCACGAAATCGGCGAACACAATATCCGGATCTTTAATCTCGATATCCATAACCCCGTTTTCATCGTATCCGCCGCGCTTGTGATCGCTCTTGTAGCCGGAACATTGCTGTTTCCGCAACAGGCGGCCACGGCATTTGCCGATCTGAGAGCCTGGACGACCGAAACCTTCGACTGGTTTTTCTTCGCGGCGGCGAATTTCTTTATCCTGCTTTGCCTCGGCATCGCCTTGTCCCCGCTGGGACGGATTCGCCTCGGCGGGCCGGACGCGGTTCCACATTACGGTTACTCCGCATGGCTGGCCATGTTGTTCGCCGCGGGCGTAGGCATCGGGCTGATGTTTTTCGGGGTTCACGAGCCCGTCACGCATACCCTGTCGCCGCCGATGGGCATTGACCCGGCCGACGCGGACACGGCGCGGGCAATCGGCATGTCGGCCGCGATAATGCACTGGGGCCTGCACGCCTGGGCCATTTATGCGGTCGCCGGCCTGTCGCTGGCCTTCTTCTGTTTCAACCGCGGCATGCCGCTGACGCTGCGTTCCGGATTCTTCCCGCTGATCGGCAAATCCGTCTGGGGACCTTTCGGGCATGCGGTGGACATCAGCGCGGTGCTGGCCACGCTGTTCGGACTCGCGGTATCGCTCGGGTTCGGCGCGGAGCAGATTGCGGGCGGATTGAACTACCTGTTCGGCGTACCTACCACCACCGCCACCACCGCCATCCTGATCGTGGTCATCATCGGCATCGCGCTGGCGTCCGTGGTCGCGGGCCTGGACAAGGGCGTCAAACGGCTGAGCTGGATCAACATGGTGCTGGCAGGCCTGTTGTGGCTGTTCGTGCTGGTTGCCGGGCCCACGCTGGCGATTCTCGCGACGATTGCCGGCGCGGGCGTCGATTACCTCTACTACCTGCCGCAGCTGAGCAACTGGATAGGCCGCGAAGATCTCGAATTCCTCTACGAATGGCCCGTGTTCTATTGGGCCTGGTGGATTGCGTGGGCGCCTTTCGTCGGCATGTTCATTGCGCGAATCAGTTTCGGCCGCACCGTGCGCGAGTTCATCACCTGGGTGCTGATCGTCCCGACAGTTATCGGAATCCTGTGGATGGCGACCTTCGGCGGGGCCGCGCTGGATCAGTATTTTTCCGACGGCTACCGGGGCGTGGCGGACGCCGTACCCGAACTCGCGCTGTTCCGGATGCTGGAGTTGCTGCCGATGACGGGATTCGTTTCCGCCGTCAGCGTCTTGCTGATTACGATCTTTTTCGTGACATCGGCGGATTCGGGTTCGCTGGTGATGGACACCATCACGGCCGGCGGCAAGATGGATGCCCCGGTGCAGCAACGCGTCTTCTGGTGCCTGCTCGCCGGCCTGGCGGCGATGGCGCTGATGCTGGGCGGCGGCATGGAGTCATTGCAGGCCTTGACCATCGCGGTCGGCCTTCCCTTTGCCCTCGTACTGGTTTGCATGTGCGTGGGTCTCCTGAAGGGGCTTCTGGAGGAACTTCAAATTCAGAATTGAGGACAAACCGCTACCGTGTTCAGGTGGCCCAGTTTGGTAAACCACATTCAAGCGCTGGCGGATGATCGAGCGCGCGACTAGAAAAGAAGAGCAATTCGAACGGCTGGGAACATGGCCGATACACTAACCAAGGCCGAACGTAGCGAGCGGATGCGCCGCGTACGCGCGAAGGACAGCAAGGCGGAAAGGGCGGTGCGCAGTCTGGCCCACCGAATGGGCTACCGATTTCGCCTGCATCGAAAAAATCTGCCGGGAACACCAGATATAGTGTTCCCGAACAGAAAAAAAGCTATATTTGTACATGGTTGTTTTTGGCATCGGCATCCCGACCCGGACTGCAAATTGGCGAGGCTGCCGAAGTCGCGGCTTGAGTTCTGGAAGCCCAAGCTTGAGGGCAATCGGCGCAGGGACCTGAAAAATCAAGAAAAGTTAAGCGAACTGGGATGGGATGTACTAGAAGTATGGGAGTGCGAGATTCGTGACATGGATCGCGTCAAGGAAAGGATAAGGGAGTTTCTTGGGCCAGCATATGCAAGCGGTTGAGTTGTTTACAGGGGCGGGGGGACTTGGGATCGGCATAAGCCAGGCCGGTTTCGAGCCGGTCGCCGTCATCGAGCGAGACCGCTACTGCTGCGACACGATTCGGGAAAATCAGGAAAGGCGCCTGGCCCCGCTTGCCGATTGGCCACTGGTGCAAGGAGATGTAAGGGATTTCGATTATGGCGGGATCAGTGGAGAAATGGAATTGGTCTCCGGTGGCCCTCCATGTCAGCCGTTCTCGCTTGGCGGCAAACATAAGGGATACCTGGACAAGCGGGATATGTTTCCCGAGGCAATTCGCGCGGTGCGCGAGCTGATGCCGCGCGCTTTTCTGTTCGAGAACGTGAAGGGCCTGACTCGTCCATCGTTCGGTAACTATTTCGAATACATGCGCCTTCAGTTGGCGTATCCTGAACTCGAAAGCGAGTCGGACGAAGAGTGGACAGACCACCTTGCGAGACTTGAAAGGCATCACACGGATGGTCGAGGCAACAATCCCACGTACAGGGTCGTTACCCGGGTTCTAAACGCGGCGGATTACGGAGTTCCCCAGCGCCGGGAGCGAGTCTTTATCGTCGGATTCCGTAGCGACCTCGGAATCGATTGGGGTTTTCCGTCCCCAACCCATTCAAAAGAAGCTCTATTGTGGGAGCAATGGCGTTCCGGGGAGTACTGGGAGTCGAAGGGAGTGAAGAAGCCGAACAATGAAACTTCCGCTCGTGCCGAGAAATCGGCGCTAAGATTGAACGAACAGCCGCGAGCCAAACCTTGGCGTACAGTTCGAGAAGCATTGGCCGATCTCCCCGATCCCGAACTGGAACGGGAAGCGTCCAAATGTTTTCTGAATCATAGGTTCCAGCCTGGAGCCAGAAGCTACCCTGGCCATACGGGAAGTCCCTATGACGAACCCGCAAAGACGTTGAAAGCCGGTGACCATGGGGTACCAGGTGGCGAAAACATGCTCAGGCGCGCGGATGGCAGTCTGCGCTACTTCTCGATTCGCGAAAGCGCCCGCTTGCAGACTTTTCCCGACGACTACCTTTTCCATGGCACATGGACGGAAAGCATGCGCCAACTCGGAAATGCCGTTCCCGTAGCTCTGGCCGGAATGGTCGCCAAGAGCATTTATGTACAACTGGAGTCTAAAGCGAACGACAATGAGTGATTACGAGGAGGTTCGAGACACGGCGAAAAGCGCCATGGAAGGCCTCGACAAAAAACTGGACGAGCTCAACAAGGTGGCTCAGGCCAACGAAGCTTCGAGGCTGGCTCGACTCAAGTTGGACGTGAAGCTGCGTGCGTTCATTGAAAGAGCCAATCATTTAGCTAAAGACCTAGATCCCATCCGCTGGCCTCAATTCGTTTTCGACCCTGGAGACCCGGCAATTGTCGGCAGGTTTATCGCCCTCGCGATGTTCGCTCAACCGCGAATTCCGTTACCCGACGTAGACCGGTTTCATGGATCGGGTGTTTACGCGCTCTATTACCGGGGGGACTTTCCCGTGTACGATCCGATCAGTGGAACGGAAACTCCTATATATGTCGGAAAGGCCGACCCGGGCCACGATACGGCCAGAACCCCTTTGGAGCAGGGCAACAAAGTATCGAATAGGCTCAGGGATCATCTTCGCACTTTACGTAAAGCCGAATCTACGTTGGCGGTGGAGGATTTCGATTGCCGATTCCTGGTGGTGCAAAGCGGGTGGCAAGTAGCAGCCGAGGACTACCTGATAAACCTGTTCCAGCCAGTCTGGAATAGCGAAACCGATATCTGTTTCGGCGTTGGCAAACACGGTGATGCCCCTTCCACGCGGGCGAATCGGCGATCGCCTTGGGATACTCTTCATCCAGGACGAGACTGGGCTTGGAGCGATCCGGATATGGAAAACGCCAGAAGCGAAGAACGAATACTCTTGGACATTCAGTCGCACTTCAGTTCAACCACGATCTATCGCGATGTCGATCAATTGCTGAAGGGATTCCTGGAAGAGCTATCTCAGCTATAAAGAAACCGATTACGGCCATTCGATTAGCTTGAGCTCTTCCAGTCGGATAACCATCGCCGTCACTTGGGAATGCGAAGTGAACGCATCACATAGCGGAGAGTTTTGGAGAGTCTTGTACGGTACGGTGCGGCGATCATTTCGTATAGGAGGGTGATATGTTTGTCGATGCTCAGACACCTCTGCTCCTAGGCGCGGTCTACCTTGCTTTTCTTATCGCGCCCGCCCTTCTGACGACTTGAGGTGGTCCTGATTCACAGGACAGTCCGAGGGCTGATTTAAGGTGTGCCCAGGTTGATTTGCAGCCCTCGATTTCCAGAGTCTATGCTTGCTGCCCGGCGCCGTCAATGTCGGCCTTGCGCGCAGGGAGCGTAGCGAC
>JAJDYJ010000008.1 GCA_022822865.1 Pseudomonadales bacterium | reverse complement strand
GCATGTGCGGAACCCCTCAGGGCCCCGGAGCGAAGCGCTCCGACACAGAGGCCGGATACATGTTCGCAACCGATTCCCGTGTTGCCCATCACACGAACTTCACGCTTGCAAACGCGGGGCGGACCATACATGTAGGCTCCGGGCTCGGCGTCCTGCCTCGCACGCCCGCTGAACCCCGCACACGCCGACGGCGACTCGCGTTTACTGTGTAACGAACTCCGGATAGGCTTCCATGCCGCATTCGGCGAAGTCGACGCCCTCGTCTTCTTCCTCGTCGGATACGCGGATTCCCATGGCCGCCTTGAGCGCAAGCCAGACGACGAAGCTGAAGCCGAATACCCAGCCCATGATCGTCAGCATGCCGACCAACTGGCCCATGAAGTTGGCGTCCGGATCGGAAAGCAGCACGGCGAAGATGCCGAAGATGCCGACGGTGCCATGCACCGAGATCGCGCCGACCGGATCGTCGATCTTCAACTTGTCGAGCGTGACGATGCTCGCGACGACGATGATTCCGCCGATGGCGCCGATGACCGTGGCCAGCCAGGGAGTCGGGTCGGCCGGCTCGGCGGTAATCGCGACGAGTCCGGCGAGGGCGCCGTTTAGCGCCATGGTCAGGTCGGCCTTGCCGAACCAGAGCCTTGCCATGATCAGCGCCGCGATCAGTCCGCCCGCCGCCGCCGCGTTGGTGTTCAGAAACACGTTGGCGACCTCGTTGGCGACGCCGATGCCGCCGAGCTTCAGGGTCGAACCGCCGTTGAAGCCGAACCAGCCCATCCAGAGGATAAAGGTGCCGAGCGTGGCCAACGGCAGATTGGCGCCCGGAATCGCGCGCGTCTCGCCTCGCGGGCCATACTTGCCCTTGCGCGGTCCGAGCAGGATCACCCCGGCGAGGGCCGCGGTGGCGCCCGCCAGATGCACGATGCCCGAGCCGGCGTAGTCGCTGTATTCGAGGCTGTACAGTCCGAAGACCGAGTTGCCGCCCCAGGTCCAGCTTCCCTCGAAGGGATAGATGACGCCGGTCATGACCACGGCGAAGGCCAGGAAGGCCCACAGTTTCATGCGCTCTGCCACGGCGCCGGAAACGATCGACATCGCGGTGGCGACGAACACCACCTGGAAGAAGAAATCGCTGGCGCCGGAATAGACCGAATCGCCATCGAATCCTACCTCCGCCGATTGGGCAAGTACGCCGGCGATGGCCGCCTCGTCCATTTGCAACGTGGTCGTGTTGCCGGACAGAAACCAGCCGCCGCCGTACATGATCTGGTAGCCGCAAATGAGATACATGGTGCAGGCCACCGCGAACAGGGCGACATTCTTGGTCAGAATCTCGGTGGTGTTCTTGGAGCGGACGAGCCCGGCTTCGAGCATGGCGAAGCCGGCGGCCATCCACATCACCAGGGCGCCGCATATCAGGAAGTAGAAGGTGTCCAATGCATACTGCAATTCAAAAATCTGGTTTTCCACGTGTCTGTTCCTCCAGTTCGAATCCCGCCTAGAGGGCGGAATCTCCGGTTTCTCCGGTGCGAATGCGCAGGACCTGGGCGAGACTGGTCACGAAGATCTTGCCGTCGCCGATCTTCCCGGTCCGGGCGGAAGAGGTAATGGCCTCGATCACCTGGTCCAGCAGCCCGTCGGTTACGGCGACTTCCAGCTTCACCTTGGGCAGAAAATCAACGACGTATTCCGCGCCCCGGTACAACTCGGTATGGCCCTTCTGTCTGCCGAAGCCCTTGACCTCGGTGACTGTTATTCCCTGCACCCCGATTTCGGACAGAGCTTCACGCACGTCATCCAGTTTGAATGGCTTGATAATCGCCGTGACTAACTTCATCTTGTCGTTCCTCGTTTTCAGGCATTTCGGGTCGACAGTGTTCAAGACACTGCGCACCCATACATGCAGTCTCCGTGCCAGAAACAGTTTCTTTATTTATTTCAATGAGTTACATAATTTCCCCTTGCAAACGACGATTACAACCAGTCAACAGAATTCAATCGCCAAGCAATCTCACGGTGCATTTCTGCACCAGAACGATGCATGGGCTTCGATCCGTCGGTGGCGGGTGTGTAGCGTTCAGCGGGCGTGTGAGGGTGAGGCCCGGTCGGCGTAGCCGACAAGAAGCAACGCTTCTTGAGGGCCGAACGACTTGCCATGGATGGCAAGGCTGGTGCTAATCGAAGTCTATAGCCTCGCGCCAGGGACGGCATGCACAGCTCTATCCGAAGTCAATGATCGATTGACGTATTTACGGCGTCCGCTGAACGCTACACACCCGTCACCGACGGATCGAAGCCACCATGGTGCTAAAATGCTTGTCCCTTTTGTTGGGGAGATTGGCGATGCGGGATCGGGATTTGGTTGGGGAGATTAGTGGGCGGTTGACCGGGTTGTTGCAGTCCGGGGGGGCGGCTGCTAGTGATTTGCGGGGGAAGATCGAGCGGCAGTTGCGGGAGGGCGTGGCTGAGTTGGCGGCGATCGACCGTGAGGAGTTCGATGCCCAGGTGCGTGCGCTGCAGCGCGCCGAGGAACGCATTCAGGCGCTTGAGGAAACCGTCGCCGAACTTGAGCGTCGTCTTGCCGGCGAGGAAGCGGCCTCAGCGGAATAGCGAACGCAATATTCGGCAGCGGCGGTAGCCGACGGCTTCGAGCAGATGTTGTTCATGGATTTCCTCGCTGCCTTCGAGGTCGGCGATCGTGCGCGCCACGCGCAGGATTCGATGCGCCGCCCGGGCCGAGAGCGACAGCCGTTCCAGGGTTTCCGCCAGCCAGCTTTTCTGCTTCCCGCTCAGCCGGCACAGGCGTTCGAGTTCTTCTCCCCGTAATTCGCTGTTGAGTACGGCCGAGCGGGCTTGCTGCAATTCGCGGCTGGCGCTTACCCGGCCGCGCAAGATTTCCGGAGATAGTGGATCGGCCGTGTCAAGCGCCGCGAGCAGTTCGGCGTGGGACAGGGCGGGCACTTCGATGACGATGTCGAGGCGGTCGAGCAGGGGGCCGGAGATGCGGCCGAGATAGCGGTCGATGCGGTCCTGGCTGCAACGGCATTCATTGCGCGTATCGCCGGCGTAGCCGCAAGGGCAGGGATTCATGGCGGCGACGAGCTGGAAGCGGGCGGGAAAGCGGAGCCGGTAGTTTGCCCGGCTGATGGTGATTTCGCCCGATTCGAGCGGCTCGCGCAAGGTTTCGAGCACGCTCGGCTTGAATTCCGTCAACTCGTCGAGAAACAGCAGGCCGCGGTGGGCCAGGCTGATCTCGCCCGGCTGGGCCTTGCTGCCGCCGCCGACGAGCGCCGGGACCGTGGCGCTATGATGCGGCGCGCGCACGGGCCGGCAGAACCAGGACGGACATTGGCCGCGCACGTTGCTCACCGAACGGATCGCGGCCACCTCCATCGCCTCTTCCGCATCGAGCGGCGGCAGCAGGCGCGCCAGCGAATTGGCGAGCAGGGTCTTGCCGCTGCCGGGCGGGCCGATCATCAGCAGATTGTGATTGCCCGCCGCCGCGACCAGCAGCGCGCGCTTCGCGGCTTCCTGGCCGCGGATCGGATCGATTCCGCGATGGCAGTTGCAGGCGGGCGATGCCTCTTCCGGGTCGGGCCCCGCGAGATCGTTGTCCTGCAACAGGTGGGCGACGAATTCCGCCAGACCGGCGACTGCGCGCGAGCCCTCGTAATCGACGAGATTCATCTCTTCGCGATTGCCGTCGGGCAGCACGATCAGGCGCTGCTGCCGGGCCGCGGCCCGGATCGCGGGAATCATCCCGAACACCTTGCGCAGGCCGCCGCCGAGGGCGAGTTCGCCGAGCAGTTCGACCCCCGCCAGCTTACGGCCGTCGACCTGGCCCGACGCCGCGAGAATGCCCATGGCGATGGCGAAATCGTAACGCCCGCCGGTCTTGGGCAGATCCGCCGGCGCCAGGTTGACCGTGATGCGCTTGGCGGGAAATTCGAGCCCCGAATTGAGAATGGCGCTACGGACCCGGTCCTTGCTTTCGCGCACCGCGGTTTCCGGCATGCCGACGATGGCGAACCCCGGCAGGCCGCTGGATATATGTGTTTCAACGGTTACGGCAAGCGCCTCGACGCCGAGCACCGCCCTTGAATGGATGATTGCAACAGACATGACAACTTCGATCCGGTTGTATCGAAGTCATAGTCATAGGTCGGATTTGGAGAAAATGCCTGACCGACGGCGAAAATAAATTTGTGTCTGTTCGCCGTCTATTCGCTGGATTCGAGCATGAATTCGACGATTGCGCGCAATTCTTCCGGCGTGCAATCGAAGCAGAGTCCTTTCGGCGGCATCGTGCCGATGCCGGTGACGGTGCTTTCCACAATCGCGTCCAGGCCTTTTTCCGCGAGCCGCGGCGCCCATTCTTCGGCGTTGCCGGGACCGACCCGGGGCGCACCGGCGGCGCCGGTGCCATGGCAGGCGAAACAGGCGGCCATGTAGCGGGCTTCGGGGTCAAAGCCATCGCTGATCTGGGCGAGTTGCACGCCCGCGTCGCCGGCGCTGCTGATCGGAATCGCCAGCAGCGCGGCAAGGGAGAGCGTGGACAGGTTCTTCATTTCAGTCGCCTGAATTGTTGAACCGGGATCGGGATGCGGAACTATTGTTCCAGGGTCACCATGTACTGCGACAGTTCCCACAACTGATCGTCGGTGCAGGTCATGCACAGGCCCTTGGGCGGCATGGCGTTCAGACCCCGGTTCATGATCTCGACGATCTCGTCGCGGCCCTTTTCCATGCGCGGACCCCAGGCTTCGGCGTCGCCGGGAAGCGGCGCGCCGGAAAGGCCGGTGGAATGGCAGGCGAAGCAGAACATCTGGTAGGTGGCTTGCAGATCGAAGCCATCGTCGGCCTGGGCGATTTGCACGGGCTCGGCGGCCGGTTCGGGCGCAACAGCAGGTGCAGGCGCCGCGACGGGCTCGGGAGCGGTTGCAACCGGAGCCGGAGCCGCGGCAGCTTCGCTTGCCTTCGCGCCGACGCAGTCTTCGCCGGCGAGGCAGACCTTGGCGATCAGGGCGAGATTTTCCTCGGCGGACTGATCCGCCAGGGAGAGTTGACCGGGAAACAGCAACACGCCGGCGGTGAACAGCACGGCCGGAATCGAAGCTGCGGAGAAGAATGATGCGTTATCGCTGACGGGTTTCAACGAGCTACTCCTATATAGGTAGTGAGAAAAACCGGCGCGAATTATACAAACATTGAACGTCCCGCGTCATTCCGAATTTTTTTCAAATTGTTGCGGGCATTGGGACTCGCACAACGTGAGTCGCCGGCGGGCGGCGCGGGGTACAGCGGGCGTGCGAGACAAGGGTGAGGCCCGGTCGGCAAAGCCGACAAGAAGCAACGCTTCTTGAGGGCCGAACGACTTGCCAAGGATGGCAAGGCTGGAGTTAATCGAAGTCTATAGCCTTGCGCCAGGGATGGCATGCACAGATCTACCCGAAGTCAATGATTAATAGACGTATTTACGGCGTCCGCTGTACCCCGCGCCGCCCGCCGGCGACGGAGTTCAAGCCACCAGTCTCCGTTGGCGAGGTACCAGTCGATGGTGCTTGCCAGGCCCGCGGGGAAGTCGACTTGCGGCCGGTAGCCGAGTTCGGCGCCGATCTTGCCGGTGTCGATGGCGTAGCGGGTGTCGTGGCCGAGGCGGTCGGTGACGTGCGTGATGAGGACGCTGGAGTTTTCGCCCCTGGCGGGAGGAGCCGCGGGATAGCGCCGGGCGAGTTCCGGGTCGGCGGCGAAGCGCCGGTCGACGCTCGCGCAAAGCTCATTGACGAGGTCGATGTTGGCGCATTCGTTGTCGCCGCCGACGTTGTAGGTTTCGCCGCGGCGGCCCTCGCGCATGCAAAGTTCGATGGCGCGGCAATGATCCTCGACGTGAAGCCAGTCGCGGATCTGCCGTCCGTCGCCGTATACGGGCAGCGGCTTGCCGGCGAGGATGTTGGTCAGGAACAGCGGAATGAGCTTTTCCGGGAACTGGTAGGGGCCGTAGTTGTTCGAGCAGTTGCTCGTGATCGCCGGCAGGCCGAAGGTGCGGTGGTAGGCGCGCACGAGGTGGTCGGCGGCGGCCTTGCTCGCGGCGTAGGGCGAATTCGGCGCGTAGGGCGTGTCTTCGCGGAACGGCGCGTCGTCCGGGCCGAGCGAGCCGTAGACTTCGTCGGTGGAAATGTGCTGGAACAGGCAGTCCGGGCGCGGGTCGCCGCCATCGAGCCAGACCGCGCGGGCGGCCTTGAGCAGGCTGTGGGTGCCGGCGACATTGGTTTCGATGAAGGCGTCGGGGCCGGTTATCGAGCGGTCGACGTGACTTTCGGCGGCGAAATGGACGATGGCGTCGACATCGTGGCCGCGCAGCAATCGCTCGACCAGCGCCTGGTCGCGGATATCGCCGTGAACGAAATGAAAGTCCGGGGCGCCTTCGAGGCCCGCGAGGTTTTCGCGATTGCCGGCGTAGGTGAGGGCGTCGAGTACGACGATGCGGTCGGACGGATGTTCGCGCCGCCAGTAGTGCGTGAAGTTCGCGCCGATGAAGCCCGCGGCTCCGGTGATGAGCAGCGAGTTCATGGCCGCCCCCCTTGCTCCGCGATGGCGCCGACGACGCGGATCAGCTCCGAACGCCAATCGCGCTCCTCCGGCATGTCAAAGTCTTTCATGGCGCCCGATCGGTCCATGACGCTATATGCCGGCCGCGCGGCGGCGGTCGGATAATCGGCGCTCGCGATCGGCCTGATCGGGATCGTGTTCTGCAACACGCCTGCCGCCTGCCCCCATTTCTGAATCTCCAGCGCAAACTCGTACCAGCTCATTACGCCTCCGTCGCGCCAATGATACAAGCCCGACTTCGGCGGCAGGAGAACCATGCGCCAGATCAGCACGGCCAGCGAGTGCGCCGAAGTGGGACAGCCGATCTGGTCGTTCACCACCGCCAGCTCATCGCGCTCGGCCATCAGCGCGAGCATGGTCCTGACGAAGTTGCGGCCGAATTCCGAATACAGCCACGAAGTCCGCACGACCACGCCCTGTCCGGCCGGCAGCTTGCCCGTCTCGCCTTCGCCGGCAAGCTTGCCGTGGCCGTATGCGCCGAGCGGCGCGGGTTCGTCTTCGGGCAAGTACGGCGTGCTGGCGCGGCCGTCGAACACGAAATCGGTCGAAACGTGAATCAGCCTAGCGCCGTTCGCCTCGCACCAGCGGACGAGATTCGCCACAGCGCCGGCGTTGACGCGCCGGGCCTGCTCGGGTTCGCTCTCGGCCCGGTCGACCGCGGTATAGGCGGCGGTATTGACGATGCAGTCGGGAGCGCCTTCGCCCAGCACGGTTTGCACTTGCGCCTCGTCGGCGATGTCCAGTTCTTCCCGTGCGAGAAACGCCGCCCGCCAGCCCGGCGGTGCGCCCGCCATGCCCATGCAGCGCGCCAGTTGGCTCCGGGCGCCGGTAACGAGTACGGAGCCGGTCATATCGCCCGGGCCCTAATGGGGCAGCGGCGCCCGGGACAGGGGCGGGGCATTGCGGTCCCGTTCCGAGAGCATCGGCGCAGGGTCGAGCAGCGGCCATTCGATGCCGATTTCGGGGTCGTTCCAGAGCAGGCTGTGGTCGTCTTCCGGGTGGTAGTACTCGGTGCACTTGTAGCACAGGTCGGCGCTTTCGCCGAGTACGTAGAAGCCGTGGGCGAAGCCGGGCGGTATCCACAACTGGCGCTTGTTCTCCTCGCTGAGCGGGGCGCCGAACCATTGGCCGAAAGTCGCCGACTGATGCCGCAGGTCAACAGCGACATCGAACACTTCGCCGCGCACGACGCGCACGAGTTTGCCCTGGGGATATTCAAGCTGGTAATGCAGCCCGCGCAAGGCGCCGCGCAGCGAGCGGCTGTGGTTGTCCTGCACGAAACGGTGAGGGATGCCATGTTCGCTGAAAAAGGACTCGCGCCAGGTCTCCATGAAGAAGCCGCGGGCGTCGCCATGTACCGCCGGCTCGAGCAGCAGCAATCCGGGTATCGGCGTGCTTTCGATTTTCACTGCGAGTCGACCTTCATGGTGATTCCCGGAGCAATTCCAGCAGATACTGGCCGTAGCCGCTGTTGATGTGGTCCTCGGCCAATCGCTCGAACTGCGCGTCGCCGATGAAACCCTGACGCCAGGCGATCTCTTCGGGACAGCCGATCTTCAGGCCCTGGCGGTCTTCGAGCACGCGGATGAAATTGGCCGCGTCGAGCAGCGACTGGGTGGTGCCGGTATCGAGCCAGGCGGTGCCGCGGTCGAACAGTTCCACCTGCAATTCGCCGCGCTGGAGATAGATCCTGTTGAGGTCGGTGATTTCGAGTTCGCCGCGCGCCGACGGGCGGATCGACTTGGCGACGTCGACGACCTTGTCGTCGTACATGTAAAGCCCGGTAACGGCGTAATGGGACTTGGGCCGGGCGGGTTTTTCCTCCAGGTCGATCGCGCGGTTGTTCTCGTCGAGCACGACCACGCCATAGCGCTCCGGATCCTGCACGTAATAGGCGAAGATGCTGGCGCCGTTGTCCTGGGCGACGGCATTGGTCAAGGTGTCCTCGATGCGGTTGCCGTAGAAGATGTTATCGCCGAGGATCAGGCAGACACGGCTGTCGCCGATGAATTCCTCGCCGATGAGAAAGGCCTGGGCCAGGCCTTCCGGGCGCGGCTGTTCGGCGTAGTCGATCGAGATGCCCCAGGCGCTGCCGTCGCCGAGCAATTTGTGAAAGGCCTCGCGGTCGCGCGGCGTGGTGATGAGCAGAATCTCGCGAATGCCCGATTGCATCAGTGTCGACAGCGGATAGTAGATCATCGGCTTGTCGTAGATGGGCAGCAACTGCTTGCTGATGGTCGTCGTGATCGGATACAGCCGGCTGCCGGCGCCACCCGCGAGAATAATGCCTTTGGTCATTTTTACTCCCGCGGGGCGGGTTGCTGTCCAGTCAGATCCCGAATGATTTCCGGCAGTTTCTCATACAAGACGCCGGAGGGCCGGAAATCGAGTTCCTCGAAGATGTCCTGGGCCTGCCAGGTGCGTTCGCTCGTCAGGTTGCGCCAGGTTTGCAGGCCCGACTCGGCCTGTTTCCAGCCGGCAAGGCGTCCGAGTTGCAACATGGCGGACGCGGCGAAGAATACCATAGCAGGCGTGCGCCAGCCGGGTTTTTTCCGTCCGAGCGCATCGTAGATTGCCTGCTCGACCGCATTGGCGGTGTAGCGTTGCAGATCGGTCAGCAGCCAGCATTGGCCGGGGGCGAGCAGGCTTTCCGAGGCGAGAATCGCGGCGCGGCAGACATCGTCGACGCCAACGAGGGAGAAGCCCCGGTCGAGTTTCGGCAAGGGCGGCAGCCGGCGGGCGTGGATCAGCCGGATCATGCGCGCGATGCCGCCTTTCATGCTGGGGCCGTAAACCGGCGCCGGGCGCAGGACCGTGGTCAGCAACCCGTCTGCGCCGTTCGCTTCGAGCACGAGCCTTTCGGCTTGCCATTTGCTGCGTGCGTAGTCTCCGGCGCGGGCCGGCGCCTGGCCATGGTCGAGTTCGGCCGCCAGGGCGCTGCTGACGAAAATCAGGCGTCTTGCGCCGGCGGCGCGGGCCGCGGCGAGCAGATTGCGCGTACCTTCGACGTTGATATTCAATGCCCGTGGATTGCGCCGGTCCGCGGTCTGGGCGGCGCCGGCGAGATGGAATACGACGCCGGCGCCCGCGCAGGCCGCTTCCAGCGCTTCCGGATCGAGGATGTCCCCTCGAAAGTGGGTGTCCTGTTCGTCCGCGGAACGGGAGAAGCCGCGCACGGGCCGGCCGCCTGCCAGCAAATGGCGGCAGAGATGACGGCCGATAAACCCGCTGGCGCCGGTAACCAGCACTGGCTGCCCGTCGGTCAAAACCACCTCCAGCCATGCAGGTTGAAAAAGCGCCAGGCGGAACGAACGAACATGCCGATATGGCCCAGGCCCTTGCCGGCGGCATTGCCGCCGGCGTGCCGGATGCGCATGGCCGGCACATGGGCCAGTTCGCCGAGACGTCCGAGCCGCAGCGACAAGTCGAAATCCTCGAAATAAAGGAAGAAGCGCTCGTCGAAACCGCCGGTTTCCCGCAACGGGCGCCCCCTGCACAACATGCAGCAGCCGCTGGCGATGGGGATGCCGGTGCTGGGCCGGTCGTCGGGCAGGTCGCGCATCTCGTAGACGGCGAGTTTGCGGGCGAACGGCGCGCGCAGAAACGCGGGAATCAGGCCGCGTAACAGCAATACCACGATCGATGGGTAACGTTTGCAAAGATATTGCCGTCCGCCCCCGTTGCTTGCGGCCGGACTGACCAGCACCGCCGCGGGATTCGAGACAAGATAGCCGAGTCCGGCATGGAGCGCGTCCGGCTCGAATTCGACGTCGGGATTGAGCAACAGGTGAAATTCGGCTTCGGATTCGCGAATCACCAGGTTATGCGCCGCTCCGTAACCCGGATTGCCGTGGCCGTGCAACATGTGCAATTCGCATCCCCGCAGCCGCGGCGAGTCCGCGAGTTCGGCACAATCTTCGGGGGAGAAATCCCCGGAATCGCCGCTGCCGTTGTCGCTGTTGTCGACAATGGCGATTTCGATCTTCTTCAGCGGAAAAGCGACCCGCGCTCTTTCACAGGCAAGCGCCAGCGAGTCAAGCAAGTTGAGCACTTGCCGGCGGGGAGTATGAAAGCAGACGACCGAAACGGTCAAAGCGAAATTAGTCATCCGGCCAATTCCCGCGAGATTCCGCGACTACGCTTCGCTTCGCGCGGAATGACAGTTGCAGGGGTTTGTTCGCTTCGCGCGGAATGACACTTGTCGACACTTAGTCGATTTCGACCAGGCGGTCTCCGAACGGCGTCGAAACCACGCGCATGCCCGGCGGCACTTCGGATGGGTCGATCCGGCGCGGACGGAATCGCGCCGGCGGCGGAACGTCCTGGCCGAGGGCTTCAGCGCGCAGGCGCGCGAACGGGTTGTTGGGGTCTCTCTCCAGGCTCTCGCGCGCGTCGCGGGCCTGGCCCGCCGGATCCGGCTCCGCTTCCTGTTCGGCGTCGAGATCGACGATAAACTGTTCGGGCGCCGGCGCCGGCCGCAGCGAAAGCCAGGCGACATTGGCGCTCGCGTCGCAACTGACGCCGCGGTCGGAAGCTTCCACGCAAGAGCTGCCTGCCGGATATTGAATCGCGACCCTGCCGCCCTCGCTGGTGACGATGCGGAATTGCTCATAACCCGGAATGGAAGTCTGCCCCTGGGCCGCGACGGGCACGGTCACTGTCACGCCGCTGCGATGCGACAGCACCACGCGGCGCCGCTCGCCGATGCGCGAGGAGCCGATGAGCACGAATTCGGGTTCGGTTAGCGAAGGCGCGGCCGAACTGCCCGCAGCGTTGCGTCCGCCGCGCTGATTGGCGCCCGGACTGGTGCGCTCGACGTCTTCGAACAGCTCCAGATCCTGCGCCGCGGCTGGTCCGGTCCACAGGAACATGCTTGCGAGTCCGGCGAATAATGCGGGGACCGCGCGCCGGGTAATCTTGCGGGAAAACTCTTTCATCGATTTCAGGACGCTCACAGGCCGCAAATCTTTATACGTATTGTCGCTGAAAACCCGACTTTGGTTCGGTCATTGTATACCAAGGGCCGAAAAAACCGGCCGGGTCTTGTTGAGGAATTCTCCCGCCCGCTTCTTCAGTTCGGCCAGATTTTCCTCGTCGGTTTCCAGCGCCTTGCCGTCCTGCACCAGCCGCTGGTTGCGCGCGGACAGGCGTTGCCAGGCGAACCGCGCCAGTTCCTCGTCGGTTGCGGCCTTGCTTTCCAGCGCGAGCATGAAAAGTTGCACGATGCGGCTGGCGGCGATCCCGCCTCCGGTCACCGGGCTTGCCTGGAAGTTGATTTCGTCGACGTCCTGGCTGCGATTCCTGATGAATCGGTTCAATCGCTCGCATTGCTTCTTCAATTTCGCGGGCGGATTGGAAATTGCCGGCGCGACCTGGTTGTCGCCCATGAGAATCAGCAGCGCCTGCAGCAGATTCACGACGCTGTGCTTGTCCGATTGCAACTTGCGAACGATCTCGCCGATGGAGCGAACCTTGTTGTCGGACAGGAAGTCCAGCAAGGGTCGGTAGATTTCCTCGTTCAGATTGACCTCGCCGATGGGTCCTTTCATCGTCAGCGAAGCCTCGTCCGCGTGGCGAATGAGCACGACCGAAAGTTCGTTGAACGCCTCCATCTGTTCGGCGGCATTGAGGCGGCGCACACCCTTAACCCAGTAATCGCGGCGGAACTGCTGGTTGGTCATGAAATCGACCACCTGATGGCGCAGCATCTGGTCGGGAATGGTTTCCAGGAACTCGCGTTGCTCCGGGGTCGTGGTCAGGCTGGGAAGCTGTTCGAGCAGACTCGCCGCACAGGCGTAACTGAGCTTTGCCTCGTCGAGCCATCCGCCCATGTCGAGAAAGGACATGGGATGCCAGTCCCGGTTGAAGAATTCATGCGCCAGATAGTTGCGGTTCTGGGTCTTCGAGTCCGACAGCCGTTTTATGGCGGCAGGATAGTTTCTTGCGTACAGCGGTTTGGACTCGACCATCTTTTCGGCGAATTCGAGCGTTTCGTCGATGCGCGCCGCCATGCCCTTGCCGCGGGGCGAAATCCGGTCGAGATATTCCATCATCAGGTTGCGCAGCGGAATGAATCCCGCCCAGCCGGGCTGTACGTTGTAACTGATATAGAGTACGCCGCCGACCTTGAGCTTCGCCTTGATGAAATCGACGATTTCCCGCCGGTTTTCGTCGGAGACCCAGCTCCAGACGCCATGTACGCCGATGTAATCGAACTGCGGCAGGTCCTCGCGCCGGCGGAACTCCTCGAAAGACTGATCGGTGACGTGGGCGAGAGCGCCCGAATGCCCCGCCAGTTCCCTGGCGACGTAGGCGTGGGATGGATTGAAATCGTTACCGTGCCATTCCATGTCGCTGCCGGCGGCGTGCATGTTCAGGCTCACGCCCTGTCCGAAGCCGAGTTCACAGGCGTGATGTATCTCGGGACAGGCGATGCCGTTGCAAGGCAGGGCGATCTTCGCGCGCATGGGGTTGAGCTCGGAGAAATAGCTCCATTGGTAGCCAACTTCCGTTACGTAGCCCGAGGTCCAGCTTTCCGCCATTTGTTTTCCCGCCGTTCGTGAAGTGGTCTGGATGTTAACCTACCGTGCCGGGACGGGGTAGTGCGGAATCGGTCTATAATTCCCGTGCCCGAAAAATTGTGTGGCAAGGATGAAGCCATGAGCAAACTCGTACCCATTTCCGAGAACACGCATGCCGGTCTGCGCTGGCGCAAGCCGCCGAACTTCCAGTTCGCCGCCGGCGACCACCTGATGCCGCTGGGGCTGAAGGAAATGCAGAAAGCCGCCATGGGCCTGCCGGCCGGATTCATCAAGTTGCAGGACAAGTTCCTGCTGGTGGCGCTCCAGGGTCTGCGCAACGGCGAAAACCTCGTGGCCGGGGAAGACGGCAAATGGCTGGCGGCGCATGTGCCGGAATCCTATTTCGGCTATCCCCTGCGCATGACGCGGCTGGACGCCGAGCGCTACCAGGTTTGCGCGCTCGGGGAAACCGAACTGATCGTCAAGGCCGAAGACATTCCGGAGGAAGCCGGGGGCTGGGAGCGTTTTTTCGGCGAAGACGGAAAATTGAACGAAGCGGTGTCGGAACTGACGAACCGGATGCAGCGGCATGCGTCGGACCTGGTGGCGGCCGAGCGCGCCACGACGAAGCTGGCCGAACTCGAACTGATCGCGGAATGGGAAATCACGGCAGGGGAAGAGGACGCCCAGGTTCAGGTGAAAGGCATTTACACCATCGACCAGGAACGCCTGGCCACGCTGGACGGCGAATCCCTCGCCGCGATGCGCGATTGCGGCGCGCTCTACCTCGCCTACGTGCAACTGCTGTCGGGCCACCACATGCCCGCCCTGGTCGAGATTGCGCGGCGGCGCTGGAAGAAGACCGAAGAGCCCGAACTCGATTTCGGCGAGATCGACGAAACCGGTAACATCAGTTTCGATAATCTGTAGCCTCGCCAGTCAGGTGTCTGGTGGAATGAACAGTTTGCACCGGCGAATAATCTGCGTTTTCGCGCTGCTGGCCGCAGCAGCGGTGGAGACCCAGAGCCTGGCGCTGTCGGGCGGGATCAGCGCCGAAGGCGTCTGGAGTCTCGGCCAGGCGCAGCTATCCGAACGCGGACCGCGGCCGCCGGCGGTTGACGGGGAATACACGCTGATTCTCTACGACGCCGCCGGCGTGCAGGTCTACGAGGAGCCGCTGGCGCCCGTCGAGGTCGGCGACAGCGACGATTCCTTCTGGGCCGCCCGCACCCCCCTGCCGCTGCGCACCGCCGCCGAAATCGTCATCCTCGACCCCCAGGGCAATGAAGTCCTGCGGCAGACCCTGCCCGAACTGGAATAACGGCTATTGGGGCGGTGCGTCGAAGTTCGCGTAAAGTACCCGTTCGACGCTGGTCAATCGGGTCTCCACGCCCGCCATTCGCTCGCCCAGGGCAGATATGTCGGCGCGAATCGCCTGGTTCGACTCCGTCATTTCGGCGCGAATCGCCTCAAAGCCGGCAGTCATGTCAGCCCGGATCGCCTGATCCGACTCAGCCATTTCAGCGCGAACCGCCGCAAAGCCGGCAGTCATGTCAGCCCGGATGGCCTGGTCGCCCTCGACCATTTCAGCGCGAATCGCCTCGAAGCCGGCAGTCATGTCAGCCCGGATCGCCTGATCCGACTCAGCCATTTCAGCGCGAACCGCCTGAAAGCCGGCAGCCATTTCGGTGCGGATCGCCTGAAAGCCGGCAGTCATCTCGGCGCGGTTCGCCTGGTCGCCCTTGCCCATTTCGGCCCGAATCTCCTGGTGACCCTCGACCATTTCGGTGCGCAGGGCCTGGATATCGTCGCGCAAGTTCTGAATATCGCCGCTCGTGCCGGTTTGCAAATAGATCACGACCGACAGCGCGGCCGCCGGGAGGACATTGTGTTTGAGGATAGAGTTGAATGTGGTTTCCATCGTCCGTCTCCTTGAGCTTGGAATTTCCACACTGAAATTTAGTCACAGATTGGCGGTCGCGCCAAGAAAACGGGGAAAATAGTTCTTGCGGGTATCCTGGGGACGC
The DNA here is from genome assembly GCA_022822865.1 of Pseudomonadales bacterium. Lineage (GTDB taxonomy): Bacteria > Pseudomonadota > Gammaproteobacteria > Pseudomonadales > Pseudohongiellaceae > UBA9145. Next base: position 16,932 of record JAJDYJ010000008.1, on the reverse strand, counting down.
CTCAAAACTGTAGCGCCGTAAACAGCAATGCCCAGGCAGCGATGGTGATTCCGCATATGGAGACGAAACCCCATGCCTGTGACCTGCCGAGATTCGCGAAGGCTATCTCAATTTTCGCCTCAAGCCTGGTGAAGCGCTGATCCACCTTGGCAAAGCGCCGGTCAAGTTCCGCGTTGAAGTGTTTTTTGGTGACCAGGTTTCGCATTGCGTCGTTCACAACCTCAACGGCCGCCTCGGCTTGCGGGCGCGGCATGCCCGATTTCTCCAGTTTCCGGCTGCTGGCCAGAGTGTCAAGTTTTGCGTCCATTTTCCTCTCCCGAATCCTGTGAATGGCGTATGAAGGGGCTTTCCGTTTCCCGGCGCCCGTGCTTCCGGAGTTGAAAATAGTCGCATTCCGCCGAATTGCCTTGTTTTCGGGGAAAATAGTTCGCGAGCCGGATGATCGGCCCCAAAAAGCAAAACCCCCGGCCGGGGCCGGGGGTTTTGGTCGGGGGCGGCGAAGCCGCCGGGTTGAGGGGTTGCGGGATCAGGCGCTGAAATCCGCCTGTGCCGGGGCCGATTCACCCGCGATGGCGATGGCCATGTCGGTGCCGGCGTCGAAATCGCCGTCGCCGTCGACATCGATGAGGACCCAGATGCGGTTGTCGGCTGTATCGTCGTTGTCAATCATGCCATCGCCGTTGTCGTCGTTGGCTTGATAGACTTCCGCCACGGTCGCAATGGAATGCTTGGCGGTGGTGTTGCCGAAACCGTCCGTGTTCGGCGTCACCGTTTCGAAGATTCCGTCGCCGTCACCGAGAAAGGCCCGCAACGAGTTGTCGCTTGGGTCGGTTTCTCCCTCGCCCACCTCATTGGTGCTATTGATCGCAGCGTCGCCGGTATAAGCCTTGATCGACCCCTTCAGACTGTTGAACAGGGTTCGGCCCAGGGAAATCTTGTCCCCGGAGGTGGTGAAGTCGGTGATAGTGTCGAAACCATACATCGCTCCGGTGGCGGTCCAGGCAACCTGGGAATCCGACGCCGCGGTGTAGTCGAAGGTGTCGTTACCATCGCCGCCGGTGAGCGTGTCACCACCAGCGCCACCGCGGAGGCTGTCGTCTCCGACGCCACCCGTCAGCATGTCGTTGCCGCCGTTGCCACGGAGGTCGTCGTCCTGGGCGCCGCCGGTGAACACATCCTTGGCGCTGCCGCCGACCATGTCCACCTCTTCCGTGGTTCCCGTCGCATCGACGGTGACGCCTCCGGTGTTGTCTTCGGCGTCGACCAGTTCAAGCTGCCCGAAACCGAGTTCGGACCCCGACACGGTGGACTGCATGACCACCACCTTGGCGTTGCCGCTGACGTTGATCGCCTCCACGGTCGCGGCGTCGGCGTCGTTCGTGCCGTTCAGCGTCACCGTGTTCTCGTAGTGGCCCGCGCCCGGCTTGTTCCTCGCGGAAACCGCTGGGGAGGAGCCGCCCGCGTTGGCGCTGGAGTCGATGCTGAGAATCTCGATCTCCTCGTCGACGGACAGCGTCAGCATGGCTTCGCCCATGGTGCTGGCCTTGGTGTCGGTCGCGCCGCCGTTGGCGAGCAGGTTCACGTTGAGCTCCCCGCTGTACCTGGCCGCGCCGGGCTCCCGATCCGCCATCGCGTGAACGATGACGGCGCTGATGCCGTCCTTGCCCTTGCCGTGGACGCTGATGCCCATGCCGTCGGCCATGTTGTCCAGGGTCACCATGCCCATGGTGCTGGCGTCCGTCACGACCACGTTGTCGACGCCAAGCAGCTTGACATCGTACATGGCCTCGACGCTGCCGCCGACGTTCAGGGTCTCGAAGTTCGAGTAGATCGACATCGCCTTGGCAGGCCCTGTTGGACCGTCCGGATCGTAGGAAATTCCGGTGGAGCTGGTCAGGTGCAGGGTGTCCATGCCGTCGCCGCCGTCCACGCGGCTCTTGTTGCTGCTCGCGCCCGACTTGAACACGTCGTTGCCCATGCCGAGGCTGACCATGATGCCCTTGGCGTTGTTGTGGGCGGCCACGCCGAGGCAATCGAAGCCGGAACCGCCCATGTAGGAGGTTGCGCTGCCGCCGAGGTTGGTGATGATCACGTCTCCGCTGGCGCCGCTGGCGTCGATCGTTTTCAGCTTGCTCAGCCCCATGGCGTTCATCTCGAAATCGCCGGCGCCGCTGAGCATGACGGACTCCAGCGTGTCCGAAGGCATGTCGGGGTTGGGATTCTGGAACTTGGTGACCCCAAGTTTCAGGTCCGCGTCGAGGGTGACGTCGATGGTCTTGGTGGCGTTGCCGGCCAGGATGAAGTTGGAGTCGCCGACGACCATGAGGTCGACGTTCGCCGCCGCGCCGGTCTGGGCCAGGCAGAGCTTGCCGCCGATCTTGTCGGTGCCGTACTTGTTGACGGTGACCATCAGGTCCTGGGGCGTCTTCGACTTGTTCACCACGGCCACGGTGGCCCAGGTGTTGTGCAACTCGATGGACTGGATGGCGTCGGAGTAGACGTGGACGGGAACGCCGCCGCTGTCGGTGCTCATATCGGCGGTGTCATAGCCCGCCGCGCCGGGCGCCACCCGCTTGCCATCCGCGCCGAACCTGGTGAGGATCATTGCCGCGGCGGTTGCGGTGTCCGTTACGTGGGCGCCGTTACCGCTGGTTACGGTGAGGACATCCGAGTGGTCGTTGTCATCGTCACCATCCCTCGCCGTGACTCCGGCATCGGTCAGGTATCGGAAACTGGCCACCGTGCCTTCGCTCGCATCTGCCATGTAGAGAGGATTCGCCACAGCCTCCATCGTATTGCCGCGCACTTTGTCCGCGCCCAGGTCTTCGCCGGCCACGCCGTCGATCGACACGCTGGTGACGGTCATGGACTGGCCGTTCGCGCCGTTGGAAGCCACATCCACGGTCATGCCGCCCTTGGCCATGACGGAAGTCGTGTGCGCGCCGGATTCGACCCGCACGACCGAAGTCTTGCCGGCGGCGACGCTCACGTCGCCCGCGGCGCCGGCGATGGTCACATCCCCGTCAATCGTGCGCGAACTGGAAACCGAGGCGCCGTCAACGGTGACCATCACGTCCTCGTCTCTTCCAAAGCGGCCGATCTCAACCATTTCCAGGCCTTCCCACTCGCTCAGGTTCACATCGATGGCGTTCCTGGCGCTGAGATAGACATGCTCGACGTTCATCACGTCCGCGTCCACGGCGGAGTCGATCATGATTCCGTCCGTCTCGATATTGAAAATCTCCAGCGAGTCGTAGCCGGCGCCGCCGTCGATGGTGTCGGCCGGCCCCAGCGTCGCGTCGCCCTTGGAGTCCGGCTCGGAGACGATCGTGTCGTCATAGGCCGTGCCGACGACCTTGTCGCGCAGGGTGCCGAGGGTGAAGGTCTGGCCTTCCATTTCTTCGGGCGGCGCGGGAGGATTGTCGATGGCGTCGATGGCCATCGTCACGCTGTCGGCGTCGGAAGTAACGCCGTCCAGAACGTCCGCGGAGGGCTCCGCCATGCGGGCGTTCAGCGTGTAGTGTTCGGCCACTTCGATCTGGTTGGCGAAAGCCATGGCCGCCATGCCGAGACCGCCGTAGGCCGGATGGTCCATGCCCGTCATGGCGATGTCGTGCAGGGCGTCGACCACCGCCAGCGCGAGCGCGCCGCGGCTCAGGCCGTCGTTAAGCAGGCCGACGACGATGCCTTCGGCAGCGGCCGTCAGTTCGGCGGACACGTTGTCGCCGAGCACGTTGCCGAGGAAGGCTTCCGCGAACTCCGCGTTGGTGAGGAAGGCGGGATAGGTCGCCTGGAAGGCGTCGGAACCCGCTATGTGGTTCGCGATGTCCTCCAGCGACATGCCGCCTTCGTGAGCGGCCACCCACTCGTTGAGCAGATCGGTGCCCGGGGCGCTTCCCAGCATCGCCACCGACAGCCCGATCAGGCCGGTTCTGGTTTGCTCAGTTACTGCCATTTTGGTACTCCTTGATATCAAGTTTCAAATTTCGTCGTGGTCAGATTTGCGCAAACTGACCGCCAACTCGTCATGCGAGCATAAACAAGACACCCCGAAGCGCATTTGGAGTACTAACTTATTAATATAAAAGGAATTAATTTTTGGGAAACTCGCGGAAAACGTATCCGCCCTTACCCCGATTGCAACACAAAAAAGGAGTTATTCGATGGTGGTCAACGGGCTCAGCCAGCGACGGGTCGAAAGTCTCGAACCGCGCGGCAAGATCTACTGCGTTCGTGACGCGCAACTGAGGGGATTCGGCGTGCGCGTCTTCCCTTCCGGCAAGAAGTCCTACTTTGTTCATTCCAGGAGGAAAGGGCACAACTTGTGGCGGGTAATCGGCGATGCCGAGCGCCTTTCGTTCGCCCAAGCCCGGCAGGAGGCGCGGTCGCTGCTGGCGAATGCGTCGCTTGCGCACGACGTCATCCCGGCAAAGGCCGGCGACGTGACTTTCAGGTTCGTGGCGAGCGAAGCCCTCTCGCGTTACCGGACGCTCTGGAAACCGGGAACCTTTCGGGTGAACAGCAGGCATTGCCGAACCTACCTGCTGCCGCGATTCGGCGACCGGGCCATCGGCGAGATCACGCGCCAGGACGTGCAGGAGTGGTTCGCTTCGCTGCACCGGACTCCGGCGGTGGCCGACCGCGCCATACCCGTGCTTTCCGTGATCTTCCGGGAGGCCGAGACGCTCGGCTATCGCGAGGAAGGCAGCAATCCCTGCCAGGGCGTCAAACGCTATCGGCGCCAGGGGCGGGAACGGTTTCTGTCGAACGAGGAGTTGCGCCGTTTCGGAAGAGCGCTGGACCTGCTGGAGACGGAGAAGCCGATGCACGTGGCGTACTTCCGGTTGTTGCTGCTGACCGGTTGTCGCTGTTCCGAAATCCGCTCGCTGCAATGGAAGGATTATCGCGAGGGGAAACTGTATTTGCGCGACTCAAAGACCGGCCCGCGCACGGTCTGGCTCTCTTCCGCGGCGCGGGGCGTACTCGACGCCTTGCCAAGAACCGGTTCCTGGGTTTTCCCCGGCAGAGACGGCCGAACTCCCATGGCCGAAGCCCCGGTAACCTGGAAAAAACTCATGAACGCAGCGGATCTGCGTGATTTATGCAGGCACGATCTGAGACACACCTACGCATCCGTGGCCCTGGCCCACGGCGAGAATCTACGAACCATCGGCATGCTGCTGGGGCATAACGACCCCGCGTCTACCCTCAAATACACGAATTTCGTCGAATCGGCGGTTCGTCAGGCCGTCGAGACCGTGGGAGCCGTACTGCAAAGGAGCTGAGAGATGGCCGTAAGGATACGATTGACGGAGACCGCGATAAAAAGGCTGCGGCCCAAAGAGCGGGAATACACTGTCTGGGATACCCGGCTGGCGGGATTCGGCGTCCGTGTGCGAACAACCGGGCGGAAGAGTTTCGTGTTCCATTGGAGCATGGCGGGCAAGGCGCATCGCGTCACGCTCGGTTCGACGACAATCCTGACCCTGGACAAGGCGCTGGCCCGATGCGCGTCGCTTCAGGCCGACCTGCACGGCGGCAAGCCGCTTCCGGGCATGCGAGACAGCGCGAGAGATACGCCGACCCTGCGCGAATTCATCACGGGCCCCTGGAAGACCGCCTGTTACGACCGTTACAAGGCGTCCACGAAAAACTTCCTCGACCATGCGCTGAAACGTCAGTTGCTGCCGGCGTTCGGGTCCCTGGGGATCGATCGGATCGACAAGATCAGTGTGGTGCGCTGGTTCGCCAAATACAGCCGGAAATCTCCCGGCGGGGCGAACAAGGCGCTGGGGCTGTTGCACCAGATCATGAACCAGGCGATCGCCTGCGGCGTCGTTTCCCGGAATCCGGCGTCCGGAATCCGGAAAAACGCCGGCCGCAAATTGAATCGCTTCCTCTCGGAGGAAGAAATCCGCCGCCTCAATCAGACGCTGGATGAGTGGGTATCCGCCAGGCCGAAGAATTCACAAAACGCGGACATCGTCCGCCTGCTGCTGCACACGGGATGCCGCCGCGGCGAGATATTGAACCTGCAATGGCGGGAAGTTCACGGCGACACGCTTCATCTGACGAACGCGAAGACCGGGCCGAGAAAGGTTTTCCTGAACAGGTCGGCGCAGGAGTTGATCGCGCGCCAGCCGCGAATGGGAAGCCCCTGGGTTTTTCCGTCTCCGCTCGATTTCACCAGGCCGAGAAAGGACATCAACGCTTTCTGGGCCGCCATTCGCAAGCGCGCCGGCCTGGACGACGTGCGCCTGCACGATCTGCGGCACACCGTAGCTTCCCAGGCGGTGCTGCAGGGCGTTTCCCTGCCGGTCGTCGCCCGGCTGCTCGGCCACAGCAAGGCGGTCATGACCTTGCGGGTGTATTCCCACGTCGCCGACCGGGAAGTCGAAGCCGCCGCGGAACGAATCGGCGGCGTCCTGTCCGAACTGACCCAATGTTGAAAGTTCTTGCTGGTTTCTTTTACATGTCTCCGCTTATATATAAAAAATATTCGAATAATTTTACATATCAGCGGCGATATGCTAAAAAATCAGCAAATTTTTTCCATATGCGAGCCGAATATTGAACGCAATGCATCCGGTGCCAGAGTTTCCGTCTCCCGATGAACTACAAACGGTTTCCATTCTGGGCACACTTGCCCAAGCCAACAGAGCGCTCGCTGAACTGAAGGGTCGAGCCGCCGCAGTCCCCAATCCGGGCATCTTGCTGAACACCCTCTCGTTGCAAGAGGCAATGGCGAGTTCCGAGATTGAAAACATCGTGACCACCCAGGATGAACTCTTCCGCGCAATGGCAATGTCCGAAGTCTGGGGGGCGCCCGCGGCCAAAGAGGTGGAAAACTACAATGAAGCGCTCAAGCTCGGATACGAGAGCATGATGCAATCGCAGGGCATCATAAGCAATAACGCCCTGATCGACATGTTTCGCCTGCTCAAGGGCACTACGGAAGGATTTCGCGTGACGCCAGGCACAGTGTTGAAGAACCAGACAACCGGAGAGACCGTCCATGTTCCGCCCCAGTCCGCGACCGAGATCGTGGAACTGATGACCGCGCTTGAGCGATTCGTCAATGACGACGCATCGAGCGTGATCGATCCGCTGATCAAGATGGCGCTGATACACCATCGGTTCGAAAGCATACATCCTTTCTCGGATTGCAACGGGCGCGTGGGGCGGATACTGAACGTGCTTTACCTGACTCGGACGGGCCTGCTGGACACGCCGATTCTCTATCTGAGCCGCTACCTCATTCGAAACAAGAACAGCTACTATCGCCTGTTGCAGAAAGTACGAAAAGATCGGGACTGGGAAAGCTGGGTAGTCTTCATGCTGCGGGCCGTGGCGGAAACTTCGGTGACGACGCTCCGGCTCGTGGATGGAATCCGGCAACAGATGGCCGGCGTAAAGCGGAAGATGCGCGAGGAATTGCCGAACCTGTATTCTCAAGACTTGCTGAACAACTTGTTCCGCCACCCCTACACTCGTATCGAGTTCGTGATGAACGATCTGCGCGTATCCCGCCCAACCGCCGCGAGGTATCTGAATACGCTTGCCGATCACGATTTTGTCTCCAAGCGCAGGCATGGAAGGAACAACTACTTTGTATCTGAAAACCTGATTGGCTTGTTCCTTGCGGCGGCCGCTGATCCAGCCGAAGCCCGCGAAGCCGACGATCAGGACCGAGGCAGGTTATTGTGATTCCGGGAAATACCTTTTTCGGCGGAATTAGTTCGGGAGCACGGCTCCTTTGCTGGAAACTTCGACAACCGCAGTGCATCGCGAAGTAATGTGAATTAATATTCACGACCTCGCGGGGTCGTGCCGATTACAGGAAAGTGGTCACGGTCCGCCAATGTGGATCTACAGCAATGAAAGGAAACAATAAGTTTTGCGTTTACCAAGTGTTGTCGCCCGGGTTTCTGGATACCCGGGTGGGTTCTTTTCGAAGTTCTGTTCATATAACAAGTTACCGATCCCGGTCTTAGGCAGCCTGGTAGTTGTCAGTGCGTTGACGTTGCTCGCGAGGGTTTCGTCCGCCGACGATGCGGCCGGGCGGCTCCATCTCTTGCCGTTCATTCTCGATGGGGACGGAGTTCAGTCGCGCCTGATCATCACCAACGTTTCCGATTCCGCCAGTCATTGTTCGCTGGAGTTCTCCGGCCCGGACCTGGGCCCCGGCCGGTTCGAAGATCATTTCCTGGTGATGGCCAACAACGAAACGGCCAACTTCGAGCTGGAGGAAAACGGCGGCAACCTGATCTGGGCCAGCACGGGCGAGGGGAACCTGACCTACGGTTATGCCCGGCTCGACTGTGCGGAGCCGGTGGCTGCCCAGGTCCTGTTCAGTTCCGACGCCGCGGATGAACTCGCTTCGATGACAAGCATGACCGGCGAGAGGAAAGCGGACCGGTTTCAGTTCACGCTGATTCCGCAATTCGGCTCGCTGGTGCTTGTCGCAGCGAATGACATGAGCTCGGCCGCATCGTGCCAGGTCGAACTGGAAAGTCCGTATGGATCGGTCCTGGGAGAGACTCCGATTTCGGTTCCAGCCATGACCTCCGTCTTCCGGATGGCGGACGAACTGTTCCGGATTCCGGAAGACTACACCGCCGGGGCGGTTCGCGTTTCCTGCGACCGCGAAGTGGCCGCGACCGGATTTCTGCTGAACAGCGGCCTGTTTTCGGTTCTGCCCCCCGTGGCGCTTTCAAAACCCATGATCGGAATTTCGGGGGGAGCGGAGGCAACGGAGGGCGGCGACGTGGTTTTCACCATTACGGCGAGTGTTTCGTCGGCCATGGAATGATGGTGTCTCTTACGGTCGGCGAAACCGGTAACTATGTCGATGCCGGCGGTCTTGGCGAAAAGCAGGTGATTCTCCCGGCCGGCAGCACCTCGGTGGACTATGTCGTCGCGACCATCGATGACAGCGAGGACAAGGTCGACGGGGAGGTGACCGTCACGATCAATCCGGCGGATGGATACATAATGTCGGAAATCGACGATTCAGCGCAGGTAGTGGTCAAGGACAATGACGAACCGGAGCCGGTCTCGCAACCGCCGGAGCCGGAACCCGAACCCGAGTCCGACCCGGATCCCGAGCCGGAACCCGAAACCCGGCCCCGGCCGAGTGACCCTCAGCCGCCCTCGAACCCTGAACCGACTCTCACCGACTTCAGCCTAACGGGACGTGCAAGCGGCGATTTCTGGATTTTCAACTGGCACACGGAACCGGAAGACGCCGAACTGAGCAATCTGGGACTGGACTGGGAGCCTTACAACGCAGGAAGTATTTGGGATGCGAGCTTCTACTACGGGAATTTCATATTCCGGTGCAGATCGGGCTACAGAGGAAACGTTACGATCTATGCCACGTCCACGAGCGGCAACGTTACACTCGCAACCACGACCAGCTTCAGATGCTAGGTAATTCCCTTTGAAAATCAGGCGGGCGGGAAGTAGTAGAGGACAGTGAGCACGATTCCCGTGATCGCGAGCGCCGTCGTCGTTTGCCATTTGAACAGTCGCCAGATCAAGGCCGACGTTTCCTTGTGCAGTTCGTATTTCATTTCCGCCAGATCGGTCTTGGTCGCCATTTCCTTCTGTAGCGTCTCTTTCGTGTCGTCGATCTTGGCGCTGAGTTCCTCCCGCAGACTCGTTTGAGTCGTCGCGATTTCCTCCCGAAGACTCGTTCGGGTCTCTCCGAGTTCCTCCCGGAGGCCGACGATTTCCTCCCGCAGCACGCCGAGTTCGGCGCTGGTAGCCAGCGGGGCCACAGCGGCCTTGACGGAATTGACCACTGCTTCAGCTTCGGATCGCTTCATTCCAGACTCTTCCAGTCGTCCCATCTCGGACAGTGTATCGTAACCATTCATAACGCACCTCATTTCCCGCCAAATTCGCGGCTTCCCTGGCGGACGCGGCCGTTCCGCCTCCGCTGTCCATAAGCGTAGTAACGAATTTCGAATACGCCTGAATCCGGGAGAAATTAGCCCGAGGGTCTCCTGAGCTCGTCGCCCGACCCGCGAGTCGCTAAAAGATCCACGTCATGAACTCCACAAATCCCAACGCCATAAAACCTAACGCCAATCCAGCCGCCACGCCGGTGATCAATGCTTGCACCACAAAGGCAAACTCGGGGCTGAAAAACCGGATTTTCTCCACAGCCTCTTCCATGTCGGCTTTCAGTTCCTCGCGAATTCGTTCTTCGCGCTCCTTCATTTCCTCAAGCATATTGCTGCGTAGCTCCTCACTTGCGGCGTTGAGCCGCTGCTCGGATTCGTCCAGTTCCTTCCTGGTCGCGAGCGGCCTGATGGCTGCCGCGATGCCGGTTGCGTCTTCCGCGTGTGAATTGGCCATGAAAATCTCCTGATGTTGGCGGGTACGGACAAATGTTCCCCCCGGCCGCAAGAAACTTCCACTTTTCGGCGAAAATAGTTCGAAAACCCGTTCCATGCCGATTTCGTCCGAAATCGCGCAAAAAACTATTTTTCCCGAAAACGAGGCAATTGGTCGAAACGCGGCTACATTCAACCTCAGGGGCTAGGCCGCCGCGAAGACCGACACGCGTCCCATCCGCGAATCACCATGTTTTGGAGGGAAAAATGGAAGTTGTAAACGACGCCATGAAGAATCTCGTGACCAAGGAATACCTCACCGCCGAACTCGACCGTCGGTTCGGCGCCGTGGACAAGCGGTTCGGCGCCGTGGACAAGCGGTTCACCAAAATGGATGCCAAAATGGAAGTGGGCTTCGCAAGCATGCGCGCGGACATGCACCGTTCGCAGAAATTCCTCATAGGCATGATGATGGCATCCACGCTTGCGGTAATCGCCATGCAACTTACGATACTGGCCATCCTGTATTGACTGCTGGATTCCGCATTCCGCCGCACGGAGACGATGCATGGCGGAAATCCCTGCCAAATGTTGTTCCACCCCTCCTATTAGTAGTAACATCGCGCACCAAGTCTGCTTGCTCGTGGCCCTGACTGGTTTGCAGCACAGGAAAATCGCGGGCTGACAGGCGGCGCCGGCCCAAAAGCCGGCAATCCCGAACTTGTGTGATTACAGTCACATGCGCTTCGGGGTGTCTTGTTTATGCTCGCATGACGAGTTGGCGGTCAGTTTGCGCAAACTGACCACGACGAAAACTGAAACTTGATATCAAGGAGTACACAAAATGGCAGTAACCGCTGAAACCAGAACCGGCATTATCGCATTGTCGGTAGCCATGCTCGGCGAGGCCCCAGGCACCGAAAGACTTGGTGATTGGGTCGACTCCGTCGACGGCGGGATGACGCTGGAAGAGCTGGCGAACCATATCGCTTCGTCCGATGCCTTCCAGGCCACATACCCGAACTTTTCCACCAGCGAGGAATTCGCGAAGGACTTCCTCGGCAACGTGCTCGGCGACAACGTCTCCGCCGAACTGATGACCGCGGCCGAAGGCATCGTCACCGGTCTGCTGAACGACGGCATGACCCGCGGCGCGCTCGCGCTGGCGGTGGTCGGCGCCCTGCACGACATCGCCATGACGGGCATGGACCATCCGGCCTACGCCGACCTCGGCATGGCGGCGATGGCTTTCGCCAACCAGATCCAGGTTGCCGAACATTATACGCTGAACGCCCGCATGGCGGAGCCTTCCGCGGACGTCCTCGACGGCGTCACCGCCGACGCCGACAGCGTGACGATGGCCATCGACGCCATCGACAACCCCCCGGCGCCGCCGGAAGAGCCGGTGATGGGCATGCGTTACGTCCTCACGCCGACCATCGACGACTTCATGGGCGGCGAAGCGGACGACACCTTTGTGGCCCAGCCGGTGCAGGGCGCTGACGGTCTCTTCAACGCGACCCTGAACTCCTTCGACAGCATCGACGGCGGCGCGGGCAGCGACACCATTCACATTTTCGGCGTCAATCCCAACGATACGCTTCGCCTCGGAGCGGAAGACATCAGCAACGTCGAGAATGTCGTTATCAGCACCGTGGGCAGCATCGACGCCAACCTCGGTGACTGGACGGGGCTCGAAAGCGTCAACCTGGACCGATTCGGCCGGGACGACGAAACCATGGTTAATGTCACCGTGGATGGCGCAATGGTCGGCGCAGAAAGAGCGTTCAGCGGCAATGTCACCATTGTCGGCGCCGGCGGCATGGTTGATGTGGAAGCCTCTGCGTCGTCCATGGTGCATATCGGGTCCGCCGGCCACACCGGCTCGGTTATGGTTAAGGGCGGCGCCAGCATTACCGTCGATAGCGGCGACAGCGACAAAGTTCAATCCATGACCGTCACCAGCGTCAGCGTGGACGGAGTAGAGCGGGCTGAGGGAACTACAGAAGACGTCGAGGCGGGAACATACAGCCTGTTCCTGGATAGTGATGATTTTCTTCTGGATGAGAACAAGGAACTGCTTGTCGGAATCACCGTAGGCTCCACTGACACAAGTATTGTCAAGGCAGGAGATGCAGACGAAGATGGACTTATACCTCTGTTCCAATCGGATGGTACTACTGCAATCAATGATGGTGCGGATCCGGCTGAAGCTATCGTATTCAATACAAAAACAGGCAAATTCCAGCAGGCGGACGGAGGAACGCTTCAGGGCGTGACTTTCTCAAGAGAGCCTGGCAGGGAAGCGGACATGAAGACGGAAACCGGAGTCGGCGTGGGCCCCACCCTCAAGGTGCATTCGGACTCCATCGAGGAAGTCCACCTGCACAACACCGAAGCGATCGTGCTGGTCAACAACGAGTCCAAGATGGCCGATGGAAAAGACATGCCGGAAGACTTGTCCGTGACCGTCAACGAGTACGGTTCCTTCGAATCCTGGGGCGCGGTCAAACAGGCTGGCAAACTTTGCGTCAAAGGTGCCGGCTCGGCGGAAAACATCGATATCACGGTTGCGGGAGCTTCCGCGTTCGACCTGGCCTCCGACGAGGTCAAGACCCTGAATATCACCGCCAATGCCAGGCTGGTGCTGGGCGTTCAGGATTTCGATCAGGAACACGCCTCGGAGACGCTTGAGTCAATAATGGTTTCAGGCGCCGGGGGCGTATCGATGTCCGGGTTGTCCGGCATGAAAGATTTGAAGACGATCGATGCCAGCGAAAGCTCAGGCAACAATCGCTTCGTATCTCAAGCGGGGCGGCAAGCTGCGGATTCCGACGAGCTCGGCTCGCTGACCATGGTCATGGGCGGTTCCGGCAACGACACCGTTACGCTGAGAACCAGTGTGACAGGCAAGCTGGAAAACATCGATACCGGCGATGGCAACGATAGAGTGACTGTTACCGGGATGCTCCGAAACGACGGTCTCATGGTCGATCTCGGCGCAGGCAACGATGTCTACTCCGGCAGGATGAACAACAGCGAGAGCCGCATTGACGGCGGAGACGGTGTGGACGTGCTGCACCTGACCACCACGACCGGTTCGACCTACATGGACGCGGACAACAAGACCCATTCCATCTACACCGGGTTCGAGACACTGAATGTGGCTCTGGGCAGTGGCGATTACGACATTGCACAACTTGGCATCGTGAATGACGTCCTTGTCAGCGCGGACACCGGTAACGTGACCCTGGAAAACATGGCGGACGGCATGGGCATCAATGTCAGTGGCGTTCGGGGTAGTGGAGTCGGCCGCAGCACGGACACAAGCACCATGATCACGCATGAACTGGCGGAAAGGGAATCCGGTCAAGCCCGGGCCAGTGGCGAACTGGACGTGATGCTGACCGCGCTTGGTCGCAATGACACGAGAGCGCCAGGCAACCAGAAAGGGCTGGCAAAGTTGACGCTGACCACTGGCGAAGACATCGAAGTGATCAACATCAACTCCAGCGCCTCGGCGCACAGCAGCAATACAACCGCAGCCAACCAGCGGGCCAGGGCGAGCGACTATGTGAACGAGTTCACCCTGACTTCCTCCGCCGTCGAAGAGTTGATTATCGATGGCAACGCGAAGCTCACGGTGAAGGGAAGCACTTTGGCGAACCTGGAACTCGTGGATGCACAGGACAACTCCGGCGGCGTCACCTTCAACGCCAACGACCCGGATGGCGACGGCACCGCGAATGCGCTGACGCGAAACCTGGAACTGGTTGGAGGCAGTGGCGTTGACGAGCTGACAGGCGGCGACGGCGCCGACGAGATCACGGGCGGTCTCGGCGGGGATACGCTGACCGGCGGTGGTGGAGCCGATGAATTCATCATCGATTCCGCCGCGGATTCCCTGGCCAGATTCGCCATCGTCAGCGGCGTCAATACCCTGCTCGGCGGTCATGACAAGATCATCGGTTTTGACACTTCCGCCGACAAGATTGATCTTTCCAGGGGGCTCTCAAGTTCCTTGAGGGGTGATATCAAGAACACCAATGGAGTAACGGCCAGTGAGTGGGACGATTGGCAGACATGGGATCACGATGATGATGCTTCCACTGCCCGGCAAGCCAGATACACATCCATCGACGGTGATGCCGACATGACAGATGGTGCAGCCAGGAATCTGGCCACCTTCCTGGGTAACGGCAATGGCCTGTTCGAGTCAAGGGAAACCGATCCCAACGCTCCGGACGTTGGTGCAAGCATGATCACCAAGAGCTACTCCATCGCGGTCATTTCACAGGCAGCGAATGCCGGTACCGAAGAAGGTTCAGTGGCGCTGGAGCAAGGGATTTGGTTGCTTTTCGATGTGAACGGCAACGGAGATTACGATGCCAGCACTGACATGGTCATTTTCCTTCAGGGAACTGCCTTCAGTCCAACCGATTGGGATGCTGGCGGAGCCGGCGCAGGAATCTTCATCTAGGCTCAGGCCCAAACCCCGGCGGCTTCGCCGCCCCCAACCAGAACCCCCGGCCTCGGCCGGGGGTTCTGGTTTTTGGGCCCAATCACCCGACCCCCAACTATTTTCCCCGGAAACAAGGCAATTCGGCGGAATGCGACTATTTTCAACTCCGGAAGCACGGGCGCCGGGAAACGGAAAGCCCCTTCATACGCCATTCACACGATTCGGGAGAGGAAAATGGACGCAAAACTTGACACCTTGGCCAGCAGCCGGAAACTGGAGAAATCGGGCATGCCTCTTCACGATACCTAGTCCATGACAGCACCGCTTTGCAATTGAAGATTGCTGGCATATACTTTCGGTATATAGCAGCAGGAGCAAAGATCGTGCACAAGGGGTCGGTTTTTCGGAACAATCGCACACAGGCGGTAAGACTGCCCGCGGAATGCAGATTTCCCGAGGACGTCAAACAGGTCAGCGTTCGAGTCTCCGGGAAGGACAGGGTGCTGGCTCCGCTGGGGAGCAGTTGGGACAGCTTTTTCGATTCCCGCGAAAGCGTAAGCGACGATTTTATGCCGGAACGCCCGTCGCAGCAGCAGGCGGAGAGGGAAGAACTTTGACGCTGAAGTACATGCTGGACACGAACATCGCCATTTATGTGATCAAGCGGCGGCCGGAATACGTGCGGGAAACCTTCAATCGCCACGCCGAGCGCCTGTGCATCAGCTCAATCACCCTTGCCGAACTGATGCATGGCGTGGAAAAAAGCGCATATCCCGACCGCAACGCCCGCAATGTCAATGACTTCGTTTCGCGCTTGACAGTACTGGAATACGGTTATCGCGCCGCGGGGCATTACGGAGAGATTCGCGCGGAACTCGAGCGCAGCGGGAAATCGCTTGGCGTAAACGATCTTCACATCGCGGGGCACGCCCGCAGCGAAGGACTCACCCTGGTAAGCAACAACCTCAAGGAATTCGACCGAGTAGCAGGGCTGCGCCTGGAAAACTGGGTCTGATTATTTTGTACAGTGGATGGGCCAGGCGGCTCCGCCGCCTCCAACTATTTTCCCCGTTTTCCAGGCATATCCGGCAACCTGTGTCTAGATTGCATTGTGGTTATGAAATGCGCCCAAGGAAACAGGCAATGGAAACCACGAATACACTCGCCAGGGAGCATGGCCTCGCGGCGCGGGTGGAAAACCGGCTGGGAAGCATCAAAGACACCAGATTATTTTGCCAGTCCGTATTCCTTGATATTCTGATTGATACCCATGCGCCCGTCTAAAACGAAAAGCACGAAAACGGTCTCATCGCGAATCGTGTAGTAGATGTTGTAGCGCTTCTTGAAAATCAGCCGGCGGATGCCGCGCGGTTCATGGTACAGATGCCCGATCAGGGGATTGCTGCTTTCCTGAAGCGGGCAATGCGGGTGGCCGTAGCGCTTTCGCTTAGTTCTTCAAAACGTCCGTGTTCCAGGTCGTCAAGGCCCCGGGCGAGGCCACCTTCGACCAGGAGTCTGGTCAACTCCTCCCAGTCCTGAAAAGACACGGTAACCGCAACCGGGCGGTTCTTCTTGGTCACTACCACGGGGTCGCGCTGTGCTGCGTCGAGATAGCGTCCGAACTCTTTGCTGGCCTCGGACGCAGTCATGGTTTTCATGTTCAAGTTCCCTGTGCTTGGCGTATAAGTTCCACATTATACGGAAAATCCGGAACATTAAAAGCACCGGTTGAGAAGCACAGGGATTTTGATGGGGCACCCGCTCAGCCTCAATTGAATCCCAAACTATTTTCGCCGAAAAGTGGAAGTTTCCCGCGGTCGGGGGAACATTTGGAAGTACCCTTCAACATCAGGAGAATTTCATGACCGATTACGCGAGGAGATGACCATGCCGCCTGAAACGCCGACGAAGGAAAGCCCGCGCCGGGCGAGTTATCAGGACGTGCTGGACGCGCCGGAGCACATGGTCGCCGAAGTCGTGGACGGCGTGCTTTACACCAGTCCGCGGCCGGCGCCCTTGCACACGTATGCGCATTCGGAACTCGGCGTAACATTGCGATCTCTTTTCGGCCGCGGCGGCAACGGCGGCGCCGGTGATTGGCTGATACTTTACGAACCCGAGTTGCAC
>JAJDYJ010000022.1 GCA_022822865.1 Pseudomonadales bacterium | reverse complement strand
CGACGATCGGGAATGGATGGATCGAGCCGCGCCAACGTCAGTTTGAAAGCACTGGCCGAAGCAGTAGCAACAGGAGAAAAACAGCGCCTTGACAACATGGATACTTCGCGTTCGGCATCCATGCCTCACACGCCCGCCGCTACCCGCAAGCCGGCGGCGACTCACATGGTGCGAACCCGATCGAATTCACCAGGAGCCAGCTTGACAAGCGTTCTGCATCCTTTATACCGTTCGCCTTCCCCAACCCCCGAAATGAGAACGTGCCATGAGTAAACGCATGATCGCTGGAGTCTCCGCCCTGGTAGTACTTGTCGCAGGATTACTGGCCTGGATTTTCACGGCGCCGTATCTCTCCAACCAGGGACTTGGCCGTACGCCCGGAATAATCATCGGAGGTACGATTACTCCGGCGCCGGACGATTTCACGCCACACAATGACATTCCCGGGCCCTTGCTCATGAAGCAGGCCGGTTTCCCGTCGCTGGTGATCTATCTCTCCTTCGTCGGCACTCCCGACGGAGTGATTACGGCCACCCGCCCGGACGGAGGATACTGGGGGCAGCGCGTGAGGGACCGCAGCGGCGACGGATGGCTGCGCATCGGCGACGAGACCTATGCGATGACGGCCACCGAGATTACCGGCGCCGAACGCCTTGCGATGATGGAGCAATGGGCCGCAAAGTCGGGCAGGACGCTGGATGATGCGATCTACGAGGGGGCGGAGCCGCTACGCGACTGGGAAGTGTTCTTCTGGACACCCAGATCCTGAACCAGGTCACGCGGCCACCCACGGATTGATCAGAACTACCGCTTGAGATTGTCGATGCGCGCCTGCAGCCGGTCGAGGCGCAGGCGCAATTCGTCGACCCGAGCGACGAACAGACCCATTTCCTCGGGGGTGGGCATGACGCCCGCCTCGTATTGCACGAAGTTTTCCAGGTTGCGCTTGATATTGCCGCCGGCGTCGCGGGCCAGGTCGCGGGCGTCGGTGACGGCGCTGCTGAGTCCCCCGGTAAGTATGTCGCCCAGTATGGGCCCAAGGTAATCCTCCCAGCGGACGTCGATTTCACCCAGGGCGCGTTGCAGGTCGAGCAGGAACTCGGCATCGCCTTCGACGCGAATTTTCCGGTCGGCCAGCGGCCGCTCGCTGTCGGAAAGCAATCTGAACAATTGCGGCGCCGTGCCGCGGACGGTTACGTCCGCCGGTTCGCCCGGCGCTTCCGAATCAAGCGTACGCAAGCGAATGCCGTCCGCGTCGAACAGCAAGTTGAGACCGGTGTGCGGGGTTCGCACCTCGACCCGCTTGCCGCGGAAGCGGGAGAGATTCCCGGCGACATGGGAATCCCGGGCGATCAGCCCGTTGACCAGCGTTTCCACGGGAAACAGCAGCGCCGAACCGGCCAGGGAAGGAGGCATGGGTCGAATCAGGCCGCTACGCCGTCCGGCTTCAGGCCGACATGTACCGCGCAGACGCCGTCCATCACGTTGTGGTAACGGCATTGCTCGAATCCTGCCGCCTCGAGCATCCCGAGCAGCGTTTCCTGGTCGGGATGCACGCGGATCGACTCGACCAGGTAGCGATAGCTGTCCGCATCTCCGGTTACGACTTTGCCGGCCGCGGGCCAGAGCGCCGACCAGGCGTCGTAAGCGCGGCTGAGCAGCGGACTGTTGACGCGGGAAAACTCCAGGATGAGCGCCCGCCCGCCGGGCTTGAGCACCCGCTGCATGGACGCGAGCGCCCTGGGCTGATCGGTGATGTTGCGCAGGCCGTAGGCGATGCAGACGCAATCGAAACTGTCGTCGGCGAAGGGCAATTCCTCGCCGTTGAGCCGGACGATGTCGATGTTGCCGGCCAGGCCGCGGTCGATGATGCGGTCTCTTGCGATCCCCAGCATGTCCTCGTTGATATCGGCGAGGACGACCCGGCCACAGGCGTTGACCAGGGGCGAGAAACGCATGGCCATATCACCGGTGCCGCCGGCGAGATCGAGTACTGCGTGACCGGCGCGTACGGCGCTCAATTCCAGCGTAAAACGCTTGATCAGGCGATGACTGCCCAGCGACATGAGGTCGTTCATCAGGTCGTAACGCCGGGCGACCGAGTGAAAAACTTCGTTCACCCGTGTCTGCCGTTCGGCGAACGGCACTTTCCGATAGCCGAAGTTGGCGGTCTTGTCGTGTTCGCTCATTCGGGCGGCCTGAATTTCAGCACTTGTACGCCGGACTCCTTATTTTTGAGTTCTTGGGGGTCGCGGCTGGCGCGGGCTTCGCGCAGGCGATCGAGATATTCGCGCCAGAGTTCGTCCTTGCGCGAGCATAACTCATGCAGATACTCCCAGCTAAATATGCCGCTGTCGTGGCCGTCGTCGAAAGCCAGCTTGACGGCGTAGTTGCCGACCGGTTCGACTCCGGTCAGGCGCACCTTGCGCTTGCCGGTCTGCAGCACTTCCTGGCCGCGGCCATGGCCGCGCACTTCGGCCGAAGGCGAGTGTACGCGCAGGAATTCCGCCTCGAGCCGGCAAGTCTCGCCGCCGGCGTAGTCGAGTTCCAGCACGGACGAGCCGGAATGCAACTTGATTCCTGTGGGGACCGGGACGGCCATTACAGGATGTAGCGGGCGAGGTCTTCGTCCTGGGCCAGATCCGCCAGTTGCTTCTCGACATAGTCGCTATCGATGACGAGTTCGCCGTTGGCGCCGATCGCCATGTCCGGCGCGCCGAAGGAAACTTCCTCCAGCAGCCGTTCCATGACGGTGTGCAGCCGCCGCGCGCCGATGTTTTCGGTACGCTCGTTCACTCGCCAGGCAATCTCGGCGATCTTGCGGATGCCGTCCGCGGCGAATTTCAGACTCAGGCCGTCAGTGCCGAGCAGCGCCTGGTATTGCTCCGTCAGCGATGCGTCCGGCTCGATCAGGATGCGCTCGAAGTCTTCCGCCGACAAGGCGGCCAGTTCCACGCGGATGGGCAGCCGGCCCTGCAACTCCGGGATCAGGTCCGAAGGCTTGGAAAAATGGAACGCCCCCGAGGCGATGAAAAGAATGTGGTCGGTTCGCACCATGCCGTACTTGGTTTTCACCGTGGAGCCTTCTATAAGCGGCAGCAGGTCGCGCTGCACGCCTTCGCGGGAAACGCTGGCGCCGGTGAGTTCGTGCTGGCTCGTCACCTTGTCGATCTCGTCGAGAAAAACGATGCCGGTCTGTTCGGTGACTTCCACCGCCCGGCCGCGGATGTCCTCTTCGTCGATCAGTTTCGCCTGTTCTTCCTCGGTTACCGCCCGCAGGGCGGCGCTGACCGGCATTCGCCGCAACTTCTTGCGGCTGCTGTTCATGCTGGAAAACATGGTCTTCAACTGGCTCGTCATGTCTTCGAGTCCCGGCGGGGCCATGATTTCTATGCCCGCCGGCTGTTCCGCGAGTTGCAACTCGATTTCCCGGTCGTTGAGCTCGCCTTCGCGCAATTTCTTGCGGAACATCTGTCGCGCGCTGGAATCGCGCGGTTCGCCTTCCTGCTCCCTGGCGCGCGGCAGCAACACGTCCAGAATGCGTTCTTCGGCGCGGTCCATCGCCAGGTTCTGAACCTTTTGAATCTCGGCCTCCCGCAACATCTTGATCGCCTCGTCGACCAGATCGCGAATGATCGACTCGACGTCACGGCCGACATAGCCGACTTCGGTGAACTTGGTCGCTTCGACCTTGATGAAAGGCGCTCGTGCGAGCCGGGCGAGACGCCGGGCGATCTCGGTCTTGCCGACGCCGGTGGGGCCGATCATCAATATGTTCTTCGGCGTGATTTCGTCGCGCATTTCCTCGTCGAGACGCAACCGGCGCCAGCGATTGCGCAAGGCGATGGCGACCGCGCGCTTGGCGTCGTTCTGGCCGACGATGTGCTTGTCCAGTTCGGACGTAATCTCTCTCGGGGTCATCATGGACATGGAAACGCGGCTCCCGCCGGGGCTGGATGAGTAGCTTAGTGGGACAGTTGCAGTTCTTCGATGCACAAGCTGTCGTTGGTGTAGACGCAGATATCCGCTGCGATGCCGAGACTTCGCTCGACGATTTCCCGGGCGGAGAGATCGGTATTGCGAAACAGCGCCCTCGCCGCCGCCAGTGCGTAGTTGCCGCCGGAGCCGATCGCGAGGATCGAATCTTCCGGTTCGATCACATCGCCGTTGCCGGTGATCAGCAGCGAGGATTCACGGTCCGCGACGAGCAGCAGGGCTTCGAGCCGGCGCAGCGCCCTTTCGGTGCGCCACATTTTCGCCAGTTCCACCGAAGCGCGCAGCAACTTGCCCTGATGTTGCTCGAGTTGGGCTTCGAAACGTTCGAACAGGGTGAAAGCGTCGGCGGTGCCGCCGGCGAATCCCGCCAGCACCGAGTTCTTGTACAAGGTGCGCACCTTGCGCGCATTACCCTTGAGTACGGTATCGGCCAGGCTCACCTGTCCGTCGCTGCCGATCACGACGCTGTCGCCGCGACGCACCGAAACGACTGTTGTGCCTCTATACTGATTCACGACTTTCTCCTGCGAGCCAGCTTTCCAAGGTTGGGGTTGCGGCGGAAAAATCAATGTATCCGCCGCGTGGGTTCGACTTGCGCGTCAAGGCGACGAGCGCCGCGCGGTGGGGATATCGTGCAGGCGGAAAACCATTTCGGCCTCTTCGAGCCTGTCCCGCGAGTCATAAGGCCCTGACTGCAACAGGAACATCGGGCCGTCTTGCCCGCCCCGCCGCCTCATTTCCACTTCGAGTCCGAGGCTCCGCTGCCGCTGAAGTTCGGAAAGCGCCAGTTCCTGTTGCCTGAACGCGCCCGATTGCAATACCGTGCCCGTTTGACCCTGCGCCGCTGCTGGCGCCGGCGCGGCCAGAACGGTTTCGGCCCGCGGTTGCGGCGCGACTGGAACGGCCGGCATGGGACGGGGAGCCGCAACCCGGTCGGGCACGGGCGAATCCAGCCCGGTGACGATGGTTTCCGCGATCTGTTCGAGCGCTTCGGTGGCAATCTCCAGCTGGACCTGGGAATCGGTGGTCAATTGCTCCGCCAATTGCTCGATCTCGATGGCGCCGGGCTCAGCCGGTTCAGTCGCGGGAGTATTGACCTGTACTTCGTTCTGCTGCAATCGGTCGTAAAACTCGAATTCGAGCGCGTCGCCGGTATTGTCGGCGCTGTCGGGCAAGTCCTCCGCCGTATCCGGATCTGCCGGGGAAAGCACGAGATAGCCCAGCAAGGCGGAGGAAGCCGCCAGCGCGAGCACCAGAATTCCGGTCGGGAATGCCTGTGATTTTTTTCGTGCCATCTTTCCTTCTGCTTTAGCCGGGGGTTACGGCAGTGTTTTTCCGATTTGCATTTTATAGTGTCGGCAAATTACGCGAAACTCCCAGCATGCGGCCGGTAATTCGCCTGGCCGCATCTTCATAGCAAATCGATCGGATCCACGTCGATATGCCAGCGTAGATCCCCTGGCGCGGGTAACGCGTCGAGTTGCGTCGCCAGAGTGGCAAGCACGGTATGCAGGCCGGGCCTGTTCCCGCAACGCAGCAGCAAATGCATGCGAAAACGGGATTGGCGTTTTTCCATCGGCGCCGGCAAGGGTCCGGTGAAGTGGACCCGTTGTTCGCGGCCGAGGGCTTCGATGCCTCGCCGGGCCCGGCGCAGAAACGACAGCGCCGCTTCCCGGTTGGCGGATTCGGCGCGAACCAGGCACAGGTGGGAAAAGGGCGGCATGCCGGCGGCGCGCCGTTCGTCGAGAATGTGCCCGGCAAACTCGGAATACGTCGAATTGATGATCTTGTCCAGCGTCCGGTGGTCGCCATGCCGGGTCTGAACCAGCACTTCGCCCGGCCGGCCGCTGCCGCGCCCGGCGCGCCCGGCCACCTGGACGATCACCTGCGCCATCTGTTCCTGGCCGCGGAAATCGGGCGAGAACAGTCCGCCGTCGGCGTTCACGATTACCGCCAGCGTAATGCCGGGGAAATGGTGGCCCTTGGCCAGCATCTGGGTGCCGATGAGAATTGCCGGCTTGCCCCGATCCACTTCGGCGAGCAATTGCCGGAACTTGTGCTTGCCGCGAGTGGAATCGCGGTCTACGCGTAACACCGGGGTCGCCGGAAATTCCCTTTGCAGGAAGGCTTCGAGTTGCTGGGTGCCGAAGCCGGAAGTGGACAACTCGTTCTGTCGGCAGACCGGGCAATGGTTCGGAACCGGCTGGGTCAAGTCGCAATGATGGCAGCGCTGGCAGGGAGGCTGGGCATGAACCGTCATGTAGGCGCTGCAGTTTTCGCATTGCGCCATCCAGCCGCAAAGCAGGCAATGCAGGATGGGGGCGAAACCGCGCCGGTTGATGAAAACCAGTGTCTGGTTGCCGGCTTCGAGATGCTGCGCGATTTTCGTCAAGGCGAGTTCCGACAGCCCGCCGGGGATATGTTCATTCGCTATGTCGAGGGTCCGCAGGCGCGCCGGCGCAGATTCCCCCGCGCGATGCGGCAATTCGAGCCGCAGGAAGCGTCCCGTCTCGGCGTTATGAAAACTTTCGAGGCTTGGCGTGGCGGAACCCAGAACCACGCCGATGTTTTCCTTTTGCGCGCGCATGACGGCCAGGTCCCTGGCGGAATAGCGGAATCCTTCCTGCTGCTTGAACGAGGCGTCGTGTTCCTCGTCGACCACGATCAGGCCCGGTCTCGCCATGGGCGTGAATACCGCCGAGCGCGTGCCGATCAGGATCGCGGCGCTGCCTTCAAGCGCCGCGCGCCACGCTTGCAGGCGCTCGCTGTCGTTCAGGCCGGAATGGAACACCGCCAGCGGCAGGGCGAAACGCTGCCGGAAGCGGTCTATGGTTTGCGGCGTCAGGCCGATCTCGGGCACGAGCACCAGGCATTGACGGCCCGCGGCGAGTTCGTCTTCCATCAGCCGCATGTAGACTTCGGTTTTTCCCGAGCCGGTTACGCCGTTGACGAGCGCGCTGCGGAAACCGCTTCCGGCGTCGCGGAACGTTTCGATGACGGCGGTTTGTTCCTCGTTCGGCACGGGCCGGTCGTGACTTCCGGGCCGCAATGGAGTAAACGGGGGAGAGGCCGGTGCGGACTGCGTTCGCTCGCGCACGAGGCCCTTGTCAAGCAGTTGCCGCAGCAATGCGGAACTGAAACCGGCATCGGTCAGATCGTTCCGGGAGACATGATCGCGTTCGACGATGAACTCGAGCAACTGCCGCTGGCGGCGAGCCCGGCCGGATAAAGTTGCAGGGTCGCCTGTAGCGGACCAGAGGGCAGTTTCCTCATAGAGCGGTTTGCCCTGGCGCAACAGCGCCGGCACTGCCGTGGCCAGCACCTCCCCGATCGGATGGTGATAGTAATCGGCGCTCCATCGCAGCAGTTCGAACAAATCGCGGCTGAACAAGGGCAGGGAATCAATTACGGCGGCTGCCGGTTTGAGTTGATCGCGGCTGATCCGGCTCCGGTCCGCTGTCTCGAGCAGGAAGCCGACCAGCTTGCGGCGGCCGAATGGCGCCATGATGCGACAGCCGGGGCGGAATCCAGTAAGATTGGCGCCCGCGGGCGGCAGGTAGTCGAAGGATTGCCGCAAGGGGAGCGGCACGGCTACACGGAGGACAATTTCGCCGCGGTTCGATTCCTCTTCGTCTGGCATGCGTGAAACCAATTGTCAGCGTCGCGGAATGTTAAGTTCTATAGCGCGCGCGAACAACCGGACCGGCCGGCTGCGCAGCACGGGCACAACTGAAATGACCGGAAAAGACTCCATACCACGCGAATTGATCGAAATTCGCAACCGGATCGACGAAATCGATCAGAACATCATCGAACTGCTGCACGAGCGATTCAAGGTGACCCATGAAGTCGGCCTGCTCAAGGCCGAACGCGAAATGAGTTCACAGGACGCACAGCGCGAGGAGCAAAAACTCGAAGCCCTGGGCGCCTTGAGCGAATCGCACAAGCTTGAACCGACCCTGGTGCGGGAACTGTTCCGCCGCATCATGGAAGAGGTCGTGCGCAATCACGAACGGATCAAGATGGAATCCTGACGTTCGATTCCGGCAGGAATTGCCGGTACCAGCGGCGCATGCGATACACGGGTCCGTCGCTCGCGGCCAGCGCCGGTTCTTCACGGTAAATCTTGTTCTCCCAGATTCCAATATCGCGCCGCCATTGGGAAATCCAGTTCCCGACAACATAGGAAACGAGCAGGCGCGGCATCTTCCGATCGGCGAACCAGCGGAAATCGACCTGCTGCTCGAGCGGGCGCACGGGAAGATGGGTCTGGATCATTTCAATTTCGCCCATGCGCGGAATCCTGAAACGGAAGTAGTTCATGCTGGCGGGTCCATAGAACATGACTTGCGCGCTTCCGGTCCCGCTTTTGATCGGTTTGCCGAAAATCTCCAGAATTGCGGTGTTCAGGAAGTACGATACCCATTCTCGTTCGGGGTCGAGTTTCCAGCTCGCGCTGTGATTTATCCTTACGCCGGGAATCGGAATCTGCGTCCAGGGAATTCGCATCCGGCCGTGCACCGGCTGAAAGTGTGCGTAGTCGGCGCTGTTCTCGGCGAATTCGACGATGTGCATATGAACGCGGCCCGCATCGTAGTTCCCGCGGTGGACGAATTGTCCTGAATCGATTTCGGCGATTCGTGCGGCGGGATAGGGCGGTTCCGCGCCGACGCCGCGTGGCGCGCCCGCGTCCTGGAAATACATCAGGATCTGGCCGTGAATTTCCTGCACCGGATGGGAACCGGCGGCGGAAGCGATTTCAAGCTCCGCAGTCGATTGTCCGCGCCGCAGGACAAACTGACTGCCGAGACATTCCAGTTCCCGGAACTCGCCGCGGCCAAGAGAGGTGGAATCGGCCAGCCGGTACCAGCCGGCCGGATACGGATGCGGGTAGGATTTCAGACGCCGTGCCTCGGTTGCGGAAAGGGATCGCCGTTTCGTTGGCATGGCGAGACTCTCAGGCCGCTTCCGGTTTCCGCGCGTGGACC
Source organism: Pseudomonadales bacterium (assembly GCA_022822865.1). GTDB lineage: Bacteria > Pseudomonadota > Gammaproteobacteria > Pseudomonadales > Pseudohongiellaceae > UBA9145. The sequence continues at coordinate 3,987 of JAJDYJ010000022.1, read as the reverse complement.
AGGAAACTGGGGGTGAAGATACCGAGTTGTCCGGACTCCACCAGGGCGTCCGCGGCGACGTTCAGCATCCTCGCGGCGTCGCTGGTGCCCGCCGGTGCGAGCCGCAGCCATTCCAGAACTCTCGTTACGGAAGCGGTAATCGCTCTCCCGACCGGCATGCGCGCGAGGGAAGAGATAGACATGTCCCTGCTTTCCAGGGAAACGTACCAGGGCGTTTCCGGTTCCGAAGTGAGCGCGTGATCGCCAGCGTAGAGGATTTCGAAGCCCGCTTGCCTGATGCAGTCAATCTGTTCCTTCGCCGTGAACAGATTAGGCGTTGCGTTGGCATATTCGACCCGGCCGCGAATGTCCTTGTGCCGTGCGTCGTTGTCATCGTAAAGTTCGGTGAGTACCCAGTCGAAAATCACGAACTTGCCGCCCGGCTTCAAGGTCCGGAAAATTTCGGCGAACGCCCGGTTTCTGTCGGGAGAATGACAGATTGCCTCGATCGAGTATATCGCGTCGAAGTGCCCCTCCGGTTGGGGCAGGTCCAGGAAATTCGCATGCGCGAAGCCGCAACGCTCTTCAAGGCCAGCCTTTTTGACAAGTACCTGCCCGCGACGGATCTGACGTTTGCTGATGTTGATTCCGACGATGTCGGCGCCGCTTGTCCGGGCAACGTGCATCAGGGGGCCACCGATGCCGCAACCGATATCGCCGGTGATCATCCCCGCTTCAAGGCCCAGCAGTCTGACGATTTCCTCCTGCATGCGGCGCTGGCTGGCCGCAAGGCTCTCGCCGCCGGCGCGAGGCGCAAAATGGAAAGAAGTTCCCCAGCCGTATTCATAGAAGTTCGTGACGACATCGTAGAAACGACTGACGATCCTGGGCTGGATTTTTACCTTGTCCTGCTGAGGCTGCTCCGAATACCCTGATTGCAAATCGCGAAATTCATCAAGCGCCACGCCGATTTCCTTCGTTTCAGCCGTTTTCTCCACTTCGTCTTGCACCTGCATTTCCGTTCTCTCCTGAATTATTGGATAGTTCCTCCAACCGACTACTTTCGGCGATATTCGCCGAAAACTCAAATTGTGCGCCCCGCGGCCGTTCTTGCCTGTACGCCTCATTCTGTTAGAATGCTCGCCCCCGCGGGGGAACGGCCAGCCGGATTCACACGTGGCCAAATTGAGAATCAGCCCGATGAAACCAGACATCCATCCGGAATACGCAATGATCAAGGCGACTTGCAGTTGCGGCAATGTGATCGAGACCCGGTCCACGCTGTGCAGGGACATCCTCATTGAAGTCTGTTCGCAATGTCACCCGTTCTACACAGGCAAGCAGAAGATTCTTGACTCACGGGGCAGGGTGGACCGGTTCAAGCGGCGCTTCGGTGACCGCCGGGTCTGAGCGGCCCGGGCTTCAGAAAATCGTTTCAGTGCTGAGCGGCTGCTGTTCGTCGGCGGACGTTTCCGATCCGATCGTCTGTTCGGCGCCGATTTCCGGCGCGTTTTCCGCCAGAAAATACTCGAATACCGCATTCGGATCGCCGGGCATGGCCGGGGCTCCGCTGTCACGGTCTACCAGGCGGTCCACGATTCCGTCCGGACGGCCCAGCGAGACCTCCTCCTCTCCTTCCAGCGCCTGTTTCATGTAGTCGATCCAGATCGGCACCGCGACCGTCGCCCCCTGTTCCCTTTCGCCGAGAGGTTCCGGCTGGTCGAAGCCGACGAACACCGTGGTCGCCATGTTGCGGTTGAAACCGGAAAACCACAATTCCTGCGGGCCGTTGGTCGTGCCGGTCTTGCCCATGAGATCCGACCGGCCGATCTCGCGCTGCACGCGGGCGCCGCTGCCGTCTTCGATTACCGACCGCAACATCGAGCCGAGAATGAAAGCGACGCGTTCGTCGATGACGCGCGAGGGCTCGGCTTGCGGGAATGAGGATCCGATTTCGGTCGCGCAGTCCTCACAGGCCGGCGACGCCGCCGCGCGGTAAACGATTCCGTCGGCAATGTTTGAAATCTGCCGCACCAGCCAGGGATTCACTTCGAAACCGCCATTGGCGATGGAGGCGTAGCCCGCGACGATTTCGAGCGGCGCGGTGTCCTGGCTGCCGAGCGCCACGGTGAGATCGTTGGCGGGAAAGTTCGGCGTCGGAAATCCGAATCTGCCGATGTAGGGCAGAACGGTGGCCGAGCCGAGCTGGTCGTACAGGCGCACCGCGGGAACGTTGCGGGATTCGCGCAAGGCATGACGCAAGGTAATCGGACCGAGAAAATTGTTTTCGTAATTGCTGGGCCGGTAATCGCCGCGCGTGATGGGCGCGTCGTTGATCGTGCTCGAAGGCGAGTAGCCGTTGGCCAGCGCCGCGGCGTACAGGAAGGGCTTGAAATTCGAACCGGGCGGTCGGGGAGTGGTCACCCGGTTCACCTGGCTGAGGCGAAAATCGTAACCGCCGACGAGAGCCAGTATGGACCCGTCGTCGGGCGAAACCGACACCAGCGCGCCCTGAATGTCCGGCACCTGTCCAAGTTGCCATTCCCCGTTCGACTCCCGCACCCGGACAAGGTCGCCGACCGCCACGACGTCGCCCGCGGCCTGGGGCGGCGGCCAGGCTTCGTTGCGGTTACGGAAGCGGTAGGCCCAGCGGATGCCTTCCCAGGGCACGGTGACGATCTCCCCCGATTGCATCAGTGCGGTAAAGGTCCGGGATTGCACCGACGTAACTATGGCGGGGCGCTGGTTGCCGTATGTCGGAACGCCTTCGAGTTCCTGCAGCCATTGCCGCTCGGGCTCGAGCGGGTCGGGCGGATAACTGGCGGCCGGCCCCCGGTAACCGTGACGCCTGTCGTAATAGTTTTCCAGCCCGTTGATGAGGGCTGCGTTGGCCATCATCTGCCGGTCGCCGTCGATGCTGGTGATGACCTCGAAACCCTGGGTGTAGGCGTCCTCGCCGTAACTTTCGAACAACTCCTGACGCACCATTTCCGCGACATAGGGCGCCGGCGCCTCTATGTCGCGGCTGCGCCTGTCGGCGGTGACCGGCATGGCGTTGGCGATGGCGAATTCCTGGTCGCTGATCATGTCTTCCCTGAGCATGTTGGCGAGCCGGGTCTCGCGGCGGCCCAGGGCGCGCTCCGGGTCCGCCAGCGGGTTGCAGGCCGAGGGACAGGGCAGCAGGGAGATCATCATGGCCGATTCGGCCAGGGTCAGTTCGTTGACTTCCTTGCCGTAGTAAACCGAAGCCGCGGCGCCGATGCCGTCGGCGCCCGATCCGAAATAGATCGTGTTCAGATACAGCGTGAGGATTTCCTCCCTGGTCAATTCCCGCTGAATCTGCAGCGCAAACAGGATCTCCTTGAACTTGCGAAAGTAGACATTGTCGCTTTCGAAGGAAAGATTGTTCGCCAGTTGCATGGTGATGGTGCTGCCGCCGCCGAGCCGGTTGCCGGTAACGAAGCCGTAAAAGCCGCGCAGCAGGCTCTGGATATCTACGCCGGGATGAGAATAGAAGCGCACGTCCTCGGTTGCGATCAACGCGTCGATGAGCACCTGGGGCAGGTCTTCGAAATCCACGGGGTCGCGGCGGTTGCCGATTTCGTCGATAAGACGCAGGTCGGAAGTATAGATGCGCAAGGGAGTTTCCAGTTGCACATCGCGATAGGTTTCGGGGGACGGGAGCAAGGGCGCCAGATAAAGATACGCCGCTGAGGCGACCATGCAGGCGCCCGCCAGGCAGGCGAGCGAAAACAGGCCACCCCACTTCACATACGGTTTCAGTCTGGCGTCCACGCGATATCCCGTGCCGCGTCGTCGATTCGCGTCCCGGCCGGGGAATCGCTTTGGCGGCGCAACTGTCAACAAGTATACACCTCTAGGGACTGTGGCTTCGAGCGGTTCCGCGGTCGGGAGCATTGGCTTCGATCCGTCGCCGCCGGGTGGCGGGGGGCGCGGCGGACGCCGTGAATCCATCCCTGGAGGCTTCGCGTTCGGCATCCATGCCTC
>JAJDYJ010000037.1 GCA_022822865.1 Pseudomonadales bacterium | reverse complement strand
GTCGCTACGCTCCCTGCGCGCAAGGCCGACATTGACGGCGCCGGGCAGCAAGCATAGACTCTGGAAATCGAGGGCTGCAAATCAACCTGGGCACACCTTAAATCAGCCCTCGGACTGTCCTGTGAATCAGGACCACCTCAGTGTACTCCACAGTGCTCTACAGGTAATCCCATCCATCGCTTTGATTTCAAATTCATTTGAAACGATTTTTTTCAATGCCAAAGTAAAAGCCTCCGTGAATTTAATATAAACTGCAAACTCCGGCGCGTCACTCCAAAATCTGCCGAATTCTAATCAATCAGCAACACCTTCTCGTATAATCTTTAAAGCATTATCAAAAAATTCGTTTTTGTCCAACAGAATAAATCTTTTCCATTCACCTTCAACTTCATTAAAGTAGTCATACCTTGCCAAGTATGTTTTTCTCTTGTCAAACTCCTGCAATAACTCCAAAAGAGTGTTAGGGCCAGAATCGTTTTCTGGCGCGTTGGGTGGTATTGGGGTTTTTGTCACGCAGAAGGCTATCTCCGTAGTCTTACCAACCCAAAATTCCTTTTCCAAAAAATCTTGGGTACTAGAGTCCAACTCATGAAACAGGGACTCAAGCTTATGAATCTTATCAAACTGCTTTCTCTCTCTCACAAGAAGGCTTTTCAACAAAATTTCAATTACAAAACTCTGTTCAAAAACAGCATAAGAAATATGTTCTTTAGTTTTGGTATTTAGCCTACTTCCGTTGTCAATCTTTCCACGCAATGATTCAATGCACACTTGCGCCACTTTTTCCATAGACCTAATACTACTTTCCATTATTTATTCCTTCCAAAATCCATATTAAACCTCTTGATCTGAGCGGATTATTTCAAGGTCATTGATGTCGGATACGGTAATCTCGGGGTCTGAGAGGCAGGACTTTAGTTCGTCTACGTCCATGTGGGTGGCCTCTAAAGGAGGAAACTCAATCTCTAATTGAGCGGTAAACTGGAATTCATCGGTAGTTTCGGCTTCAAAGTAGTGATCATTGAGTCCGGCAAGGGAAAATTTCTCTGGATTGAGCTCAAAGGCATCACTCTTATAGATAGCAAATTCGTACATCAACTCGACCTTGGCAACAATCTTTCCTAAGAAAATCATGCCACCGAGATATTCGATGTCGTCAATATGAATTTCATGTGGCGTATAAATGCCGGACAGATGTATATCGCCTGTCTCCCCTGGGAATTGTTTGCTATGCTGATTGGCCTGATCGTCGGACAGCAGCGCCTTTTCGAGTGTGTTCGCGATAAAATCTAATGAGTTCTCGGCTAGTGTCTGGACATGTTGGCAAACAACCATCTGATTGCTGCTAATTACTTGCTCAGCAACCAGCGGCTGTACCAATGGACTTGAAAGAAATTCTCGCAAGCTAGACCAACATTTGATGCCGGCATCCTGAATAGCACTGGCAAGATTACCGTCTTGTACGATGACCGCAAGATCCTTACCATGTTTCCTATGGAGTTCTAACGCCGCTTGAAATATGAAAGAATCGGGAATGTCTTTCCTTACTTTCGGTTTTTTAAATGGCGGGTTGCCAGAAAAATAAGCCTCCATTGCGTTATACGATTGCTCACACGTAAGGGAATTTTGTATGGCGTTAGCTTGTTTGAGCCATCGGGAAAATGCTTTAGATCGCTCCTCTACTAGAGCGGGTAACTCAGTTTTTAACTGATCTAGTAGTCCCTTCAGCTGTACAGACATTGGGCCGTTCGGATCGAATCTTAGAGTACTTGAGATGGCAGAGATGACACCCTGAAGCTTATCTGCCTCCTCCTCCTCTAGAAACGTAGTGAACTCTTTCTCTACAACATAAGGGACATGTATGGCTACCTCTTTAGATGACGCGATGTCCTGCAAAAGCGAAAACTCTTTCGAATCAAGTTTCGGCTTTTCACGATAGATACTAGTGTCAAGAACAACGTGAATCATGTCCTCTAAATTTCCTCACATGACCGAGATCATGTCAATGGTTTTCTCGCGTTCGGTACCGTCGCATTCGATGCGCAAGGTGTGATTGCCCGGCTCGAGGTCGGTCGTCGAAAAGATCTTCACGCAGTACTGGCCGTACTCGCCGCTGATCTGTTCGCCGGTCAATCGATAGGTTCCGTATTGTTCGATGGCGTACTGGTAGACGTATTCGATGTTCGAATCGTCATCCGCGGCCCAGGGATCTGGATCCACGGTGAAATCGATTTTCTCCGGCCCGAAATCCTCGTTGGTGAAGAACGGGAAATCAATGTGGCGATTCTCGGTCTGCAGGCCAGTCCAATTGGCGATATTGACACCGAGCCAGAAACCGCGAAGCTTGTCGAAGTATTCGTCGCGGCTGATCGTCGTGTCCGCGGAAGCGGAGTGGAAACACAGCCCCAAGCTAAGCAATGCGCCGACTACTCTTGCCATTTCCTGTAACACCTCTTGTCGATTGTGCGGGCAGTGCCGAAGCATAGCAGCGTATTCGTTCGTTCGTCAGGCCATGTTGAATTTTGTAACTTCATGATTTGACCGGGCAATGCTATTCTTGGCGAGATTTGGCAAGAGTAGTGCCGCTGAAACGGGGAAGTTCGTTTGGGCATGAGCATGATCAAACCGCTTGCAATCTGCATCGGCGTCTCGGCTTCCGGGGCGCTGCTGGCGGCCGAAGCCGCGGGCGATGCCAGTGTCCAGCGGGCGCTGCTCGACCGCTATTGCGTCACCTGCCACAATCAGGCGATCGTCAACCTGCCCGTCACGCCGGGCGAATCGCAACTCTTTGCGCAGCTTCGCGACGTTGGCCTGACTCTCGACACCGAGGATGTAGCCGATGTGTCGGCCAATCCCGCGCTGTGGGAGGAAGTCGTGCGCAAGTTGCGGGTGGGAGTGATGCCTCCCCCGGAGAATCCCCGCCCCGACAAGGCGAGTTACGACGGATTCCGCAATTGGCTCGAAGCCGAACTCGACCGGGTAGCGGCGGCGCGGATCGATCCCGGCCGCACCGAAGCTTTCCATCGCCTGAATCAGACCGAGTACCGCAACGCCGTGCGCGACCTGCTCGGTCTCGACATCGAAGTCGCCGAACTGATTCCACCCGACCCGCCCGACCAGCATGGCTTCGACAACAACGCCGAAGTGCTGTCGCTGTCGCCGGCCCTGATGGAACGATACGTTTCCGCGGCGCACAAGGTGGCGGAACTGGCCGTGGGCGCGGCGCCGCGGGCGGCCGCCATCAAGACCTATGAAGTGCCGCTGAACCTGATCCAGGACGCCCGGCTCAGCGAGGAATTGCCTTTCGGCTCTCGCGGCGGGGCCGCGTTCGAGCATAACTTTCCAGTCGACGGCGAGTATCGCATCACGGTCAAGTTGCAGACCAATTACGTCGATTTCGTGCGCGGTTACGACGCGCCCCACGAGATCGAGGTGAGTCTCGACGGCGCGCATCTCGAAACCTTCGCCTTCGGCGGCGATGCGCCCGGAACGCCGGCGCCGTACAGTTTCGCGGGCAACATCCGCGGCAGCGACGACTGGGAAGAATTCATGATGGCGCTGGCGGAGGAAGGCTACGAAATCGAGGTTTCGGTCGAAGCCGGCCCGCGCGTCATCGCGGCGACCTTTCCCCGCGAGACCTGGGAACCCGAGGGCATATTGCAGCCGCGCCTGTTCGGCTATCACCTGGCGGTGACCGAGTTGCCCGACGCCAATCCCAGCCTGGGCAGCATCGCGATCGAAGGACCCTTGTCGGTAGCCGGCCCGGGCGAGACGCCGAGCCGCCAACGCATCTTCACCTGCCGCCCGGCGAGCGCCGACGAAGAGCCGGCCTGCGCCCGGGAGATACTCGGCGCGCTGGCGCAACGCGCCTATCGCCGTCCCGTGATCGAGCGCGATCTGGCGGAACTGTACGAATTCTTCGAAGCCGGCCGCCGCGAAGGCGGATTCGATACGGGAATCCAGTTCGCGCTGGAGAGAGTGCTGGTGTCTCCGGATTTCCTGTTCCGCATCGAACAGGATCCGGCCGATGCCGAACCCGGCGCCGTCTATGCGATCAGCGATCTCGAACTTGCTTCCCGGCTGTCCTTTTTCCTCTGGAGCAGCATTCCCGACGAAGAATTGCTCAATCTGGCCGCACGCGGGGAATTGCGCGAGCCCGGCATGCTCGAAAGCCAGGTGCGGCGCATGATGGCCGACCCGAAGGCAAACGCCTTTCTCGAAAATTTCGTCGGGCAATGGCTCTATCTGCGCAATCTCGACAGTCATTACCCACTGCCTTCCGGCTTTCCCGAATTCGACGAAAACCTGCGCGAGGCATTCAAACGCGAGACGCAACTGTTCCTCGACGAACAGATTCGCACGGACCGCAGCCTGCTCGAATTGCTGAGCGCCGATTACACCTACCTGAACGAAAGGCTCGCCCGGCACTACGGAATCCCCGGCATCTACGGCAACCGCTTCCGCAAGGTCACGCTCGACGGCGGCCAGCGCGGCGGGCTGCTCGGCCACGGCAGCCTGCTGACGGTGACTTCCTATCCGAATCGCACTTCGGTGGTGTTGCGAGGCAAGTTCGTGCTGGAAAACCTGCTCGGCGCGCCGCCGCCCGAGCCGCCGCCCAATGTGCCGGCGCTCGAGGAAGCGAACGCCGAAGGAAAAGTGCTGAGCATGCGCGAGGCGATGGCCCAGCACCGGGAGAATCCCGCCTGCCGCTCGTGTCACGCTGCCATGGACCCAATCGGATTCTCATTGGAAAATTACGACGCCGTGGGCAAGTGGCGCGAGCGCTTCGCCGGTGAGATGATCGACGCTTCCGGGGCGATTCCCGGCGGCGCCGAATTCAGCGGCCCCGACGGGCTCGCGAACCTGCTGCTCGACAAGCCCGGCGACTTCGTCGGCGCTGTTACCGAGAAACTGATGACCTATGCCCTCGGGCGGGGTCTGGAGTACCATGACATGCCCACGGTGCGCTCCATAGTTCGCGATGCGGAAGCGGACGACTATCGCTGGTCATCGGTGATAATGGGCGTGATCGAAAGCGCCCCGTTCCAGATGCGGAGAACAGGATCATGATCATTCTGAAAAAGAAACTCTCGCGGCGCACGATGCTGCGGGGCCTCGGCGCAAGCCTGGCGCTGCCGCTGCTCGACAGCATGACGCCGGCGCTCGCCAATACCGGGCCGCAAACCGTCAGCCGGCTAGGCGTGGTCTATGTGCCCAACGGCATGGCGATGAAAGCCTGGACTCCCGCCGCCGAGGGTGCTGATTTCGAACTCACCCGAATCCTGCAGCCCATGGCCGCGTATCGGGACCGCATGCTCGTGCTGACCGGCCTCAACGGCGTGCCGAGCAACGCCGGCGTACACGCCAGCGCCTCGACCCGCTTTCTCACCGGAGTGACTCCGGCCCGCACCGAGAACGATCTCCAGGCCGCGGTTTCGATCGACCAGCTCGTTGCGCGCCGGTTCGGCCAGGAAACCCAGCTCGGTTCGCTTGAACTCGCGCTCGACGAAAACGACGTTTTCGGTTCCTGCGACATTGGCTTCAGTTGCATGTACACGAGCACCATCGCCTGGCGCGACGCGAACACGCCGCTGCCGATGGAAACCAATCCGCGGCTGGTGTTCGAGCGGCTCTTCGGCGACATCGGCACCACCGACCCGCAAGTGCGACTCCAGCGCATCCGCAAGGACCGCAGCCTGCTCGACTCCCTGACCGAGCGCGTAGCCGAACTGAACCGGGAAGTCGGCGCCGACGACCGCGCCAGGCTCGACCAGTATCTCGACGCCGTTCGCGACGTCGAGCGGCGGATTCAGATGGCCGAGGAGCAAAGCGGCCGCGACCTGCCCGAAGTGACGCAGCCGTCGGGGGTGCCCGACACATACGAAGAGCACGCGAAGTTGATGTTCGACCTGCAAGTGCTCGCCTACCAGACCGACCTGACTCGCGTCATCACCTTCATGATGGGGCGGGAACTGAGCGGCCGCACCTATGCGGAGATCGGCGTACCCGACTCGCATCATCCGACCTCGCATCATCGCGACGACCCGGTGCTGTACGAGAAGATCATCAAGATCAACGAGTTCCACACCGGCCTGTTCGCCTGGTACCTAGACAAGCTCGACGCGACGCCGGACGGCGAAGGTTCCCTGCTCGACAACATGCTGATGCTTTACGGCGCCGGCATGTCCGACAGCAACCAGCACGACAATCGCGGCTTGCCGCTCGTGCTGTTCGGCGGCGGCTCCGGCAAGCTCAGGGGCGGCCGGCACATCCGCTATCCGGAGGGGACGCCCGTAAGTAATCTGCATTTGACGATGCTCGACAAGATGGGCATGCCCGTCGACCGGTTGAGCAACAGCACCGGCCCGCTCGAATTGTTGAGCGAGGTGTAGATTCAAGGTCCGGGAGAACCCATGATCGGGAGCGCGCTGTTGCAGCGAGTGGAAACCTTGTCGCCGCTGAACCGGATCAGACTGAACGCCGGGCTTGCGCTGGCGATTCTCCTCACAGCGGCCTCCGCGGTTCAGGGTTCGGACGCCTCCCTGATCGAGGCGGCAAGACTTCAGGATGCCGGGGCCGTTGAAGTTCTGCTTCAAGACGGCGCCGACCCGAACGAACGCCAGGCCGACGGCGCCACCGCCCTGCATTGGGCGGTATACCGGCAAAACCTGGAAATCACGTCTCTGCTGCTGGCTGCCGGCGCCAAAGTCAATGCCGTCAATCGCCTGGGCGCCGCGCCCCTGTTCGTCGCGGCGGAAGGCGGCAACCCCGATTTGATCGAACTGTTGCTCGAAGCCGGCGCCGACGCGGAAATCGCCTTGCCGATAGGCGAAACCCCGATCATGACTGCCTCCAGGGTCGGGGCCGACACGAGCGTTGAGCGCTTGATCGCAGCCGGAGCGGACGTGAACGCCGTCGAGAGCTCTCGCGGGCAGACAGCGCTCATGTGGGCGGCGGCCCAGGGGCATATGGAAGTCGCGCGGCAATTGATCGCCGCCGGAGCCGAACTCGAAGCGCGCTCGAGCGTGCGCCCCCGGCTGGTGTTCGCCGATGCCTCGAACGGAGGCGCTTTCGATCAGGGGATGGTCGAACGACTCGGCGGCTATACGCCCTTGCTGTTCGCCGCGCGAAACGGCCATGGCGGCGTCGCCCGGCTGCTGATCGAGGCCGGAGCGGAAGTCGACGGTGCGGCAGGCAACGGAGCGAGCCCGCTCGTGGTTGCGACTCATAGCGGTCACTTCGCGCTGGCGCGCCGCTTGCTCGAAGCCGGGGCCGACCCGAACGCGATCGGCGCAGGCTACAACGCGCTGCACGCCGCGATTCTGCGCGGCGACCTCGATATGGTGAACGCGTTGCTGGAACATGGCGCGGACCCGAACGCGCGGCTGGAACGGCCCACCCCGACCCAACGCGCGAGCGAGGACTGGGCGTTCCGAACACCGATGGTAAGCGCCACGCCGTATTGGCTGGCGGCCAACTTTCGCGAAGCGGGAATCATGCGCGTGCTCGAACGAGGCGGAGCGGACCCGCTTTTGACGACACTGGAAAGTTATCGCCGGCTGCGCGACCGGGAGTCACGCGAGAATCCGCCGCCGCCCGAAGTCGTGGGCGGATTCGCGAGCCCGATACAGGCTGCCGTGAGAGGCGCCAGCGACCGTGATCGATATTACGTTCTCGCAACCGAGGACCCGGTCGGCGAAGAGCGGCTGGCCCTGGAAGCGGTGATCGCGGCCGCAGAGCATGGCGTCGATCCGAACCACGCCGATTTCTCCGGCTCGACGGCGCTGCACGACGCGGCGGCGAGAAATCTCATAACCGTCGTCAGAGAGTTGGCCGAGCGCGGAGCCGACGTTAACGCGCTTAACGGACGCGGCATGACGCCGCTCGACATTGCCGAAGCGCCTGCAAGACGGTCCGTATTGAACCTGGAATCGAACGCGCCCCTTCCGACAGAGTCAGCTAGCGAGATTTTACGGGAGTTCGGCGCGCTGAAGGCGAACCAAATCGGCGACCGATAGTATTGTTTCTGCCGTCAACCACCCCCACCAAATCTGCTGCGCAGATTTGACTCCCCCAAAGGGGGAGTAGACCAGTGGAGGGCGCTCTGGTTCACTCCCCCTTCAGGGGGAGTCAAATTCGCAAAGCGAATTTGGTGGGGGTGCAGCGGCTCAGATTTCACCCAAAGCGTAGACAACCAGTTCCGGCACTGGGGTGCTGAGGATGCTCAGGGCTATATACTGCCTGTCATCAACGCTGTAACTCATCGGCGCACCGCCGGGATTGGCGGGCAATTCGATTGACGCAATCTCCTCGCCGGTCGCCTTGTCGCGGGCAATCAGCTTCGGGGTGCCGCCCGTGTTTTGCGCGTGGATCAGCAGGGTCGAAGTCACCAGCACCGGATGGCGGCCGCCGCCGCCGAGTGGGGGCAGTTCAATGCCTTCAACCGCCGGGCTGTTTTCCACGCGAACCGACCCGGAGCCGTTCGGGACCTGCCAGAGAATCTCGCCCCGGTTCATGTCGTAGGCGGTTATCGTCGAATACGGCGGCTTGAGAATCGGCAGGCCCCTCGGCCCGGGCACGCCCTGATTCGACAGGCGCGTGTAGTTGAAATTGGATTCGCCGGGTTCGAGCGTAACCATGAGCGGCACCGTCGGGTTGTTCGACGACGGAACATAAAGCACGCCGGTTTCGGGGTCCACTCCCGCTCCCGACCAGTTCGCGCCGCCGCCCGCGCCGGGCATCAGGATCGTGCCGCGGTGGCCGTCGTCGTCGGGCAGGCTCGGCGGCGTGAACAGGGGTCCGTAAGTAAAGTTCTCCAGAATCTCCAGGGCTTCGGCGCGTAGTTCCGGCGTGAAGTCGATCAAGTCGTCTTCGCTCAGCCCCTGGGTCGCGAAAGGAGGCGGCCGGGTCGGAAAAGGCTGGGTCGGGGAAGTTCTTTCGCCGGGAATGATGCCCTCGGGCACGGGCCGCTCTTCGATGGGCCACACGGGCACGCCGGTCGCGCGGTCGAAGACATAGACGAATCCCTGCTTGGTAACCTGGGCGATGGCCCTGATCTCCCTGCCGTCGACGTTGATGTCGATCAGGTTCGGCGCCGCGGGGGTGTCGTAGTCCCAGATGCCGTGATGAATCATCTGGAAATGCCAGACGCGCTCGCCGGTGCGGGCGTCGAGGGCCACCAGGCTTTGTGTGAACAGATTGTCGCCGGGGCGGTGGCCACCATAGAAATCGTTGGTGGGCGCCTCGGTCGGCAGATAGACGTAGCCCAGTTCGAGGTCGGCGCTCATCATGGTCCAGACGCCGCCGTTGCCGGTGTAGCGCCAGGACTCTTCCTGCCAGGTCTCGACACCGAAATCGCCTTGCTGGGGAATCGTGCGGAAGGTCCAGATCAACTCGCCGCTACGCACGTCGTAGCCGCGAATCCAGGTCGGCGGCCGTTCCTTGTACCGGGGCCGGTTGGAGGTAATCTGCTGCACGACCACGACATCGTCCACCACTACCGGTGGCGACACGGCGCCAAGAGGCTGGGCGCCTTGCCAGTCCATGCTGTCGCGCTCCGCCCGGGGAATGCCTTCGGTCAGGTCTACCCGGCCATCGGCGAATGCCATATCCACTTCCCCGGTTTCTGCGATCAGGGAGAACACATAGCCGTCATTGGTGCTGACGATCACCCGCGAGTCTTCGCCGTCGCTCCACCAGGCGACTCCGCGATGATGAAAACCCAGGGGACTGTTGGACGGGCCGGACAGATAGACTTGCGGGTCGTGGGTCCACAGTTCTTCGCCGCTGGCCGCATCGAGCGCGGCGACCTGGTTCAGCGCAGTGAGCATGTAGAGCACGCCGTCGACCATGAGCGGCGTCGCCTGCAGCCGGCCGAAGCCCGGCGGTTCCGAATCGGCGCCGAGCAGCGCGGCGAAATCGAGATCTGCGTCGATCGACCGCCAGCGCCAGGCGATTTCGAGCTCGCCGAAATTGTCCGCGTCGATCCGGCCCAGACCGGTGTACTTGGTGGAGCCGGCATCGGCGGCGTAGCTCGGCCATTCGCCGGTGCTGTCGCCGTATTGTCCGAATGCGCCAACACTGACGAGGAGCGGGACGGCGCCCGCCGCCGTGATCGTGCGGCGCCGAATCCGGTTCATTGCAATCCGCTTCACAGGCGTTCTTCGAGAAAGGCGGCCGAATCTTCGGCGCTCATCAATGCGACTACCTTGTCCGGGTCCACCCTGAAGGTGATATAGGTGGCGTGATCGGGAATCTCGATGAATTCGTGGCCCGTGCCCGCGGGAATCACGAACACGTCACCCGCATTCAATTCCGTCGTCACGCCGTTGCGCACATCGCGCGCATTGTGTCCGGGGCCGTTAAGACTGATGACGTTGTAGCTGTCGGAAGCTCTCGGCACGGGGTCGACCAGTTCCGGCCCGGTGAGTACGGTGCCGCCCCCGGACAACATGTAATAAACCTCCGTAACCAGGCTATGTTCCGCCACCCGGTTGGCGCGCTCCGCCAGGGCGTTGCGATGCACCAGCGAAACCTGCACCTGAGTGCGCCCGGCGTCGATCGAGCGAATCTGCATATCGCCCACGGCTTCGCGCTGGCCGAGTTGCACGTATTGCTGAATTTCTTCCAGCGGCACGAGTTCGGCGTGGCACATGTCGCAGGACGGCTCGACAGTGCGTTGCGCCGAGATGCGGCCGGCAAGGAAAACCACGGGCAGCAGCACGAGCAGCCAAACCAGCATTCGTGAAAGATTGTTCGAAGAAGTCATGAGGTTCTCTCCTGATAGGGCAAGCCTTCAAGACCGGCGCGCCGCTCTCGCTCCAGGCCGGTTTGCCAGCCGGTAGGCATGATTCTGAACGAATTGTGACACGAATTCGTGAAGGAAGTTTTCGCGGAGCCAGGTCTACTTTCCAGTTGAGGAAATCCTGTTTCACTCGCTGCCGTCCCAGCTTAGTGAACCGGCATTATTGCTTCGCACATATCTGTACGATTATCATGAACGGAAACGAATTTGTTCGCCGTGTGCGACGACTGGGTAGAGAACGAAGTGTGGTGGTTCGCTTTGATGCTCGTCCGGGTAAGGGAAGCCATGGGCGGCTTCATTACGGGAATCACTTCACGACCGTCAAGGATCGCCGCAAGGAGATCAGCGCCGGGCTCTTGTACGCGATGCTTCGGCAACTTGGCCTGAAGAACGAGGACTTGCAGTAAGGCGAACAAGGGGGAGAGAGAAATGGCACAAACTTTAGCTTGGCCAGTGGAACTGGCGCGGCAGGGCGATGGTTCGATCCTCGTCTCCTTCGCCGATATTCCGGAAGGTCTGACCGAAGGGGGGAACGAATCCGAGGCCTTGGCGCAGGCACGAGATTGCCTGATAGCCGCTTTGGGCGGCTACATCGGGACGCGCCGCGAAATCCCCAGACCTTCTGCCGCAAGAGGGCGTCCCATGATAGCTTTACCGGCGCTCGTCGCCGCCAAGATCGCGTTGTATTGCGCAATGCGCGCCGACAGGATCGGAAACACCGCACTTGCCGCGCGGCTCGGAGTTTCCGAGGGCGCAGTTCGCCGCCTGCTGGATCTGGACCATCGCTCGCACATCGGCCAAATCGAAAAAGCGCTTCAAGCGCTCGGAGTACAGCTGACGATAACAACTCAAGCGGCTTGACCCCCGAATATCAAACTGGATAGGAACCGTTTGCAATCATACTTTACATTTAGACGACTAAATGCATAACTAGTTCTTGTCCGTAAACTCCGTTTTCTGGTCTTTTTTCGTTTGCCGATTCCGTCCGATCGGTTGTAACCGGGTATCCGGGAGGCGGTTTTTCTTCGATCCAGTGGGGGTTTGCGTCGTTTCCGGCGCGATCCGGCC
>JAJDYJ010000024.1 GCA_022822865.1 Pseudomonadales bacterium | reverse complement strand
CGACGATCGGGAATGGATGGATCGAGCCGCGCCAACGTCAGTTTGAAAGCACTGGCCGAAGCAGTAGCAACAGGAGAAAAACAGCGCCTTGACAACATGGATACTTCGCGTTCGGCATCCATGCCTCACACGCCCGCCGCTGCCCGCCACCCGGCGCCGACTCACATAGTGCAAACCTGATCGAAGTTACTGGCCTCGAAGGGATACTGAATGACGAAATGAGAATTGCGGCTATTGCAGCGATTCGGAATCGGGTTTTTCCGGCGGTGGGCTGGGTTCGCCCGGGACGCGATATCTTTCGGCGGCCCATTCCCCGAGATCGATGAGCCGGCAGCGTTCGCCGCAGAACGGGCGGTATTGACTGTCCCGGGTCCACTGTACTTCTTTTCCGCAGGTCGGACAGGCTACGGAAACCGATTCGTCAGTCATGAGACTCCGCCATAGTCTTATAGCGCGCATGCAATTCGCGAACGTGGGCCGTCAGCGCGCTTTGGGCGCCTTCGTTGTCGATCACGTCGTCGGCTGCGCGCAGACGTTCCTCGCGGCTTGCCTGGGCGTCGATGATCGCCTCGATGGTGGCGCGCTCGCTTTGGTCCCGCAACAAGCTGCGCTGCAACTGCGTCTGCCGGGAAACATCGACCACGAGCACACGGTCGACCAACCGGCGTTGGGAAGTTTCCAGCAAGAGCGGCGAAACGAGCATGCAATAGGGGCTATCGCAGCCCGCTATTCCCTGCCGGATGCGTTCCTCGATCAACGGATGCAGCAAGTCTTCGAGCCAGGCGCGCTCGGCTTCGTCGGCGAAGACCAGTTGGCGCATGCGTGGCCGGTCGAGGGCGCCGTCGGCGGTCAATATTTCTGCGCCGTAACGCGCGCGGATGGCGTCGAGCGCGGTACTCGGCGGTTCGACGACATCGCGCGCCACGACGTCGGCGTCGATGATCTCCACTCCCAATTCGGCAAAAACGCCGGCTACGGTGCTTTTGCCGCTGCCGATGCCGCCAGTCAGTCCCACCGTGAACACGATTCGGAATATCCTTCAGCCGAGCCAGCCGGCCATGCGCTGCGGCCCTATGAGCAGCACCGTGAAGCCCGCGAAGACCAGAAAAGGTCCGAACGCGAGTGGCTGCAACCAGGACCGGCCGTGAATCGTGACCAGGGTCAGGCCCCAGATCGCGCCGGTGACCGATGATATGAGTACGATGAACGGCAGCGCGATCCAGCCCAGCCAGGCGCACATGGCGGCCAGCAGCTTGAAGTCGCCCTGGGCCATGCCTTCCTTGCCGGTCAACAGGTGGTAGGTGTAGTGGAATCCGCCGAGCAGGATGTATGCGGCGGCCGCGCCAATGATGGCGTCGGCGGCGCCGGTTCCGAGCAGGTCCGGGAAAAACGCATTCAGCAGCAGGCCCAGCCAGAGCAGTGGCAAGGTGAGAATATCGGGCAGCAACTGGTTTTCGGCATCGATAACCGCCAGTACGATCAAGGTGTAACAGAACGCCAGCAGCGCCAGGGCGAGCCAGCCGACGCCGTACAGCAAGACCAGCAATCCGGCCAGCAAGCCGCAGGCCAACTCCACCAGGGGATAACGCAGCGGAATCCGCCATCGGCAGCCGGCGCATTTTCCCAGCAACAGCACATAGCTGAATACGGGGATTATTTCCCAGGGCCTGATGCGGCGTTTGCAATTCGGACAATGGGACCAGGGCCGGATCAGGTTGAAAGGTCTGCCTTCGGCGTTGCGGGGGTCTCCCAACAGGCCGAGAAAGTGCCTGGTTTCGATCTGCCATTGCCGATTCAGCATGATCGGCAGCCGATACGTCACCACATTGATGAAACTGCCGATCAACAGACCGGAGGTCAGGAAAACGATGAACGCAAATCCGGGAGAGCTATTGAGAAATTCCATGAATTGCATGGACTTGCCGTAAGTCAGAGGACTGAGCCGAGCCGGAAAATCGGCAGGTACATGGCGATCATCAGCCCACCGACCAGAAGTCCGAGTACAGCCATTATAAAGGGCTCAAGCAGGGCCGTTAAGCGGTCTACCCGAGTTTCGACGTCTTCTTCGAAAAAGCTGGCGCACTTGTCCAGCATGCCGTCGAGCGCGCCGGACTCTTCCCCGATGCCGACAAGTTGCTCGAGCATGGGCGGAAACAGCTTCGCCGCGCGGATTGCTCCGGCCAGCGATTGGCCGTTGCGCACGTCCTCGCGAATGGCGCGGGCGGCTTCGGCGTAGACCACATTACCCGTTGCGCCGGCAACGGACTCCAGCGCATCGGTCAGCGGCGCGCCGGCTCGGAACAAGGTTGCCAGAGTGCGGGAGAAACGCGCGATGGCCGCATTGCGCAACAACGGCCCGACCACCGGCAGGCGCAACAACATCCGCTGACGCAAGGCGGCTGCCCGCGGAAAACGGCGCGGTAGCCAAACCAAGGCGCCGACTGCCCCAAGGGCAACGGCGGCGGCTTGATGCCAGCGCGCTACCGCCAGGTCGGAAAGCCCCATGACAAACTCGGTAAACCAGGGTAATTCGGCGTCGAGCCCGGCGAAAGTTTCGGCAAAGGTGGGAACGACCCGGGTCAGCAGCAAGACGGTGACTACCAGGGCAACGCAGACCACGGCTATCGGATAAGTCAGCGCCTTGCGGATGCGGGACTTGAGCTTTTCCGACTTTTCCCGATAGTCCGCGAGCCGGTCCAGCATGGCATCCAGGGTGCCCGACGATTCACCGGCCGATATCAGGCTGCAGTAAAGCGAATCGAAATGGCGCGGATGCCGCGCCATGCTGTCGGCCAGTCCGTGGCCGCCGGCGACTTCGTCGCGCACCTTGATGGTCAGGGAACGCAATTGAGTGTTGTCGGAACTCTCGGCCATAATGTTCAGTGCTTGCACAAGGGGAATCGCCGACCTGATCATGGTCGCCAATTGACGGGTAAAAATGGCGATATCGGCCGCGGTAATTCGCTCGCGGCCGGCGCCGAACAGGGATCGGGGCTTGCGCCGGACCCGCGATGGCCGGATTCCCTGACGCCGCAGCCGCGCCTTGGCCAGCTCGGGGCTTGCCTCGGCGATTTCTCCCTGAACGGGCTTCCCCTGGCGGTCGGTTCCCTGCCAGATGAATTCGATAGATGTATTCATTGCCACCTGTCTGACCTGCGTCAAGTGACGCGATTGACTTCATCCAGGCTGGTCAGGCCCGCCGCGGCCTTCTCCAGCGCCGCCTGCCGCAGATTCCCGAGTCCTTCCTCGCTTGCCTGGGCGGCGATCTGGAGCGCGTTACCGTCGCGCATTACGATTTCCGCCATGGCCGGGCTGATGGGAAGGAATTCGTAGATTCCGACGCGGCCGCGGTAGCCGCTCTTGCACTGTTCGCAGCCCCGGGCGCTGAACAATTGCGGGTCATCGATTCCGGCGGTCTCGAACCCCGCTTCCCGCAGGGTTTCGCGCGGCAATTGCAATGTCTGCCGGCAATGCGGACAAAGCTTGCGGGCCAGCCGCTGGGCGACGATCAGCCGCACCGAAGTCGCCAGATTGAAGGCCGGCACACCCATGTTCTTGAGCCGGTTCAGGGTTTCTCCCGCGCTGTTCGTATGCAGGGTCGAAAGTACCAGATGACCGGTCTGGGCGGCTTTTACCGCGATCTCGGCCGTTTCCAGATCGCGTATCTCGCCGACCATGAGCACATCCGGGTCCTGCCGCAGGAACGCGCGCAAGGCCAGCGCGAAATCCAGCCCGATGCGATTGTTGACGGCAACCTGATTTACGCCTTCGAGGTTAATCTCCACCGGATCCTCGACCGTGGCAATGTTTCTTTCCGCCGTATTCAACAGCCGCAATCCGGCGTAAAGCGTTACCGTCTTGCCGCTGCCGGTCGGTCCGGTGACAAGAATCAGACCCTGGCTCGCCTGCAGGGCGTAGAGGTATTGTTCGCGCTGAAAGTCCGTCAGGCCCAGGGCGTCGATATCCATCTGCTCGCCGCCGCCGTCGAGTACGCGCAACACCAGTTTTTCGCCCCAGAGCGTGGGCAGGGTATTGACGCGGAAATCGACTCCGCCGCCGTCCGCCAGACGCAGGCGGATACGTCCGTCCTGGGGCAGCCGCCGTTCCGAGATATCCATCTGCGCCATGATCTTCAGCCTCGATGCGATACGCCGGGCGATATTGACCGGAGGGTGGGTGATTTCGTGCAGAATTCCGTCGATGCGGAAGCGGACCCTGCAGCTTGTTTCGAAAGGCTCGAAATGAATATCCGAAGCTCCGGCCTGCAAGGCGTCGAGCAACAGCCGATTGACCAGACGCACGATGGGCGTTTCGTCGGCGCCGATGGGTTCGCCGGCTGTTCCCGCATCCTGCTCCGGCTCGGTTTGCAACTCGTCAAGGCCGAGTTCGTCAAGCAGACCCTCGCCGCGGCCTTGCAGGCGCAAGGCCCGTTCGAGCTTGTCCGCTTCCACGACCACGGGCTGGACGGCAAGACCTGTGCGGAACTTGATCTCGTCGAGCGCGGCCATCGCCGCGGGATCGGACAAGGCGAGCAGCAGCCGGCCGCCGAGGCGCATCAGCGGCAGCACGCGATGCTGCCGGATCAGTTCGTGACCGATCAGACCGCGCTCGATATGCTGCGGATCGAAAGCGTCCAGATCGAGTAGTGGCGCGCCGAGCGCCGCGGCGGCCGCTGCCGCCTCGGCTGCCGCGGTCTGGATGTCCGGCACTGGCTGGTCTGCCGCCGCGCTCAACACAGGCCACTACTCAGGCAGGTGCCGCCTTCGGTCCAGTTTACCGGCGCGGTGACGCCGCCGGCGCTCAACGTGTAGGTCACGCCGTTCAGATTGGAACCGTCTTCCTGCCGCCAGGTCATGGTGATGACGCCGTCGGTGACATCGGCGCCGTGGGCCGCGGCGGTCGCCGCGACATTGGCGGGAATGCCGAGGGCGCCGCCGTCCAGGTCCGACAGCGCACTCGGCCCGCGGGTCTGAATCGCCAGTTCCACGGCGGTCTTCAGCGGCGTCACGGCCAGCACGAGTTCGGAGAACTCGGCGCGGTCTGTGTAATTGCGATAGGCGGGCAGGGCGACCGCGGCCAGTATGCCGATGATCGCCACTACGATCATCAGTTCGATCAGGGTAAAACCCCCTTGAGAGTGTTGCATGATTTCCGTCTCCTTGTGACTGTGGAAACAAGCGTAGGAACGAAATCCGAAAAAGGAGAAAAAATTCGGAAAAATCGCTAACGATTCGAAAACCGGCGCCGAAAAAGAGTTGCACCGCCAAAAGAATAACCGCAGTCCTGAAAGGGAATTCACATGCCGCTTCTCCAGCACGCGCTCGCCCCGTCTTTGCCTTCCGCCGCCGTCCGCCGCATCTTTTTCGCGGCGCTGCTGCTGTTTCTGACTCCTCTGGCCGTACACGCCCAGGACGGGTCGGGCGGACAGGACAACCCGTCCGGGCAGCAACAGGGTCCGGACGACCCGGGCGACCCCGGCAACGACGACGACGATGACGACGACGGAATAAACAATCCGGACGAAGAAGAAGGCTCCGAACCCGTCTTCCTCACCGCTTCGGTCTCGCCCGCCCGGGTTCCCATCGCGTCCGGCACCGCCACGATAACTTGGGAAGCCGACAACGCCAGATACTGCACAGTGGACGGCGTCGCCCGGGCCACTTCCGGCAGCATTACCGTCGGCCCGTGGACCACCGCTGGCGCAAAAAGCATATTGATAGAGTGTTACAACAACGGCAAGGCCGGTTACGCCGCCGATTCCCTGACCGTGACGGTCTACGATGTCCCCAAGCCCGTAATCACAACAACACTGTCCAAGTCGCTGCTGGAAGCGAACGTGGATAAGTTCACCGTCACCTATTCGGCAACCAACGCCAAGTCCTGCATGCTAGCCGGCACGAAATACCCCACCAGCGGCTCCGCTACACTGGGACCGTATCCGGCAGGGAAACACAGCCTCACTTTTTCCTGCTCCGGCGACGGCGGCACTACTTCGCACACAATCAACTGGGAAGCCATCAAGGCCGTTGCCCTCAGCGCGAGTGTCTCCCCGTCCACGATAACCGCCAATGGTTCGGACAAGGCGCGGGTAACCTGGACCGGCGCCCACGCCGATTCCTGCACCCTCGACGGCGCGAATGCCGCCAAGTCGGGTTCGAAGGATTTCGGCCCCTATTCCTACGGTGAAGCCGGTGCAAAATCCGCGACCGTCGCCTGCAAGAACCGCCTCGGTTCCAAAACGAGCACGGTGAACTGGACCGTCAACGCGCTCGCGCCTTCGGTTTCCGCTACACTGTCTCAAAACCCGGTTGTCGCGGACGTGGACAAGGTGGACCTTTCCTGGACCAGCAGTAATACCGACGATTGCAGCTACGGTGGCAGAACCCGCTCCACGAGTGGGAAGATTACCGGCCTGGGTCCTTTCAACGCGGGCAAGGAAGTATTCACGGTGAGCTGCACCGGCGCTGGAGGAACCACCAGCGACACGGTCACGCTCACCGTGAACCCGCCGCCGGAAGCGCCGACGGTGACCGTGAGCCTGGACTCGGCCCGAATTCCGATCGACACCGGCACTTCGACCTTGAATTGGTCCAGCGCCAACGCGACTTCCTGCACCTACGACAACGCGACCGTCGCGGTCAAAGGAAGCAGTACGCTGGGCTCATACGATACGGCCGGAGACTACGTCATTGAAGTAACTTGCATGGGAGACGGCGGATCGGACAGCGACTCCGCCACCTTGACCGTGGAACCCGCCCCCAAGCCGCCGATTGTCAGGGCAAGCCTGGATCCGACCACGATCACGGCGGGCACCGGCACTTCCACCCTGTCCTGGTCCAGCGTCCGGGCCGCTTCCTGCTAGGTGGACGGAAGCAGCGCCTCGACCTCGGGCGACAAGCAGGTCGGACCATACGCCAAAGGCGCCTACACTTTCACGGTAAGCTGCACCGGCGACGGGGGTACGGACAGCGACACGGAAACACTCACCGTTGTCGCGCTCCCCACGGTTTCGGTCAGTCTTTCCAAATCGACCATCACCGCAGGCAAGGACAAGGTGGAAATGACCTGGTCCAGCACCGACGCCACTTCCTGCCAATACGGAAGCACCGCCCTGTCGACCGATGGAACGCGGGAGATCGGACCGTTTGCCGAAGGCACGCACGATGTCACCGTAAGTTGCACCGGTGCCGGCGGCACGGCCAGCGAAACCGCGCGTCTGACTGCCGTCAAGGACACCGGCGACCCCGACACCGACGGGGACGGAACGGTTGATTCCGAAGACGAGGACGACGACAATGACGGCATGCCAGACGCTTGCGAAATCCGATACGGATTCAACCCGCTGGACGCGTCCGACGGCGGCTCCACCAACACCGACGG
>JAJDYJ010000012.1 GCA_022822865.1 Pseudomonadales bacterium | reverse complement strand
GCTGTCGCAGGCTGGCAAAAGACTGGGAGAAATCCATCGCTTCCAGCCAAGCTTGGCTCGACATCGCCCACATACGCCTCACGACACGAAGGCTCGCAAGGCCTTGTAACCTTTGATCGAGTTTCGAGTCAGGCTCTCAGGGACAAGCATGACCCGCAATGTCCAGAAAAGGGACGCCGTTGCCATGGCATCGAAGCATTCGTTGAGTGTTCCACAAGAATTCATCACGATGATTCTCAACGAAAAGGCCGGTTACTTCCACCAGGTAGAAGGCTGGACCTTGAACTGCGCCACCATCGGCGCAGTTCTGGCCGATCTATCCCTGAAGTCGCGCATTGACACAGATGAGGAAACACTTTTTCTCCTGGATGCAACCAAAACAGGCGATGAGGTATTGGATTTGTGCTTGGCAGAGATCGCATCCAATCCCGATCCACAAAAACCGCGATACTGGATTGAGCGGCTCGCCGTTCATTCGGAAGATATTATCGACGCCACCTTGAAACACCTGGTTCAGCTGGAAATCATGACGCACCATGAAGGTGGGTTTTATACAACGAACCACTGCGATTGGTACGCAGAATTGCAACAATACCCCAAAAGCGAGACCGTAGGAAAGTACATCAATTCGAGAATTGAAAAGGTGATTTTCACAGATATTATCCCGGATCCAAAGGACTCGCTGATAATCGGCCTTTTGAGTGCCTGCGACATCATCAAATTTATTTTCGATGATTTGGAAGGAGAACAGGAACAGAGAGTTGAGTTGATCTGTAAAATTGAACAGATCAATCGGGTGATTTCTACTACAGTTAAGCAAGTTGCAATTGCACCTACATTGCAATACTCTCCGATCACAAAACCAATTCCGAAGATTCCTTTGAGAAGCCTAATTCTAAATCGACATTTGTGGGACAGAAATCTACCGGCGCTATTTGGAAATCTTGCTGAACGATACGGTCCTGTTTTCCAAATTGGTCCGCCACTTCAAAAGCCACGAACGTTCTTGGCCGGACCGATTGCCAATCACTGGGTACGTCGAAATTCTAGAAAATTCATGACTTCCGGAAATTATTTCCGCGAAATGGAAATGGTTTGCGGGGCAAATAATTTGCTCCCGTCATTGGATGGCGCCGACCATTTTCGGTTGCGAAAGCTGATGGTGAGGGTTTACTCGAATGCAAGATTCTATGAAAGACTGGATGACATGCTCCGGCTGAGCCGCCAATTCATGATCAGTCAAAAGTGGCAGGCGGGTTCTGAACTGAAAGTGCAGCGAGATAGCCGTCTATTAACTAACTTCCAAATGTTTAACATTCTCCTCAGTACGGACGCGCAAGATTTATTTGACGATCTGGTCAAATGGAATGAACGAGCCATCGTCTGTTATGTCGCAGATTTTCTGCCAAAATTCATGGCGCGCACTCCTGCCATGAAACGCCGTTTTCGGCTTTATGAGAAGCTCGCGCGACGTATCGAGCAAAACCATTTGCCGATTCAGCGCGCGGAGGCTGCTCAGGAACTGGCGGACGAGCTGATTGCCCTACACAATAGCGACCCACAGTTTATACCAGAACAAAACCTGCTATTCATGTTGGCGGCAACCCCTATTTTTCAAAGTCTTTATCTCGGAGACATGTTGGGATTCGTACTTTTTGAAATGGCCAGACAGCCAGATATTTCCGCTAGAATCCGTGAAGAGGCGAACGAGATGTTCGCCGATGGAGATCCAGGAAAGGAAGACTTTACCCCGGACAAGTTTGACGTTACTCGACGCTTTCTCATGGAGTGCTTGCGATTGTATCCGATTATTGGTGTAAGCCTTCGCAATGTGGCGAATTCTTGTGTTTTGGAAAACTACTCGCTGCCGCTTAGGGAAAAAAATGTACATCGTGCAAACCGCAGCACATTATATGAGCGATTGCTTCGTGGAACCATATAAATTCGACATTGATCGGTACCTGCCGCCGCGTAATGAACATAACGGCCCCGGTTATGCGCCGTATGGACTGGATGCTCACACATGCACCGGACGGGCATGGATGCATTTGCATTTGACGATTACAATGTTGCTGGTTGCGTATTATTTCGAGTTTGAACCGCTGCCCAGGGACTATAAGCTGAAG
This sequence comes from Pseudomonadales bacterium, assembly GCA_022822865.1. GTDB lineage: Bacteria > Pseudomonadota > Gammaproteobacteria > Pseudomonadales > Pseudohongiellaceae > UBA9145. The sequence goes on along the minus strand of JAJDYJ010000012.1, from coordinate 2,919 downwards.
ATCAACCCGTTTCCGGCATTGTCGGTCACCGGGAAACTCAGACTCCGCATCGCAAATCAGTTGCAAGAGTTTCCGACTTGAACTATTAGCTTTTATGCGGACCTGAACTCGTTCCCCTCAGTGCGGCGCAAGGACGCCCGAATTTGGAGAGCGTATGCCTGCCGACGCCAGTCGTACAATTCCGCAATGCGCCTTCGAAGCTGCGGACGCGGTTGCCGATATTGCCGGTGGTTCATTGGGGGGCGGGACGGAAGATCGGTCTGACGGTCTGGCGGCGGCGGTTTCGGGCAAGCCGGCTCTGCGGGCGGCGAGGGCCGGTTCCGGGCCCGCAGGCCGATGGCCGCGGATCGGCCGGGACGTCTGCGACCGGTTCGGCTTGCGTCGCGGCGCCGGGTTTCCACGCTCCGGTTGCGGCGGCCGGGCGGTGGGTCCCGAGACACGGCCTCGGATCCGCTCCTGCCGCCCGGAGCCGGGTGGTTTCCAATGAGCGCCACCGCGCCGCGGCAGTACGACATAGCCATCGTCGGCGGCGGTCCGGTCGGCAGCTTGTGTGCACTCGCTCACGCGCGGAAGGGCGCCCGCGTGGTTCTTCTCGAAGCGAATCCCAGGGCTTCGGAGCGATTGGCGGGCGAATGGCTGCATCCGCGCGCCGTGCGGATATTGCGCGATGTCGGGATCGGTCTCGATACGTTGCCGGGCAGCACCGAGGGCAAGGGGTTCGTGGTGTTCCCGGAAGACGGTTCGGAACCGATAGTCCTTCCTTATTTGGGCGGGTCCCACGGCCTGGTGTGCGAGCACGGTTTGCTCGTCGCGCGGTTGCGCCAGGCTATCGAGGGCGAGGCGGATATCGATTTTATTCCCCACGCGCGTGTAAGTGCGGTCGACGACGAGCGGGTTGCTTTTGCCGTTGACGGCGTCGGTCGGTCCTTGACCGCCGAGCGGATTGTCGGCGCCGATGGCCGGGCCTCGATCGTGCGTCGGTCTTTGGGGTTGTCGCCCAGCCCGCTGCTTTGTTCGGTAATGCTGGGCGTCACCTTGAGGAATGTGAGCCTGCCGCTGGAAGGCTACGGGCATGTGGTGCTGGGCGGGCCGGGTCCGATCCTCATATACCGGCCGGCGAAAGACATTGTCCGGGTCATGGTCGATGTCCCGCTTGACCGCTGGACGCCCCGGGGCCGGGTCAGCTTCCTGTCGGAAGCCTATTCCGGCTTGCTGCCGGAGCCTCTCGGGCCCGCGTTCGTCGATGCGTTGAGGGCGGGAAATTTCAAGGCCGCGGCCAATCAGCTGAGACCCCGCGCCTCCTACGGAACCTCGCGGCGCGTGCTGATCGGCGACGCGGCCGGGCATTATCACCCCATGACGGCGGTGGGAATGACCCTCGGTTTCGGCGAGGCGCTCGCGCTTGCCGAGGGCAGGGAATTCCCCGACTTCGTGACCAGGTGCTTCCGGGCGGCCAGCAGTCCGGAGCTCCTTGCAATGGGACTCTACGAAGTGTTTGCCGATCATCGGACGGAGGCGGTGACGGTCAGACAGGCGATCTACCGGGGTTGGCGGGCAAGTGCCGCGTATCGCGACCACACCACACGAATACTCGCCTGCGAGGACCGTTCCGCGGTCCGGTTCGGCCTTGCATTTTTCTCGACAATGGTCCGCGCGTTCGTCGGGGAAATCTCGCAATCCCGCCGCTCGTTTGCTTCGCGCCGGACCCGCCGCATCTTTCTTGCCCTCGTTGTTCGTCTCTGGTGGCTCCTGCGTGGTGTTCTTCAACTGCACAAGGCGAAAAGCGCGGGCCATGAACAGGACGAACTGGCCCGCGACACGCTGGCTCGTGCATTTCCGACTTCCATGTCGCCGAGAGTCGAAGGGCCGCGCACCGCCCGTCCCAGCGAGACGGAATCGCCCGATGCCGGTCCGGCGTTGGAGAACGCAGCGGCACGCCTTCTCAATCTCCAGATCGAGAACGGCAGTTGGGAAGGCGAGATGGTCTGGTGTCCCATGCTCACGGCGCAATATGCGCTGCTTCACCACATCATCGGCCGCCCGCTTGATCCGGGAAGGCGGCGCAGGGTGCTGCGCCTGTTCGAGAGGACCCGTCTCCAGGACGGTTCATGGGGCCTGCACGAGCATTCGCCGCCTCATCTGTTCGTCACCGCACTCGTTTACGTCGCGGCGCGGCTGCTCGGCGCAGAACCGGATGACCCCCTGATCGTGCCGGCCCGGCGGTTCATATAGGCCGAGGGAATTCTTGGCATTCCGAGCTGGGGCAAATTCTGGCTGGCGCTCCTCAATCTTTTTGACTGGAATGGCGTGAACGCCGTTCTGCCCGAATTGTGGAGCCTGCCGCGGAAGATACCGCTGCATCCCTCCAACTGGTACTGCCATACACGGCTCATCTATATGGCGATGGCGTCGATTTATGCCCGCCGGTTCCAGGTGCCCGTCACACCGGTTGTCGCCGCGTTGCGGGAAGAGCTTTATCCTCAGGGCTTTGCCAGGGCCGATTTTCCCGCCGCCCGGAACCGGCTCCGGGACGCCGACCTTTTTGCGAGGCCGTCTGTCTGGCTCCGGATCGGATATGGATTTGCACGGCTGGTTGAGCGGTTCCACAGCAAACACGCGCGCACACGGTGCGTGGATGCAATTCTCAGCCAGATCAGATGGGAACTGCAGACCACGAGCCATACGAGCATCTCTCCGGTCAGCGGCATTCTCAACATTCTGTCGCTGTGGCTGCACAATCCGGACGATCCCGACTGTCGACAGGCGCTATCGAAAATGGGTAAGCGGGGCGGACGGGGCACCTTCCAACTGAGGTTCTGATCTGAGATTTCACCTCTGCGAAGCAAGCAGGAGGTAAGAGTCTGAATGCAGACCTCAATTTCGACTCTCAGGAGTGTGGAAGTGCTGCCGGCGCCTGGC
>JAJDYJ010000005.1 GCA_022822865.1 Pseudomonadales bacterium | reverse complement strand
CGCTTGACAGGGGATTTCCCCCGTCATGACAACATATTGTTAGCCGAGCCGAGCCGAGCCGAGCCGAGCCGAGCCGAGCCGAGCCGAGCCGAGCCGAGCCGAGCCGAGCCGAGCCGAGCCGAGCCGAGCCGAGCCGAGCCGTGAGCGTCCCGCGCGTTGCCGGCGGTTTGCGGCGCAGCCTGAAGCCGGCCTTCTTGTGCCTGCCGCTGTTGTTCGCTTTTGCCACTCCGGCCGCCGCGCAACAGATGGGGTTCGTCAAACGTGGGGCCTCGATAGACGAAGCCACTCAATACGGAAGAAATGGGGGCAAAATCCGTATGGAGGTCGCTGGCAATCCTGCCTCGCTCTTGGCATCACCGGAGGGAGCGGTATTAGGCCTGCAAATTGTAGCGTCCAAAAGCACGGCCACCCCGGGAGTCGATTACGACATGTCCAGTTCAAACTGTACAGTGGGTGTCGGAAGTATCTGCCGTATTCCTTTTACGGTCAGATATACCGATAATTGCGAACTGGATGAGACCGTGGTGATTCGCATGACCAGTTTTAACTTGAATGGCGAGCCTTATGACATCGACCCCGCCAGGAACGAATTCACGATCACGATCCTGGAAGCGCTCGATGACAGTGCCCGGATTCCGGGCAACTACAGCGGATCCAGGTACGCCCGGGAACGATGCACGGCGGACGGGGTCGACTGGAGACAGAACAACACGCCGCTGAGCCACGGTCGGGATTCCAAGTCTCAGGACAGCGATCCGGGCCACGACGGCAATGTTCAGCAACTGGCGGACTACAGCGAATTGAGAGCCCGGGTGAGAACCTGGGCCGGACAGACGCAGCATGGAGCAGCCCATGTAACCCGCTGGATGCGCGTGTTGGCGGCTTTCGGCGAACAGGATGCGATCCAGCAAGGCTACACCGCCATGACCGCCGCCGAAGCCCAGCAGATGGCGGACGCCTTTACCGCCAGCCGCTGGAATCCGATCGTGGAAGCTCTGACCGATCTGGAATCCAGGGTGACGGCGCAAGCCGATTCCGAACCCGAACCCGAGCCTGTGGCCTGTGTTTCCGAGGAACTCGAAGACGACGTGGAGGACTACAGCGAAGAGACCCACCACGGCGCGGCCCATGTGGAACGCTGGCTGCGGGTGCTGCAGACCTTCCGCGGCACGGCCAACGACGCGACGGTCGTGACCGCCGCCGAGGCCCAGCAGATGGCGGACGACTTCTCCGCCGGCCGCTGGAACCCGGTGGTCGCGGCCATCCAGTGCCTGGAGGAGCAGGCCCTGCGGCAGGCGATGTCGAATTAGGCGGTTCCCGGCCCCGGGGAGTCGTCGCGGCGGTTGCGCGGCCCGCAGCGCGTTTTCGCGACATCTCGACCCCGGCCAAGCACCCCACGCCGCGCCGGAAGGTTGAGCATCGCCTTCTTGCCGCGTTCCCGGCGCAGCGCGGCGACGTCGATTTCCGCGAATCCGCACATGGATTCGCCGAAGGCGGCTTCGGCCAGCAGCCTGCCTTTGTAATCGACCACTTGGGAATGGCCGTCGGTTGAGTCTTCGGGGAAACCCGGCCCGACGATTCCCGCGCTGTTGGCGGAAACTACATATACCTGGTTTTCGAATGCCCGGGCGCGTTTGGCGACGTTCTTCGGCGTCAGTTGCGGGCTGCCCTGCTCGCTGGACGAATGGCAGAGCACCTCGGCGCCGCGGCGGGCCAGTTCCGTGCTGATTTCGGGAAACAGGATTTCCTCGGAGGCGACGCAGGCGAGCTTGCCGATTTCGGTATCCGCCACCGGGTATAGCGCGTCCTCGCCGTAGATTTCCAGGTAGCGTTCGAGTACGTCATGGGGCGTTGGCGCGAACATGGAAATCTGCCTGCGATAGCGCAGGATCAGCTCGCCCGCAGGATCGATGATGAAACTGCATTGAAAATGCAGATCGGGAAAACTTTCGTCGGTTTCGTATGCGTTGCCGGAAAGATAGACGCCGTTGCCGCGGGCGGACTCGCCGAGCAGTTCGTATTCGGGGCCGTCGGGGCGCAGGCAGGCCCTGGCGCGCCATTCGGCGGCGTCTTCGCCGCGGGGGTAGCCAGTCAGAAAATACTCCGGCAGCACCACCAGGCGGGTTTCGTCGCCGCTATAGGTCTTGATGAATCGCCGGCTGCCGCGAATCAGGCCGTCGCAGCGTTCGATGCCGGCCCGGATTCGCGCCCTGGCCTCGTCCGCCGTGCGGCAATCGTTCACCGCATGGCAGCGCGTTTGCAGCGCCAGCGCCGCATAAGGCGCGACCGCCCGATCGTCCTCGCTGCCGTTCATTCGAGTTCCTCCTTGCGGCGTCCTTCGAGCAGCATAACGCGAAACTCACCGGCGCCTTCGCGCAATTTCCGCACTTCCGCGTAATCCGGAGAATTCCAGAACCGCCGCGCGCTCGCCATATCCGGCCAGCGATGCACGACCAGGCGCACATCGCCCCAGTCGCCTTCGAGCGCCTCTTGCGTACCGCCGAGCACAATATATTCACCGCGGAAACGGGCCACCAGTTCGGGCACCCGCTGCGCATAAGCCATGAACTTCTCGCGATCGGTGATCACCGCCTCGACTACCAAATAAGCCGCCACAGTTCGATTCTCCTTAGCGTTCCGTATCCTTTCGGAGTCGGTGGCTCCACTCAGTTCCGCACCATGCAAGTCGCCGCCGGGTGGGCGGTGTGCAGCGGGCGTGTGAGGCATGGATGCCGAACGCGAAGCCTCCAGGGATGTAT
>JAJDYJ010000075.1 GCA_022822865.1 Pseudomonadales bacterium | reverse complement strand
TGTGCAGCGGACGCCGTAAATACGTCCCTGTAGGCTTCGGGCTCGGCGTCCTGCCTCGCACGCCCGCTGCACAGCGCCCAGTCCGGCGGCGACTCACTCTGACTTTATCCCATCGGATAAAGATATTCCTTGTGCACCTCGTCGCAGGCTGTTTTGACTTCTTCCGACAGTTCGATGTCGAGCGCTGCCAGGGAATCGTCGAGTTGGTCGGCGGTGCGCGCGCCGATGATGGTGGATGCGACGAAATCGAATTCCATGCTCCAGCGCGTTGCGAGTGTTACGGGCGACATGCCGGCCTTCCGGGCGATCTCGACGTATTTTGCGGTGGAGGCCAGGGTGCCCTCGTTGACGAAGCGGCGCGCCATGGCTTGCTGGCGCGGATTGCTGCTCTCGTAGTCGCCGAAGCGCGTGTTCGGCGGCGAGTTGCCATCGTTGTACTTGCCGCTGAGGACGCCGCCGCCGATCGGCGAGTATGGCAGCAGCGAGACTTTCTCGTTGCGGCAGACCTGGGCCAGTTCGTCGAGAAAACGGCGGTGCAGCAGCGAGAAGTTGTTCTGGATCGATTCGAAGCGCGCGAAGCCTTCGTATTCGGCGATCATGTTGCTCTTGGTGAGGCCGTAGCTGGTCTCATTGGACGTGCCGAGGTAGCGCACCTTGCCGGACTCGACGAGGCGGTCGAGGGCGGCCATGGATTCTTCCATGGGCACGATGGGATCCGGCCAGTGTACCTGGTAGAGATCGATGTAATCGACGTCCATTCGGCGCAGGCTGCCTTCCACGGCGCGCTCGATATGGTGGCGGTCGACGGCGGTCAGGCCGTGGCGGATCGGCGGCACGAACCAGCCGCCGGCCGCGCCGGCGACCTTGGTGGCGATTATCACGGCATCGCGCGGCTTCTGCTTCAGCCATTCGCCGAAAATCTGTTCGGTCAGGCCGGCGAGTTCAGCCGTCGGCGGAACCGGATAGGCCTCGGCCGTGTCGAAAAAGTTGATTCCCCTGTCAAAGGACTTGTCGAGAATCCGGAATGACTCCTTCTTGTCGCTCCAGGTTCCGAAACTCATTGTGCCCATGCAAATGGGCGTCACCCGCAGGCCGCTCCGGCCAACGTATCTGTATTCCATGGTGCTTCCTTAGTTCAAGTAGACGAATAAAACGGTCAGGACAATGGCGGACAATTTTCTCCGAGGTAACCGCCGCCGCCGCAATAGGCCGGATCCTGCACCTGGATGAAAATGCCGTCCGGGTCGGAAAAGTACACCTCCGGCGTGCCGGTCTCGAAGCCTCCCCGGTTGGGCATGCGCATGCTGACCCAATGCATCAGCGGCTCCGTTTCGGCGCCGTCGGGGCGCGGACGCAAACCATACGCGGTCAGTTGCGCGAGAATATTGTCGACGTCGAATTCCCTCATGCTGAAACAGACATGATGGATGAGCGCGGGATTCTCCGGCGGGCCTTCCTCGCTGGCGCCGGTATACATCAGGAACTGGAAACCGTCGCCGACGCCGACCACCGGGGCGTTGGGACCCTGGTAGGCCTGGAACTCCTTGCCGAAAACCCGCCGGTGAAAATCGTTGGCGCGGCCGCGGTTGGCGGTGAAATTCGTAAAATGGTTGTAATCGACGAGTTGGAACATTCCCGCCGAGGGAGCCGGTTCGACCGCGTTGCAAACATCGCCCAGGGCGCCGTCCCCGCCGCAATCCATGGGCGAGGAAAGATGGTAGATCAGGCCTTCGACATCCGCGAAGTAGAGTTCCCGCGTCCCCCCCGGCCGCTGCCGCACCCAGGAAGTCAGGCCGACCGCCAGGCGGTCCGCGGGCGATTGCGGGCCGGGGCCCGGCTCCACGCCGAAAGCGCGCAATTGCTCCTGTACCGCGTCCACATCGAAGTCGGCCACGCTCAGGCCCATATGCGCGATCGTCGGCGCCTCGCCGGGCGCGGCGGGGCTGATGGAGAAATAATGCGGCCCGTCGCCCACGCGCAATACGACCTCGTCGCCCTGGCGCGCCTGCACCGGCGCTCCGAACACGTCCTGATAGAAGGCCACCGAGCGCGCCACGTCGCCTGAGCGGATGCGGAAGCTGTGCAGTTTCCGCACGGCAACCGGAACCGGACTGCTCTCCACGGCGCAACTCATCGGCGCCAGCGCCAGCACGGGCATGGCGGCAAGCAGATTGCGGCGGCCGCGGGAGAAACCGGTTGACTTGCGGGAATTGCTTACTCTGTTCATGAGCCTCTCCAATTGTCTTCAGCGCAAGCTCGCGCGGACTGAATCGGAACTGCGTGACAGACTAATCCACCGCCCCTGTCAATGCAATGTGGCAATGTAACCCTTGACTTGTACGCCATTTTGGCGCATAAATATCCATCGACGACTGAATACAGAGGGCAAAACAATGCCTGGCGCGGCGCAAGTACTGCAAGAGCGTATGCATTTGCGTTTGGATTCCGGAAGCAAACGCAAGCTGGAGAAGGCGGCGGCTTACGAGCAAGTATCCGTCAGCCGTTTTGTAATAAACAACGCCGTGACGGCGGCAGAACGGATTATCGAAGCGCGCGAGCGGGTAGTGCTGCCCGCAACCGATTGGCAAGCTTTCCAGGACGCGCTGCTTTCCCCTCCCGCCCCGAATGCCGCACTGAAACGCGCCGCCCGCCGCTATCGCGAGCGTATGGGTGGCTGATTTCCCGCTCGTAGTCGAACCTCTCGGCCCCGGGCACGACCGCGCGTCCTTTAATTGCGGCGAGCCCTCCCTTGATGCTTACATCCGCCGACAAGCATCGCAGGATGTCCGCCGACGCGTTGCGCAAACGTTTGTTGCGCTCGGCGAGGAACCGCAAGAGATTGCCGGCTACTACACCCTGAGCGCGGCAAGCTTCGAGAAAGAGGGAATGCCACCCGAAATGGCGAAACGGCTGCCGCATTACCCCGTGCCCGCCGCTGTGCTCGGGCGTCTGGCAATCGCTCAACAGTACCAGGGAAGCGGACTGGGGGAGGCCTTGCTGATCGACGCGATCAAGCGCGTACTCCACGCCAGCGGTACCATCGGAGTCTACGCCATAATCGTCGATGCGTTGAACGACAGCGCCTGCTCGTTCTACAAGCGCTATGGATTCCAGGCATTCCCATCGAATCCAGACCGCCTGTTCTTGCCACTGCAAACGTTTGTGAATTTGGATTTGTGATTGAAGCTACATTTAGGCCTGATGGCATGAGTTAAGTTGATGCAGGCAGTCGTAGGTCATTTCGCGACAGCTTTCATCTCAATCTTCAACTGTACCGATATCGATAGAAAACTGCGGAAACCCTAGACAAAAACAATGAACTAGGTTGGGGTCATTTCATAAGGAGAATACTCCGAAAAATCGGTCTTATTCTCCGCATTTCTACTCAGGGTAGCAACAAAGATATTGCACCAAAACGACAGAAAGAAATGCGAAGTACATACTTGGGGTCACTCACCAATCCATATTTACAGCGTTATCTAACTGTTGTGACAAATTATCCGCAAAATCAATCATAGTTTGTTTACTCAATCTCACTTGATCATATGTTCCATCCTCCGCCATACTGAGAATTGTGGGGAGTTCATATTCCTGTATATAAACTTTAGCTCCTTCTCTCCATCCGCTCCACAGATAAGATTCAAAACTCGCGATAATGCCAAACGCCCGTGTTGGATCTAGATCCATCCCTGATCCGAAATAAAAGGTATGCTGTTAGAAGTGGTCGGGCAAATTTGGACAGTCTGTTAAGGTAGTTTTCGCGGACTGGGAGGCTGTCTAATGAAGAGGAGAAGATTCAGCGCGGAGTTCAAGCGCAAAGTGGTTTTGGAGGCGATGCGAGGCGACGATGCGGT
>JAJDYJ010000038.1 GCA_022822865.1 Pseudomonadales bacterium | reverse complement strand
CCCGCCAGCGGCTTACGGCAAGTTTGGCGGTGGAATGCAGACCATCAGTCGGCGGCTTCTTCGATCCAGGCCATCTGGATGGCTTCGAGGATCTTTTCGCCGCTGCGGGCCGGGTCGTCGTCGAATTCCTCGAGTTCGCAGATCCAGCGATGCATGTCGACGAAATTGACGTATTGCGGATCGATATCGGGATACCTGTCCGCCAGTTCAATGGCGATATCGTTTACGTCGGTCCACTTCATTCGTTTCTCCCGGAATCCGGCTAGTGATTTTCGGAAACCATGTTGATCGTGTATTTGGGGATCTCCACCACCAGATCCTCGTCGGCGACGATGGCCTGGCAACTCAGGCGCGATTCGGGCTCCAGCCCCCAGGCCTTGTCCAGGTAGTCTTCTTCGTTTTCCTCGGGTTCTTCCAGGGAATAGTAGCCTTCACGCAGAATTACATGGCAGGTGGTGCAGGCGCAGGACTTTTCGCAGGCGTGCTCGATATGGATGTTCTGGCGGAGCGCCGCGTCGAGCACGCTGATTCCGGGCTCCGCTTCGATCTCGGCCCCTTCGGGGCAGATCGTTTCGTGTGGCAGGATCGTGATTTTGGGCATTTTGCTTACTCGGTTCGTTCGTCGATCGCATCAATGGATTCGCCGCGCAAGGCGGCGCCCACGGTCATGTTCATGCGCCGCTCGGCGAATCCTTCGCTGGCGTGATTCAGTTGTTCCGTGCGTTCTTCGATCCGGGCGGCGTTTTCTTCCGCCATTGCCTGCCTGAGCGCATGCAGCGCCTGATCGATAGCGGCTCTTTCGGCCGTTTCGAGCAGTTCTCCATCCACTTCAAGCGCCGCGCCGATCGCCTCCATCAGCCGCGTCGCTTCCAGCCTGGCTTCGCGCAAGGCGCGCGCGGACATGTCCGCCCTGGCGTGTTCATGGGAATCCTTGAGCATCTGTTCCACCTGGTCGAGATCTAGCCCATAACTCGGTTTGACCTGGACTTCGGCCTTGCGGCCGGTGCTCGCTTCCTCGGCGGAAACGCTGAGCAGGCCGTCGGCGTCTACCTGGAAAGTCACTTTTACTTTCGCGGCCCCGGCCACCATCGGCGGAATGCCGCGCAAGCTGAATCGGGCCAGCGACCGGCATTCGCCGACGAGTTCCCTTTCGCCTTGCACGACATGCAGGGCCATGGCGGTCTGACCGTCCTTGAAGGTGGTGAACTCCTGGGATTTCGAAACCGGAATGGACGTGTTGCGATGGATGATCTTTTCCACGAGTTCACCCATGGTTTCGATACCCAGCGACAGCGGATTGACGTCGAGCAGCAGGAAATCGCCGGCCGGCTTGTTGCCCGCGAGCACTTCGGCCTGGATGCCCGCACCGATGGCGACCACGCGGTCGGGATCGATGTCCTGCAAGGGCTCGCGGCCGAAATAGTCCGCCACCGCCCGGCGGATCAGCGGCATCCGGGTCGCGCCGCCGACGAGCAGCACATTGTCTATGGCGCCGGTCTCCATCCGGGCGTCGCGCAGGACCCGGCGGCAGGCCAGCATGGTGCGCCGCACCAGCGGCGCAGCGAGTTCGGCGAACTCCGCCGCGCTAAGCGTGAAGCTTGAACCGTTCCAGCTCAATTCGGCCTGTTCCGCTTCGGACAAGGCTTCCCGCGCGCGATTCGCCGCCTGCAACATCGCCGGATAATCCCGCGCGGCGATGCTGTCCATGCCGCCCAGGCCACATTGGTCCGCCAGCCAGCCGGCTACCGCCTTGTCGAAGTCATCGCCGCCGAGAGCGGTATCGCCGCCGGTGGCGAGCACTTCGAAGACGCCTTTTCGCAGGCTCAGCAAGGACACGTCGAAGGTGCCGCCGCCAAGATCGAAGACGATGATATTGCCCTGCTCCTGAGTGTCCAATCCGTAGGCCACAGCCGCCGCCGTCGGCTCGTTGAGCAGACGCAGCACCCTGATGCCGGCAAGTTCCGCGGCGTGCCGTGTCTGCTGGCGCTGGGCGTCGTTGAAATAGGCGGGGACGGTGATGACGGCGCCTTCGACGGCCTCCCCCGTCCGCGCCTCCGCGCGCTGTACGAGCGTCTTGAGAATATCGGCGGATACTTCGACCGGATTCCGGACTCCCGCCGCGGTGACAAATGCCGGCGAACCGGGTTCGCATTCGGAGTCGAAGCGGTATTGACGATAGTCTCCGCTGTCTTCCAGTTCATCGAGGCTCTTGCCGAGCGCACGCTTGACCGAAACGATGACATTGGCCGGGTCGGCGGCGGCCTGCGCTTTCGCCGCCGCGCCGACCGTAGTCGCTCCATCGGCCCGGTAGTGTACGGCAGAGGGCAGCAGATGCGCGCTGTCCGCATCGGCAAGCGTCCGCACCTCGCCGTTTACATCGGTGGCGATCAGGGAGTTGGTCGTGCCGAGATCGATGCCCGCCGCGCGTTTGCGGTCGGTGCGCCGGACCGGCCGCCCGCCGGGTTCTGAAATCTGTAACAAACTCATCTGGGGACCGCTTCCGTCAGACGATGGCGTCTTCCGCTTTTTCGATTTCCGCTTGCAACTTGGTCAGGAATTGCAATTCGTGGAACAGTTTCCTGGCTTGTCCAAGGCTGGCTTCAGCCAGGAAATCCGCGAATTCCCGTTGCCGTTGCGCCAGTTTGGCGCTCGTTGCGTGATGCAGTTCCTCGAGTCGTTCGAGCGCGCTTTCGTCCTTCGGCAATTCGGCGAGCGACTCGCGCAAGCGCAATTGCTCGAACAGCAATTCCGGATCGAGATCGGATTGCTCCACCTGCTCGATATCCACGCCTTGCATTTGCAGCAGGTAACCGGCGCGGCGCAACGGCGATTTCAGCGTTTCGTAGGCTTCATTGAGATAGCTGCTGAGCTTTATCGCCTGCAGCCGCTGTTCGTCTTCGGCAGCGGCGTACCGGTCCGGATGGACGATCGTCTGCAATTCGCGAAATTGTCCGTTGAGCCGGTCGAGATCGATGTCGTAGCCGACAGGCAATTCGAACTGGGAGAAATAATTGTCGGCGATGGACAGCACGGCGATCCTGCTTCAATTCGTCGCTTCAGCTCGCCCGCAGGCTCAGATGGTGAAGCTTTCGCCGCAGCCGCATTCGCCTTTCACGTTCGGATTGCGAAACTCGAAACCTTCGTTAACCCCCTGCTTTACAAAGTCCATTTCGGTTCCATCGATATAAACCAGGCTCCTGGGATCGACCACGATCTTGACGCCGTGCTTTTCGAAAACCCGATCGCCGTCTTCGACCTGGTCGGCAAACTCGAGCACATAGGCCATGCCCGAACAGCCGGTGGTGGTGACCCCGACGCGAATGCCGAGGCCGCGGCCGCGTTCAGCGAGTTGCCGCGCGACGTGGCCGGCCGCGTTTTCGGTAATGGATATTCCCATGAAACTACTCTTCCGTTTGTTCCTGCTTTTTCCTCACATCGGCGATGGCCGCCTTGATGGCGTCCTCGGCCAGCACCGAGCAATGAATCTTGACCGGCGGCAGTCCGAGTTCATCGGCGATGTCCTTGTTGCGGATCTGCGTGGCGTCGTCGAGCGACCTGCCCTTGACCCATTCGGTCAGCAGGGAACTCGAGGCGATCGCCGAGCCGCAGCCATAGGTCTTGAATTTCGCGTCTTCGATGACGCCGTCGCCGTCGACCTTGATCTGCAGACGCATGACATCGCCGCAGGCGGGCGCGCCGACCATGCCGGTGCCGACGTTCGCGTCGGCATCGTCGAGCCGCCCGACATTGCGCGGGTTTTCGTAGTGGTCCAGTACCTTGTCTGAATACGCCATGATGCTATTTTCCTCCCCGCGTCAGTGCGCGGCCCATTGAACCTGATCGAGATCCACACCGTCCTTGTACATGTCCCAGAGCGGGGAAAGTTCCCGCAACTTGGCCACGGCGTAATGGATTCGCTCGATCGCGTAGTCGATATCCTCCTCGGTGGTGAAGCGGCCGATGGAGATTCGCAGCGAACTGTGGGCCAGTTCGTCGTTCCGGCCCAGCGCGCGCAGCACGTAGGACGGCTCAAGACTGGCCGATGTGCAGGCCGAACCCGACGACAGCGCGAGTTCCCGCAGCGCCATCATCAGCGATTCGCCTTCCACGAAATTGAAACTGATGTTCAGATTGCCGGGCGACCGATGCGTCAGATCGCCGTTGACGTAGACTTCCTCGATGTCTTCCAGCCCGCGCAGCAACCTGTCGCGCAGGGCCAGGGTACGGCGGGCTTCCTCGTGCATCTCTTCCCCGGCAATGCGATAAGCCTCGCCCATACCGACGATCTGGTGCGTGGCCAGGGTGCCGGAGCGCATGCCGCGCTCATGCCCGCCGCCATGGATCTGCGGTTCGATGCGCACCCGCGGCTTGCGCCGCACGTACAGGGCGCCGATGCCCTTGGGTCCGTACAGTTTGTGCGCGGTCAGCGACATCAGGTCCACCTGCATTTTCTCCAGGTCGATGTCGAGCTTGCCGGCGCTCTGGGCGGCGTCGACATGAAAAACCACCTTGTGCCTGCGCGTCACCTCGCCGATGGCCTCGATGTCGTTGACCACGCCGATTTCGTTGTTGACGTGCATCAGGGAGACAAGGATGGTGTCCGGCCGCAACGCCTTTTCCACGGTTTCCGGCGAAATCAGCCCGTTGCTGTCCGGGTCGAGATAAGTCACTTCATAGCCTTCCCGCTCAAGTTGCCGGCAACTGTCGAGTACGGCCTTGTGTTCGATCTTGGAAGTGACGATGTGCTTGCCCTTGCGATGGTAGAAATGTGCGGCGCCCTTGATTGCGAGGTTGTCGGCCTCGGTGGCGCCCGAGGTCCAGACGATTTCGCGCGGATCGGCATTGAGCAGATCGGCCACGTTGCGGCGCGCGTTTTCCACCGCTTCCTCGGCCTTCCAGCCGAACTGGTGCGAGCGTGACGCGGGATTGCCGAAATTCGATTCGATCGTGAGGCATTCCGCCATCGCCGTGGCCACCCTGGGGTCGACCGGCGTGGTAGCTGCGTAATCGAGATAAATGGGAAGTTGCATATTTTACTCCGCGATAAAGCCAACTACATCGAGGTGGCCGATATGCGCATTTCATTCATGTTGCCGGCTACCAGTTTCCTGTCCTGGTGGCCGGCGATGCGGCGCACGTCGCGCCGCGAGACCAGATCCGCAAGGCTGACGCCTTGCAGGAAACCGAGAATCTGTTCGCTCAGGTCCTCCCAGAGGAAATGAGTCAGACAGGTTTCGCCGCCCTGGCAGTCTCCGGAGCCCTGGCAGCGGGTCGTATCGACCGACTCGTCGACGGCGCCGATAATCTCGGCGACGTAGATCGATTCGGGCTCCCGGTCGAGTTCATAGCCGCCGCCGGGACCGCGCACGCTATGGACGATCTCGGCCCGGCGCAATTTCGCGAACAGTTGTTCCAGGTAGGCCAGCGAAATATCCTGGCGCCGCGATATATCCGCCAGGCTCACCGGGCCCTGGCCGTCATGCAAGGCCAGATCCAGCATGGCGGTCACGGCATATCTGCCCCTGGTCGTCAACTGCATGGCGAAACCCGCTGTCAAACGAATATCGGGGCAATTATCAAATAACCAACTAATTCAGTCAAGTATTATTCGGCGGCGATGGTGGACGGGGCCTTGCCGAGGTTTGGGGGGACGGGGAAGCTGGTTGAGCGGGCTATCATGGCGATGATCGCCAGGTGGTGGATGCTGTGGGTGATCAGGCCCATCAATTCGCGGTCGAGGGTGCTTGCCGCGACGGTGGGCTCGCCGTTGTAGTGGACGAGTTCCCGCACCGAGATTTCGGCGCCGCAGGCGCCCGGGTCCATAGCTTCGAAGCGGCCGCGGGATTCCGCCAGGGCGCCTGCCGCCGCTCGCACATCGGTCTCCACGCTGGTGCCGCGCTTGCGGTCATCGTAATCGATGCAGCCCGCTCCGAGGCCGTTGAAGAAGCACTGGTAGCGATCCACGATATGGCGCACATGGGCTCCGATGGAAGAACTCCCGTCTCCGCGGCTGGCGAAGACCTCGCCCGGCATGCCGTCAAGCAATTCGCCGCATCGATCCACGCAATCGATGCAGCCGCTTATCAACCGCCCTGTCCTGCCGCCGGAATCGGCGCGGTCGCTCATGTGCGGAGCCCTCAGCTTTTTCTGACGAGAGCCAGCAAACCCCGGAAGATATCGAGCGGAGTCTCGTGCTTGAAGTCGGTAAACTCGCCGGCGTCCATGAACATGCCATGCTCCACGCAGACTTCATAGCGCAGATGGGGCTGATTCGGATCGGTCATGTGCTTCATCGGTTTGCCGCAACGCGGGCAGTTGATATCGCGCACTACGTCGTAGCTCTTGCCTACGTCCGGATCTCCCGAATCGGCGAAATCCGCCATCCAGTGTCCCTTCAGCGCCTCGGCTTCGCCGTGGTCGAACCACAGGCCCTGACAGCTTTCGCACTTGTCGATTATTACCCTGCCATGGAGGATTTCTATCTTGATTTCCTTCATCGGCGAATTGCACTTGGGACATTCCATCCGGTTCTCCTCAGGTTTCGATATGGCGCACGGCCCGGAAGGTCGGCGTCATTCTAAAAGATAATCCCGCGCATGACTATGCCGATCGGCGGACCGCCCCGCGAGGCGCGCGCCGGAGCCGGAATCGATTGTTGAAATCAGTAGCTGTAGCGGCCTGAACGCTCGCCGAGCGCGGCTGGGTCGATATCGCCTTCGGCGCAAAGCAGCAGATCGGACTTGCTGAAAGTGTGCACGAGGTCGGCGCGCCCGCCACTGGAAGATTCGTCCCCCAATCCGTTCAGGATCACGGTGACATTTTCGTTCGCGGGCAACTCGCGCAGGCTGGCGCCATATTCGCACATCGCCGCGGTCAGACCGAGTTCCAGGCTCGCCACGTCCTGCTGCCAGCGTTCGGCGCGCTCGGCCTGGGCGCTTTCGCTTTGCTCGCGCAGGTCCTCGGCCATTTCTTCGGCCCGTTCCCGCAGTTGCCCCATTTCCGCGGTCAATTCGCTCAACGCCTGCTCGAAGCGTTCGCCCTGCTCGGCGGCGCTGGCGCTCAATTCTTCGGTCAACTCGCGCAAGCGCTCGACGCCGTCCCGGTTTTCCTGCCGCAGGCTTTCGATTTCGACGCGCAAGCGCTCGAAGGAATCGTTGTCGACGCCATCGGCGTCACGCAGAATCCGGGCGTATTCGCCGGCCTGGGCTATCGCCGAATTCACGGTGTCCGAATAATCGATGTCGCGCGCCCGCAACAGCATTTCCAGGCGCGGGTTCTGCTCGTCTTCATTGGCCGACGGCTCTTCGTCCTCCGCTTGCCCGCGGGCCTGCCGCGCCAGCATCGCGAATGGATTGTCGCTCTGGCGCAGGGCCAGCAACGAGTTGTTCAGCACGACCAGATTGAGCTGGCTGCGCGCATTCGCCAGATTGCTGCGCACCTCGAGCACGAGTCCATGACCCGCCAGATACATGCTGTCGATGCGTTCGCCGCCGAGTCCGAAGAGGCCGCCGTCGAGTTCCAGCGCCTGCTCGAGCATGCCGGTGAAAGCTTCGACATTGCGCTTGAGCGGGTCGTACGGGTCTTCCTGGGCGGCGGCGGGAAACGCCAGGAATGCGGCCAGCGCCGATGCCCACAATGTGTTTCTCACCATCCTGTCACTCCTGTCGAGCCGACCAGGCTGACCAGTTGCTGCAGCGAGCGCACGGTTTCGTAATCGCGGTCCGCCAGCAATTCATAACCTGCCCGCATGGTTTCGAGATCCTGCATGCGCAATTGTTCGAAACGGGCCAGCACGTCGGCGAACTCTTCCCGTTCCTCGGCCTGAAGCCGATTGAACTCCGCGAGGCGTTGATCGACCGCCGTCAATCCCGGTGAACCGAAACTGATCTCCAGGGCGCCGCCCTGATAGACCACGGATGTGTTCAACAGCATCAGCCCGAGCATGAGCGCGCAGGCCGCGGCCGGAATCCATTGCCAGGCCAGCCTCCAGGGGCGGCTTCTTTCCGCGCCGCGTTCGCGCCGGAACAGCGCCATGTGCCGGTCCCAGCGAGGCGCCGGCATTTCTTCCCAGCGACGGAGCTCGCGCGCCGCGCCGGTCAATTCCCGCAATCGCGCGGCACAATCCGCGCAGGCGGTTACATGCTCTTCGATTTCAGCCCGCAATACGGGACTCAAATCATCGGAAAAATACTCCCGCAGCACGTGATCAGTTCTCGAGCAGGGCATTTTCTTCCTCCGGTATCAGGCGCATTTTTTTCAATGCGGCATAAAATCTGGTTTTTGCGGTGTTGACGGAAATCTCCTGCATGTGCGCGATTTCCTCGAACGTCAGGGACTGGTAAATCTTCAGTTCCACCACCAGCCGTTGTTCCAGCGGAATCCGGCCGAGCAAGGCAAGCGCCAGCCGGTTCCTTTCCCTTTCCGCAAGGCCGTGATCGGGTTCGGTCTCCGGCCGTGCGCTGAACTCGCCGCCGGCGAAATCACCGCCGTCGTCCAGGCCGCCGGTGAGCGACAGCAGTTTCTTCCTGCGGTTCAGATCGACGGCCTTGTTATGCGCGATCCGGAACAGCCAGGTGCGGAAATTGGCGTCGCCGCGAAAGCGGTGCAGGTTGCGGTAGACCCCGAGAAACACCTCCTGCATGAGGTCCATCGCGTCCTCGCCGTTTCCGGTAAGCCGGTAACCCAGGTTGTAGACGCGGCTTTCGTAGCGTTCCACGAGTTGCCGCCAGGCCCGGGCAGAGCCTTTCAGCGCTCCGGCTACCAGTTTTTCGTCGCTGCTGCTCACGCGCATATAGTTCTACTGTCGGAACATCGTTCGGAAAAGTTTGCGCCTTGCGGGGAAAAAAGGCCACCGCCCGAATGCGGACGGCGGCCCGATCAACACCGGGTTCAGGCGGCCGCTTTTTGCTTTGTGAGCAATTGGCTGGCCGCCGACATCAGCGCGTTCAACGACGAACTGACGATATCTTCGCTTATGGCGATGCCGGTGTATCGTTTCCCCTGGCTCTTGATCTGGATGTAGGTGACGGCTTCCGCGTCGGCGCCCTGGCTGAGCGCGTGTTCGCCGTAATCCATGACTTCGAAGTCGATCTGGATCACCTGTTGCAATCCCTGCACCAGGGCGTCGAGTACGCCGTTGCCCTGCCCCCGGACCTGCATGCTCTTGCCGAAATAGGTGATTGCCCCGCTGAAGATCTCGCCCGTTTCGTTCCTTTCGATGGAGTAATTCTGCAGGCTGATGACTTTCTCGTTGTCGAAATAGTGGCGATTGAACAATTCCCAGATCCGGTCGGGCTGAATCTCCCCCCCGGTTTCCTCGGCGGCGTCCTGCACCACCCGGCTGAACTCGATCTGCAGCCAGCGCGGCAACTGGAAACCGAACTTGTTCGCCAGCACATAGGCCACGCCGCCCTTGCCGGACTGGCTGTTGACGCGGATGACGTCCTGGTAGGTGCGGCCCAGATCCCGCGGGTCGATGGGCAGATAGGCGATCTCCCAGGGCTCGCCTTCCCGATACAGATCCAGGCATTTCTTGATGGCGTCCTGATGGGAGCCGGAGAAGGCGGTGAATACCAGGTCGCCGGCATAGGGCTGGCGCGGATGCACATCGATCTGGGTGCAAGCGCGCACGATGGAGACGATGCGGTCCATGTCGGCCAGGTCGAGTTCGGGATCGATGCCCTGGCTGTACAGGTTCATCGCCATGACGACGATATCCATGTTGCCGGTGCGCTCGCCGTTGCCGAGCAAGGTGCCCTCGACGCGCTGGGCGCCGGCCATGACGCCGAGTTCGGCGGCGGCCACGGCGCAGCCGCGGTCGTTATGGGTATGCAGGCTGACGATGACGGCGTCGCGCCGGGAAACGTGGCGGCAGAACCATTCGATCTGGTCGGCATAGACATTGGACGTCGCCATTTCCACGGTGGAAGGCAGATTCATGATGGCGGGACGCTCCGGCGTCGGCTCCCACACGTCGATCACCCGGTCGCAGACTTCCACCGCGAAATCGATTTCGGTGCCGGTAAAACTTTCCGGCGAATACTGGTAAATCCATTCGGTTTCCGGGGCGTTTTCGGCGCAGCGCCGCACTTCTTCGGCGCCGGCGACGGCTATGTCGACGATGCCGGCCTTGCCGGTCTTGAATACCTTTTCCCGCTGCACGACGGAAGTCGAGTTGTAAACGTGCATGATCGCCTTGCGCGCTCCGCGCAGCGATTCGAAAGTGCGCCGGATCAACTCGGGCCGGGCCTGGGTCAGCACTTGCACCGTGACGTCGTCGGGGATCGCGTCCTGTTCCACCAGGCTGCGCACGAAATCGAAATCCGGCTGGGAGGCGGCCGGAAAGCCGACTTCGATTTCCTTGAAGCCGACCTTTACGAGCAGGTCGAACATCTTCCTTTTCTGGCTGACCGACATCGGTTCGATGAGGGCCTGATTGCCGTCGCGCAGGTCGACGCTGCACCATCGCGGCGCGCGGGTCAGAACCTGATCGGGCCAGGTGCGGTCTTGCAGCCCGATCGGAGGAAAAGGCTTGTATCGGGTATGGTCGAACATCTCGTTTATCCCAGGCTGGCGGACGACGCATGCGTCGCCACTCTCAAGGCGTGCAGCATAGCCCAACTGTATTGGTTTTTCTATTTACAATTTCTACTGATTTCGCGGTTTCTTAAGATAAATCACTAAAATATTGAACTTTTATGGCGTATTCTGTTAATTTTTGACGAACGCAGAGACTTGTTGCCCGGAGGCAGCCTCATGCAACTCGACAATCTCGACCGGCGCATTCTGCGCCATTTGCAGCGGGACGGCAGCATCACCAATCTTGATCTCGCCCAGCGTATCGGCCTTTCGGCCACGCCATGCGCGCGCCGGGTCAAGCAGCTTGAGGACGCCGGCGTCATCCTCCGCAAGGTGACCTTGCTCGATCCGAACAGGCTCGATCTGAAACTGACGGCGCTGATCCAGATCGCCATGGACCGGCACACGCCGGAGCGCTTCGAGGTGTTCGAGCAGGCCGTCAGCGCCTGCCCGGAAGTGGTCGAATGCATGCTCATCACCGGCCAGGCGGCGGACTATCTGCTGAAGGTTCTGGTTCCGGATATGGAGTACTACCAGGAATTCCTGCTCAACAAGATCACCCGTATCCCCGGCGTGAGCGATGTGCATTCGAGTTTCGTGTTGCGCAAGGTCGTCAACACCACCGAACTGCCGCTGGAGCACATTTCGCAACAGGCGTGACGAAGGGGGTTCAGTCGGGCAGGCTGAAGGCCAGCAGGGTATCGGTCGCGGCGATCGCGACGTATTGGTTTCCGTCGGCGCCGACATAGGTCATCGGGTTGGCGTTGCCCCGGCCGGGCAGCGACGATTGCCAGAGTTCCGCGCCGGTCTCGACATCCAGCGCCCGGAAGCGGTTGTCGTCGGTCGCGGCGATGAACAGCAGCCCGCCGGCGGTGACGACGGCGCCGGCCCGTCCCGGCCGGCCGGTATTCCGCAAGGTTTCCGGCAACCCTTCGGTGATTCCCAACGGCCGTTGCCAGAGTACGTCGCCGTTCGCCAGATCCACCGCGCTCAATTGTCCCCAAGGCGGCTTCTGGCACGGCCAGCGCGAATCGCCCATGGCCACGTCGAAGCCCGCGGGGCGCGGCGTGGTCAATGTCCAGGATTGATCTTCGGCCTGTTCCAGCCAGCCGAAAGTACCGAGATTGGCGGCGAGCACGAAGCCGACGTTGGTGGCGCGGTCGATGGCGACGCCGCCCCAATTCGGTCCGCCGGCAAGACCGGGAAACAGCAAGGTCGTGCGAGGCGGGGAATCGGGCGTCCGATGTACCCAGGGCGTATAGGGGCCGAGATTTATCACTTCCCCCAGGCTATCCAGCAATTCGCCGCAGGCGGCTGCATGGGCGGCGTTCGTATCCGCGGCGGATACCAGGTCCTGCATGCCGAATCGGGTGCGGGCGAGATCGGCCGGCGCGGAAGGAACCGGCTGGATGGGCGATGTCTGCTCGCCCGGAACCTCGCTGGCCGGCACCGGCCGTTCGATGATTTCGTGGATTGGCTCGCCGGTATCGCGATTCAGCACGAACAGATAACCGGATTTGGTGGTGAAGGCCATGGCCGGCGTGCCGTCCTCGAGCTCGAACAGGCTCGGCGGCGCGGGCGGGTCGTGATCCCACAAGTCATGATGGATCGTCTGGAAATGCCAGATGTATTCGCCGCTATGCAGATTCACGGCGACGATGGCATTGGCGTACAGATTGTCCCCTGCCCGGTCGCCGCCCCAGGCGAAGGGGATCGGCGAGGCCAGCGGCAGAAAGACCATGCCGCGCTCGGGATCGGCGGTGAAATAGAACGGCCACGCGTTTGCGCCCAGGCGTCCGCGCCAACTGTCGCCGGCCCAGCTTGCATTGGCCGGATCCCCCGGCTGCGCCACCGAGGCGAACTCCCAGAGCATCTCGCCGGTTCGCACATCGAAAGCGCGGGGGTTGCCGACGCCGCCGGGCTGGCCGGGAGGCGTATTGGCGCCGACGATGACGACGCCTTCCACGATCAGCGGCACCGAGTTGTATGGCACGCCGATATCGACTGTGCCGCCGGCGCCGAAACCGGCCGCGTCAGCGCCCGAACTCGCGTCGACCGCGTGCAGGTTGCTGCCCGCCATGAACAGGATGCGGGCCGGATTTTCGCCGTCGCCCGGCCACCATGCCACGCCGCGACGGGACGGCCGGCCTTCCTCGATTTGCCGCACCCAGATTTCGCGGCCGGATACGGGATCGAGGGCGACAATCCGGTCGGCCGCGGGGAAATACATGACATTGCCGGCGATGATGGGCGTAGCTTGTGAGTTTGCGCCGCCGTCGGTCCCGCGCAGGGAATATTCCCAGGCAGGTTCGAGCAGGCCGACATTCCCGCGGTTGACCTGGACCAGGGAGGAATAGCCGGTTCCCGCCAGATCGCCGCGATACAGGTTCCAGTCGGGCGCCCGCGCGTCCTCCTGTCCGCATCCCGCCAGCAGCAGGAGCGAAGCGATCAATACCGGGAAGGCCGAAAATCCGTTCATAACAAGTCGGCGATGGCGTCCCTTTCCTGCTGCAATTCGCGTTCCGTGGCCAATATCATCTTGCGGCTGAAGTCGTTGATCTCCAGATCCTGCACGATTTGGTAGCCGCCGTTTTCGCAGATCACCGGGTAGGAATAGATCAGCCCCTCGTCGATCCCGTAACTGCCGTCGCTGTGTACGCCCATGCTGACCCTGCGTCCGCCGCTGCCGAGCGCCCAGTCGCGCATGTGCTCGATCGCCGCGTTCGCCGCCGAGGCGGCGCTGGAAAGGCCCCTGGCCTTGATGATGGCGGCGCCGCGCTGCTGTACCTGGGGAACGAACTTGTCTTCCACCCAATCCTGGTCCACGAGTCCCGCCGCGTCCTTGCCGGCGACCGTGCAATGATGAATGTCCGGGTACTGGGTCGCCGAATGATTGCCCCAGATGATCATGCCCTCGACATCGGTGGCGTGGCTGCGCGTGCGCTCCGCGAGTTGCGCGATCGCCCGGTTATGGTCGAGCCGGGTCATCGCGGTGAACTGGGACGGGTCGAGATGGGGCGCATTGCGATAGGCGATCAGGCAGTTGGTATTGGCGGGATTGCCTACCACCAGCACCTTTACCTCGCGGCTCGCCCAGCGGTCGATCGACGCGCCCTGTTCGGAAAAGATTTTCGCGTTGGCCTGCAACAGATCCTTTCGCTCCATGCCGGGACCGCGCGGCCTCGCGCCGACCAGCAGACAGAATTCGGCGTCGCGGAA
This sequence comes from Pseudomonadales bacterium, assembly GCA_022822865.1. Taxonomy (GTDB): domain Bacteria; phylum Pseudomonadota; class Gammaproteobacteria; order Pseudomonadales; family Pseudohongiellaceae; genus UBA9145. Next base: position 6,012 of record JAJDYJ010000038.1, on the reverse strand, counting down.
TGCGATATCGGGATCGTCGGTCTGGACAATGCCGGCGACCAGGGGAAAGGCGCAATCCTCTATTTCCATCACGGTGCCGGCAAGCGCGTCCATCGCCGGCGTGATTTCAAGCAATTGCAGGATGACCGGCTGATCCTTGCCGAGCATTTCCCCGGCGGCGATGCGAAACAGCAAGGCGTAACTGATCTGGCCCGCCGCGCCGGTGACGGTGACCCGAACCGGTTCTTTCATATGTGCTCCCTCTTCAACCCTGTTCCGGGCAGGCGCATTGTTTCCGATTCATGCGGAGAGTTCAACAAGGTCAGGACAGGAACATCGCGTCGCCGTAGCTGTAGAAACGGTAGCCTTCGGCGATGGCCTGCCGGTACGCTTCGAGCAGCGCTTCCCGGCTGCCGCGGAAGGCGCTGACGAGCATGAGCAGGCTGGAGCGGGGCAGGTGGAAGTTGGTGATCAGGGCGTCGACGGCGCGGAATTCGAAGCGGGGATAAATGAAGATATCGGTTTCGCCGCGAAACTCCCCGGACTCTCCCACCCTGGCGGCGGTCTCCAGGGCGCGAACCACCGTGGTGCCGACGGCGACGACGCGCCCGCCGCGGTTTCGGCATGCGTCGATGGCGGCGCAGGTCCTTGCGGGGATTTCCGCGTACTCGCGATGCATGCGATGCCTGCTGATTTGCTCTTCGCGCACGGGCTGAAAGGTGCCGGCGCCGACATGCAAGGTGATGAAGGCCGATTGCACGCCCCTTTCCGCGATGCGTGCGAGCAGCTCGGCGTCGAAATGCAGGCCGGCGGTAGGCGCGGCGACGGCGCCGTCGCGGCTGGCGTAGACGGTCTGGTAACGCTCGGCGTCGGCGGCCGTGGCCTGCCTGCGGATGTAGGGCGGCAGGGGGACTTCGCCGATCCGTTCGAGTACGCCGGCGACATCTTCCCCGAAACGCAATTCGAACAGGTCGTCGTTTCTGCCGAGCACCTCGGCTTCCACTTCCACTCCGGTCTTGCCGGCGAGAAGCAAACGGCCGCCGGCCTTCGGCGACTTGCTCGCGCGCACCTGGGCCAGCGCCCGGCGCGGCTCCGGGATCCTTTCGATCAGCACCTCGACTTTTCCGCCGCTGTCCTTGTGACCATGCAACCGTGCGCGAATTACGCGGGTATCGTTGAACACGAGCAGATCGTCGGGGGTCAGCAGTTCGGGCAAATCGGAAAAACGCCGATGCGCGGTGCTTCCCGTCGACCGGTCGAGGGTCAGCAGCCGGCTCGCGGAACGAACCGCCTCGGGCGCATCGGCGATCCGCTCCGGCGGCAGCTCGTAGTCGTAATCGGACAGCGAATCGCTCATGAATCTGACCGGCAGCGGCGGATTTCCCTGCGTGGAAGGCGCGGCCCGATTGAACCGCGAAGGGCGATTAATATACCATTCCCTGCGCCGGGGCCTGTCCGCCGCGCCCCGGTCTGCCCTGCCGGAGTGGTGGAATTGGTAGACACGATGGATTCAAAATCCATTGCTAGCGATAGCGTGCCGGTTCAAGTCCGGCCTCCGGTACCAGACTTTTCTGCGTAAATCCCGCGAATCCAGACGGATACGCACCTTGCCTTTGAAGCGTCATTACGGAATAATTCCGTAAAGCATAAAGGTGGCGTCATGTCCAAAGTCTTGAGATACGAATTGCAATGGGACGAGGAAACTCACACCCTTGCGCAACGCGCGGCGCACGCGGCCGGATTCAACAGCGTCAAGGCCTACGTTACCCAACTGGTCAGGCGCGATGCGCCCGCGGTGCTGGAAACCTACGACAAGATCGTTTTGACCAACGAGCAGTTCGACGCATTTTGCGAAATCTGCGAAAACCCGCCCACACCGAGCCCCGGAATACGCAAGGCAGCGAAGGCATTGGATGAAGAAGGATTCTTTCCACATGAGGGCAGATGAATTTCTGCCACTCGACATTCGTTCGGTAAACGTCAGGCAATTCGACTGCGGCAAGAGCGCCATCAATACCTATCTGCGACGCTACGCGGCCAAGAACATGGGATTGAATCTGAACAGGACGTTCGTACTTCCGGATCCAGACACGCAGACTCATTCAAGACACCGCATCGCCGCATACTACACACTTGCGCATCAGACGATAGCCCGTGAGGATGTTCCGGTTCACGACCGTCTGCCCCGCTACCCGGTTCCGGTAATATTGCTCGCGCAACTGGCCGTGGACTTGAACTTTCATGGGCGAGGCCTGGGAGCGAAAACACTGATTCACGCCCTTCGACACGCTTATCGCATATCGTCTTCGCCCAATGGGATTCCTTCGGCAGGCGTTGCGCTGGACGTGTTGGACCAGGACGCCTTGAAGTTTTACAGCCACTTCGATTTTTTCGCGCCACTGATCGACAAGCCAATGAAATTGTTCGTCCCCATGAAATCCCTGGAAACGATCCAGGCTACCCGGACCTGAAGCGGCGCGCCAGTCGCGGCCGTAGTCCGACAGGTGCAGGCGGCACGAAATTCGGTCGTTGCGGAGGTGGCGGGGAGGCGAATCGGCAGTCGGTCGAAACCGGTTTGAATTGCAAGATTGCGCAACATTGTTATACTTTGTTCAATTATGTTGATGAACTTGGGAATATCATGTCGAACTCAACGATGGGCCTGCGCCTGAGCGAAGAGACCCGGCATCGCCTCGAAGCCCTGGGCAAGGTACGGGACAGAACGCCTCACTATCTGATGAAAACGGCCGTAGAGCGATTTCTGGATGCCGAGGAAGCTCTTGAAGCCGAACGCCGGCTGGTCAAATCCCGTTGGGAAAAATACGAGTTGACCGGAGAGACGATCGATCATGCGGAGATAGAGGCGTGGGCGAACAAGCTTGACGCCGGCCCGGAATCCCCGTGATGACGGCGGTACGCTGGCTGCCGGAGGCTTTGGATGACCTCGGGCGGCTCCATGCGTTCATTGCGCCGCACAGCCGCAATGCCGCCAGGCGCGCGGTCGATACCCTGGTTGAAGCGGCCGGTGGCCTGAAGGAGTTTCCGGAAAAAGGCCGGCCCTGGGACCTGGAACCGGACTTCCGGGAGCTGCCGGTTCGTTTCGGCGCTCGCGGCTATGTCATCAGATACCGGTATATCGATAACGAAGTCGTCATCGTCCGAGTCTGGCACGCCCGGGAAGATCGCTGAACGAGAGCGGCAAAGCCCCCCGATTGTCAATATTCGCCAACCCATCCCCCGTGCAGGTCCCGTTAACCGCGTTCGACTGAAATTTCATACGCCTTCGATGGGTGTCCCATGGATCCTTGCACTTGCATCCTCAAAGGCATATTCTTCATTCTATATTCTAGAATATGGGATGAGCTATGGATGTTGCACCCCAAGACATTCTGGTGATGTTGAAGCTCGTGGCCATTGGCCAACGGGACTGGTCATACAATAATCTCGCCACAGAACTCGGCATGAGTTCCTCCCAGGCGCACTCGGCCGTCAAACGCGCGCTGTCCGCGCAACTGGCACTCCGGCGCAATGGCCGAATCGCTCCCCAGACAAACAATCTGGAGGAGTTCCTCGTTCATGGCCTGAAGTATCTCTGCATCCCCCGGAGAGGAGAACTCACACGCGGAATACCGACTGCACACGGCGCGCCGCCGCTCGTCGATTTACTGATGGAACCTCAAGACGTCGTTCCGGTCTGGCCCCACCCGGAAGGCAAGGTTCGCGGCGAATCCTTCTCGCCGATCTTTCGTTCGGCGCCGGAAGCCTCGATGCAGGACAACGAGCTATACCAACTCCTGGCGCTAGTAGACGCGATACGCGGCGGCCGGGCCCGTGAGCGCACCTTAGCTGCGCGAGAATTGGGCAAGCGGCTGAAAGCGTATGGTTAGAGCCTTGAATCCAAACGTCGCGATACTGGAGGCGGCCGTGTCTGGCCTCGGACCTCTATGCGACCAAATGGTATTTCTTGGCGGCTGCGCAACCGGGCTATTGATTACAGACCCGGCGGCCCCGCCAGTTCGGGCGACCACGGATGTCGATGTTATCGTCGAGGTAGCCTCCCTGACCGAGTACCGTCAAATTTCAGCGTCGCTTCGGAAATTGAAGTTTTCGGAGGACCGCTCCCAACAGGCTCCGATCTGCCGGTGGACGGGCCATGGAGTACTCTTGGATGTGATGCCCACCAAATCCGATATCCTGGGCTTCAGCAGCGAGTGGTACGAACGCGCGTTCGCTGGCGCCGAGACATACGAACTTCCCTCAGGCCGCCAGATCCGGCTGATCTCGGCCCCCTACTTTCTGCTAACGAAGCTCACTGCTTTCGAATGGCGGGGTCATGGAGACTACGCATCGAGCCACGACCTGGAGGATTTTCTCGCCGTGGTCGACGGCCGGCCGGAAGTTTCACAAGAGATCGAACTACTGGAATCCGATGCTCGCGCTCATCTTGCCGGGCGCATCATTGCCTTGCTCGCAAACAGAAATTTTGTCGATTCATTGCCGGGCCATCTTCCCGGAGATTCTGGTAGCCAAGCAAGGCTACCCATTCTTGTAACCCGTTTGGAGAAAATAGCGAATGCCGTTTGACCGCTTATGAAGGAAGCGGATATGAACCGGGACGTAACAGCGTGAGACCAGCAAACTAAAAGCTATCTGCTTCGGGCAATCCCAGAATGCTCCAATTTTACCGATATGGTTCGAGCCACCCTGGCTATATCGAGAATCGATTTTTCCGAGAAGCGGCCTTTGGCGAAATCGTCCAGCCCGCGCATTACATGGGCGACGGTTGCCTGGGATTCCATGTCGCGCCTGATCAGGTCGCGAAGATATTCGCTGGGCGTGGCATAGGGGCTCGCATCGCCGGTGCGGCTGTTTACGAATTCGCGCAGTTCGTCGGTGAGCGACAGATTCATGCTGCTGGCCATTCGTGAGTACTCCCCTTTCCTGCAATCCATGAAGAAACATAGCCTGATGGCGAATATTGTCAATATTCGCCCCCCCATCCGAAATCGAAGTCGATATCGATGAGTTATAGAGTGATCGTCCTTAAGGTTTAGCTGTTCTATCTTGCCGCCGGGATTCGAATTCCGACAGGAAGCCTTCCTTGTCTTTCGGGGAGATCAGAATCCAGTCGTGCTTTCCGTAGCGAATCAGGAGCCTGTCCAGGGAGAGCGCCGGGCTTGAGACCAGGCTGCGCGACGGTTCGATGCACCTTATGCCGGACACGGGAATCGTCCAGTTGAAAGGGCCCGATCTGATGTGCAGGCTGTCGTCCCGAAACCTGTAGTCCGTTGTCGCCAGCACCCAGGCGAACAGGAGCCAGACGGCTCCAGTTGCGGGAACGAATATGATCAACTCGACCGTGCCGGGTGTTTCCCCGAATGCGATTCCGAAAATGAGGCCCAGCGGCAGGCCGACGAAGATCAAGAAAAGCCAGGCATCAATTTTGGATTTGTATACCATTTCACCAACTATCCGCTGGCTGGATTCGGTGCAGCCATGGGTGTCCCGTGAATTGTCAGCGGCAGAGTCGGAAGATGCCGAGAAATCCGGGCTTGGCCATGCATTCGTCCTTCTTGGCTTCCAGGGCCGCCTGGATCCTGCCCAGTTCCAGCAGGGTATCCACCAGGTCGGGGTGTTCCAGCGCCAACTGCAGGATATGGTTCTGCAATTGCTCAAATTTCGGTCTTGCAGAGAAGGCCACGAATGACCTGTCCGCAAAGACAAAATCACCGGTTATAAAGGCAGACTGGGTAGCATCCGCCAACGCCCTTTCGTAAAAAACCGGCATGCAGACTTGTTTCTGGATGTGAGTATGGGTCCAGTTGGACCTCTTGCAGTTGATGTCAAACTCTTCGATATCGTTTACATCGTTGTAACCGGCGATGAAATTTCTAGGGAAGGTCTGAACAAGTCGAGATCGGTTTTGTCCTGGCGTGAGCGTTGCCAGTGAGGGACAATGCGCTCACGGGGTTTGACGGAGCGGTTTCGATGGAGCAGTTGACGTTTGCGGAGTTGGAGCACGACGCGAAGAAG
>JAJDYJ010000018.1 GCA_022822865.1 Pseudomonadales bacterium | reverse complement strand
CGCGTTCGCGCAACGCTTCCAGCGCCACGCGCTTCTTGAACTCCGCCGTGAAACGGCGTCTCTTCCTGGCCATGCTCATGCCTCCCGTCGGCATTGGAGCACACCTTAAGGAACTGTCCAAAAAAGTGGGACCACCTCACTGTTCCGACAGCGCTTCGACAACGGCGTCGTAGTGACGCCCCAGCAATTCATCCGTAGCTGTCTTGGCCTTGTTGTAGTAAGTGGCGACTTCGACCGCGGCTTCCACACTTGTGCGCTTTTCCGTCTCGACGAAACGGCAGAAGGTTTCCATTTCCCGATCCGTCATGGCCCGAAACCGCCTGTCCGAGTGGGAAGGAAGACTCGTAATGATCTCCCAGTCTTCCGAGGTAAAACCAGGCGCGCTCTCCGGCGCCACGAGAATCTCCGCGAACAGCATCATGTACAGTTCGTGCCGCGGGATTCCCGCTACTCCGTTGTAGCTAGACTTCGATGTGAGACTGCCCTGGATGGCTTGCCGAATTTTTGCCTGCTATACTGCGCTGAGATCCTGCGCCGCGACCTGCGCGGAAAACAACAGGCTGCAAAGTACGATCAATGAAGAATACAGTGCCGAGCGTGCTTTGGGATGGTTATTCATGGACTTCCTGCCTTCGATATCCATTGTCGTCTCCATGTACGACGAAAAATACTCCTTCAGAACTTGCGGGCGGGAATTCATGGAAACGCCATGATCGGATTTCCAAGTCATCTGGCGCGGTAACTCCCCCGAGAGGACCATCAATGCCCGTCGTGCGTTCCCCCTAGTCTGTAGAAAAGACTTCTACTGTTCGCGATCACTGGAACAATCGCGAGTGCCAGTCTATATGATCGGAAATTTTTGTGTCAACTCCGTGTGTGCGGGTTCAACTCATGTGAGACTGATTAGCAATTTTTGATTAGACATCCTAGGTTTTGAAATGCTCTCCGAGATAGACCTCGCGGACGGTCTGGTTGGTGAGGATTTCGGGAGGGGTGCCGGCGGCGATGATGCGGCCTTCGCTGACGATGCAGGCCTTTTCGCAGATGTCGAGAGTTTCGCGGACGTTGTGATCGGTGAGCAGGATGCCGATGCCTTTGGCTTTGAGGTGGCCGATGAGATGCTTGATGTCGGCGACCGAGATCGGGTCGATGCCGGCAAAGGGTTCGTCGAGCAGCAGACAGCCCGGGTCGGTGGCCAGGGTGCGCGCGATCTCGGTGCGGCGCCGCTCGCCACCGGAAAGACTCATGCCCTTGCTCGTGCGCACATGGCCGATGTTGAATTCCTCGAGCAGGGTTTCGAGACGATCCCGGCGCGCCTGCCGGTCGAGGTCCTTGCGCGTTTCGAGAATGGCGAGGATGTTTTCTTCGACGCTCAAGGTGCGGAAAATCGACGCGTCTTGCGGCAGGTAGGCCAGACCATGGGCGGCGCGGCGGTGGATTGGCAGCGAAGTGACCTTGTTGCCGTCGATGAACACGTCGCCGGCGTCGGGTCGGATCAGCCCGACCATCATGTAGAAGCACGTGGTCTTGCCGGCGCCGTTGGGACCGAGCAGGCCGACGACTTCGCCGCGGCCGATGCGCAGCGAGACATTGTTCACTACCTGGCGTCCCCGGTAACTCTTGACCAGGCCGGCTGCTTCCAACATGGGCTCAGTCGTTCCCCGGGGTGAAGGCCCCCGCACAATTGCCGCTGGCGCGAATGAGTTCGAGTTCGGTCACGTAGAGTATCGTTTCGCAACTGGTGTTCATGTCGCGCGAGGCGATATCGGCATTGCCCACGAGTTCGATTACGGTGTTGCCGTCTTCGTCTTCATAGAACAGGATGGTGTCGCCGCTGCCGGAGACGATGCCGCCGTCGTCATCGAGCGCCTGGCGGTAGCGCGCCGGCGCGCCCTGGACGGTTACCCGGCTCAGCTCATTGGTATCGGTGCTGTATTCGAGCAGCGCTTCGTCGCCGTGAATTTCCAGGCTGCCCTGGGTAATGGCGACGTTTTCGGTCATGTGCAAGCTGCGCACGCCGTTCTCGGTCGACATCGAAGAATTGCCGTCGGCGCTCCATTCAATCGTCTGTTCGCTGTCGTTTTCCAGTGCCGGCGCGCCGGCAGCCCAGCATAGCAGCATGGCGCAAGCGAGGAGGCGGGCGCGTTCAGGGCCGGACATGACTGCCTCTTACACCGCCGAGCATGAGCAGGGAGTCTTCCGGCAGATTGAGTAAGAGTCCGGCGGCGTCCTGGCGCAGTCCGTCGGCAATCATCTGCACCGGCTCGTTGGTGGAAAGGATCTCGCTGGTCAAATCGATATCGAGCAAGCTTGTGGTGAGCGTCACCTCGTCGCCGCCTTGCCGGAAGAGGGCGACATTGCCGCTTAAGCGCAGACTGTCCCCGGAAGGCGCGACGAATCCCTGTTCAGCTTCGACCTGCCAGTCGGCTTCGCCGTCTTCGTACCATTGCAGGGCAGGCCGCGACCATTCGACGCTGTCGTCGTTGAAGCGGGTCTGGCGGACCGCCTGCAGCGCGTACGCGATGGCGCCGCCGGCATCGTGAAACTTCAAGTCCACGCCTTCGGCGAAAGCGTTGTAAGACAGCTCCGCAGTCGGCGAAGGTGGCGATTCCTGCATGGTTTCCAGGCCACCCATGGCCGCCAGCGCCACCACGATGGCCGCCGCCAGGGGAATCAGCGTTCGTTTCAATACGGCCACAGTAGCGAAAGTCCATTGTAAGACCAAAAAGTCTAGCATGAATAGGAATGCTTGCTGAACGACCGAAGGGGAACAGAGTCTCAGTTTTGCACGATGTGAGTCGCTGTCGGGAGGCGGAGGGTTCAGCGGGCGTGCGAGACATGGGTGAGGCCCGGTCGGCGCAGCCGACAAGAAGCGTAGCTTCTTGAGGGCCGAACGACTTGCCAGGGATGGCAAGGCTGGGGTTTATCGAAGCCGACAGACTCGCGCCAGGGACGGCATGTACAAACCTACCCGAAGTCAATGATTGAACAATGTATTTACGGCGTCCGCTGAACCCTCCGCCTCCCGACAGCGACGGAGCGCCTCAGGACGGCAGGAACTGTTCGTAAGCCTGCTGGCAGCGTAACAGGAAATCGGTGATTTCACGCACCGCGCCCTTGCCGCCGGGGGCGGAAGTCACGATATGTACGCGGCTGCGCACGTCCTCGTGTCCGTCAGGAACCGAGCAGGCGAGGCCGGCGGCCTGTAGCACGGGCAAGTCCATCAGGTCGTCCCCGACGAAACAGAAATGACCGGCTTCGAGGCCGGCGGCGGCAAGGAAATCCGCCAGCGCCGCGAGCTTGTCTTCCGCGCCCTGGTAAAGATGGGCAATGCCGAGGTCCTTGCAGCGCCGCGCAAGGATGGGCGAGGAGCGGCTGGTGATGATCGCTACTTCCAGTCCGGCCTGCATGAGCATCTTCAGGCCATGGCCGTCGAGCGCATGGAAGGCCTTCATCTCCTCGCCCGCGCTTGAAAAGTAGAGACGCCCGTCGCTGAGTACGCCGTCGACGTCGAGTCCGAGCGCCCGAATCGACGCCGCCCGCCTGCGCGCCTCCCCTTCGCCGCAATTGAATTTCACCGGCCGGCCTAAACCACGTTGGCCTGCAGCAGATCGTGCATCTTCACGATCCCGCTCGGCTCGCCGTCGGCGCCGGTGACGATCAGCACGTAGACCCTCGCTTCCTGCATGATGCGCGCCGCTTCCGCCGCCAGCGCGTTCTCATCGATATGGACGAAGTTTTTCGACATGACTTCATCGACCCGGGTCCGGGCGATGTCGCGGCCGGCGTCGATGGCGCGGCGCAAGTCGCCGTCTGTGAAAACGCCGGTCACGCGCTTGTCGGCGCCTGTGATCGTTGTCAGCCCGAAGCCTCCGGCGCTGATCTCGCGCAGGGCTTCGGTGAGGGAAGTTCCGGCGCGCACCCATGGAATCTCGCCGCCCGGATGCATGACATCCTTGACCTTTACGAGCAGGCGGCGACGCGTAGCGAGATCCCCTCCGGGATGCAGGTGTCCGAAGTCATCAATGCTGAAACCCCGCGCTTCGAGGAGTGACATGGCCAGTGCGTCGCCGAGCACCAGCGCCGCGGTGGTGCTCGAGGTCGGCGCCAGACCCAGGGGACAGGCTTCCTCGCGCACGCTCGCATCGAGATTGACCGTGGCGGATCGGGCAAGTTCGGAACCGGCCTCGCCGGTCATGGCGATCAGCGGAATGCCGCGGCGGCCCAGCATCGGGAGCAAGGCGATGATTTCCGCGGTGGCGCCGGAATTGGAGATCGCCAGCACCACGTCGGCGCCGGTGATCATGCCGATATCGCCATGGGCGGCCTCGGCCGGATGAACGTAAAACGCCGGCGTGCCGGTGCTGGAAAGCGTGGCGGCGATCTTGTTGCCGATGTGGCCCGACTTGCCCATGCCGGTCACCGCCACGCGGCCGCTGCAATCGAGCATGATCCGGCACGCCTGCTCGAACTCGGGGCCGATTCGTTCCGGCAATTCCGCCAATGCCGAACGCTCGATCTCGATCGTGCGCAAGGCGCTGTCGATAAAGGGAAATTTCTTGTTCATGACGAGGTCGGGCCGATCACGCTCAGGTATGTTGCAACATTAACGTAAACCAGCCGCAATAGATTAACAACAAGGTCAGTCCGCCGAGGCGGCCGATCCCTTTCCCGCGCCTGATGCTGATGTAGCAGAACAGCGACAGCACCGAACAGATCAGCAATACCGCCATGAAGTCGAGGTAAAGAAAGCGCGGTTCCAGCGGTCCGGCCGCCAGCAGGCCGGGAAAGGGCAACACGACGAGCAGGTTCATGATGTTCGAACCGAGGATGTTGCCGATGGCCAGTTCGTCCTCGTCCTTGAGCGCGCAGGTCACCGACAGCGCCAGTTCGGGAAGGCTGGTTCCGAGCGCGACGACGGTGAGGCCGATAACGCCGGTGCTTACGCCGAGAATCATGGCTATTGAACTTGCGGCCAGCACCAGGGCCTGGGAACTGACTACCAGCAATACAAGTCCCAACAGCAGGAAGAACGATGCCTTGAGATTGCTGACCGGCTCGATGTCCAATTCGTCAAGCACCTGCGAAGGCTCGCTCTGGACCTTCGGCAGCATCAGCTTGCGAATGAAGAATACGGCGATGACGATGAGCACAACGGCGTCGAACCAGCCCAGATAAAGATCCACGAACAGCAGGCCGGTTACGACGGTAACGAGCAGCATCGCGGCGATTTCCTTGCGCATAAGGGTCGGCGGCGGCGTCAGCGGCGCGACCATCGCCGCCACTCCGAGCGCGATGCCCACGTTGAACAGATTGGAACCGAGCGCGTTGCCCACGGCGAGTTCGGGTTCGCCGTTGAGGGACGCGATCGCGGAGGAAAAGAACTCCGGCGCGGAAGTGCCGAATGCAACGATGGTCAGGCCGATGAGAAGCGGGGATACCCCCAGATTGCGGGCCAGCGCCGAGGCCCCGAAGACGAACATGTTTGCGCCCCAGGCAAGTCCGATAAAGCCGAGGACGATGAAGAGAATGTCAAGAAACATGAACCGCGGAATCCGCCGGGTCGAAAACAAGCGCCCAATTAGAAGGTTGTTTCAAACGCTTTGCAAGTGGGAATTTATCGGCGGGGGCAATTCATGTACACTGGCGCCCATGCAAAAAATGACCAAAACACTATGCGCGCTGATGCTGTTCGCGGCAGGCTACGCTCCGGGTCTCGCGCAGGAGATGACGGCGCTGGAAACCGCGCAACTGGCGGTGGAAACGCTCTTGCGGCAGGTAAGGGACACCCGGCATCTCTTCACTTCCGACAGCGAGGCGTACTATTCCGGCGTGGAAGACGTGCTCGACCGCTTCGTCGACTTCAACGTGGTGGCGGAAGTGGTCATGAACCGCTTCGCGGACGCCGCGAGCGACGAGCAGAAGCAGCGCTTCGGCCGGATCCTGCGCAGCAATCTCACGCGCTTCTATGGCGCGGCCCTGCTGACCTATGCCGACCAGGAAGTGAACTTCCTGCCATCGGAGAATCCCGAACGCGACTCGCCGCAAAGCACGATCGTCACCATGGAGTTGACCGGCGGGGGCGCCCAGACCGTGCTGTTTCAGTACCAGATGTTCCTGGCCGACGGCAACGAATGGAAGTTGCGTAATCTCAGCCTGGCCGGAATCAATCTCGGGCGTCAGTATTTCACCCAGTTCAGCGCCTTGATGACCCAGCACGGCAACGACATCGAAGCCGTGCTCGACAACTGGCAATAGACGGGGGCCTTGTTGTGGACTGCGATGAAATCGCCCGCCTCTTGCGGGCGGACCTGCCGGATTGCGAGATCGAGGTAAGCGGCGGCGACGGCAAGTTCATGGTCACGGCCGCAGGCCCGGCCTTTGCCGGCCTGAACGCCGTCAAGCGACAGCAGAAGGTCTACGCGATTCTCGGCGACCATATAGCCAGTGGCGCGATACACGCTGTATCCATGAAGCTCAAGGCGCCGGACGAAACCTGAGCCCTTTCGGCGGTTCGAATCCGATGGACAGATTACACATCAATGGGGGCGTCAACCTCGAGGGCGAGATACGCATAGCCGGGGCGAAGAACTCGGCGTTGCCCGTGCTTGCCGCGAGCCTGCTGACCCACGATTCGGTGAAGGTCTGCAACATGCCGCACCTGTTCGACATCACCACGATGCTTGAACTGCTCGGCTGCATGGGGGTGCAGCGCGTCGTGGACGAGAAGATGAACGTGCAGGTCGACAGCAGCACGATCGGGAATCTCAACGCGCCTTACGAACTCGTCCGCACCATGCGCGCTTCGATCCTCGTGCTGGGCCCTTTGCTCGCGCGTTACGGCCAGGCCGAAGTGGCGCTCCCCGGAGGTTGCGCAATCGGCAGCCGGCCGGTGAATCAGCATATTGCGGCGCTGAAGTCCATGGGCGCCGTCATCGAAGTCGAGAACGGTTACATCCGCGCCCGGTCCGAGGGCAAACTGAAGGGCTCGCATATCTTCATGGACATCGTAACCGTGACCGGCACCGAAAACGTGATGATGGCGGCTACCCTGGCCGAAGGTCAGACGATCATCGAGAACGCCGCCCGCGAACCTGAAGTCGTTGACCTCGCCACCTGTCTCAACATGATGGGCGCCGATATCAGGGGTCACGGCACGGATACGATCGTGGTCAACGGCGTCGACGAATTGCATGGCTGCAGTTTCGCCGTCATGCCGGACCGCATCGAAACCGGTACCTATCTGATAGCCGCCGCCGCGACCCGGGGCCATATCAAGGTCAAGGACACCAGCCCGCATGCTCTCGAATCGGTATTGAGCAAACTCGAACAGGCCGGCGCCTCGCTATGCGTGGGTGAAGACTGGATCGAACTCGACATGCGCGGCCGGCGGCCGCGGGCGGTATCGTTGCGCACGGCGCCGTATCCGGCCTTTCCCACCGACATGCAGGCCCAGTTCACGGCCTTGAACGCGGTGGCGGCGGGCACCGGTTCGATCACCGAGACGGTATTCGAGAACCGCTTCATGCACGTGCATGAGATGAACCGGATGGGCGCGAGCATTCGCGTCGAAGGCAATACCGTGATCGTCGAAGGCGTCGAGAGTCTGAACGGCGCTCCGGTAATGGCGACGGATCTTCGCGCCTCGGCCAGTCTGATCATCGCCGGCCTGGTATCCGAGAACGAGACCACGGTGGACCGCATCTATCACATCGACCGCGGCTACGAGTGCATCGAGGAAAAACTGCAATCTCTCGGCGCCAGGATCAGCCGCATTCCCGTGCGTTAGGGTACGACCATGAGTTCAGCAACCGAAACGGTAATCATCGCTCTGACCAGGGGCAGGATTCTCGAGGAAACCCTGCCGCTGTTGCGCGAGGCGGGGATCGAACCGCTGGAGGACATGCGCAACAGCCGCAAGTTGAAATTCGCCACCAGCCACGAGCAGGTGAGCCTGCTCGTGATGCGCGGCTCGGACGTTCCGGTCTATGTCGAAAACGGCGCCGCCGATATGGGCGTTGCCGGCAAGGACATGCTGCTCGAATACGGCGGCGAAGGGTTGTACGAACCGCTCGACCTCGGCATTGCGCACTGCCGGCTGATGATCGCGGCGCCCACGCAGGCTCCCGCTCCCGGCGCCCGGCTGCGGGTGGCCACGAAATTCACCGGCATCGCCAAGCGCTGGTTCGCCGAACAGGGCCGGCAGGTGGAATTGATCAAGCTGAACGGTGCGCTGGAAATTGCGCCCGCCATGGGACTGGCGGACGCCATCGTCGATATCGTCGACACCGGCAACACCTTGCGCGCCAATGGTCTCGAGCCCAGGGAAACCATCGCCGAGATCAGTTCCCGGGTCATCGTCAACAAGGCCTCCATGAAGATCAAGAGCCGGCTGATCCGCGCTATACTCGAAAGGCTTGCCGCCAGCGCGAAGCGGCATAGCGTTTGACCGCGCCGGCTGAAGAATTTCCCATGAACGAGCCTGCACTGGACATCAGTTTTCTTGTCGCCTCGCAACCCGATTTCAGTGATCGGCTGGCCATCGCGCTCGACCGGCAAATGCTGGTGAGCGAACAGGTAACGGAGCAAGTGCGCGCCATTCTCGATGACACCCGATCGCGAGGAGATGAAGCGATACTCGAATATACGCGCCGCTTCGACGGACTCGATGCCCCGGACATGGCCGGACTGACGGTGGAACGCGACCGGATGGAACAGTCGCTGGCGCGGTTGCCGGCGGCGAGCGCCGCGGCCATGCGTCATGCCGCCGAACGCATCCGCCGCTACCACGAAGCGCAGAAACAGGATTCCTGGCAATACGCCGAAGACGACGGTTCGGTCTACGGGCAGAAGGTCAGCGCCCTGGAACGGGTCGGCATCTACGTGCCCGGGGGCAAGGCGAGTTATCCGTCTTCGGTGCTGATGCTCGCGATTCCGGCAAGCGTCGCCGGCGTGCGCGAGATTATCGCCACGGTTCCGCTTGCCCGGGGCGTGGGCAACGATATGGTTTTCGCCGCGGCGGCGCTGGCCGGCGTGGACCGCCTGTATACCATCGGTGGCGCCCAGGCTATCGGCGCCATGGCGTATGGCGCCGGGACCGTGCCGAAAGTCGACAAGATCGCCGGCCCCGGCAATATCTATGTCACGGTCGCGAAAAAACTCGTCTTCGGCGAAGTGGGAATCGACATGATTGCCGGACCTACCGAGTTGACCGTGATCTGCGACGGCGGCACCGATCCCGACTGGATCGCCATGGATCTTTTCTCCCAGGCCGAACACGACGAGCAGGCGCAATCGATCCTGATCGCCACGGACGCCGCCTACCTGGAAGCGGTGGCCGAAGCCATGCGGCGCCATCTTCCTGACATGGAGCGCCGCGACATCATCGCGGCGAGCATCAACGATCGCGCACTGTTCATTCTCGCCGACGATCTCGAACAGGCCGCGGCGGTCAGCAACCGCATCGCGCCCGAACATCTCGAATTATCGGTCGAAAATCCGCAGGCTCTGCTCGAACATATCGAACATGCGGGCGCCATCTTCATGGGTCGCTATAGCGCGGAAGCGCTCGGTGACTATTGCGCCGGTCCCAGCCATGTTTTGCCGACCTCGGGTACGGCGCGCTTCTCATCGGCGCTTGGCGTGCCCGATTTCCAGAAGCGCAGTTCGATAATCCACTGCTCGGCGGCGGGAGCCGCCACGCTCGCGGTTACGGCGGCGGAATTCGGCCGCAACGAAAATCTTTACGCCCACGCAAGGTCCGCGGAGTACCGCCTGCCTGATTGATTGTGCGCAGGCTCCTAGGGATCAAATAAAATCGCTTGCCCAAAGCCGAGGGCGGCCTCGAATTCGAGCGTGCGCCCTTCGCGATACACCTGCACCCGCACGATATCGCCGGGCTTTTTCTCGAGAACTTCCATGACGATGCTTTCGTCGTCAATCACTGTGGTGTCGTTGATGGCGGTAATCACATCACCCGGCAGGATGCCGGCCCGAGCCGCGGCGCCGCCTTCGTCGACACTTTCCACCAGCATGCCGCGGATATGATCGACTCCGAAGAAAAGTTCGCTCGACTGGGCGGTGAGCGCTTCGCCGGTCAGCACGCCAAGATAGCCCGAGTTGGTGGCGATGGCCTCGGCCACGAGTTCCTGCGCCGCACCGATCGCTACCGCGGCCGGCGTGGCAAAACCAATGCCTTCGAAATTGCCCGACTCGGACAGTATCGACGAATTGATGCCTACCAGGGCGCCATTGGCATCGATCAGCGCGCCGCCGGAACTGCCCGGATTGATGGCGGCGTCGGTCTGGATCATGTTGACGGAGAAATCGAGATCGTGGCCGAGAGAACTGACAATGCCCCGGGTAACCGACTGGCCGATGTTATGCGGATAACCGATCGAGAACACCACGTCACCGACGGCGAGTTCGGCTTCATCGCCCACGGAAATCGGCGTCAGGTCGTCCATGTTGATATGCAGCACCGCCAGATCGTGGGTTTCGTCCAGGGCGATGACCTTGGCAGGGGTGCGGCGGTCGTCGCTCATGGTGACGGTAGCGTCGAAGGCGTCGAACAGAGTGTCGACGACATGCAGATTGGTCAGGATAAAACCGCGCGCATCCATGATGACGCCCGAGCCGAGACTTTCCTGCTCGCCGAGATAGAGATCGACGCGGTCGTCGCCGGCGCGTTCGATGGCCTCGACATTGACCCGGGTGGCGCTGATGCTGACCACCGACGCGCCGGCCCTGGCAATGGCGTCAAAGTAATCGGGCGGCGAAATCTCGCCATTTTGCGCCAGTTCATCGAGCGAGTTGCTGATTTCACGCAACTCGAAGAATTGCAGGGCGACCACCGCGATCAATACGCCGCACATTGCCGGCCAGCCGGCAAAGTTCGCCAAACGCAGGAAACGGCTCATCAAATTCACCCTCAAGGCGCATGCTATCATGGCCGCGCGCCGGAGATGGGAGATTTCGTGATGGCCGTGAGTCTGCGGGAGTTTTGCGCCGAGTGCAATGCGCTGCTGCGGCCGGAACAGTTCAGCGACTATTGTCCCAACGGCCTGCAGGTCGAGGGCCGGTCACGCATCGGCAAGATCGTTTCCGGCGTCACTGCCTGCGGCGAATTGATCGAACGCGCGGCCGCCGCCGGGGCCGACGCGCTGCTGGTCCATCACGGCTATTTCTGGAAAGGTGAGAGCCCGGTGATCAAGGGCTATCGCAAACAGCGCATCGCCGCCCTGCTTGAATACGATCTCAGCCTGGTCGCCTTTCACCTGCCGCTCGACGTACACGAGGAATTCGGCAATAACGTGCAACTCGCACGCCGGCTGGGTTTGCGGATCGAAGGCGATATCCACCGCCACGACGGCTTTCCGCTGGTATTGCGCGGCAGGCTTGCGGAGCCGCTTGGACTGGAAGGTTTCGAAGAACAACTGGCCGAATCCCTGGGCCAGGCGCCGCTCGCAATCCGCGGCGGCGACCACGCGGTCGAGACGCTGGCCTGGTGCACTGGCGCGGCACAGGGCTATATCGAACAGGCTGCAACCGCGGGTGTCGATGCTTATCTGAGCGGGGAAATTTCGGAGCAGACCGTGCATGCGGCCCGGGAGTCGGGTCTGCACTATCTGGCGGCCGGCCATCACGCCACGGAACGATATGGCGTACAGGCCCTGGGCGGGCATCTGGCCGAGTTGTTCGGTATCGGACACGAGTTCATCGACGTGCCCAATCCGGCCTAAACTATCTGTTTTTCTTCCATCAGCGCCATCACGCGGTCGACGCACTCCTCGACCGACAGCGCGCTGGTATCGAGTTCCAGTTGCGGCTCGGCCGGCGCCCGATAGGGGAAAGTCAGGCCGGGCACATGGGCCGATTCGTTTTCGCGGGCGGCGGCATACAGCCCGCTGGGGTCGCGCTGCATGCAGATGTCCAGCGGCGGATTGAGCCAGACGAGGTAGCAGTTCTGCCGGCCGATAACACTGATGGCGTGTTCCCGCGAATCCTCGTTCGGCGCCACGAACGCCGCGCAGCAAATCAAGCCCGAATCGTTCAGGAAGCGGGCGACATGGGCGCTGCGGCGCAGGTTCTCGGCCCTGCCTTCAGCGTCGTGAGGCAGGTCCCGGCTGATGCCCAGGCGCATGGTCTTGCCGTCGAGTACGGTGCTGAAGCGGCCGAGATCGAACAACCGGCGTTCGAGCGCATGGGCGAGAGTCGATTTGCCTGATCCTGAAATGCCGATGAACATGATGGTGGCGGGGCGCTGGCCGTAGCGCGCGGCGCGTTCCTCTACGCTCACATGACCGCCGGAGTGAACCGGGCGGGGGCTGCGGCTCTGCTCGCAATGAATCATGCCGGCGCCCACGGTCACATTGCTCAACCGGTCGATCACGATGAAGCTGCCGGTAGCGCGGTTTTCACGATAGCTGTCGAAATGGACGGTCTCTTCCAGAACGATGTCGAGCCGGCCGATTTCATTCAGGTCCAGCCTCGTGGCCGGACGTTCGACATGACTGGCGATGTCGATTACATGGCGCACGGACTTGACCGTACCGGTGACCGTGCGTGCGCCGAGCTTGAATTCGTATTGCACGCCGGGCAATAGCGGCTGCTCGGCCATCCACACCACGGTGGCGTCGAACTGCTTTCCGCCGGCGGGACGGTTGTCGGGGTGGGCCAGCAGGTCGCCGCGGCCTATGTCGATCTCGTCTTCCAGCGTCAAGGTCACCGCCATGTTGGCAAAGGCCAGTTCGAGTTCCTCATCGAAGGTGACGATGGACTTGATTCTGCTCTTGCGGCCGGAAGGCAGCACGACGACATCGTCGCCCTTGCGCACGACGCCCGAGGCCACGGTGCCGCAGTAGCCGCGGAAATTCTGGTTCGGCCGGTTGACGTATTGGACGGGAAAGCGGAAGTCCGAAAAGTTGCGGTTGGCGGACAATTCCACGGTTTCCAGCATCGTCATCAACGGCTTGTCCCCGTACCAGGGCATGTTCGGACTTGCGTGAACGACGTTGTCGCCATGCTTGGCCGACAGGGGAATGAATCGCGGCTCGACGCCTTCGAGTCTGGCGCTGAATTCGAGATACTCGTCGCGGATGCGATTGAATACCTCTTCGGAGTATTTGACCAGGTCCATCTTGTTCACGGCGACGATGATGCGCTGGATGCCGAGCAGGGAAACGATGAAGCTGTGCCGCCGGGTCTGGGTCAATACGCCGTGGCGTGCGTCGATCAGGATGATCGCGAGATCGCAGTTCGAGGCGCCGGTGGCCATGTTGCGCGTGTATTGTTCGTGGCCGGGGGTGTCGGCGATGATGAACTTGCGCCTGGCCGTGGAAAAATAGCGGTAGGCGACGTCGATGGTGATGCCTTGCTCGCGCTCCGCCTGCAGCCCGTCCACGAGTAGCGACAGGTCGAGCTTGCCGTCGAGATTGCCCGATCTGAGGCTGTCGGCCTCGATGGCTGCGAGCTGGTCTTCGTAGATCAGCTTGGAATCGTGCAACAGGCGTCCGATCAGGGTGCTCTTGCCGTCGTCGACGCTGCCGCAAGTGAGAAAACGCAGCAATTCCTTGCGCTCGTGTTGCGCCAGATAGGCCTTGATGTCGGCCATGGCGTGTTCGGGATGCTGGTTCACCTAGAAATATCCCTGGCGCTTTTTCTGTTCCATCGAGGCTGCCTGATCCGAATCGATCAGCCGGCCCTGGCGCTCCGAACTCGTGGTCAGCAGCATTTCACGGATGATGTCGGGCAAGGACTCCGCATCGGATTCCACAGCCCCGGTCAGCGGATAACAACCCAGGGTGCGGAAGCGCACCTTCTTGATGGTCACCGGCTGATCCTTGCGCAAGGGCATGCGGTCGTCGTCGACAAGAATATCCACCCCGTCGACATCGACCACCGGACGGCGTTTGGCGAAATACAGGGGCACGATGTCGATATCGTTCAGATAGATGTATTGCCAGATGTCGAGTTCAGTCCAGTTCGACAGCGGGAACACACGGATACTCTCGCCCTTGTTGATATGCGTGTTGTAGAGGTTCCACAACTCGGGCCGCTGGTTGCGCGGGTCCCACACGTGGTTGCCGTCGCGGAAGGAGAATACGCGTTCCTTGGCGCGCGATTTTTCCTCGTCCCGGCGCGCACCGCCGAACGCGGCGTCGAAGCGATGCTCGTTCAGGGCCTGCTTCAGCGCCTGGGTTTTCATGATGTCGGTGTGCTTTTCGCTGCCGTGATCGAAGGGATTGATTCCCGCCTTTATGCCTTCCTCGTTCCTGTGCACGATCAGGTCGAGGCCGAGTTTTCTCGCCTGGGCGTCGCGAAAGGCGATCATCTCCCGGAATTTCCAGCCGGTATCCACGTGCAGCAGCGGGAAGGGAAGCCGGCCGGGATAAAACGCCTTGCGCGCCAGATGCAGCATCACCGACGAGTCCTTGCCGATGGAGTACAGCATCACGGGATTTTCGAAGGCAGCGGCGACTTCGCGGATGATATGGATGCTCTCCGCTTCGAGCTGCTTCAGATGGGTAAGATTGTAGGCGGTCATCGGCTGTGGGGCGACCCCGGATTCAGGAGTTCTGCTCGCCTGCGATCTGATCGTCTTCGGATTCGAGTTTCGGCTTTTCGAGGCCGAAATCCTCTGCGAGCGCGCCTTTGCGCGACGGATCCTGTTTCGTGGCGTAGTCCTTGGGCGGCAGCACGCCGATTTCCCCGGGTTCCGAAACGCTGCCTTCGAACACCGAGTCGGAATTGGTCGGCAGCAGTCGGCTGGCGACTTCGGCGGAGCAAAGGGACTGGGCGCCGGTGGCGAGATGCTGGTACACGTCCTTGTAGCTTTCGGTCATGTGCTTGACGAGTTCGGCGGTGGTGCTGAAATGCTCGGAAACGCTTTCCCGGTATTCCCGGTCGCTTTCGCGCAGGCGCCGCAACTGGTCCTCGAGTTCGCGTACGCGCGCGGGTCCGCCGCCGAGCCTGCTGGCGAAGGCGGCGCCGATAACGAGCCCGAGGGCCAGACATGCGATTCCGGTAAGCCAGATGGTCAAGTGAGGAACCTTTGCTGCGTGAGTCGGAAAGTGGAGTCGGGGCGACGCGGCAAGTATACCGTATGTAAAAGCGTTCGGCTTGTGGCTTCGAATCGTCGCCATCTGGCGGGCTGTGTGCAGCGGACGCCGTAAATACGTCCCTGATGGGATGGTCCGCCCCGCTTCATTTCAACGGCCTCGAAGGCCAAAATGACTTTGGGTTTTTCAACAACGGAGCGGACCATGACCGATATTACACGGGTGGGCATTGAT
>JAJDYJ010000092.1 GCA_022822865.1 Pseudomonadales bacterium | reverse complement strand
CTCACACGCCCGCTGCACACCGCCCACCCGGCGGCGACTCACATTGTGCGGGCCCGATTAATGCCACTGAAACTATTCTTCGGCAAAAATTGGCCGATTTTGTGGCCCATTCTTACGCTGTCTTCCGGGGTCAGGTCGGGGTTTAGTTTTATTGTGTCGGGTGGGAATAGCAGAATTACTGTGGAACCCAGTTCGAAGCGGCCCATTTCCGCTCCCACGGCCAGCGTTGGCCCATGGTCCGCGAAGTTTTGTTCGGGCGCGCGCGAGCGGCCTTCGCGGCCGGGTTCGTCCCATACGGTGCGGATGCCGGCTACGATCATTGCGCCTACCATTACTACCGCGAAATGGCCGCGGTCGCCCTTGAATATGCTGATCAGGCGTTCGTTGCGGCTGAACAGGTTGGGGATCAGTGCCGTGCTTGTCTCGTTTACTGAGAATAGTTTGCCCGGGATGTGGCGGGTTTGCAGCAGGCGGCCTTGCGTGGGCATGTGCACGCGGTGGTAGTCGCGCGGCGACAGGTAGATGGTAATGAAATGTCCGCCGTCCAGCGTTCGCGCCAGTTCGGCGTCGCCGCCGAGCAGGTCCTGCAATTCGAAATGGCGGCCCTTGGCCTGCAGAAGTCTTTCGCCGTGGATCGGCCCGAGTTGGCTGACGGCGCCGTCGGCGGGGCAGAGTATTGCGTCGGCCTCGTTCGCCAGTGGGCGCGCGCCGGGTTTGAGTTCGCGGGTGAAGAACTCGTTGAAATTGCGGTAGCTCGACGGGTCGGGATCGAGCGCCTCGCTCATGTCCACGCGATAGCGGCGGATGAAGAGGCGAATCAGGAGCCCGGCGGGGGCTTCGCCGCGGGCGAGGGCGCCGGCGACCGAGGTCAGCAGCCGCTGGGGCAGCAGGTATTGCAGGAGCACGAACAGGCGCTGCATCGGCTCAGTTTTCCACTGGCGTATCGTCGGCGTTGCCCCATTCCGACCAGGAGCCATCGTAAGCGCGGATATCGAGGCCGAGCGCCTTGCCGGCGAACCAGGTCAGGCCGGAGCGGTGGTGCGTCTGGCAATGGGTAATGATCTTCCTGCCGGGAACGATGCCCAGTTCCGCGAGCCGCCCGCGCAATTCCTCCAGCGGCCGCAGGCGCAAATCCCTGTGCCGGTCCATCAGTTCCAGCCAGTCGAGGTTAACCGCGCCGGGAATATGGCCGTTGCGGCGGGCGGTGACGCGGACGCCGGCGTATTCCTCGGGCGAACGCGCGTCCCAGACGATGCTGCCGGGGTCGTCCAGTTGTTCGAGCACCTGTTGCTTGTCGGCGATCGGCGAGCGGTCGATTACCGCTTCGAAGGGGCGCGCCTCCCCCTCGCGGAGGCCGCTTTCGAGCGGCAGTCCGGCGCCCGCCCAGGCGATCACGCCGCCGTTGAGAAAGCTGTAGCGCGAATGGCCGAGCACGTCCAGGGTCCAGATCAGTCTTCCGGCCCAGCCGCCGCCTTCGTCGTCGATGGCGACGACATGCCGTTCCGGAGCGAGACCGGCGCGGGAGAACAACTCGCTCAGGCGCTCGGCGGAAGGCAGTTTGCCCGTAGCGGGTTCGATCCCGGAGACGAGTTCTCCGGGCTGGATCAGGAGCGAGCCGGGCACATGGTGGGCCAGATACACGCGCGGCTGGCAGACCGTGATCAACAGCAGATTTTCGTCGGGCAACGCCGCTTCGAGTTCTTCCGGTTCGACGATCAGGGGCAGGCGATTTTCGGTCATGGCGTGGGCCGGTCTTGTGTGGCCTGATTGCGCTGTTGCAGGTTGTCGACGATCCGCGTATAGCTGCGCAGCCGCTCGCCGCTGATTGCGCCGTCTTCGGCGGCCGCCCGGATTGCGCAGCCCGGTTCGACGCGATGCGAACAATCGCGGAATTTACAATGTTCGGCCAGGGACCTCAATTCGACGAAACCGTCTACCACCTCGGACGGTTCCAGGTGTCCGAGGCTGAATTCGCGCACGCCGGGAGAGTCGATCAGGTCGAAGCCGGGCAGATGGAACAACCGCGCGGCCGTGGTGGTATGCGTACCGCCGCGCCGCCAGGCGTCGAGTTCGCCGACTTCGGCCAGTGACTGCCTGCCGAGCCGGTTCAATAGCGACGATTTGCCGACGCCGGACTGGCCGACGACCACCGCCGTGAGCCCCTCGAGCCGCTTCGCGAGCGCATCGACGCCGGCGCCGGTCAAGGCCGAAAGTTCGAACAATTCCAGTTCCAGCTCGCGATAGATCGCCGACATCCGGGCCAGCGCCCGCGGATTCGCCGGCGGCAGATCGATCTTGTTGAGCACGAGCAGGCATTCCAGGCCGAGGTTCTCGATCGCCACGAGGTAGCGGTCGATCACGCTCATTTCGGTTTCCGGCACGGTCGCGAACATCGTCAGAACGCAATCGATGTTGGCGGCGATAGGCCGGAAGCGGGCGCTGGTGTCGGCGCGGCCGAATTCGTTGCGGCGCGGTTCGAGGCCGGTGACCACGCCGCCGTCGGCCTGGTCGGGCGTCCAGCTTACGCGGTCGCCGGTGACGACTTGCGGCAGATTGGCGCGGGCATGGCAGCGCACGACCTTGCCCGAAGCGTCCTCGACTTCGAGTTGCCTGCCGAAGTGACTGATGATGACGCCGGATCGTTCCTCGCCGGAGCGGCCTTCCCGGCGCGCCGCGATGCGGCGTTGCTGCCGCTCGCTGAGTCTGCGTCCGGACGGCATTCGCTAGCCGCCGGACCTGGTGGAAAACGGGATGGTGGAAAATGGGACACCCATGAGTGAAATTATTGCATATTCACGTTGTGCGGGAGTGAAGGCAACCATGGCAGGGTCAATCATCAGTAATTCTCATTATGGCGCTGGGCGCGTTCACATCGGTCATCCTGCGCGCAGTTGCAGGATCTCAGGGCGTGGCCACTGAAAGAGATTCTGCGACTACGCTTCGCTCCGCGCAGAATGACTGGGGGGTGAGGCGCCAAATTGAGAATTGCCGGTCAATCATGGGACACCCACCTCTGCGTGTTACAATGGCGTCACAGTTTCCGTACCTCATTGGAAAACCGCATGGACAGCAATCTCAACCTGATCTGGATCGATCTGGAAATGACCGGGCTGGACCCGGGCAGCGACCGGATTCTCGAAATCGCCTCTCTCGTCACCGACCCGCAACTTGGAATCATCGAAGAAGGCCCGGTGCTCGCGATTCGCCAGCCGGATTCGTTGCTCGAAGCCATGGACGAGTGGAATCAGACGCATCACCGCGCTTCGGGACTGATCGAACGGGTCCAGGAGAGTCGGATCGACGAAGCCGAGGCCGAAAGGCGCACGCTGGCGTTTTGCGAACGCCATACCAGCCCGGGCTCCTCGCCGATGTGCGGCAGCACGATCTGCCAGGACCGGCGCTTCCTCGCCCGGTACATGCCGGATCTCGAAGCCTGGTTTCATTACCGCAATCTCGACGTCAGCACGGTCAAGGAACTCGCGCGCCGCTGGAAACCCGAAATCCTGCACGGCTTCACCAAGATGAGCAGCCACAAGGCGATCGAGGACATCCGTAATTCAGTCGCCGAACTGCAATACTATCGCCGCCATTTCATTGGCTGTTGACTTCGATCCGTCGTTGCCGGTCCAAGGCCCATCGGACGTGTTCGACGACTAGTTCCGAGGGGTGGTGGAGGCGGGTGCGCAGGGCCGCGACGGTTGCCTTGCTTGGCGGGGCGTTGCCGAGGGCTACGGCTATGTTGCGCAGCCAGCATTCGTAGCCGATGCGGCGGATTGGGGAGCCGGCGGTTCGTTGGAAAAATTCTTCTTCGCTCCAGGCGAACAGATCGCGCAGTCCGGCGGTGTCCAATTGATGCCTAGGCGCGAAGTCGGTTTCGGTCGAGATTTGCGCGAACTTGTTCCAGGGGCAGACGATCTGGCAGTCGTCGCAGCCGAAAATGCGGTTGCCCATGGGTTCGCGCAATTCTTCGGGGATAGGGCCGCGCAATTCGATCGTCAGATAGGAAATGCATTTGCGCGCATCGAGACTGTTGGGGCCGGTGAAGGCGCCGGTGGGGCAAATGTCCAGGCAGGCGCGGCAGGTTCCGCAATGGGCGCCGCCGGGTTCGTCCACCGGCAACGGCAGGTCGGTGAACAGTTCGCCGAGGAAGAACCACGAGCCGGCCTCGGGATTGATGAGCATGGTGTTCTTGCCGATCCAGCCGAGCCCGGCTTTTTCCGCGATCGCCCGTTCGAGCACCGGCGCGCTGTCGACGAAGGCGCGATAGGAATGGCCACCTGCCTCGGCTTCGATCCGGTCCGCCAGGCGCTGCAGGCGCATGCGCATCATCTTGTGATAGTCGCGGCCCCGGGCGTAGCGCGCCACGTAGGCGGTATCGCCTTCCGCCATGGGCGTCAGCGACTGCTCTCCCACATGGTCGTAATCCATGCGTACGCTGATGACGCGGGCCGCGCCGGGATGCAACTTGTCGGGATGGCAGCGCTTGTCGTGATTGCGCGCCATATAGGCCATCTCGCCGTGATGCCGCCGGGCGAGCCAGGATTCTAGGTGGGCGCGGTAGCTTTCCAGGTCGATGTCGGTGATTCCCACCTGCTGGAAGCCCAGTTCGCCGCCCCATTCGCGGATGCGCCCGGCCAGGGCCGGAATGTCTAGTGCGACTTCAGCGTTCATCGCCACGCCTCACAGTTGGCGGAGAATTTCCGCCGCACGTTCAAGGGTAGCGTCTTCCTTGCAGAAACAGAATCGGATGTGGCGCGCGCCGGAGGGCGTGCGATAGAAAGGCGAAAAGGGAATGGCCGCCACGCCGATCTCCCGGGTGAGCCAGTTGGCGAATTCCCGGTCGGGAAGGTCGGAAATCGCCGAATAATCCGCAAGTTGAAAATACGTGCCTCTGGATGGCGTGAAACGGAAACGCGAAGGCGCCATCAATTCGCAGAACAGGTCGCGCTTGCGCTGATAGAAGCGCGGCAGTTCCCAGGCGTGTTCTGGACATTCGGCCATGAAATCGGCGATGGCGTATTGCACGAAACTGGAACTGGTGAAGGTGACGAACTGGTGCACCTTGCGAAACTCTTCGGTCAGCGCCGGCGGGGCAATGCAATAGGCGAGCTTCCAGCCGGTGGCATGGTAGGTCTTGCCGAAGGAGAAAATCGCGAAACTCGATGCGCTCAACTCCTTGTGGGCGGCGACGCTGGCATGGCCGAGGCCGTCGAACACCATGTGCTCGTAGACTTCGTCCGAAACCACATAAATTTCCCGGCCCCGGATCAATTCGGCGAGTCGGTCGAGATCGGCCGGTTCGAGGATTGAGCCGCAGGGATTATGCGGACTGTTGATCATGATTACGCGAGTGCGATCGTTGATGTTCCCGGCCACGAGATCCCAGTCGACGCCGTAGTCGGGCTGGGTCAGGGGCAGGCGCACGGCCGTGCCGCCGGCGAGTTGCACGGCGGGTTCGTAACAGTCGTAGGCAGGATCGAACAGGATCACCTCGTCGCCCGGATGCACGACGGCCTGTACGGCGTCAAACACGGCCTCGGTGGCCCCCGAGGTGACGGTGATTTCAGTCTCCGGATCAGGACTGAACCCGTAATGCGCCGCCACTTTCTCCGCGATCCGCTCGCGCAACTCCATTACCCCGGCCATCGGCGGATACTGATTGCAGCCGCCATTGAGCCGCTCGGCCACAAGTTCCCGCAAGCGCTCCGGACAATCAAAATCCGGATACCCCTGCGACAAATTTATAGCCCCACACTCCGCCGCCATCCGCGACATGACGGTAAAGATGGTAGTGCCTACTTCCGGGAGTTTGCTGTTCATTTTCAACCCAGTGATTTTGTCGATCCATCAGTGTGAGTCGCCGCCGGGTGGCAGGGGGTATAGCGGGCGTGTGAGGCATGGATGCCGAACGCGAAGCCTACATGGATGTATTTACGGCGTCCGCTATACCCCCTGCCACCCGGCGGCGACGGATCGAGGCCACATAACCTGAATTACTCACCCTCCTGCAGCCAGTTGTTGAGTTGGATGATGTCCTGGGGAGTGAGGATGCCGGCTACCTGTTTGAGGATCAGGCTGTCGATTACGTAGTTGTAGCGGGAGTCCGCGTAGGCTCGCAGGGCGCGGAAGAGGATTTCGCGGGCGCGCAGCACCTCGACGATATTGCGGGTGCCGACTTCGGCGCCGAGTTCCGTCGCTTCGAGCGAGCTTTGCGCCGAGGTGATCGACTGCTGGCGCTGGGCGATCACGAGCACGTCCGTGGCTACGCGGCGGTATGCGTTGCGGATGTTCTGGATCAGTTGCCGTTCGGTCAGTTCGAGCGATTCCTCGGCGGCCATGACGCCGTATTCCGCCGCCCGCTGGCGCGAACGCATCGCGCCGCCGCTGTAGATCGGAATCGACAGGTTCAGCGCAAGCGAGGTGCGGTCGCTTGAGCCGCCGCCGATCTGGATGCCCTGGCTGACGATCGGCTGAGTCGCGAAGTGGCCGAACTGGCCGATGAAGTCTATCGTCGGCAGGCGATCCGACTTGCGCGCCTGCAAGGTCCTGCGCGAGGCCTCGAGATTGAATTCCGCCGCCGTCACCGCCAGGCTGTTTTCCATCGCCTGGGACTCCCATTCCTCCAGGCTGCCTTCCACGTCGAGAATGGGAAAGTCGTCGCGCAACACGTCGATTTCCGGATGCGACTGGCCCGTGATGGCTTCCAGCACTTCATAGCGCGAACGCAGGATATCGGCTTGCAGAATCGTGGTGTTGCGCGCCAGATCGTATGCCGCCTGGGCGTCGTAGACATCGGTAATCGCCACCAGCCCGACTTCCTCGCGCTGGCTGGTCTGTTCGAAGGAGCGCTGGGCGGCTTCCTCTTCCTGGATATTCACTTCCAGCAGGTCGAGCGCGCGCAAGACGTCGAAGTAGGCCGTGGCCACGCGCATGATCAGTTCCTGTTCCTGGGCGGCGAGGTTGACCGCGGCGGCCCGGTTGGTCGCCCTGGCGCTCTGGAAGTTGTACCAGTTGGCCAGGTTGAGCACGCTCTGGTTCAGACTGATGCCCCAGTTGTGGTTGTTTACGCCGTTGCTGAAACTGTGCTCTCTTTGCACCACCACGCGCATGGATTCGCCGGTAATCGGATTGGTCACGTCCCGGTAGATATTGGAAGTTGGCCCGCTCGTCAGCCGCGAGGTTCCGCCGCCGGCGCCCAGGTTGGGCAACAGCGCCGAGCGGGTCTGGATCATGGTCTCGCGATTGGAGCGGTAGGAAGCCTCCGCCTGACGCAATACGGGATCGTTGTCCAGCGCGAGTTGCAGAATGTCGAAAAGATCGTCGGCGGATGCCGGCCAGGATGCCAGGCTCAGCGCCAGCAAAATGAGTGAGGACTTGATGAAATTCGTCATCGTAAGGACCTGCCTTGGTAATGAGTGATTGAACGGAAGGCGGATGCCAGGCCCGTTTTTGAACACGGGAGCGGGCATGATAACCTAAGGAAGTCAGGAGTACAGATGAGCGCAACCCCCGAACAGTTACAGTTTATAGACCGGATTTCCGGTCTGGACACCGAACTCGGCCGGCATTTCCCCAATTCCCGGAAGATTCACGTCAGCGGCAGCAGACCGGATCTGCGCGTTCCCATGCGTGAGATTTCCCTGACGCCCACTCCCACGAGCAGCGGCGAGGAGCCCAACCCGCCGGTACGCCTCTACGATACGTCCGGTTCATATACCGACCCCGACGC
The DNA here is from genome assembly GCA_022822865.1 of Pseudomonadales bacterium. GTDB lineage: Bacteria > Pseudomonadota > Gammaproteobacteria > Pseudomonadales > Pseudohongiellaceae > UBA9145. The sequence goes on along the minus strand of JAJDYJ010000092.1, from coordinate 56,984 downwards.
GGCCATCGACTTGCATCGGGGGCTGGAGCCGGTGCGGGCCAAATGGATCCGGGAAAGGGGCGACACCGAAGAACTGCCGACGCCGACTTCGACCTACGGACGCTCGCGCCTGAACGAGATGAGCGCCGACCATCTGCGTTTCCGGCTCGCGCGCAAGCCGCGCCGGGCGCTGCCGGGCGCCAATGTTTCGCAGATGCATTACGCCAGGCGCGGCATCGTCACGCCGGAAATGGAATACATCGCGATCCGGGAAAACCTCGCGCGGCAGCAGTTGCCAGGGCAGGATTCGAGTTATCACGCCGGGGAATCCTTCGGCGCGGCGATTCCGCGGGAGATCACGCCGGAATTCGTGCGCGACGAGGTGGCGCGGGGCCGCGCCATCATACCGGCGAACATCAACCACCCCGAGGTCGAGCCGATGATCATCGGCCGCAATTTCCTCGTCAAGGTCAATGCCAATATCGGCAATTCGGCGGTCACCTCCTCGATCGAGGAAGAGGTGGAGAAACTCGTCTGGTCGGCGCTGTGGGGCGCCGATACCGTGATGGACCTGTCCACCGGCAAGAACATTCACGAAACCCGCGAATGGATCATCCGCAATTCCATGCTTCCCATCGGCACGGTGCCGATCTACCAGGCGCTGGAGAAAGTCGGCGGCGTCGCCGAGGATCTGAACTGGGAGATATATCGCGACACCCTGATCGAACAGGCCGAACAGGGAGTCGACTATTTCACTATCCATGCCGGCGTGCTGTTGCGCTATGTGCCGCTGACCGCCGAGCGCGTCACCGGCATCGTTTCCCGCGGCGGCTCGATCATGGCCAAGTGGTGCCTGTCCCATCACAAGGAAAGTTTCCTCTACACGCACTTCGAGGAAATCTGCGAGATCATGAAGGCCTATGACGTGTCCTTCTCGCTCGGCGACGGCCTGCGTCCCGGCTCGATCGCCGACGCCAACGACGCGGCCCAGTTCGCCGAACTCGAAACCCTCGGCGAACTCACGCAAATCGCCTGGAAACACGACGTGCAGACCATGATCGAAGGTCCCGGCCACGTGCCCATGCATCTGATCCGGGAGAACATGGAAAAGCAGCTCGAAGTCTGCGACGAGGCGCCTTTCTACACGCTCGGGCCGCTGACCACCGACGTCGCGCCGGGCTACGACCATATCACCTCGGGCATCGGCGCCGCGATGATCGGCTGGTACGGCTGCGCCATGCTTTGCTACGTGACGCCGAAGGAGCATCTCGGCCTGCCCAACAAGCAGGACGTGAAAGACGGCCTGGTCGCCTACAAGATCGCCGCCCACGCCGCCGATCTCGGCAAGGGCCATCCGGCGGCGCAATTGCGCGACAATGCCCTGTCCAGGGCGCGTTTCGAATTCCGCTGGGAAGACCAGTTCAATCTCGGCCTGGACCCCGTCACCGCACGCGAGTTCCACGACGAAACCCTGCCCAAGGAATCCGGCAAGGTCGCGCATTTCTGCTCGATGTGCGGACCGAAATTCTGCTCGATGAAAATCTCCCAGGAAGTGCGCGACTACGCCGCCGCCCAAGGCACGGAAGAGGTCGGCGACGCGATCCGCCAGGGCATGGAAGAGATGGCCGGAGAATACAACCGCCAGGGCCGCAAGCTCTACCGCGAAGTCTGACGGCGCATTCAGACCAGACCGCTGTCGAGATATTCCTCCAGCACTTCGAGACAGGAAACCGCCAGCCGCCCGCTGCGCTCCGGCGACCAGCCGTAGCGTTCGTCCGGCGCGTTGGCGTTGTCCTTGAACGGCATCTCCAGCGTCATGGCAAGACAGCCATGCCGCCCGGCGGTCTGGTTCGTACTCATTCCCATATTGGCCTTGCCGCGCTGGTTGGGCGGATAACCGTAGCGCGTCTGAAAATCCGCGTTCGCGGCAACCAGCCGCTCGCGATAGAAATCAAGCCGCGCCTGCTTCGCCCCGTCCCAGTCCGCCAGCCCCTCCGTGCCCGCGATGAAGCAATAGGGAAGCGCTTCGTCGCCATGCACATCGAGCAGAAAATCGACCCCGGTCCGCTCCATCTCCCGCTGCACCAGAAACACTTCTGGCGACTGCTCCATCGTCGCCGAGTCCCATTCCCGATTCAGATTGCGCCCCGCCGCATTCGTCCGCAGATGCCCCCGCCGGCTCCCGTCCGGATTCATGTTCGGCACCAGGTACAAATCGCATTTCCCCAACAGCGAATCCGCCTCCCCGCTGCAAATCCACGCAAGCGCCCCCTCCATCCACCATTCCGCCATCGTCTCCCCCGGATGCTGCCGCGCAATCACCCAGCAAGGCCGCCGCCCTTCCCCCGTACTGAACCGCAACAAGTCCAGCGGCTGCCCATCCAGCGTCCGCCCCAGCGTAATCAGCCGGCAATCGGCATTCCCGCTCGCCCGCGCGAGCAAATCATGATGCCGCTCCATCGAATACGGAACGTAATAAGCAAACCAGACCGCATCACAATCAAAATTGAATTCCCAACGCAACACCCCGTCCTGAAACTGTGTCGGATGCCGAAACCACTCCACCCGATCAAACGAACAAAGCACCCGATAACCCCGAAACCCCTCCGGATAAGCAACCCCCGCCGCATCAACAATCCTGACTACACAATCCTCCCTCCGCACCCCCGAAACCCGAAAATAAAACCACTGACAAAACTCCGAAAGCCGATCCTTCCGAATCCGCAACCGAATATCCCGGTGGTCCCCGGCATCCACCACCTCGATATTCCCACCATCAAATCCGGAATCAATCTTCATTTTCATTAACCAAATCAACCGTGTCTGGCCAGCACCTGATCTGCTATTATTCCCGCCCTTTGCGAAAAAGACCCAAAAGCACGGTAGCAAGCCATGTACATGCGCACCGAAGACCTCAACATCGAGTCCAACGAGAGACTGATCACCCCAGTCAAGCTCAAGGCCGAACTCCCTCTGACCGAAGCCCAGTCCGAGGCCGTAAACCATGCTCGCGAAACCGTCTTTTCCATCCTCCGGCGCGAAGACCCGAGACTCTTCCTCGTCATCGGCCCCTGCTCCGTTCACGATACCGAACAGGCCCTCGACTACGCCCGCCGGCTGAAGCAACTCGCCGACCGCGTCAGCGACGCATTGTATCTGGTCATGCGAGTCTATTTCGAGAAACCACGGACCGCCGTCGGCTGGAAAGGCATGATCAACGATCCTTACCTCGACGATTCCTTCAAGGTCGAGGAAGGACTGCGCAAGGGCCGCCGGCTGTTGCAGGACATCGTCGACATCGGTCTGCCGACTTCAACCGAAGCCCTCGATCCGATCTCGCCCCAATACCTGCAGGACCTGATCTGCTGGTCCGCCGTCGGCGCCCGCACCACCGAGTCCCAGACCCACCGGGAGATGTCCTCCGGACTGTCTTCCGCCATCGGCTTCAAGAACGGCACCGACGGCGGCTGGATGGTGGCGATAAACGCCATGCAATCCGTGCTCAAGCCCCATCGCTTCCTCGGCATCAACGGCAAGGGCCAGGTCAGCGTCGTCACCACCCGCGGCAATCCCAACGCCCACATCGTGCTGCGCGGCGGGTCGGGCGGCCCGAATTACGACACCGTGCACGTGGCCCAATGCGAACTTGCGCTGGAGAAAGGCGGCGTCAGCCGCAACATCATGATCGATTGCAGCCACGCCAATTCGGGCAAGAACCCCGATATGCAGCCGCTCGTGCTGAAGGACATTACCCACCAGATTCTCGAAGGCAACCAGTCGATCGTCGGCGCCATGCTGGAAAGCAACATCTATCCCGGCCGGCAGGATATCCCCGCCGATCTGACGCAACTGAAATACGGCGTATCGGTTACCGACGCCTGCATGGGCTGGGACATGACGGAGGAGGCCGTGCTCGATATGGCCGGGAAATTGCGGGACGTGCTGCCCGTGCGGAACTTTCCTGACTAGCTGGCGTGCGCCAGGGCTACGGGCAGTTGCTCGACTTCGGGCAGTCTTGCCGATTCGTCCCGGCCCTGGGCCATCCATTTCTGCACGAAGGGATTGTCGAGCAGCGCATTCAGATAGCTTTCGGCGGTCTGGCTCAACTCCGGCTGGTAGCTGTTGAAGACCACCGCGGTCGGTGCGAACAGGCAATCGGCGATGGAGAAGCGGCCGAAAAGGTAATTGCCGTTCTCGCCGAACTTGTGCCGGCAGCAACTCCAGATCGCGTCGATGCGGGCGACCTCGTTGAATAGTTGTTCGGTCAGTGTCTGCTTGACGGAAGCCTTGCAGTTCATCGGCCAGGTCTTCTTCAGCGTCGGAAACTCGGAATGAATCTCGGCGCTGACCGATCGCGCGCTCGCCCTGCGGCGCGGGCTGGCCGGCCAGGCGATGCCTTGCAGGAATTCCTCGTTGATGTATTCGCAGATCGCCAGCGAATCCCAGACGGTGATTTCCCGATGCAGGAGCACCGGCACTTTCAGGGAGGGGGAGTACGGCCCGAGTTTTTCGGCCGTGTTGTCCTGGTATAGCGCAATCTGAATCTCATCGAATTCGATGTCGTACATCTTGAGCAATAACCAGGGGCACAACGACCATGAAGAATAATTCTTGTCTCCGATAACGAGTCGAATATCTTTCATTTCCAGCTCCCCGACGGGCTTCAGAAGGGACGATGCCCGAATCGATCGCCAGCGCCAATCCGGCGAACGGTTTCCATTTAACAGCAGATTTCTTGCGGCTCAAGGCTTTGATTCGGCCCTTGTGCTGATTAAATATGGCAGAATAATGGCAATCACGAGGGCAGCTTTGTTCCGTCACAGGGCTCCCGCCGATTGAGTTATATTTGTTCGGGCCAGTGACGAGCGATTTGCGCACCGAAAGATGAGCAGACGAATAGCGATAGTCGAGGACGAGTCGGCAATCCGCGAAAATTACGCGGATGTGCTGCGCCGTCAGGGCTATGACGTGCAGACCTATGCCAATCGGCAGGAAGCCATGGGCGCCTTCGGCACGCGCCTGCCCAACCTGGCGATCATCGACATCGGGCTCGACGAGGAGATCGACGGCGGCTTCACCCTGTGCCAGGAATTGCGGTCCATGTCGAACACGCTGCCGATCATCTTCCTGACCGCCCGCGACAACGATTTCGATACGGTCAGCGGCCTGCGCATGGGCGCGGACGACTATCTGACCAAGGACATCAGCCTGCCCCATCTGACCGCCCGCATCGCCGCGCTGTTCCGGCGCCAGGACATTCTCGACAAGCCCGCGTCGCCGGAAAACCTGCTGCAACGGGAACAGCTCACGCTCGATATCGGGCGGCTCGCGGTGCAATGGTCGGGCGAGGCGGTGCCCCTGACCGTGACCGAGTTCTGGATGGTGCACGCGCTGGCGAAATTTCCCGGCCATGTGAAAAGCCGCCAGTCGCTGATGCAGGAGTCGAAGATATTCGTCGACGGCAGCACGATTACTTCGCATATCAAGCGAATCCGCAAGAAGTTCATGCAGATCGACGCGGAATTCGACTGCATCGAAACCGTTTACGGCATTGGTTATCGCTGGAATACCGCCTAGGTTGCCCGGGCGATTTTCCTGGCTGGTAAAAATATGACGCTGTTCAATTCCAGGTTCAGCATCCGCGCAAAGCTGATTTTCCTTTCCAGCCTGCTGCTGCTCATTCCGGTGCTGGTCTACCAGTACATCCTGGCCATGGACGAGTATCTGCGCAGCGGCCAGGAACTGACCGTGCTCGGCGAAGCGCGGGCGCTGGCCACGGCGCTCAACGACCGGCCGGAACTGTTCGACGAAGGCTCCTTTGGCCGCGCGACCAGAACCGGCGACCTGTACATCTATCCCGTCTATTCGCCGCTGTCGCTGAACGACGGCTCGCTGGTGGACTGGGGCGAATACCAGCAATACGAACTCGTTTACGACAAGGCCGACTATCTGCGCACGCCGCTCAATCCCGCGCGCATCTACGCCAACGACGATTCGCTTTCCTTCCGCAGCATGGTGGGCGAGCACAACGGTTCGCTTTACGCCTATTTCAAGGTGCGCGACGACCATATCGTCTACCGCTCGCGGGAATCGCTGAGCGTGATCAGCAGCGATTTCCTGCAGGTCTCGATGTTGAGCGCGGACGGCCGCGATGTGCAGCGCATCGTCGTCGCGCCCCACGAACCGGAATTCCTCTACCCGTTCCGCGTCGGCGAGGACTACAGCGAACCGGTCTACGAGGAACGCATCAGTGGGCAATGGTACGAAGTCGACGGCGGCTATGAAGTCGAGTTGCAGATTCCGATGGACATGCTCGGCGGGCGCATCGGCTTCGCGATCTTCGACGTGGACGATCCGGTCGAACGCGATATCGCGACGGTCGTCGCCACCCACAAGTCCCTGGCCGGCCAGCGGCTCGGTTCGCTACAGCGGCCGACGCCGGAAATCGACCGCATCGTCGCCGGCATGGGCCGCAGCAACTCCCACATCCAGGTGGTCGACCGTCTGGGCCGGGTGCTGCTGACGGTGGGCGACATCCAGAGCGCCACGGGCCTGATCCTGTCCAATATCAACACGCAGGACGACGGTTACTGGGCGTTCTTCCAGAACAACGTGCTGTCGCCGCTGTACAACCTGATCCTGACCCAGCCGAGCACCAATTTCATCGACGATCTCTATTCCGAGGTCGCACGCGAAGGCGATCACATCGCCGCGGCCCTCAACGGCGAGCCGTTTACCCGGTTCCGCGAGTTGCAGGACACCCAGACGATGATCCTCGAAGCCAGCCATCCCATCTTCGCCGGCAACGAGGTGATCGGCGCGGTGATCGTCGACCAGAACATGAACGGGCTGCGCAGCTTCCGCAACCAGGCGCTCGAAGGGCTGTTCAACACCATCATCGCGGTGATGCTGGCGGTGACCCTGGGGCTGTTCTTCTTCGCTTCGAGGATATCCAACCGCGTGCGCGGCCTGCGCAACCAGGCCGAGGGCATCATCGACGACAGCGGGCGGGTGCGGAACACCATCGTGCCTTCGCCCAATTCCGACGAAATCGGCGACCTCTCGCGCAGTTTCTCCAGTATCGTCGAACGCCTGAGCCAGTACACGAGTTATCTGGAGAACATGTCCTCGCGCCTGTCGCACGAATTGCGCACGCCGGTGACCGTGGTGCGCTCCTCGATCGAGAATCTCGGCGCCACCGACAATCCCGAGGAGTCGCAGGTCTACATCAAGCGCGCCGAGGAAGGCATCAGCCGGCTCAACCTGATCCTGACGAATATGAGCGAGGCCACCCGCCTCGAACAGATGTTGCAGACTTCGGAAAAGGAAACCATCGACCTCGCCGAGGTCGTCAAGGGCTGCGTGGAAGGCTACCGGCTGGCGTACCCGCTCTCGCAATTCACGCTCGACATCGGCGGCTATGCGATCTTCGTCAAGGGTGTGCCGGAATACATCGCCCAGCTACTCGACAAGTTGGTCGCGAACGCGGTGGAGTTTTCCCATCCGGGCCAGCCCATCGTCGTCGATTGCCGCATCGTGCGTGACCAGGCTGTGATCCGCATCAGCAACGCCGGACCCTATCTGCCGCGGGAAATGAAGGATCGGGTGTTCGAATCCATGGTCTCGGTGCGGCCGCATCAGAAGCAGAGCCAGCCGCATCTCGGCATGGGCCTGCATATCGCCCGCCTGATCACCGACTTCCACAACGGCCAGATCCGCGCCGACAACCGCGAAGACATCGAAGGCGTGACGATTACCGTCTCGATCCCGCTGTTCTATAGGTAAGTGGCTTCGATCCGTCGCCGTCTGGCGGGGTGCGTGCCCAGAAAAGGCCTATGGGCCCGTGTAGTATTCCGGTGCGTTGCGTTTTACTACGGGGGATGTTGCGGCCCAGGCGTGGCAGGTGTCGAGGATTCCGGGGCGTGTACGTTCCCGGGTGTGGTCCTGATCGGTCTTGTGCCGGCGATGATTCTTGAACGCCCACAGGGTCTGCATCGCCACCGTCGCCATCGGAAACATCAGTTCGGTCAGATGCGTGCAGCCGTTGACGCCGCCGACCTTCTGGCGGATGTTCCGGCGCCAGCCCGGACCCATCTTTATTCCCGCCAGCGATTTGTAGGCGCCGACAATCTCGGGGCAGTTCTCGAACGGGCTGTTGTCGGTCACCGCGATCACGTCCTGAATCACGAACTCGTCGTCGATGGTGACCCGCAGCAGCATCTCGTGCAGCGCCTCGCCGGCCTCGATCGTGCCGCGAAAGTGGTTCTGGAAACTGTATGACTTGACGTCGGTCATGTGGGCTTCGATGTCCCACAGACCGTCTTCGCGGCGGTATCCCTGATATGTGATGCTGCGAGTGTGAGCAGGCTCCCTCGCCGCTGGTTCGGGCAATGGCATCGGACGGTTCCTGACTGGTTTCGAATGGGAAGGCGGGCGGAATTGTAACCCATGTGGCCAGCGCAGGCTAAGTTGCTGTGCGGAGCGGTGCAGCGCATTCGACATTGACGTGCAAGCACCACACCGCCCAGGGCGACACTTTCAGACAGCAGGAGAAAGCATGACCACGGTGACGATAAAAGCCTCCAAGGGCACACAATCCGTCTCATCACACATGCGGCAACCCCAGTTCTGTCAAATACTGGTTGTGCTCTTCCGCTACGCGGTCCACTTGTTTGTTGATTTGCCGCAGCTCGTAGTTGACGGCTTGGAGATCGACCTCGGGTTCGGGTAGCGCTGTGCTGACGTATCGCGTCAGGTTGATGTTGTAATCGTTTTCTTCGATTTCCGCCATCGATACACAGCGGGAGAAACGCTCTTCTTCTTTGCGGAACCGATAGGTCTCGACGATCTTGCCGATGTGCTCTGGTAGCAGCCGGTTCTGGCGTTTGCCTTTTTCGTAATGCTCGCTAGCGTTTATGAACAGAACGTCGTCGGGTCTCTTGCACTTCTTTAGCACAAGGACACAGACAGGTATGCCGGTAGAGAAGAACAGCTTTGCCGGGAGGCCGATGACGGTGTCCACATGCCCGTCATTGAGCAGCTTGGTGCGGATTCTTTGTTCGGCGCCGCTACGGAACAGCACACCGTGAGGAAGAAGGATCGCCATGACGCCAGCATCGTCGAGGAAGTGAAAACCGTGCAGCAGGAATGAGAAGTCCGCTGCTGACTTGGGCGCGAGGCCGTGACTTTTGAAACGGAAGTCCTCGGCCAAAGTTTCATTCGGTTCCCAGCGATAGCTGAACGGAGGATTTGCAACCACCGCGTCGAACGTCAGTTTTGCCGCTGGGTTCATTTCGTTCAGAACATCCCAATCGTTCAGCAGGGAATCGCCGTGATGGATTTCAAACTCGGTGTCCTTCAGCCCGTGCAGTAGCATGTTCATACGCGCCAGGTTGTAGGTCGTGATGTTTTTCTCCTGTCCGTAAATTTTGCCGATGCCGTGGGCTCCGAATTGCTTGCGGACGTTCAGCAGCAGCGAACCGGAACCGCAGGCGAAATCGAGCACCTTGTCGAGTTGTTTCTTTCTGCCACTAGCCGGATTCTGGCTGTCAAGCGCGACGATTTCGGACAACACGCTGGAAACTTGCTGGGGCGTATAAAATTCGCCGGCTTTCTTGCCGGAGCCCGCCGCGAATTGACCGATCAGGTATTCATAGGCGTCTCCTAGTATATCGCTGTCGGTTGAAAATTCGGCTATGCCTGCGGCAATCTTGGAGATGATGATACAGAGTTTGTCATTGCGTTCTTCGTACTTTCTGCCCAGTTTCTCGGAATTGAGATTGATCTCCGAAAACAGGCCCTGGAAGCTGCTGGCGAAGGATTCATTTTCGATGTATCTGAAGCCTTGCTCCAGAATGTTCAGCAGTAGATTGCTCTGCGTTCTCGCCAATTCGGCGATGCCGCTCCATAGATAATCAGGCTTGATAACGTAGTGAGTCTTGCGACGCATTTGATCTTCAAAAAGCTTCCGTTCTTCCGCACCGGTCGTCATGTACCAGACCAGCAAGGGCGCACGGTGGTCGTTTTCATCCAGTCGAGGATAGTCACCACCGAGTTCCCTCTTCGCGGCCGCCTCATAGTTATCCGACAGATAACGAAAAAATAGGAAAGAAAGCATATAGTCGCGAAAATCATCGGCATTCATGGCGCCGCGCAACTGATCGGCAATGCCCCACAGGGTTTTGCCCAGTTTGTTCAGTTGTTCCTCGGTCATTGCGATTGAACCTCCTTTTTCTGTTGCGGGAAAAGGTCGGGATTAAATCGGAAACTGTTCATTAAATTGTCGAGGATGTGCTGAAAATGTCGTTTGTTGTCCGGAACCATTTCCCGTGGCTCGAACAATGAGTGGTTGCCATGGCTTAGCAGGTTGACAATTTGACGGTGAACGATACCGTCTGGATCGTCTTTGCCTTGTGGGAGGCAGTCCGAAAAGCGACGATATCCGTGAAACGCGGCTGTTTTCTCCAAGACATTGCGCAATATATTGAAATGATATGTGTAGACTTCACCGGATTCTGCCGCCTCATGAAGTTGCAAGAGCAGGGCCACATGGAGAAAGGCTGGAGTGTCACTCGTACTCTTCAGTGTATAGTCTCCTTCACCGAGCCTGCCCATAAAATACTTTTCCGCCTTACTCAATGAGTTGTACATCACATTGAAGAATAGCGCATGATGTGACGAGACCACGGTCTTAATGCTTCCATCCGAACGCTTGAGCATCTCCGCTAAGTGCGTTGCGACAGCAATTGCGTTGTTGTCATCCAAGGACGAGATGGGGTCGTCGATGTATAAGTACTTTACCCAGGAATAGGCGCTTTCTCCGTCGATAGCGAGTTTGGCTACGGCGAGAAAGAAACACCAGATAAAGAGGTTCTCTTCGCCGCGGGATATCTTGATGTGATCGATGTTTTCCGTGCGCTCGCCCTCGCTGATATCGCGATTAAATGCGACCGTCCAGTTCTCATAGTCAATTACGAAGTCGAAATCCGCATAGCGAGGCAAAAATTCCCGGATTCGACTCTCCATTTCCAGCTCCCGCATTCCAGAAACAAATCGAGAGTCGCTATTTATGCGCAGTACTCGCTGATCGTTGTTCCAAGTGAACAGATCTTCGGTAAACGCATTGTAGTAAAGCGTATCCCGTTCACCACCATTCTTTCCGAGTTCCTTGAAAAACATGGACAGGCGTGTTTTGCCAATACCATTGTGAGCAAATAACAGGAAGTACTTTTTGGAATCAAGCCTGTCGCGCAAATGTTCCGCAATTTCTACTAATGAGGGAAAAATCATCTGCTCACTCATGACAATACCTCCTCGACTTTGGGAAACAACTGCTGCATCAGTCCTTTCTTATGAATTCTTAGGGAATCAAGTCTTCGAGTTTGTGCGGCAATCAGTTCATCAAGGGATGACAAGCAGGCTAATATTTTTTGTTGTTCCTTCTGTTCCCAAGGATATCGTATTTCTATGTTCGATAGTCTTCGAGCTGAGATTCCAGCAACCTTCGCGCCATGGGCTTCTTTCATAATCTGTGCTCGAATTTGTGCCGACTTGAACAAATACCCTCCAAATCCTATAACCAGTTTTCCTTGCTTCTGTCTAGCCAAAATTGTGTGGAGACCAGATACCAATTTCTTATCATTCAGTTTTACTATTTCAATGCTCTTCCCAACATCATTCAAATCTTCTGATGCATCAGCAAAAACGATATCACCCTCCATACAGAAACTTTCTGGTTGAATTTTATCTAAAGGTACTGAAGTACTTAAGAACGGGACAGTTTCTTTTTCCATATCAAAAAGTGTGGAATACTTCGTATGTATGTCGCCATAATGTATATTTCTTACTTGACCTTTCATATCGTTCAATAATTCCCTCGAATAAGAATTGGTTGGGTGAAAGGAGTATAAATCCTGCATCAGCTTTTTATCCCATCCCTTCATGTGCTGGAATTCAGGGAAGCGCAGGCGAGGATTAGACTCGCCTTCCTGCGGAAACAACTGCTGCATTAGCCCTTTCTTGTAATCTCCAAGATCATCAAGTTTTCGAGCTTGTGCATCAATCAATTCATCAAGTGAAGAAAGGCAGGTCGCAATTTTTTTCTGTTCCGCTCTGTCAGGGCGAAGTGCTGGAATTCGGTTTAATTCTGTTTTCTTAATTTCAAGAAAAGTTGAGCCGGACGATCTATTTATTAGCTCATTCTTATGCTGTAAAAACCAATAGTACCAAAATAAGTTCACTTCACCTTCATGGACAACTAAAGATTGAAATCCCTGATTTGTTGCGCAGGGATTTTCAGCAATACCGATATCGCCGATGGTGGCTCTAGTAGAGATAAGCAAAGTTCCGCTAGGTAGAAGTGCTGCCGATGAATTTTTTAAGCCCTTGTCAGTAATAGTCCTTTCACTTTTCGACAGGTAGCGTTCCTTTATTTCGGTCGGTGTAAACCATAAAATCTCTCCATCCCAATATTCTGGAACGGACGTATCGGGAGTGCCGCCTCCAACGAATTCTCCGATCCGCCCAAGTTCCCTTGGCTCCCACTCCCCAGCATCCTGAAACTCGGGGAAGCGCAGTCGGGGAAATCTGGACTGGCTCATTGTTTCACTCATACACCGCCAACCCGGAAATCTCGCGTTCTTGCGCCTGTTTTTTCAGGAACGGTACCAAATCTTCCATCAGCGCCAACTCTTTCTGTGTGCGAGCCTTCCATCCCAACCCCAGTGGTTCTAACAATTCGGTGAGCTTCTGGCCGTCGAATATCATGCGGCTCAACGTGCCGTCCACTAATGTCTGAAGCGCATTCGCTTCCAGTCCGTGCTTTGCCGCCAACTCGGCCAATTCATTAACAGACCGCTGGGCCTTGAATGCTTCGTAGCCTTCGCAGATCGCTTGTTTACTCAGTCCCTCGCCGACTTTGAGAGTGTCGATGTAGGCAATCATGTCGTCGCGTTCGTCCATAAGATTGGAGCTCGATCCAAGCAGGCTGACAATCTGTTCGCGGGTCATCGTCTGCCGCTTCGGTTCCTCCTTGCTGAAGTTGGTGATCAATTCCATGATGTAGTCGTAATCGATCAGCGCCGAAGAAAACAGTACGAATTCGAAGTCTAGTTGCCGCGTTTCGTGGTCGGATTCTCCACTCCTTGAAACTTGACGGTCCCTGAGTCGTTTGGCTGTTTCCAGATACACGCCGCGGAAACTACGCATTTGCTCTTTCGGCAGCAAATTTTCCACACCGCGCCGCTGTTGCTCGTCGAGGTCGGTATATTGGTCGATTTGCGTCATCAGGCGCTGTACTTCCTTGAAGCGGTTGACGAAACCCGCCCGGGCCATGTCGCCTTTGAGGTTGGCGACTTCCTCCGGGACGCAACGCAGGCCCTGACCGTCCATGAACTCTTTCAGCCCCGTCACGGCGGCTTTGAGTTTTTCGACCACTTCCGGGGCCGGGTCCGCCAGCCAGATTTCTCTGGGAGAACCTTCATGGCTGCCCGAGAACAGAGTTACAGCGTCGTCCACCTGTTTCTGCTGGCCGCGAAAATCGAGGATATTGCCCCAGGGCTTGGTGTCGTTGAGCACGCGGTTGGTGCGCGAGAAGGCTTGGATCAGGCCGTGATGCTTGAGGTTCTTGTCAACATACAGCGTATTGAGGTATTCCGAGTCAAACCCTGTCAGCAACATGTCCACCACGATCGTCACGTCGATCTTTTTGCTCCGCGGCAGATCCTGGTTGGAATACTTATGATCCTTTATGCGTTGCTGCACGTCCCCAAAGTAGTCATCGAACTCGTTGATACTGTGATTGGTTTTATACCGATGGTTGTAGTCGTCGATGATGGCGTTGAGCGCCTGTTTCTTTTTCTGTGGCTCCCGCTGGTTGTCGGCCCGTTCCTGGGGCAGGTCTTCCTGTAGTTGTTCCACATCCCTGTCGCCGGCAGCGGGCGGCGAGAATACGCAGGCGATATTCAGCGGCCCCAGGTTTTCATGAGCGGTGCGGCGTTCTCTCTGCACCTCGTCGAACAACGCGTGGTAGGCGATGGCGTCATTAATCGAAGCCGTGGCGAGAATGGCATTGAAACGCCGGTTGTCAGTCGCGGCGTCGTGTTTGTTCAAGATGGCTTCGACAACGGCTTTTCGGGCTTGGGTTTCATCAGGCTGCGCAAGCGATTCGAGTTTGGTACTTGCGCCTGAACCAATGGCGCTGCTGCTCTCAGGCTTGAGGTAATCGATATGAAAGCGCAGTACGTTTCCGTCGTCGATGGCATGGGTAATGGTGTAATCGTGCAGTAGTTTCTGGAAAATATCCTCCGTGGTCTGGTACGAGGCCATGGTTCCATCAACCTGCCTGTGGGAGGAGTTCTCCTCGAAGATGGGCGTTCCGGTGAATCCGAATAGTTGGGCATTGGGAAAGAACGTCTTGATCGCTTTGTGGTTCTCGCCGAATTGCGAGCGGTGGCACTCGTCGAAAACGAAAACAACGCGCTGGTTGCGCAGAGATTCCAAACGTTCCTTGTATGAGCGTTTACCGGCCTTGCCGTTGACGCCAAGCGCCAGGCCCAGTTTCTGGATGGTCGTGACAATCACCTTGTCGGCATAGTCTTCCGACAGCAGGCGCCGCACCAGGGTTTCGGTGTTGGTGTTTTCCTCTACGCAGCCTTCCTGGAACTTGTTGAATTCCATACGGGTGTGCCGGTCGAGATCCTTGCGGTCCACCACGAACAGGCATTTTTGTATATCGGGGTTGTCCTTTAGCAGGGTGGACGCCTTGAACGACGTCAAGGTCTTGCCGCTGCCCGTGGTGTGCCAGATGTAGCCATTGCCGCGATTTTGGTGGATGCACTCGACAATCGCCTTGACCGCGTAAATCTGATACGGACGCATGATCAGCAGCTTTTGCTCGCTCGCCACCAACACCATGTAGCGGCTGATCATCTCGCCAAGCGCGCACTTCTCCAGAAAACTTCCCGCAAAATCATCGAGATGGGTAATTTTCCGGTTGTCTCTACCCGCCAGTTGATAGACCGGCAGAAACCGCTCTTCGGCGTGGAAGGCGAAGTGCTTGCTCTGGTTGTTGGCGAAGTACCAGGTGTCGCTACGGTTGCTGACGATGAATATCTGCATGAAGCACAGCAGGGAATTGGTATAGCCGTTGCCGGGGTCGTTCTTGTAATTGACGATCTGCTCCATGGCGCGGCACGGGCTGATCGTCAGCGTCTTCAACTCGATCTGCACCACAGGCAAGCCGTTAATCAGCAGGATAACGTCATAGCGGTGGTGGCTATTCTCGGTGTTGATTCGCAATTGGTTGACGACTTCGTACTCGTTCTTGCACCAGTCTCCAATGTTCACCAGTGTGTATTGCAGGGGAGTGCCATCGTCGCGTTGAAAGGTGTTCCGCTCGCGCAACGTCTGCGCGGCGGCAAATGTGTCGGCGGCAATAATCCCATCGCGCAGCCGGGCAAACTCGGCATTGGAAAGGCTGACGCGGTTCAGGGCCTCGAACTTGTCCCGAAAATTCTGCTCCAGCGCCGCCTTGTCGCGGATGTCGTCGCGCCGTGTGTATTTGAGCTCGACAAGTCTGTCGATCAGCTCCCTTTCGATTTCGCTTTCTGTGGCCATATCAGGTGCGCGTTCGCTGCATATCTGTCCGCTCCCCAAAATCGTACCGCAACATCGTCATTGGGTTAACGCGACGCAAGTATATCCGGCCAGGCCCACGAGGCATAAGTTTTAACGCAAATCATGTGTTGGCGTGTAGAATCTGCGACTCTGGTTCACTTGGCCAAACTCGCGACCCGCTTCATGAACGTCCTTTTCGTCTGCACCGGAAACTCCTGCCGCTCGCAAATGGCCGAAGGCTGGGCGAAAGCTCTCGCACCGCATTGCGAGGCAAATTCCGCCGGGCTCGAAGCCCACGGCCTCAATCCGCGCGCCGTCGCCGCCATGGCCAGGCAAGGCGTCGACATCAGCCAACAAACTTCCGACGTGCTCAATGACGAAATGATCGAACAGGCCGACCTCATCGTCACCGTCTGCTCCCACGCCGACGCCAACTGCCCCATCGTCCCGCCCGGCAAACGCAAGCTCCACCTCCCCTTCGACGACCCCGCCGGCTTCACCGGCCCCGAAGAGGAAGTCCGCGCCGGCTTCGACCGCGTCTGCCTCGAAATCAGGAACGGCGTGGAAAAACTGCTGGCCGATGCGCTTCGTTACGCTACTGAGTAAATTTACTCAAGAGCGTAACGAAAAGCGATTGCGCGGCAAATCCATCCCTGTTACGCTCTTGAGTAAATTTACTCAGTAGCGTACTCAATTCTCATGGTTGAATTTGAAAGAGACCAAAAAGCCATATTGGTCAGCAGGTTACGGGAAGAGCCGAGGCGGTTGATTATTATTACCGGGCCACGTCAAGCCGGCAAGACGACACTGGTGTCTCAAGCGCTACGCGAGTTTCATGGCCGCATGGCGTTCGCGGATAGGCCCGTAGACTCGTTGGCGGACAGACGCTTAGTCGACCCCTTGGGATTGCCGACAGCCGAAGACGATAAAAGATTCTCGCCCGACCGTGATGAACAATGGCTAATACAGGAATGGACGAACTCTCGGCAAAAATTAGCCCAATCGGACTCAGGTTACGTATTGGCGATCGACGAAGTCCAAAAAATCCCGAACTGGTCGGAAACTGTCAAGGGGTTATGGGATGAGGATCGATACAACGACACCCCGCTACACGTGATTTTGCTTGGGTCCGCTCCATTGCTCATGCAAACTGGAATGAGCGAGAGTTTGGCAGGCAGATTCGAAACCATCCAACTCAATCATTGGTCCTATTTGGAAATGGCTGCACTGGCTGCTGATATTGACCTTGAACAATACATCTACTTTGGGGGGTATCCAGGCGCTGCTCCATACATCAACATCAACGACGTAACTCGTTGGCGAGCCTACATTCATAACTCATTAATCAAACCCAATATTGAGCGTGATATTCTCGCCATGGAGAGAGTAGACAAACCAGCGTTGCTCAGAACCCTGTTTGAATTGTCTGCACAGTATTCGGGGCAAATACTCTCCTACACCAAATTGCAGGGCAATCTTCATGATGCCGGAAACACGACGACTCTCGCGCGATATCTTGTCCTGCTTGAAAATGCCGGCCTTGTCGCGGGCCTGCCGAAATATGCCGGAAGTGTTCTCCGCCGAAGATCGTCAAGCCCAAAGCTGATCGTACTCAACACCGCGCTGATGTCGGCTTTGTCCGATTATTCGTTCAGCGAGGCGTGCGCGGATCGTACTTTCTGGGGGCGTATTGCAGAAAGCGCCGTCGGAGCGCATTTGTTCAACACCTTGCCTTCCGGGGGCAAGCTGTATTACTGGAGAGAGCAGAATTCAGAAGTTGACTTCGTTCTCGGGCGAGGTCAGCGCCTGGTGACTATTGAAGTAAAGAGCGGTGCGCGAAGCGCCAGTGACACAGGATTTCTTGCGTTCCAGCGGAAATTCAAAACCAACGTCAGGCAAATCACGGTGGGCGACGGCGGAGTTCCCCTTGCCGAATTTCTGGCTACCCCCGCGTCGCACTGGTTTGACGAGAAATGAAGGCGCTACAGCCGTACATAGCACCTCGAGCGTGTACCGAAGCAGAGGCTGGAAAATCTAAAGCCGAAGCGAAGCTCGGCTCCCAATCCCTGGAGAAACATTCGGATGAGGGAGCTTACGTTCTGCTGGCGCCACCGGGTTCCGGCAAAACCTCGGAATTCAGGCGTCAAGCCAAGTTGTGCGATGGACAATTCGTCTCGGCGAGAGATTTCATCGCCTTTGAGGACAATAGCGAATGGCATGGTCGGACTCTGTTCATTGATGGGCTTGACGAGGTACGCGCGGGCTCGGCCGACGGGAGAACATCCTTTGACGGAATCCGAAAAAAGCTCTTGCAACTAGGCAAGCCCAAGTTCCGACTCTCGTGCCGCGAAGCGGATTGGTTCGGCTCAAACGATCGTCGACATCTGGAAACCGTCGCACCCGAAGGTAAAGTCCTGGTACTGCGCCTTGACCCGCTGCCGGAAGAGGAAATCAAAGCTATCCTGCGCAAGAATCACAATATTGACAATCCGGATGCATTTGTTGACAAGGCCCGGCAGCGAGGCGTGGCTGCCTTGCTGGAAAACCCCCTGAGTCTTGAATTGCTTGTAAAGGCGGTCATGAAAAATGAATGGCCGGATTCGCGAATCCGAACATTCGAAATGGCTTGCGAGACTCTGGCTGATGAGACCAATGAGGAACACCAATACGCGAAAATTCGTGACCGCGCTAATACGAAAGTACTTCTTGACACTGCCGGACAGCTTTGCGCGGTGTTATTGCTAGCCGGTGCGCCAGGCATCCAGTTAAGCGCCGGGAGTCAAGACGATAACTTCATTAAATTGAATGAACTAACTGGAACCAATCGGGCTCTTCAGTTGGAATCATTGAAAACCCGCCTCTTCGAAGCTCCCAACTCCGAGTTCGCGATTCCGCTACACCGGCATGTCGCGGAGTTTCTAGGTGCGCGCTACCTGGCTGAGTTAGTCGAAAATGGGTTACCGGTAAATCGAATTCTGGCGTTGATGTCAGGGTACGACGGAATGGTCGTGACGGAGATGCGCGGTCTTTGTGCATGGCTCGCAACGCTATGCGGGACCAGCCGTGGGGAAATCATAACCCGGGACCCCCTCGGAACCGTCTTATATGGTGACGTCGCGGGATTTCCGCCTCAAGATAAGGAACGGATTATCAGAGAACTAAAAAAAGTTTCTGAAAAGGATCACGAGTTTCTGGGCACGATCGAATTCGACTCGCGACTTGGCGACCTGGTATCCCCCGAGTTAACGAACGAAATCTTGGCAATACTTGAAGATTCAGCAAGGGACGGAGGGAGGCAGTCGTTGACGCTTTTCCTCATTGAAGCGCTTTGCCATGTGCATCCGTTGGGAGGTATGTCTTGTACATTGATGACGATAGCCCGCGATGGTTCCCGATGGCTGAGTGTAAGGAAAAAGGCGATTGATGCTTATTTGCGGCAAATGGAAGACCGGGAGCAAGCGCTTGAAGATCTCAAATCACTGATGCAGGAAGTGTACGCCAATAAATTACCCGATCCCGAAGATGAATTGCTCGGCTATCTGTTGGAAAAAACCTATCCTGACGCATTACCGGGAACCGAAGTGCTGGACTACTTGCGGACCCCGAAATCCAGCCAATACATCGCCTACAGTACATTCTGGACATGGACGCTTCCCAACCCCGAACGTTCCAGTTGGGGACGGAAAGTAGAGCTGCTTGACCGACTCGCTGAGCAATACACCGCTCTTGAACCGGAAGAACGACAATCTGGAACGCGAAGCGATATCACAATGGAAGTGCCATTCGTACTGCTCGATGAAGTGCTGTCTGACCGCTCGGTTACCGTTGAAGTGGAGCCGGAGCGCCTGTTCGGTTGGCTGGGAGTGGCCGGAAGGCTTGGTGACTGGGATTTTGGATGGGGAATATTGCACGAAAGAAAACAACGTGTTCAATCTTGGCTGAGCCAGCGTCCCGGATTGTGGAAGATCCTTTTCAAGATTGGTGTGGAGCGGTGTAAACGAGCTTGCGGAGAATTGGACCAGACAAAATTCCAGCAATTGATGTATATGGAGGAAGATCGCAGATTACTTGGCGTAAGGCCGCCTGCAGATTTCGCGACTTGGTGTCTGGAAGAGGCGATCAGTACGGACGATATGGTTGCGGCGCAATGGATGG
The DNA here is from genome assembly GCA_022822865.1 of Pseudomonadales bacterium. GTDB lineage: Bacteria > Pseudomonadota > Gammaproteobacteria > Pseudomonadales > Pseudohongiellaceae > UBA9145. The sequence continues at coordinate 37,235 of JAJDYJ010000092.1, read as the reverse complement.
TCCGACGGGTTGCAGATGAAATTGAAGAAGGAAGGATTTCGAAAGAATTGGTTGTTTACCGCTTGCAAGACAATGACACTCTCGGGAAAGCCTTGCAGGAACGGTTGGTACAGCGTGAAGAGTTCCGGACGCGCGAGAATGCACGGAAGGAAAAGGCCGAAAAAAGAAACGATGTTACAAGATGGCAGAATGTGGTACGGGACCATCAAGCCGAACTGATCGAAAACCGCGCTCCCATGCAACTACTGCACAATTTGGCCAGAGCATATTTCGGCGGTTACCACGGTATGAGCGAGTACACACCTCATGACCGACTGCACATTTTGTTGGGTAGTGACAAAGGGTTGGTTGAAACTGCATTGTCTGGGTTTCGCGCTACTGTGTCCCGTACCGATCTCCCAACAGTAGAAAAAGTCATATCGCTCAGTACGCAAGAGCGAATACATTTTTTGTCTCTGCCGTTCCTGGCTGGCTTCAATGAGTGGCATGAATCCAAAACTGAGGGGGCTTTCGTTCCGGACGAAGACCAGAATAGTTTGGCAGCCACAATCTTTTACAACTTTTCCTTCTGGCCAAATCCGTGGGGGTACGGCGCAACGCAAAAGAACCCTCGCTGGATTCAACTGTTGCTGAACGAGCAGCCCGAGTTGATAGCAGAAATAGTTACCAAATCAATTTCTCCGGGACTGCGAAAAAGCCAAGACTTCTCGAACAGGCTGTATGAACTGGTGTATTCCAAGGAGTATGAGAGTGTTGCCGAAATTGTGGCAATTCCATTGTTGAGGTCATTCCCCGTCCGCTGCACGGAACAACAGTTGCCTGAATTGAGATTTTTGCTGATTGCCGCAGCGCGGCATTGTCCAAAGAACATGTTTATCGAGATGGCCAGAGAGAAACTTGAGCATACAAGCATGAACGTTGCACAACGAGTTTACTGGCTTGCCGCTGGACTTGTTTCCAGCCCGCAGTGCTTTTCGGAAAGTCTTCGCAAATACGTCGCTGGAAACAAACGACGGGTTAGACACTTGGGCACTTACATCGGTGGGCGGTTCGACCAACTCCCGGTCCAACCAGACCAGAACGACGTTTCCGCTATAGCGACATTGATTCGGTTGCTTGGAACAGAGTATGCCCCAAGTTTTTTCGAATCGGAACTGGACTCCAGCACTGAAGATGATACGGGAATAACCTGGGGGACGGACATTTCATATCGAATTGATCACTTCGTACATCAACTCATGGAGAATCCCTCTCATAAGGCCACCCAAGAATTGGAAAAACTAGTGAATGATGAAGGTCTAGGCGTTTGGCGCACACGGCTGGATTTTGCCATTGGCAAGCAGAAGGGAATCAAACGTGAGGCCGATTTCCAACATACCGATGTGTCGGCAATTCTTGGCGTATTGGAAAACCGTCAGCCCGCCAATACAGCCGATCTGGCAACATTGACGTTCGACCACCTGAGCGAAATCGCAACCAGAATTCGAGATGGCAACACATCGGACTGGCGGCAGTACTGGAATGTTGACCCCCATAACCGTGTCAAGGAACCCAAACCTGAAGATGGCTGCCGTGATGCCCTGCTATCTGACTTACGGCTGAGATTGGAACCCATCGACATCGACGCGCAGCGAGAAGGTAACTATGCAGATGACAATCGGGCTGACATCCGCGTTTCTTATGGAAAATTCAATGTTCCGATTGAAATCAAGAGAAGGCATCATCGAGACTTGTGGACTGCTATCAGAACTCAGTTAATCGCAAAATACACACGCGACCCCGGAGCTGACGATCACGGAATCTATTTGGTTTTCTGGTTCGGAAACCATGAAACAGGACCGCCAACTCCAGATGCCGGTCCACCGCCAAAGAGTGCTAAAGAATTGAACCGCCGATTGGAGGAAAGCCTCACAGACGCTGAACGGCGTAAGATTTCGGTTTGCGTGATTGATGTCGAAGACAGGAAGAACCAAGAGGAATCCAATAGCAACAGCCATGAGCAATAATCTGCATCCTCAATTTGGCCGGGAACAAGTCAAGGTCCTCTCGCGCAAGCCGCTGCACGCCGGCTACATCCGCGTCGATGAGCTGATCCTGCGCCACCGCCTTTTCGCCGGCGGCGACAGCGAGCCGTTTCGCCGCGAACTCATCGTCCGCCCCCGCGGCGTCGGCGTGCTGCTATACGATCCCGTACGCCGCGAAGCCGTGCTCGTGCGCCAGTTCCGCGTCGGCATGATCGACGAATCCCGCAGCCCCTGGATGCTCGAACTGATCGCCGGCATGGTCGACGAAGGCGAAGACCCCCTCCAGGTCGCCCACCGCGAAAGCCGCGAGGAATCCGGCATCGAGCCCGTGAGCGTCGTACAAATCTGCGACTACTACAACAGCCCCGGCGTTGGCAACGAACGCATCACCCTGTTCTGCGGCCGCGTCGACGCCAGCGCCGCCGGAGGCATCCACGGCCTCGACGAGGAACACGAAGACATAGAAGTAGTCGTTGTCCCCTACGACGACCTCGTCACCGCCGTCGAATCCGGCCAAATCAACAACGCCATGACCATAATCGCCATCCAATGGCTCCAACTCCACCACGAAGAACTCCTCCAACTCTGGTCACGCACTGCCTGAGTCGCCGTCTGGCGGGCGGTGTGCAGCGGGCGTGTGAGGGTGAGGCCCGGTCGGCAAAGCCGACAAGAAGCAACGCTTCTTGAGGGCCGAACGACTTGCCAAGGATGGCAAGGCTGGGGTTTATCGAAGTCGATAGCCTCGCGCCAGGGATGGCTTGCACAACCTATCCGAATCGAATGATTGAAGGATGTATTCACGGCGTCCGCTGCACACACCGCACCAGACGGCGACGGATCGAAGCCAACACACCCAAACAGCCCTTGTGCGCCAAGCGACATTAGTGGTTACAATGATTCGCGAGGGTTATGCGAGCAAACTTCGTGGCGAAACGGAAACACAAAGTCAGTCTGGTAGAAGACATCGCCGAGCGCGACGCCAACTACATCCGGCTATTGCGCCTGTTACCCGGACTGCGCGCCTGGCGCGACCTCTCGCGCCGCCCTCTATCCGAATTCAACGAAGAGCAGGCCGCCGCCGAATTGCAGGGCCATAGCGCCACCTTTCTGCTTCCCGGCCCCGACGGCGACGACATCACCCTGCGGATTCGCGTTACCGAAACCCACCGTTTCACCACCGGCCTCGAAATCGTGCAACAGCCCGGCGACCCCGATCGCATCGCCAACCCTACCATGCACGTGCGCGTCTACCACGACGTCAATTCCGCCGAAGTGCTTTCCTACCAGGGCCACCGCGGCTTCAAGGGGCGTTACAAACAGCCCAACAAGCACATGTACCAGGTCTTCGAGAAAGCGCAAATCAATCGTTTTCTGGGCGAATGGCTCACCCATTGCCTACAATATGGGCGTGTCCGGCTCGACAGGGAAATCGCGCTGCCAGTCTGAGCCGCTCCACTTCAAGAAACCCAGTGCCCGCGCGATAAATTGAATGTCCCTCGCGCGATTTGCGCCGTTTTGGATCAGGAGAGAATGGGAACCAGCTATAACGCCGACGCCATCGAAGTACTGGCCGGCCTGGATCCGGTCAGAAAGCGTCCGGGCATGTATACGGACATCTCGCGGCCCAACCATCTCGTGCAGGAAGTCGTCGACAACAGCGTCGACGAAGCCCTCGCCGGCCACGCCGGAGAAATCAACGTCAGCCTGCTTGCCGATGGCTCGGTCGAAGTCAGCGACGATGGCCGCGGCATGCCCGTCGACATTCATCCCGAGGAAGGCATCAGCGGCGTCGAACTGATCCTCACCCGGCTCCACGCCGGCGCAAAATTCGCAGGCCGCAGCTATCGCTTCTCCGGCGGCCTGCACGGCGTCGGCGTGTCCGTCGTCAACGCGCTTTCCAGCGATCTCGAAGTCGAAGTCAAACGCGGCGGCAAGGTTTACAGCATGATCTTCCGCGACGGCGAGAAGACCCGCGATCTCACCGTCACCGGCGAAGTCGGCATGCGCAACACCGGCACGCGCATCCGCTTCGTGCCGAACGGAATCTATTTCGACACCACCCGGGTCTCCATCCCCAAGCTGAAACACGCCTTGCGCGCCAAGGCCGTGCTTTGCCCCGGGCTGAAGGTCAACTTTCTCGACCGTACCGCCGCCGACGGAATGGGGGCGAGCGAGAGCTGGCAATACCGCGATGGCCTGAAAGACTATCTCGGCCAGGCCACCGAGGAATGGGAAACCGTCCCCGACGAGCCCTTCACCGGTTCGGTCCAGGGCAATGACGAAACCGTGGACTGGGCGCTGCAATGGCTGCCGGCCGGAGGAACCCAGGTCGGCGAAAGCTATGTCAACCTGATTCCCACGCCGCTCGGCGGCACCCACGTCAGCGGCCTGCGCACCGGCCTGCTCGACGCCTTGCGCGAATTCTGCGAATTCCGCAACCTAGTGCCGCGCGGACTGAAACTCACGCCCGACGACGTGTTCGAAAACCTGAGCTACGTGCTTTCCTCCAAGTTGCTCGACCCGCAATTCTCGGGCCAGACCAAGGAACGGCTCGCCTCGCGCAAATGCGCGGTGTTCGTCGCCGGCGTCATCAAGGACGCGTTCAGCCTGTGGCTGAACCAGCATACCGCCGAGGCCGAAACCATCGCCGATCTCGTCATCGGCAACGCCCAGCGCCGCTCAAAGGCGAGCAAGAAGGTCGTGCGCAAGAAGATCGGCTCGGGTCCGGCGCTGCCCGGCAAGCTCGCCGACTGTTCCACCGAAGACGTGATGCAGGGCGAGTTGTTCCTGGTGGAAGGCGATTCCGCCGGCGGTTCGGCCAAGCAGGCGCGGGACCGGGAATTCCAGGCCATCATGCCCCTGCGCGGCAAGATCCTGAACACCTGGGAAGTCGACTCCAGCGAGATTCTCGCCTCCCAGGCGGTGCACGACATCGCCATCGCCCTCGGCGTCGATCCCGGCTCGAAGGACATCGGCGCCCTGCGCTACGGCAAGATCTGCATTCTCGCCGACGCCGACTCCGATGGCCTGCACATCGCGACCCTGCTTTGCGCGCTGTTTCTGAAACACTTCCGGCCGGTGCTCGAAGCCGGCCACGTTTATGTGGCGATGCCGCCGCTGTTCCGAATCGACGCGGGCAAGGAAGTGTATTACGCGCTGGACGAGGACGAGAAGAACGGCATTCTCGACAAGCTCGCCGCGGAGAAGAAATCCGCCAGACCCAACGTGCAGCGCTTCAAGGGTCTCGGCGAAATGAACCCCATGCAGTTGCGCGAAACGACCATGGCGCGGGAAACCCGGCGCCTGGTGCAACTGACGCTCGACGACGCGGCGAGCGCCGGTAAGCCGGCCGAATCCGCCGAGGCGGTGATGGACATGCTGCTGGCGAAGAACCGCGCCGCCGATCGCAAGAACTGGCTCGAACACAGCGGCAACGAAGCCGAACTGGTGGACTGAGCCGAAGAACAGACCCGGACCATGAACTCACATATCCAGATCCCGACCGACGAAATCGAAAGCGTCCCGCTGCATACGTATACGCGCCAGGCGTACCTGAACTATTCGATGTACGTCATCAACGACCGCGCCCTGCCCAGCCTCGGCGACGGGCTCAAGCCGGTGCAGCGGCGCATCGTCTACGCCATGTCCGAACTAGGGCTGAAAGCGACTTCGAAGTTCAAGAAATCCGCGCGCACCATCGGCGACGTCATCGGCAAGTTCCATCCCCATGGCGACGGCGCCTGTTACGAAGCCATGGTGCACATGGCCCAGGAATTCAATTACCGCTACCCGCTGGTGGACGGCCAGGGCAACTGGGGCTCCCAGGACGATCCCAAGTCCTTCGCCGCCATGCGCTACACCGAATCCCGGCTGCGCAATTACACCGAGATACTGCTGGCCGAACTCGGTCAGGGCACGGTGGACTGGAAGCCGAATTTCGACGGCGCCTTGCAGGAGCCGGAAATCCTGCCGGCGCGGCTGCCGAACGTGTTGCTCAACGGCGGCAGCGGCATCGCCGTCGGCATGGCGACGGATATTCCGCCGCATAATCTGCGCGAAGTCGCTAGAGCCTGCATTCATCTGCTCGACCATCCCGATGCGGATGCGGAACGGCTTTGCGAATTCATCCAGGGGCCGGACTTCCCGACCGGCGCCGAACTCGTCAACTCGCGCCGGGAAATCCTCGAGATCTATCGCAGCGGCCGCGGCGCCCTCAAGGCCCGCGCCTGCTGCCACTTCGAAAGCGGCGAGATCGTCATTACCGCATTGCCCTTCCAGGTTTCGGGCACGCGCATACTCGAACAGATCGCCGCCCAGATGCAGAAGAAGAAACTGCCCATGGTGGTCGATCTGCGCGACGAATCGGACCACGAGAACCCGACGCGCATCGTCGTCGTGCTCAAGTCGAACCGGGTGGACAAGGAAGGGGTGATGTCGCACCTGTTCGCCACGACGGACCTGGAAAAGCAGTATCGCGTCAATTTCAACGTCATCGGCAACAATCTGCGGCCCCAGGTCAAGGATCTCGCCACGCTGCTGCGGGAATGGCTGGAGTTCCGCAAGCTCACCGTGCGGCGCCGGCTCAAGTTCCGCCTGGAACGGATTCTGTCCCGCCTGCACATCCTCGAAGGTCTGCTCGCCGCCTATCTCAACATCGACGAAGTCATCTCCGTCGTGCGCGAGGAGGACGAACCGAAACAGGAACTGATGGCGCGTTTCAAGCTCAGCGAGAAGCAGGCGGAAGCGATTCTCGAACTGCGCCTGAAGCAACTGGCCAAACTCGAGGAGATGCGCATCAGGGCCGAACAGGAGGAACTCGGCGAGGAACGCGACAAGCTCGAAAAGCTGCTCGATTCGAAGGCCCGTCTGACGGCCTTCATCAAGAAGGAAATCCGCGAAGACAAGGAAAAATACGGCGACGAACGCCGCACTCCCATCAAGCAGCGGCAGGAAGCGCGCGCTTTCAGCGAAACCGAATTGCTGCCCACCGAACCGGTGACCGTCGTCCTGTCCGAGCGCGGCTGGGTGCGCGCTGCGCGAGGCCACGACATCGACCCGGCGAGCCTGCAATACAAGTCGGGCGACGGCTTCAAGCTGGCGGCCCGGGGCAAGAGCAACCAGCCGGTGATCTTCCTCGATTCGACGGGCCGGGCCTATACGCTGCCGGCCCATACCCTGCCTTCGGCCCGGGGCCAGGGCGAGCCGCTGTCGGGCAAGCTCAATCCGCCTTCGGGGGCGACTTTCGAGAGCGTCGTAATCGGCGACCCGAGCCGGGAAGTGCTGCTGGCGAGCGACGCGGGTTACGGATTCGTCAGCCGTATCGAGAACCTGACGAGCAAGAACCGCAGCGGCAAGGCGGCGCTGCGGCCGCCGGAAGGCGCCAGGGTGTTGCCGGCGGTTCCCGTGGACGATTACAACGGTCAGTTCATCGCTTGCGCGACCAACGAAGGCCGCATGCTGGTGTTCGCGCTTTCGGAGTTGCCGCGCCTGGCGCGGGGCAAGGGCAACCGCATCATAGGCATTCCCTCGGCGCGGGTGCGCGAGCGGCAGGAATACGTGGTTTCGGTGGCGGTGCTATCGCCGAATGACATTCTGCTGGTCCACGCGGGCGCACGCTATCGCAAGATGAAACCGAACGATTTCGCCGGCTACGTAAACGACCGCGGCCGCCGCGGCTTCAAACTCCCCCGCGGCTTCCAGAACGTCGACCGCCTGGAGCGCTTGGCCCGCTGACGTTGTAAATTCACGGGCTCTGGTTTAACTTTGGCGTCACTAATTTTCTGGCGGGAGACCGATCCATGAATCGAGTTCAGAGTTTGTCCGTGGCTTTTTTGCTGGCGCCGCTGTTTGTTTTTGCGCAGGCGGATATGCCGCCCACGAATGATCTGCCCAATCCGTATATTACGCAGTCGGGATATCTGAAGATGCCGGCGGGGCGTAATTGGGGGTCGTCGAGTACTGTCGATCTGCATCCGGACGTCGAGAGTGTCTGGGTGGCGGAGCGATGCGGGGCGAATATCAATGCCTGTGTGCAGAATCCGGACGTAAATCCCGTCATGCTGTTCGACAAGGACGGCAACATGGTGCGCAGTTTCGGCGCGGGCTATATTTCCTGGCCCCATGGCATTCACGTGGACCATGACGGCAATGTCTGGATCGCCGACGGCCGTGACAACCAGGCCGGCGACAATCCGCCTGACGACGCCTACGGACACCAGGTTCACAAGTTCAGCCCCACCGGCGTGCATCTGATGGCGCTCGGCAACAAGGGCGGCGGCCGGGACGACGAATATTTCTTTACGCCCAATGACGTGCATGTGGCGCCGAACGGCGACATCTTCGTCGCGGAAGGGCATTCCAACAACGAAGGAACGCCGGCGCGGGTGCTCAAGTTCAACAGCGACGGCGAGTTCCTGATGTCTTTCGGGGAAATGGGCAGCGGCGACGGTCAGTTCACCCAGCCTCACGCCCTGGCGATGGATTCGAAGGGCCGGCTGTTCGTCGCGGATCGCAGCAACAACCGCATCCAGATCTTCGATCAGGACGGCAACTTCATCGACGTGTGGTATCAGTTCGGGCGGCCGAGCGGCATCTATATCGACAGGAACGACGTGCTGTATTCGGCGGATTCGGAGTCAGGTTCGGTGAATCCGGCTCATGGCGACTGGCTGCGCGGCATCCGCGTCGGCAGCGCCCAGACCGGCGAGGTCGAGTTCCTGATTCCCGACCCTGATCCGGATTGCCGCGGCACCTGCACGGCGGAAGGCGTGGTCGCCGACCACAACGGCGTGATCTACGGCGCCGAAGTCGGACCCGTCGGCGGCATCAAGCGTTATGTGCGGCCGGTGAAGTAGCTTCGATCCGTCGCCGTTGGGTGGCAGAGGGTGAGGCCCGGTCGGCGAAGCCGACAAGAAGCAGCGCTTCTTGAGGGCCGAACGACTTGCCAAGGATGGCAAGGCTGGAGTTGCTCGAAGTCTACAATCTTGCGCCAGGGACGGCATGCACAAACCTACCCGAAGTCAATGATTGACTGACCGTATTTACGGCGTCCGCTAAATACCCCACCACCCGATAGCGACGGATCGAAGCCACAATCGCTCAGGGCTCCGGGGAGTGCCCCAAGCCTTATCAAAGACTTTCCAGAATACTGTTGAAAGTGGCGCTGGGGCGCATGGCGGCGCTTGCCAGGGCGGGGTTGGGGGCGTAGTAGCCGCCGACGTCGGCGGGGGCGCCCTGGGCGGCGTTCAGTTCGTCGATGATCTGGTCCTCGGCTTCGAGCAGGGCTTCGGCGAGCGGGCGGAAGCGCCCGGCGACTTCGTCGTCTTCGTCCTGGGCGGCGAGTTCCCGCGCCCAGTACATCGCCAGATAGAAATGGCTGCCGCGATTGTCGAGTTCGTTCACCTTGCGCGAGGGCGACTTGTTGTTTTCCAGGAAGGTTCCCGTGGCGCGGTCGAGCGCCCGGGCCAGCACGCCGGCGCGTTCGTTCTCCGCCGCTCCGGCAAGATGTTCGAGCGAGGCGGCCAGGGCGAGAAATTCGCCCAGCGAATCCCAGCGCAGGTGGTTTTCCTTTTCGAACTGTTGCACGTGCTTCGGCGCCGAGCCGCCGGCGCCGGCTTCGAACAGGCCGCCGCCGTTCATCAGGGGCACGATGGAGAGCATTTTCGCGCTGGTGCCGAGTTCCAGGATCGGGAACAGGTCGGTGAGATAGTCCCGCAGCACGTTGCCGGTCACTGAAATCGTGTCCTTGCCCTGCTGCATGCGCATGAGCGAGAAACGGGCGGCTTCGGCCGGCGCCATGAAATGGATTTCCAGGCCATCGGTGTCGTGTTCCGGCAGATAGCTTCGCACCTTCGCCAGCACCCGGGCGTCGTGTGGGCGATCCTCATTGAGCCAGAAAACCGCGGGGGCGCCGGTGGCCCGGGCGCGGTTCACCGCCAGCTTGACCCAGTCGCGAATCGCGGCGTCGCGCACCTGGCACATGCGCCAGATGTCTCCGGCTTCCACCCGGTGGCGGAACAGTTCGTTGCCTGAATCGTCGATGACGGCAATCTCGCCGTCGCTTTCGATCTCGAATGTCTTGTCGTGGGAGCCGTACTCTTCGGCCTTTTGCGCCATCAGGCCCACATTGGGCACGCTGCCCATGGCGGACGGGTCGAAGGCGCCGTTGGCCTTGCAGAATTCGATCACCTGCTGGTAGACCGGCGCGTAGGAACGGTCCGGAATGACCGCCTTCATGTCGTGCAACTTGCCGTCCGGCCCCCACATCTTGCCCGAGGAGCGCAGCGCCGCGGGCATGGAAGCGTCGATGATGATGTCGCTCGGCACATGCAGATTGGTGATGCCGCGGTCGGAGTCGACCATGGCCATGGGCGGCTGCGCGGCGTAGACGCGTTCGATGTCGGCCTCGATCTCCTGCCTGCGTTCGTCCGGCAGTTCGGCGATGCGCGCGAGCAGATCGCCGAAGCCGTTGTTGACGTCGACGCCGAGTTCGTCGAACAGCGCCCCGTGCTTGTCTAACAATTCGGCGAAATAGACCCGCACCGCGTGGCCGAAGACGATCGGGTCCGAGACCTTCATCATGGTGGCCTTCAGGTGCAGCGAGAACAGTACGCCTTCCGCCCTGGCGGCGGCGACGGATTCGGCGAGAAACTTCCGCAGCGCCTTGCAGCTCATGAAACTGGCGTCGACGACTTCGCCGGCCGACACCGGTATTCCTTCCTTCAATACGCTTGTGCCGCCATCGGCGGCGCGATGTTCGATGCGCAGGTCGCACGCCTGTTCGACGGTCGCCGACTGTTCGTTGCCGAAGAAATCGCCGCCGCTCATGGAGCAGACATGAGAGGCGGAATCGGCCGACCAGGCGCCCATGGAATGCGGATGCTTGCGCGCGTAGGCCTTGACCGCGGGGGGCGCGCGGCGGTCGGAATTTCCTTCCCGCAGCACCGGGTTGACCGCGCTGCCCTTGATCCGGTCGTAGCGGGCCTTGATCTCGGCCTCGCGCTCATCGGCCGGCTCGTCGGGATAGTCCGGCAATTCATAACCCCTGGCTTGCAACTCGCGGACCGCGGCCTTCATTTGCGGAATCGAGGCGGAGATATTGGGCAACTTGATGATGTTGGCCAGCGGATCCTGGGTCTTGCGGCCGAGTTCGGCCAGGGCGTCTTCGATGCGCTGCCCGGGTTTCAGGTAATCGGGGAAGTTGGCGATAATGCGCCCGGCCAGCGAGATGTCGCGCAACTCCACTTCGACGCCGGTGACGGAACAGTAAGTCTGGATGATCGGCAGCAGCGAATAGGTCGCCAGCGCCGGGGCTTCGTCGGTCTTCGTATAGATGATCGTGGCTTGTTCAGACATCCGGTTACCATGGTTTTTGAGGGGCCGCGCCGCGGCGGCCCCGGCGCAAAAAGTCGCGTATTATAGCAGCGCCCCGGCGCCATGTGATTTCGATACGGGAAAGTGATGGAGATGATTGCAACTGCCCTGCCTGATTTCGTGCTGCGCGAGGCGCGGGCCGAGGATTGCGGACTGATTCTCGCGCTTATCCGGGAACTGGCCGAATACGAGAAACTGTCTCATGAAGTCGTCGCCACCGAGGAGGTGCTGCGCGAGACCCTGTTCGGCGAACATCCCTGCGGCGAGGTCGTTATCGGCGAGTTTCAGGGCAAGCCCGTTGGTTATGCACTGTTCTTCCACAATTTTTCCACCTTTACCGGCCGGCCGGGAATCTATCTCGAAGACATCTACGTCAAACCCGAAATGCGCGGCCGCGGTTACGGCAAATGCCTGCTGACCTTTGTGGCCAGGCTGGCGATCGAACGCAAGTGCACGCGCATGGAATGGTCGGTACTCGACTGGAACGAGCCTTCGATCCGGTTCTACCGCTCGCTGGGAGCGGTAGCCATGGACGAATGGACGGTGCAGCGCCTGGCCGGTTCGGCGCTCGATGAGGTGGCGGCGATGTTCGAGAAACAGGAAGGAGCTTCATCTTGAGCAGAATCGTCTACGTGAACGGGGAATACATGCCCGAAGAAGAGGCGAAGATTTCGATCTTCGATCGCGGTTTCGTCTTCGGCGACGGAGTGTACGAAGTCGTGCCGGTGATTCGCGGCCGGCTCGCGGACCGGGATTACTTCCTCCAGCGCCTCGCCGGCAGCCTCGACAAACTCGGCATCGCCTGGCCCTGTTCCGAATCGGAATACCAGGAAGTGCTCGAACAACTCGTTGCGCGCAATTCGCTCGAAGAAGGCATCGTCTACACCCAGGTCACCCGGGGCGCATCGGATCGCCAGTTCACCTTCCCCTCAAACACCCCGTCGAGCATGGCGGCTTTCACCCAGGTCATGCCCCTTCTCGACAATCCCAGTGCCGCGAATGGAATCACCGTTGTCACCACGGAGGAAATCCGCTGGCTGCGCCGCGACATCAAGTCGCTCAATTTGCTCGCCCAGGTGCTGGCAAAACAGTACGCCGCGAATCACGATGCCGGCGAGGCCTGGATGATCGAAGACGGCCTGGTCACCGAGGGCGCATCATCGACGGCCTATATCGTCAAGGAAGGCAAGGTAATCACGCGGCCGCTGTCGAATCTCATCCTGCCGGGAATCCGCCGCCGACGGTTGCTGGAAATTGCCGCCGGGGAGGGAATCGCATACGAAGAAAGGCCGTTCAGCCTGGAAGAGGCCCTGGTCGCCGACGAAGCCTTCATCAGCAGCGCGACGACGATCCTGCATCCGGTGATTCGCATCGACGGAAACCAGATCGGTAACGGCAAACCCGGACCAGTCAGTCGCAAGTTGCGGCAGTTATATGTTCGCCACATGCTTGAAGAGGTTTGCGCTTAGCTTCGGAGACTGGGTTGGTTGTTGGGGGTCAGTGGCTTCGATCCGTCGCCGTCGGGTGGCAGAGGGTTCAGCGGACGCCGTAAATACATCCCTGTAGGCTTCGCGCTCGGCATCCATGCCTCGCACGCCCGCTGAACCCTCTGCCACCCGACGGCGACTCACATTGTGCAGATCCCACGGCATCCGCTGCACACACCACCACCCGGCGGCGACGGATCGAAGCCACAAATCGCCAACAACCCACCCTCAAATGCAGTCGATTGGAAAGGCGAGCACTTCGGTGATGGAGTTTGCTCCGCTGAGCAGCATCAGCAGGCGGTCTATGCCGAAAGCGACGCCGGAGCAGGAGGGAAGGCCGTGTTCGAGGGCCGCCAGCAGTTTTTCGTCGATTTCGGGGACGGGGCGGTCGCGTTTGGCGCGGCTTTGTTGGTCGCGCTCGAATCTGTTGCGTAACTCCTCGGGGTCGGTTTCTTCGTCGTAGCCGTTGGCCAGTTCCATGCCGCGGCAGAATAGTTCGAAACGTCGCGCAACGGGCTCGCCGGCGCTGTCCTCCTCGATACGAGCGAGCGCGGCCTGGGCGGTTGGATAATCGTAGACGAAGCAATACTCGGGCAAATTGGGTTCGATCGTCTGGGCTAGCAGCAGTTGCAGGCAGTCGGTGGCTTCTAGTTTGGCGCCGTCGACCGGAAGGGTTTCCTGCGTGAGCCGGCGCAGGGCTGGAAGTTCGATTCGGTGTGGGTCGATGTCGAGGTGGCGCCGGAACAGATTGCGGTAGCTCAGTCGGGGCATCGATGTCTGCGGCAGAAATTCGTGCAGGAGTTGTTCTACTTCGGCCATTAGTTCTTCGAGGCTGAAGCCGGGGCGATACCATTCGAGCATGGTGAACTCGGGGTTGTGTCTGGGGCCGGCGTCGCCCTGGCGGAAGCTTTTGCAGATCTGGTAGCAGGCGCCGCTGCCCGCGGCGAGCAGGCGCTTCATGGCGTATTCGGGTGAGGTCTGCAGGTGGAAGGTTTGCGGGCTGCCCGCCAGTTGCACCCGGGCGGGGATGGAATCGATATGCGGGTCGGTGACCGTTGCGGGGGCGAGTAGCGGGGTTTCGACTTCGAGTACGTCGCGGGCGGCGAAGAACTGCCGGATGCGGGCCAGCGCGTCCGCCCGCAGTTGCAGCAATTCCGGCGCGGCGGCCGGCCGCCAGTCGGCCATGGCGGGGCCTACTTGTTGACCCGGTTCTGGTATTCCCCGGTCCGGGTGTCGACCCGCAGCACATCGCCCTCGTTGACGAACAGGGGCACCTTGACCACGGCGCCCGAACTCAGGGTGGCGGGCTTGGAGCCGCCCTGGGCGGTATCGCCTTTCAGGCCAGGGTCGGTCTGCGTGATTTCGAGTTCGACGAAATTGGGCGGAATGACCGAGATCGGGCTGTCGTTCCAGAGCACGACCTGGTAGGCCTCCTGCGGTTTGAGCCAGTTGCGCGCCTCGCTGATGGCGGCGGCGTCGGCGGCCATCTGCTCGTAGCTGCCGTCTGTCTTCATGAAATGCCAGAATTCGCCGTCTTCGTAGAGATATTCCATGTCGAGTTCGAGCACGTCGGCGCCTTCCAGCGACTCGCCGGACTTGAAGGTCCGCTCCCAGACCCGGCCGTTGAGCAGGTTGCGGAACTTGACGCGGTTGAAGGCCTGGCCCTTGCCGGGCTTGACGAACTCGTTTTCCAGGATCGAACAGGGCTCGCCGTCGACCAGCAGTTTCAGGCCGCTCTTGAACTCGTTGGTTGAATAGGATGTCATGTTGCCTTTCGCTCACTTTGCCTCGAATATCGGTACATGCCCGCGTCCATGCCTCCAGCCGGCCAGCCGGCGGATCTCTGGCAGGAATCCCTGTCCGATCTGATTACCGACCCGCGGGAACTCGCCGACTTCCTGCAACTCGATCGGAGCCTGGACCCCGCCGGCGAACAGGCGCTGGCGCAATTTCCGCTGAAGGTGCCGCGGGCCTTCGCCGAACGCATGGAAAAGGGCAACTGGCGGGACCCGTTGCTGCGCCAGGTATGGCCTTCCTTCGTGGAAGAGCGGGAGGCGCCCGGTTTCACGGCCGACCCGCTGCGGGAGCGCCATTATAATCCGCGCCCCGGCCTGCTGCACAAGTATCGGGGCCGGGTGCTGCTGATCGCGGCCCCGCATTGCGCGATCCATTGCCGTTACTGTTTTCGCCGCGAATTCGACTATCGCGAGAACAGCCCGGCGCGCGCGCAATGGAGCGAGGCCTTCGACTACATCCGCGGCGACGCGAGCATCGAGGAAGTGATCCTCAGCGGCGGCGATCCGCTGGCGCTCGGGGACGGCCAGTTGCGCTGGCTGATCGAAGCCGTCTCCGGGATTTCCCATGTGACCACCGTGCGCATCCACACGCGCCTTCCCGTGGTCATTCCCGAACGGGTAAGCGCCGAGCTGCTCGCGATGTTGCGCGAGTGCCGCCAACGGGTGGTGCTCGTTATCCATTGCAATCACGGGCAGGAGATCGACGCCGATGTCGCCGCTGCCCTGGGCGCGCTGAACCACGCCGGCGTCCGCCTGCTCAACCAATCGGTGCTGCTTAAAGGCGTCAACGACGATGCCGCGGCGCTTTCCGCGCTCGCAAAACGGCTTTTCGCCGAAAATGTCCTACCCTATTACCTGCACCTCCCGGACCGGGTCGCGGGCACGCGGCATTTCGCCGTGACGCTGGCGGCGGCCGAGGCGATCATGCGGGAATTGCAGGCCTGCCTGCCCGGTTATCTGGTGCCCCGCCTGGTGCGGGAGGATCCGGGCGAACCCGCAAAAACCCGGCTGATATAGGCTTTCAACCCATCAAGGAGAATCTGTCCATGGACGGGACCTTGCAGACACAAGCGGCGCACCTGCCGAACGAACATCTCGACCCTCTCACGGGGCTGCCGAACCGCGCCTGGCTCGAAGACGCCCTGCGGCGGGCGCTGAACGACGGCCGGCCGGCAACCCTCGCCTTGCTGCAACTGGAGAACTTCTACGAAATACGTTCCTGGGTCGGCAAATCCGACGCCAGTTTCCTGCTCAGCGATATCGCCCGGCTGCTGCAGCACAACCTGCCGGAGGGGGTCATGCTCTGCCGCTGCGAAAACTACGAATTCGTCCTGCTGCTGCGCAACGAAAACAGCGTCAACGCGAGGCCCATTACCGACCGCATCAAGCAGGCGCTGCAATCGGCGGTATCCGAATCGATCCCGCCGCAACTCGAACTGAAATGCGCGGTCGGCCTGGCCGCGTCCGAACCCGGCGTAACCGGCCCGGAAGTGCTGTTCGCCCGGGCCCGGCACCAGTTGAGCGTCGCCCTGTTCCGCCGGCATGGCGAACAACGGCTGTCGGCGATGCACGAAGTCGACGGTTTCGACCCGCTCGACCTGGGTCCCGCGCTCGAACGGCAGCCGCTGGCGCTGAATTTCCAGCCGATCGTCAGCCTCATGCCCGACGGCGTCGAGCGTTACGAAGTGCGTTGCCAGCTACCGCTCGACAAGGGCCGCCTCGCACCGGTGCGCATGTTCGAAATCGCCGTGCAGAACGCGCTCGGCGGCGTCATCGATCGGCAATTGATCAGCCGGGCGCTCGGCATCCTGCGGGAGAGGAATCGGCCCGCCATGTGTTTCTTCGTCAGCCTGACCCAGAATTCCATGGTCGACGCCGGCTTCCATCACTGGCTGCGAGCCGAACTCGCCGGGCAAACCCATCTGGCGCGGCAACTGGTCCTGCAGATCAGCGAGATCGATATCCTGATCGCCCAGCACCACCTGCAATATCTTTGCGAACATCTCGCCGGGCTCGAAATCCGTCTCGCCGTGAGCAACTTCGGCCTGACCGACAATCCTTTTCGCTACCTGCCCTTGCTCAATGCCGATTACGTCAAGATGAACCTGCCGGCGGACGGAGCCGGCGACGGAAAGCGGCAACTGCGGCAAACGCTGCACAAATTGCGCGATTCGAACATCCAGCCGATCGCGGCGCTGGTGGAAAACTTCAACACGCTGCCGCTGCTATGGCGTTCCGGCGTAACCCTGGCCCAAGGCAACTGCCTCGCCGAACCCACCCCGAACCCCACCTTCCAATTCCCCCAAGAATTACGAATCAAGGCAGCCTGAATCAGTAGAGGGGCCTTGCGGCGGCGGATCGAAGCCAAGCGTTTGCGTACAGCCAATCCGGGAATTATGCTGCCGCCTATGAGATTTACCCGCATTGCCTCCCGCTTTTCCCTGACCGCCGTCCTCGCCCTGTCGTTCGCAATGTGCGTGTTCTGGCTGATCAGCAGCTATCACACGCGCCTTGTGCTGCAAGCCCAGGCCGACCGGCTGGGCGCTACCGTCGCGCGGCAGGCCGCGGAGTTGCTGGCCGAGCATGTACAGGCCGACGACCGCATCAGCATCAACGTGATTCTCGAAGAACTCGCGGCGGACCCCGCCGTGATCGAAGTGGTCCTGTTCGACGACCAGGGCCGGCGCGTGTCCGCGGCCGGCGCTCCCAACGCGAATCCGCCGATCGAAATAGTGACAAGGCCGATCCTGCACGGCGAGTACTACGTCCGCACCATCGAATTTCTCGGGACAACCCATGGCGCGGTCAGCGTCGGTCTCGACCTCGGCTATCTGCGCGCCGCGCTGAACGACAACCTGATTTTCATCGGCGCCGCCACCCTGGCCATGATCCTGCTTGCCTGGCTCTTCGTTTCGACCTATTGCCAGGTCACGCTCGCATTTCCGCTGAATCTGCTGTCGTATTCACTGGGCAAGATCAGACGGGGGGAAATCGTCGAATCTCCCGATGTTTCCGGACAGGACGAACTCGCCAATCTGACCAGGCAATACAACGCCACCGTGAGTTTCCTCGCCCGTTACACCTTCCTCGACCGCTACGACGGGGAGACCGAGCCGGTGGACAGCGCGGCATGGCGTTCGGAAGAGATCAGCCTGCTGGTCGTCCGCATGAGCAACTATTTCTCGCTCGCCACGGCCATGAGCCGCGAACACGCCCTGCAATTGCTCGAGCGCTACTATTTCTTCGCCGGCCAGATCAGCCGCGTCTACAACGGCCGCGTCAGCTATTGCCACGAGGACGAAATTCTCATCTCCTTCGACCGGGTGAACTCGGCCGAAGAGCAGGCCTGGTACGCCATCTACGCCGGGCAGTTGTTCCTGCGCCTGGTCGAACATCTCAACACCCATCCAATGGGCGTTCGCACCAATGCCAGTTTCACGCTCGCCGCCCATAGCGGCGTCGTTCCCGCCAGGTTGTATTCGCCCGTGTCCGGCGCCAACGACAGCCTGATCGGCGAAACCCCCGACCGCGCCCGGCAGATCTGCAACGAGTGTCCCGACAACAACCTGTTGATCAGCGCCGACTGCCACCAGCTTGCCGGCGGCGACGCGCGCGTCAACGCCGACCCCTTCGACACGGAGTCCGACGATATCGAGGTGCTGCTGGCGCTTGGGCCTCCGGAAGAACACGCCGAACTCCTCGACAGCCAGGCCGCCCGTCTGATCTCCGCGTATCCGAATCGCTAGACGCAAAGCCTGTCCCGGTTTCCGGCCTACCGAATTTTCGGGCGTTTGGTGATCCAAAACTGTAAAATTCGCGTTCTTTTTTTACTGGAACTGAAACTGGAGTCTCTTCGATGAAGCGCGTTGTATCCTTGTTTGGCCGCGCCAGCCTGTTCCTTTCCTTGCTGTTGTCCGCCCAGGGAGCGCAGGCCGCCGAAGCGGCGGCGGGTCTGGACCTGACCGGCAGCGGGCTGGGCATCGCCGCCCTGGTGATCTTCGTGCTCGCCTATGCGCTGGTGATCAGCGAAGAGAACATTCATTTGCGCAAGTCGAAGCCGGTGGTGGTCGCCGCCGGGGTGATCTGGATTTTCGTGGCGCTGGCCTATACCGCCGCGGGCGAGGCGGAGCTGGCCGAGGAACTCGTAGCGCACAACCTGCTTGAGTTCGTCGAGTTATTCCTTTTCCTGCTCGCGGCGATGACCTACATCAACACCATGGAAGAGCGCGGCATCTTCAACCTGCTGCGGGTGAAGCTCGTCAGTTCGGGCTATACCTTGCGCAAGCTGTTCTGGATCACCGGCCTCATTTCCTTCTGCATGTCGCCGCTGGCGGACAATCTGACCACGGCCCTGCTCATGGCCGCGGTGGTGGTCTCGCTCGGCGGCGACAACACCCGCTTCATTGTGCTCGGCTGCATCAACGTGGTCGTGGCGGCGAACGCCGGCGGCGTGTTCAGTCCTTTCGGCGACATCACGACGCTGATGATCTGGCAGGCCGGCTACGTCCAGTTCCAGGAATTCTTCGTGCTGGTGATTCCGTCCATAGTCAACTGGGTCGTTACCGCGGGCATCATGAGCTTCGCGGTTTCCAACGAGAAACCGGCGTCGGTTCAGGAAGAGGCCCAGGTCAAGTACGGCGGCTGGGTCGTCGTCGGGCTGTTCGGCGTCACCATCGTCATGGCGGTGAGCTTTCACAATTTCCTGCATCTGCCGCCGATGCTCGGCATGATGACCGGCCTCGGTCTGCTCAAGCTCTACGGCTACTACCTGCAGATGCGCGACGCCGGCTACATGGGCGCGGGCACCGATCTGGTCAGCGGAGACGCTTCCCTGTTCAGCGATTCCATGCATGAGGACGCGATCGAACGGGGCAATGAGCCCTACAACATCTTCCACAATCTGCAACGCGCGGAGTGGGACACGCTGATCTTCTTCTACGGCATCATTCTATGCGTCGGCGGCCTCGGCGCGTTTGGCTATCTGGCCGTGGTCTCGGAATTCACCTACGAGGGCCTCGGCCCGACCACCGCCAATATCCTCGTGGGATTCGCCTCGGCGCTGATCGACAATATCCCGGTAATGTTCGCCGTGCTCGAAATGGCGCCGGAAATGGATCTCTTTCAATGGCTGCTGATCACGTTGACGGCGGGGGCCGGCGGCTCGATGCTGTCCATCGGCTCGGCTGCCGGAGTCGCCGTGATGGGTCAGGCGCGAGGCGTATACACCTTTTTCTCGCACCTTAAATGGAGTTGGGCCATCGCGATCGGCTATTTCGCGAGCATCGGCGTGCATTTCCTGCTGAACGGCTGAGGCTCGGCAGGCCCGGGGGCGGGAGTCAGTTCGCTGCCGCCACGTCGACCAGCACCCGATAGATCATTTCGGTCCCCTCGGCCAGGGACTGCACCGGGACGCGTTCGTCGTTGCCGTGCATGCGCGACAGGTCGTCCTGATCGATGGGATAGGGATAGATGCCATAGACCGGAACGCCGCGGTTGCGCCAGGCGCCGGCGTCGGTACCGGCCTGGAACAGGTAGGAAGTCACCAGC
The DNA here is from genome assembly GCA_022822865.1 of Pseudomonadales bacterium. GTDB lineage: Bacteria > Pseudomonadota > Gammaproteobacteria > Pseudomonadales > Pseudohongiellaceae > UBA9145. The sequence goes on along the minus strand of JAJDYJ010000092.1, from coordinate 17,009 downwards.
GCTTCGGGATATTGTACCCGGGCGGAGGCGGCCAGGGCCTGATACAACTCGGTGTCTTCGGGCGAAGGCATCTGCCGCGAGCGTTCCTGCAAACTGGCTAGCGCGGCCTCCTGGCTGTCGTTCGTAAGAATCTCCACAGAAATCGCGGGGTCCGCCGTCACCCGGCGGATTTCCTCGATGAAGGCCGCGACGTCGGTTCCCGGAATCAGGCGGAAATTGACCAGCGCGGTAGCGGTGCCCGGAATGACATTGATCCGGAAACCCGCTTCGAGAATCACCGGCGCGATGGTGTTGCGCGTGAAAGCGCGCATTAGCGGGTCGGCGCCGATCTGCCGGTCGGCCTGGGCGACGCGGGCGGCGTCGGTTCCCGCGACAAAGTCCTTGAGCCAGGTTTTTTCGGGTTCCTCGGCGGTCAGCGCCAGGGTTTCGAAAAACTGCCGCGTGATCGGAATGAACTGCACGCCGCCGTCGTATTCGGACAATTTGTCCAGCGCCCGGGCCAGGGCGAAGATGGCGTTGTCCGGGCGCGGCATCGACGAATGGATGCTGTGCCCCGAGGCGGTGATGCGCAAGCTGAGCATGAACTTGTCGGCGGTTGAGATGCTCACGTAACGCACGTCGTCCGAACCCTGCCGCTTGATGATCCAGCCGCCTTCGTTGAGCGCGAACTCGGCGTCGATCAGGGGCCAGTGATCCCGCGCCAGCCAGCCCGTGCCGTAACTGCCGCCTTCTTCGTCGGCTTCGGCGAGGAAGATCACGTCGCGCGCCAGGGGGACATCGTTCCGGGCGAGTTGCATGACGGCTTCGGCGAACACCGCGAGACCGCCCTTGAAATCGATCGCTCCGCGGCCGTAGACATAGCCATCGACGATGTCGCCGGCGAAGGGCTCCTGGGTCCACAGTTCCCGTTCGACGCCGACGACGTCGGCATGGGCCGCGAGCAGGAGCGGCCGCTTCGAGCCGTCGCCGCGCAACCTGGCGATAAAATGCGCCTTGCCTTCGGCGGGCGTCTCGACGATGGAAACCTCGAAGCCGAGCGCTTCGAACCTGGGCTGCAGGAATTCCGCCAGCGCGCCCTCGTTGCCCGGCGGGTTCGAGGTGTCGATGCGGATGAGTTCGCGCAGCAATTCCGCGGTCGGGTTGGTCTGAGACTGGGCCTGGATCTGGGCTGCGATCAGGCTTGCAGCGACAAGCGCAAGATATCGAATTACTCTCATTTGAATCTCTCTTTGCCGGTTATTCAGCGGAAACGCGGATGCCGAAGGGGTCGATTTCAATCAGCACGGCGGTCATTTCGGTTATGTCCACGGGAGCGGCGCCGGAAGCTGCGTGTTCGGCGAAAACGAGCACCCGAATGGCGTCGGCGGCGCGGTCGGGCAAGCTCACCGCGGCCGAGTCGAAGCCCTGGGGAATGAAGGTGCTGACCAGATCGAAATCGTCGCCGAGTTCCCGCGTCAACGCCCGGCGATTGCCGTACCAGGCCGATTTGGTTGCCGGAATGCGCGCGGCGGTCGCCTCGTCATAGAGGAACAGCACATCGATGCCGGTGATCTCGATCGCATTCGGGTCGAGCCGCGAGCGAATCTGGATGGACTCGACCGCCGCGGCGGCCTGGGCCGCGAGAACGGTCAGGATCAGCAATGACAATGCCCGGAACATAGCCAGTCTCGCCCGGGAAAGGAAGCGGACGCGGGCCGGGAACGCCGCCCGGCCCGCTTCACGGATCAGTTTTCGTCGGTGTCTACTTCGCCCTGGGTGCCCCTGGGAGAGCCGTCGCCATTGAAGCCCATGACTTCGTAACGGCGCCAGCCGGCCAGGATGCCATGCAGGCCGTGGTTGCCTTCGTGGCAGGCGTATTCGAATACCGGGTCGGGCGATCTGCGCAAGGGCAATTTGGCCGACCAGGAAACGTCCCAGGACAGCGGATCGGTAACGGTGAAATCGTATTCGATGGTGTTCTCATCGACATAGCGGAAGCGTTCTTCGACCACGGCCTGGTCGGACATGCCGCGCAGGTTGTAATGGTGATAGAAGTGCTGGGTGTGGACGACCAGGTCATCGCCGTCCCAATAGCCGATGGAGTCGCCTTCCCACTTGAGCTGCCGGGTGTGATGTTCGCTGTCGAGCCGGATCATCCGGGCCGAATGCACCATCTCGTTCAGAATCATGACGGTGTCCTTGGTCTGAACGATCTGCATGTTGTTATTGTAGGAGCCGGGGATCATGGGCGGCCCGCCGACGAAGCCGGTGATGCAGCGGTCGACGGTGGTGCGGCCTTCGGGTCCGGCGCTGTTGAAGATCATTTCCTGGTATGCGGCGCGCCGCTCCCGGCCGGCCTCGTTCAGGGGCGGCATGCGGCCGTTGGGCGGATCGTAGATCAGCGAGGTGCGGCGGTCGTAAATGGTCTCGCTGCCGCGCTCGTACCAGAATTCGTTATAGGAAATCACGCCCGGCGGATAGCCCGCGCCGCCGACGCTGTCGATGATCAGGTCGCGGTTCTGGCGGCGGTTTTCATAGGCCTCCCATTCGGCGGCCTGTTCTTCGGTGAGCACTTCGAGGTGCTCGAGTTCGGCGGGCCTGTTCAGGGGGGTCAGGGTGCGGAACGTGTAGGTGCCCTGTAAATCGGGGTGGCCGTATTCGGTGCGCGGAATCTCGCCGGATTGGGCGAGCGCGAGGCAGGAAAGCAGGCTGCCGGTGAGGGCGGCGAGCGTCTTGCCGGTGAAATTGCAGGTCATGGGAACCTCCAAGGGTCTGTTTTTATCCGGAATTTGCTGTCAACCGCAAAAAGTACGATGGTTGGGGCTTATTTTCAAGGACTTGTTTTGGGACTTCGATCCGTCGCCGACGGTTTGGAAGGGGTGTCCCATGATTATTTGGTTTATGCTTGATTGGCCTTTTTGGGGTGGTCGTTGGCGTGATGAAGACTGACCGTAGAGAAATGGGGGTGAAGGTGCTTGCCCTGCCGGGAGTGGCGGCGGGGGGGTTGTTGCTGCTTGCTCTTACGGGGCGGGTGCAGGGGAATGAGGTGTTGCTGGCTTCTACGCTGGGGGCGGCGGGGGTGCTGTTTCTGTGGCTGGGGTGGCAGTGGCTCGGGTTTCAGCGCGGCGGGGAGTTTCCGGCGGTTCGGGTGGTGTTGCGGCCGCAGCATTATGTGCAGGCGCTGGTGCAAAGCAGCGTGTTCTTGTATTGGGGGTATTACTGGAGTCCGGTTTACGATCATTTCTGGCTGCTTGGCGCGCAATTGCTGTTCGCCTATGGCTTCGACATGTTGCTGGCCTGGTCGCGGAAGCGGGAGTACCTGCTTGGATTCGGGCCTTTTCCGATCATTTTCAGCATCAATCTGTTTCTCTGGTTTCGCGACGACTGGTTCTACCTGCAATACCTGATGCTCGCGGCGGGATTCATGGGCAAGGAATATGTGCGCTGGATGCGGGACGGCCGCAACGTGCATATCTTCAATCCTTCGGCTTTCGCGCTCGGACTGTTCTCGCTGGCGCTGATCGTCACGGGTACGACGGAACTGACCTGGGGGCAGGAAATCGCTTCCACGCTGACGCTGGCGCCGAACATCTATACCTTCCTGTTCCTGGCCGGGCTGGTGGTGATGTATTTCTTCTCGATCACACTGGTGGCGGGGATGGCGGCGATCTCGCTGTTCGCGATGAGCTGGCTGTATTTCGCGCTGACGGGCGTGCCCTATTTCATCGATTCGGAAATTCCGGCGGCGGTCTTTCTCGGCCTGCATCTGCTCGTGACCGATCCTTCGACGTCGCCGCGCACGCCGCTCGGCAAGGCCTTGTTCGGCGTACTGTACGGCCTGGGGGTGTTCGGCCTGTATACCCTGCTTGGCGCACTCGGCGCACCGACTTTTTATGACAAGTTGCTTTGCGTGCCGCTGCTCAATCTGTGCGTGATCGCCATCGACCGGGCGGTGAAGTCGATTCCCTCGGAATCCTGGGCGTCGATGTGGAAGCGGGGCTGGAATCCGGCGCGGGCCAATGTGGCGCATATGGCGCTATGGATCGCGATGTTCGCGGGGGCTTCCTTCGTCGGCAAGACCGACGGCCGGCATACGGGCGACAGCGTCCCGTTCTGGGAGCAGGCCTGCGCCGAATCGCTGCCGAACGCCTGCGGCCGGCTGCTGCAATTGCAGGCGACCTATTGCGGCGACAATTCGGCCTGGGCCTGCAACGAACTCGGCGCGCATTACCGTGAAGGGCGCATCACCGGCGCCGATGCGGAGCTTGCGCTGGGATTCTTCTCTCGCGCCTGCGAACTCAAGTCGATGGCTGCCTGCCGGAATCTGTTGCGCGCCGATGCGCTGTACCGGCCGCCGCCGGGCGATCTCGATCTGCGCCTGCTGTTGCGCGAAGGCGGGCTCAACCTGATGGAAATGCCGCCGGCCGATTTGTATCGGCGCGCCTGCGAACACGACTGGCGGTTCGCCTGTGACCCAAGGCTTTCACGAGAGCAGCGTTCATGAGCGCGGCGTCCGCCGAGGGAGGCTCACCGGCTTCGGCCAACCGCCGCACCGGCTTCATCCTGCTGACCCTGATCGTCGCCTTCGTCTTTTTCTGGCTGTATCGCAACGCGCCTGCTCCCGAATCGGGAACGGACGCGGCGCCGGCGGCCGTCGGCCTCGACGGCTTTCGCGACGACGCCTGGCTGCTGCCCGACGAGACGATGTTCGGTTTCGTCGAAATCCCGGCCGGGGCCTTCGTCATGGGCAGCAATCCGCTGCAGGATCCGATGGCCTACGAAAACGAGCGCTGGTCCGCGGCCCGCAGGCAGGGCAATCCGGAATTGCCGGCCTTTTACATCGGCAGATACGAAGCCACCGTGGCGCAGTTCAATGCGTACGCGGCGCAGTCGGGCGGCAGGGCCGCGCCGCGCGCCGGCGCGCCGGCGCATCCGGTTACCGGCGTGACCTGGCCCGAAGTCCTGGCTTACGGTCGCTGGCTGGAAGCGCGAATGCGAACTTCGCCCGCGACGCCGCAAGCCATTCGGGAGGCGCTCGATTCCGGCTGGACCGTCACGCTTCCCTCGGAAGCGCAATGGGAGAAAGCCGCGCGGGGAACCGACGGACGCATTTTCCCCTGGGGTTCGGACCCGGGCGCCGGCAACGCCAATTTCGGCGGCGGTAGTCCGCGCGAAGTCACCGCCGGCGCCTGCCCGGAATGCAGTTACGGCCTGGCTGACATGGCGGGGAATGTCTGGGAAATGACGAGCAGTCCCTTGCAAAGCTATCCCTTCGACCCCGGCGCCGAACCGGCGCTCGACGCGGACGCCCTGTTCGTGATGCGCGGCGGCTCCTTCGCCGATGCAGCCAACAACGTGCGCGCTGCCGTCCGTGGAGCGGTGGACCCGGGCGTGCGCAATCCCGGCATCGGCTTCCGCCTGGCGATTTCCCCGCCCTGAGCGCCGCCGGCTACTCCGAAGGCCAGCTTACCCGGATCGGCTCGCTGCCGTAGTAGTACTCGCCGGGCCGCTCCTTGAGCGAATAGGCGAGATAAAAGTAAATCGTCTGCCCCACCAATTGGTAAACCGATCCGATCAGGGGGCCGACGGAAGGCTCGCGGTCGAAATGCCGCGTCCCCATGATCACCAGATCCTGGGCGTACAGGTCGGGCTTGAGCGCTCCCGCCGATGGGATATCGCCGACGTCTTCCAGTGGATGGAAGTTGCCGTCGGCATGACGGGCAAACAATACGCCGTTATCGGTTGTCGCCACCACATGCAAATCGCCCGGACGGTGACCGTGGGTCCGGTCCTTGACCACGGTGCCATACACCGTAATCCGGTCCGAGGGCTTGAAGCTCTCTTCGAAAGTCCTGCCGCCATTGGTGGTCGCGCCGCCGACGAATTTGGCGTCGGTGGGCAAGCTGTTGGTGGCAAGGCCTTCGCCGAGCAATATGGGGCACTCTTCCGGGCTGCCATAGCGCATGGCAAGGGCGCAGCGGTCGTCGATGGACAGCACCGGGTCGCGCCTGCCGTAGTTGAGCCTGGCCTGCATGATCGCCGAGCGCACCGCGCTGTGGCCGAATCCGAGCGTGTGGCCGATTTCATGTGTCGCCACATGATGGAAATGATGCTCGACAGACTCGAATCGCGACCTGCTGTGTTCGTTGAAGACGATATCGCTTTCAACGATGCCGCCGGGGTCCCAGGAAGTCTGGGTCACCGCGTCGGCGACGGCGCCGCCGCCGCTGAAATAACTGTCGTCGCCGCAGAATGTGGTGGAAAAGGAAGCGGTATTGACCTTGTTCTGGGAACTGCCGCGGAAGTTGGCTTGGCACACCTCGCGTTCTTCTTCGATGGCGTTCAGGCTGATATTGCCCGAGGCGTCCATCCATACGTGCAGGGAGCGGACGAAACTTTCGAAGAAGCTGACGCCATCGGGCAGATTTCCCGGCAAATGCGCGTAGTAGGTATGCTGGTTGTCGCGAAGCCCTACCAGATAGCTCAACTCGAACGCCTGTGCCGGGCTGTATGCGAGGCAGGCGGCAAGAAGCAGCGTCGGCATGATCCCCGGAAAGTTCATAACGCATTACCATACCCGATTTCTCCGCTTCAATGCGACCCCGGCCGCCAGCAAGAACATTGCTCCGCTCAGGCGCAAAAGGCGTTTCATGGCTTTGACTCCAGCGTTTCGTTTCGATGTGGAATCTGTATAGACCAACTTCCGCGAAAAGCCCTAGAATCGGGGCAAAACGGCGCGGGTGAACTGTCGCGGATAAGCTGCAATGAAATGTTGAAGGAGCCGGTCTAATGAAAACCAACGTTTGGATATGGGTGACGGTTGCGACTTCCCTGGCATTGGCGGCGGTGATTCTGTTCTTTCCGCCATCGGTACCGCAAGGCATGGAATTTTCGGACGATGCGGAAACCCTTGCCCGCGGGGAATATCTGGTGGGCGCAGGAGGCTGCGTGAGTTGCCATCGCGGCGTCGAAAACGAAGAGGCGTTCAGCGGCGGCCTCGGGCTGGAGTCCGATTTCGGCACGTTTTACGTGCCGAACATCACGCCCGACGCCGAGACCGGCATCGGCGGCTGGAACGCCGGGGAGTTCGCGCGCGCCATGAGACACGGCCGAAGCCCGGCGGGCGGCTTCTATTTCCCGTCCTTCCCGTACCGGTCCTACGCCGGTCTGACGGACGAAGACGTGGTGGCGATGGGGTCCTGGCTGATGACGCTGGAGCCGGTGCGTTTCCAGGAGCCGGAGCACGAGACTCCCTGGTGGCTGGTCCGCCCGGCGATGGCCGGCTGGAATCTGCTGGCGGGCTTTTTCAGGCCGCCGGCGGAAGAATTCGGGGACGAACTGGTGGAGCGCGGCGCCTACCTGGCGCGTAATCTCGGCCATTGCGGCGAATGCCATACGCCGCGCAACAGCCTGGGAATACCCGTCGGCAGCCGCGAATTCGCCGGCGCCGAACTCGGCGAGGACACGGTGGAAGCGATCGACGCCGCGGCGCTCGAGGAATGGACATTCGACAATTTCGACCTGTTCCTGCTGATCGGACTGAAGCCCGACGGGGAATTCGTCGGCGGCGACATGAACGAGGTAATCGAATTCAACACAAGCCGGCTCACCGACGAGGATCGCGACGCCCTGGCGGCCTTCTTCACCCGGCGCCGGCGGGAAGACTGATTTCTTCGCACGAAATTAAGCGGAATCGGCGAGGGGTTACTAGGCTTTCAGGGAAACCGGTGGCCGGGCGGGCCGCCACGACAAGGAGGGAAACATGACCGATATCGTTCTGCTGCAAACCATCGTCGCCACCTGCTTCGCGGTCGCATTGATTCCGAACGCGATGTGGCGCCGCCATACCGGTGAATACGTGGGCTTCCAGAGCAACCTGGTGTTGCTCTATTTTGTATTTCTGATGAGTTTCGTCGGCGGCGGGGTCTCCGCCAATTACGACGCCTGGGAATCCGTCGCCAGGACGGCGGCAATGGTGGCCGTCACCTTTCTGCTCGGCTGGCTCGTCACCTTCGTCGCATACTGGCGGCGCTATCGAACGCGCCCCCGCAAGGGCGCCCCGCCGGCCCGTTCCTGAGCGCGGAAAAATTTTCGCCGAAATTACGCATCCCTGTCTCACGTCGCCTATGTTTTCTCCGCAAGATTCAATTCAACACAGGAGATAGACATGAGAGAACTTACGATCGAAGAGATGGAGCGGGTTGACGGCGGTGTCGTCTGGTTCGGAGCGGCGGCTGGCGCCATTTACGGCGGATACATGGCCTATGAATCCGGCGGCGGAGCTGCCGCGATAATCGGCGGAGCGGCGATGGGCGCCGCGACGGGCGTATTTGGCGGCGTGGCGGGAGCTACAACGGGATTCGGCAGGCTTGCCTTTACCGGATACGCATACGCCACGGATTATCTGAACGGCCGGTTCCGGGAAAGCGCACAAGCAGGCAATTCCTGAGACCCGGGATTCGCCTGAGCCGAAACCTTGGGCGAATCTGGACAACATGAAAATCCATGGGCAGTTCGTTTCAAACCCGGAGCGGCGCTTGCGCTGCCTCGGGTTTGGTTTTACGGAGCAGTGCTTACAGGAGAAACTATATGATCGAATTCTTGAGGTCGGCTAATTTCGAAAGCTGGGGTCTCGCCCTGGTCCTCGCGCTAACGCTTTTTCCCCGCTTGATCTGGAAGAAGGATACCGGCGAGTATCGGGGATTCCTGAATCTGGAAACCCTGGCGCATATCGTGTTGTTTGCGGGTTACCTGCATTTCGTCGTCTTTTACCGGGATACCTCGGAACAGCGGTGGCTCGAATTCATGATAGTGAACGTACTGGTTCTGATAATTGCTTCCCGCGTTACAGTGGAACTGTGGCACAGGAAAAAATTTGGAACATGGCTGATAAAAAGAGATAATTCTTCAAATTCGAAGGATTGAATTGAATAAATTTTTACGTAAAACGGCTGACAGCTCCCCGAACTTTGGGGGAAAGGAGACGAGAGTATGGAAATGTCCGAATTCGCGTGGATACTTGAAGTGGTAGATTTCCTGTTGGGGGGACTACCGATATTGCTGATGGTATTTCTTCTGCCGGTATCTATTTACGACCGTGAAAGGGGGGAATACAAAGGCTTTTTCAGACCTCTGCCGTTGTTCTGGATCGCCGTGGCCGCCCTTGCCGCGTGGCGCGGCGTTGAAACTTCGCCGTCATCTACGTTCGAGCCCTGGAAGTTTGCGGCCGTAATGGTTTCTATCACGATTCTGGCGGCACGAATCACGGTCGAGGAGTTGCACCGCCATTTTCATGGCGAGTGGTTGCACAAGCAGGGTGTCTGGCTGCTGAAAAAATCCCGCGAAATTTAGCGGTACGCGGCTTTCTCTACTAAAACTATGTTGCAAGTTCAATTCAACATAGGAGATAGACATGAGAGAACTGAGCGAGAAAGAGATGGATGGAATCGGCGGCGGGTATTCGCGGGGCGGGTACGGCAGCATATTGTCGAGCGCGCAAATGCCGTGGGACGGCCCCGATCCGCTGACTGTGACCTTCGGGACGCCGTTGGGGCAGCCGACTTACGTTATTCCGGGCATCGCGCCGGGGTGGGGCTTCTTCTAGCGTCCCGAATGATGCGTGGGATTTCGCGCCGGCGTAAGCCGGCGCTTTTTTGCGTCAGTCGTCCGCGCGATAGGTTTCGTGGCAGTTGCCGCAGGCGCCGCCGAGGGTGCGCACCGCGCCCAGGGTGGAGGCCATGTCGCCGCCGGAGGCTACGTCGGCAAACTCGTTGGCCGCGTCGATCAGGGCCTGGGCCTTGACCTGAATGTCGTCCAGATTGTCCCAGACCAGGTCGAGGGCAGCGGTTTCGACATCGAAGCCGCGGGTGTCCATGGCGCCGAGCACTTCGGGAATCATCGGCGCGATGGCGGCGATGCGGCGGCCGTTGCGTTCGGCCAGTTCAGCGTCGAAAGGCGCGCCCTGGGTCATGCCGAGAATGGGGCCGATGCTGAAGCGGAGCATCTTGAACACGGCCTGCCTGTCGGTCGTGGCGCCCGCCGCCATCTGTTCGGGAGTGGGTTCGTCCTGCGCCGACGCCACATAGAACATGCCCGTAACGACGAAACCCGCCAGCACTAGCAGAATCTTTTTCATTCTCGACTATCTCCTGTTCATGGATATGAGTGGTCCCGCACGGTATCAGCCGGCGCGAGTGCGGAAAATATATAGCAAACGCGCCGCGAATGTAAGCGGCCCGAACCTGCGGGCGACGCATGCGTCGCCCCTACAGGGCCGTTCTGACAGCGTTGCCCCTGTAGCGGCTGTAGGGGCGAGGCATGCCTCGCCCGCGTTCAGGCGGCGACTTCCTTCCAGACGAACATGCGCGTGGCGAGGGCGAAGCCGATCACGAACCAGACCGCCATGCCGATAAGGCTCGGCACGATCTGCACCAGGGTTTCCCCGGCCACGGCGATGTCGCGCAATCCGGAAACGACGAAAGTCAGCGGCAGCACCTGGGCCAGCGGCTGCACGAAGCCGGGCATCGCGTCGATGGGATAGAACACGCCCGAAAGCACGATCTGCGGAAAGATGACGATATTGCCGATGGCCATGATAGCCTGCTGGGTCTTGGCCATGCTGCCGATGCAGAAGCCGATGTTGAGAAACACGAGGCTGGCGACGATCGCCACGAGATAGAACTCGGCGAAACTGCCGACGATCCGCACGTTGAGCACGAACAGCGCGAAGGCGAGCAGCACGGTCAACTGGATCAGCACGATCCCGAGCCGGGCCACGACGATGGCGGCGACGAAATCCCGCGGCAGGATCGGCGTCACGAACAGGCGCTTGAGAATGCCCTTGCGCCGGAATTCGACCACGTTGTAGCCCGAGCCCGCCACGCTCAGTTGCATCAGCATCATGCCAAGCAGGCCGGGCAGCAGAAAGTCCAGATAGCTCTGGGACAGCGCCTGCACGTTCTCGACCTCGATCGAGAACATCGCTTCCTCGCCGCGGAATTCGCGCTCGATCGCCATCAGTTTCTGTTCGAGCATCGGCTCGACCAAGGGAAGCTGGTTGAATTGCGATGTGTCCGCAAGCAGGCGCAGGCCCACGGCCGCTCCGCTCGCGGCCGCCGGTTCGCTGAACGCCGGCGGCACCACGAGCACGAGCATCTGGTCGCCGGCGATCAACTGCTCGCGCAGGTCTTCCTCGGCGCCGGTGATTACCGTGAAGGCGAAATCCTCCCGCAGCATCTCCACGAGTTGCGCCGCCGCGGCGCTGTCCGACTGGTTCACCACGCCGAGCGGTATCGGCTCGGTCCCGCCGCCGCGGACGAAGGCGAAGATGCTCATGAAGACTACGGGAAAGAACAGGCTGAAGAAGATCGATTGCCGGTCCCGCAGGAAGATCTTCATGAAATCCTTCGCCAGATGCCGCTGCATTTTGCTTAACACGATGGGGTCCTCTTCAGTCCCGCAGGGCGTGGCCGGTCAGGGCCAGGAATACGTCCTCGATATTGCCGTGCAAGGGCGCGGCGGGCGGGTCGGGGGCGTGTTTCATGATCAGGCTCTCGGGGGTGTCCTCGGCGACGAGCCTGCCATGATCCATGATGGCGATGCGGCCGCAGAGAAACTCGGCCTCCTCCATGTTGTGCGTGGTCAGCACGATGGTCATGCCGGCGTCGTTGAGTTCGGTCACCAGGTCCCACAGGCGGCGCTTGGCCTGGGGGTCGAGGCCGGTGGTCGGCTCGTCGAGAAACAGGATCTTGGGCGTGTTGACCAGCGCGCAGGCGATGGAAAAACGCTGTTTCTGGCCGCCGGAAAGATTCGCCGGCCGCGCCGTCGCTTTCTCGGTCAGATGCACCTTGGCGAGCAGCTCCATGGCGTCGATGTCGCGCCGGTACAGCGCGCCGAACAGGTCGAGCAATTCGGTCAGGTTCAACTTGTCGAAATACTCGCTTTCCTGCAATTGCACGCCGATGACTTTCTTGACGCTGTACGGGTCCTTCGCGACATCGATGCCGTCGACGAAAGCCGAGCCGCCGTCGATGTCGTTCAGGCCTTCTAGCATTTCCAGGGTGGTGGTCTTGCCGGCGCCGTTGGGGCCGAGAATGCCGTAAATCTCGCGCTCGTAGATTTCGAAGGAAACCCCGTCGACCGCGGCGAAAGTGCGCGATTTGTCCTCCGGCAGCGGGTAGCGCTTGACCAGATCGATGGCCCTGATGATTGGCGTCATTGCCGTTCCGTCCAAACCCTCAGGGCTCTCCGGTGTAGCCCGGCCCATGCAGGATGCGCCCCGGCCGCGCGCCGGTATGGACGCCGCCCTCCACCACGATCTCGCCGTTGACGAGCACGAATTTCATGCCCACGGCGTATTGATGCGGGTCTTCGAAGGTGGCGAGGTCGATGATCTCGTCGGCGTCGAACACCGCAACGTCGGCGAAGAACCCTTCGGCCAGCAGCCCGCGGTCGTGAATCGACAGGCGCTGCGCCGTCATGCTCGTCATCTTGCGGATCGCCTCTTCCAGCGTGATCACGCCGCGCTCGCGCACGTAATGCCCGAGCACCCGGGCGAAGGTGCCGTATTGCCGCGGATGCGGCGCGCCTTCGCCGAAGATGCCGATGGGACCGTCGGAGCCGATGGCGGTAGCGGGGTGCCGCATGATGCGGTCCACGTCATCCGAGCCGATGGCGTGATAGACCGCGGTGGCGCCGCCGTTGCGCAAGATGTCGAAAACGACTTCGGCCGCGTTTTCCGGCGTCGGGTCCATGCCCGCCTCGATCGTCAACTGGGCGAGATTCTTGCCGGCCATGGAAGGGTCCCAGCTATTGCGCGAGATGAAGACATTGGCCGGGTCGCCGCCGCCGCGGTCGAAGAGGATGCGCTCGACGACCTCGTTCCTGATCGTCTGCCGCGTTTCGTCGCTGTTGAGCCGCGCGATCAGCGCATCGCGCCCGCCTTCCTGGGCCCATTGCGGAATCAGCGCGTTGATTCCCGTCTGGGAGGCGGTATAGGGATATTGATCGATGGTGACATCGACGCCACGGGCGCGGGCCTCGTCGACCAGCCGCAGGCTTTCCACCGCGTCGCCCCAGTTCGGCGCGCCGATCACCTTGTGGTGGGTAATCTGCACGGGAAGGCCGGCTTCTTCGCCGATGCGGATCGTCTCGTTGACCGAGTCGATCAATTGCGAGGCTTCCTCGCGCATGTGCGAGATGTAGATGCCCTTGTAATCCGCCGCCACGCGCGAAAGTTCGATCACCTCCTCGGTGGAGGTGAAGCTGCCGGGCACATAAAACAGGCCGGTGGAAATGCCGAGCGCGCCTTCTTCCATGGCCTGGGCCACCATCTCCTTCATGCGCTCGAGTTCGGGCGCGGTGGCGTCGCGGTCCTCGGCGCCGATCACGATCGAGCGGATCGTGCCCTGGCCGACGAAAACCGCCCAGTTGGTGCTGATTTCCAGTTCCTCGATCTCGCCGTAATGCTCGGCGATGGGCCAGGGGGAGGAGCCGTCGTTGCCTTCGGTCAAGGTGGTCACGCCTTGCAGTAGGGCGCTGTCGGCGGTGGGCACGTCGAAGATGCCGCGAATGGCGTGCGTATGCGGATCGATGAAGCCCGGCGCGACGACGAGCCCGGAGGCGTCGATGACCGCCTCGGCCGCGGCCGCCGAGAGATCGCCGATGGCGGCGATGCGGTCGCCGCGAATGCCGACGTCGGCTTCGAACCAGGGATTGCCGCTGCCGTTGACGATGCGGCCACCGCGAATGAGGACGTCATAGTCCTGGGCCAAGGTGTAATTAAAGCCGCCACTGCCGAGCGCCAGCAATGCCAGCGCAACGAGTCGATTGAAAATGTTCATGGCGGCCGCCTACCAGATCGTCACGCGGTCTTCCGGCGGCAGGTACAAGGCGTCTTCCGGCTGCACGTCGAAGGCCTCGTACCAGGCGTCGAAATTGCGCACCACGCCGTTGACGCGGAACTCCGCCGGCGAATGCGGGTCGGAACTCAGCCGCTGGATCAGCGCGTCCTCGCGGTACTTGCGCTGCCAGACCTGGGCCCAGGCGAGAAAGAATCGCTGGTCGCCGGTGAGGCCGTCGATGACCGGAGCCTCCTCGCCGCCGAGCGACATGCGATAGGCGCGATAAGCCAGCGACACGCCGCCGACATCGCCGATGTTCTCGCCCAGGGTGAACCTGCCGTCGACGAAATAGCCCGGCACCGGCTCGAACTCGGCGTATTGATCGGCTATCACCGTGGCCTGGTCTTCGAAGTTGGCGCGGTCCGCGTCGGTCCACCAGTTGCGTTGGACGCCGGCCCAGTCGGATTTCGAGCCCTGGTCGTCGAAACCGTGGCCCATCTCATGGCCGATCACCGCGCCGATGCCGCCGTAATTCACCGCCGGGTCCGCGGCCGGGTCGAAGAATGGCGGCTGCAGGATGCCCGCGGGGAAGACGATTTCGTTGAACGAGGAATTGTAATAGGCGTTCACCGTCTGCGGCGTCATGCCCCATTCCTCGCGGTCGGTGGGCTGGCCGATGCGCTCGATTTCCTCCCGGTAGCGAAACTCGCGCACGTTGCGGGCGTTATCGAACAGCGAATCGCGCGTGATCTCGATGGCGGAAAGGTCTTCCCAGACATCGGGATAGGCGATCTTGGGCCGGAAGGCTTCCAGTTTGAGATAGGCCTCTTCCTTGGTCAGCGGACCCATCCAGTCGTTCTGCTCGATGCTCTGGCGCAAGGCGGCGCGCAGGTTCTCGACCAGATCCTGCATCTGCGTCTTGGCCGACTCGGGAAAATGCCGCCCGACGTAAATCTGGCCGACGGCTTCGCCGAGGCTGCCCCGCGAACCGACGCTGGCCACGCCGCGCTCCCAGCGCTCGCGCTGTTCGGGTACGCCGCGCAGCACCGTCATGTAGAAGTGGAAGACTTCCTGATCGATTTCCTCGGACAGCACGCCGGCGCTGTCGGCGATCAGCCGGTAGCTCAGGTAGCTTTTCCAGTCCTCGAGCGAATCCTCGTTCACCAGGGCGATGACCGGCGCCATCGTACTCGGGTAGTTCACGTTCAGGTCTTCGAGACCGCCGATGCCGGCCGCCGCGAAATACGCCTCCCAGTCGAAGCCGGGATACTCGGCGACGAACTCGTCCCATGGCATGGGGTTGTAGGTCAGATCGCGGTCGCGGCGCTGGGCCCGCGGCCACATGTGCTCGGCGACCGCGGTCTCCAGCGCGAGGACGGCTTCGGCCTTCGCGGCTGAGTCGGGGATATCGGCGAAGTCGAGAATGCGGGCGATATGGGCGGTGAATTCCTCGCGCGCACGCTGGTATTGCTCGGTATCGAGGAGGTAGTAGTCCCGGTCCGGCAGGCTCAGCGGCATCACGCTCAGCACGAGTTGATGCCGGTCCGGGTCGCTGCGGTCGGCGCCGATGTAGAAAGCGAAGGGGCTCGCGGTATTGTCGAGTTGGGCGCGGCCGAAGGCGTTAACGAGCTGCTCCATGTCCGCGATCGCGTCGACCGCCGCCAGACCCGGCAGCAGGGGACTGATGCCAAGCTCGTTGAGCCTGCCGGTGTCCATGTAGCTCAGGAAGTAATCGTTGATCTTCTGCTCGATCGAGCCCTCGGCGGGCTCCATGTCCGCCAGGTCTTCGATGATGCTGCGCACACGCTCGTCGGAACGGTCGGCAAGCACCGAAAACGAGCCGTAGTCACTGCGGTCGGCCGGCAATTCGAAACTGTCGAGCCAGAGACCGTTGGCGAAACGGAAGAAATCGTCGCCGGGCCGCACCGAGGAGTCCTGATTGCTCAGGTCGATGCCGAAGGAGCCGAGTTCGGGCGCGGAGCCGGCGGCGGTCTCCGCGGACGCCGATTCAGGCGCCGGAGCGGCGTCGCCGGCCGCCGGAGCGGTCTCCTCCGCGCCACAGGAGGCCAGCAGCAATGTCGAGAAAAGCAGCGGCAGCAAACCGCCGCGCCAGTCGGTCGGGGTCGGGAAAGTCATGATATTGCTCTGAAAGAAAATTCAGGCGGCAGTATACCGAATTACGTGGTTGGACGGGCCAAATGTCAATTTACTACTAATTAATGTCAAATTAGTAGTTTGTACTTTCCGGCAGGGGTTGCCCGCCATGCAATTGATTGGGCGAGGCGATCGGATTGCCGGAACCGGCAAGGGAATTGTTTTATCCCTGGTTTCTTTTCTGCTCCCCTACGTGGGTGCGTGTGCGGTGTCCATGTAGAGCCTGTCTTCGATACTGTCCAACCGGGTTTCCACCCGCGCCATTCATCTCGGCACGGATCGCCTGGTCGCCTTTGGCCATTTCGGCCCGCAACTCGTTAAGGGCGCCGTTGAAGTCCGCCCAGACAAACAGCAGGGCTATCAGTACGACGGTGGAGGGCCCACCGTGCTTGAGGACTGTTGAGATTGTGGTTTCCATTACCTGACTCCTTGAGTGCATTTCTTAACCACAATGCAATTCAGATACAGCTTGCCGGATATGCCTGGAAAACGGGGAAAATTTTTCCCGAGAACGAGGCACTTCGGCCAAATGCGACTATCTTCAACTTCGGAAGCACGGGCGCCGGGAAACGGAAGGCCTTTCCATTCGCCATTCATACGATTCGGGAGAGGAAAATGGACGTAAAACTTGACACGCTGGCCAGCAGCCGGACACTGGAAGAAACGGGCATGCCCGGGCCGCAGGCCGGGGCCGTAGTCGAGATCGTGAACGATGCCATGAAAGATCTGGTGACGAAGGAGCACCTGACGGTCGAACTTGACCGGCGCTTCGCCAAAGTGGACCGGCGCTTCGTCAAGCTGGAGTCCAAAGTGGACCAACGCTTCGCCAAGGTGGATCAGCGCTTCACCAGGCTTGAGGCGAAAACCGAAACAGCCTTCGCGAATCTCGGCAGATCCCAGGCGTGGGGTTTTTTCTACATGTCCACTTTGACCATCGCAGTCGCCGCACTGTTGTTCACGGCGCTGCAATTCTTCAGCCCCGGCGTCACCGTCCCCACCCCTGCATGGGACGTCCCTCCCGATACCGCCCCTTCA
>JAJDYJ010000041.1 GCA_022822865.1 Pseudomonadales bacterium | reverse complement strand
TCACCCCCGCCGAAGCGCACTTCCACGCCGCCGCGGGCCAACCCGGCTGGCTCCCCGTGGCCGACGCGCTCCGGTGCATGGAGCAACAATCCTTGCGGGAGGCATTGTCACGATAGACCCGAGATGCAGCCCATTCCGCGCGAAGTCGCGGAATCTCCCCGGGAGCCCGCCCACCCGATCGGCGCCGTTTTCGGCAGAAAGGAGCGCAACCTCCTCGCCGCGCGTTCCGAGCCCGCTTGAACCCGACCCGCTCTTGCATGGCGCAAGTCAAATCCAGAGCGTCTCGTTCCGACAAAGTATGTGTTAAAGGCTCGGGGCTTGCGGCATCCGGCAAAAATCTGTAAACAGGGACAAGGAATTTGAGGCGCGTCACGGGATCCAATGTCGACAATCCGCAGACTGTTTCGGTTCCTGCTGCCGCTCGTCGCCTCGGCCGCCGCCGGCCAGAGCCCCGAGATCGATTACGACAACGCCGGCGAATTCAATTTCGTGCGCGTGCAATTCGACACCTATTACGGGCGCGGATTCGGTTATGGCCCCTGGGCCATCGACTTTCCGGACGCCGACGAGAATTTCCTGCGCGGCGTCTCGCGCCTGACCAATATCCGCGTGATGAGCAATCCGATCGTGATGCGGATCGATGACGAGCGCATATTCGACTATCCATTTCTATACATGCTCGAAGTCGGCCAGAACGGCGGCATTATCCTGAGCCCGTCGGAGATCGAGAACCTGCGCGAATATCTGCTGCGCGGCGGCTTTCTGCTGATCGACGATTTCTGGGGACAGAACGAGTGGGACAATTTCCAGGCGGCATTCGGCCAGGTTTTCCCCGACCGCGAGATCACCGAACTGCCGCCGGATCACGAGATCTTCCATGTTTATTACGACATCGACGGGCCGCAGATGATCCCCGCGCTATATCGCACCGACGAGTTCGGCGAGCGCGGCATCGACCATGCGAGCAATCACGCGATTCTCGACGACGCCGGCCGCATCATGGTGCTGATCAACTGGAATTCCGACATGGGCGACGGCTGGGAACATACCTATCACCCGGCCTATCCCACCCGCTACGCCAATTCGGCCTACCGGCTCGGCATCAACTACCTGATGTACTCAATGACGCACTAGAGTCCGACGAGATTCCGCGACTTCGCGCAGAATGACAGGCTGGCGAGATTCAGCGTCAGCGCTCGGCGGCATCCATCTTGTCGGGATCAACGTCGAGTTCCGCGGTTTTGGCCGCCAGTTCCGCCGCATCGATCTTGCAAGCCCGAAACAGGCCGACCAGGGCGGCGTGGCAGATGTAGTCGGCGCTGACTTCGAACCAGTTGCGCAGGTCCGCCCGGGTTTCGCACAGGCCATAACCGTCGGTGCCGAGCACGAGATAATTTTCCGGCATCCAGCGGGCGATGGAATTCGGCAGCGCCTTCATGTAGTCCGTGGCGGCGACGACGATGCCGCCGTCATCGGGGAATAGCCGCCGAATGCGCGGCGTGCGCTGTTCCGCCGTCGGATGCAGGCGGTTGTGACGTTCGCAGGATTCGGCTTCGCGATACAACTCGTTGTAACTCGTCACGCTCCAGACCGCGCAATCGAAACCCCATTCCCGCAGCCGCTCCCGCGCTTGCAGCACCTGCCGCATGATCGAGCCCGAGCCGAGCAGATGGACCGCGCAGTCCGCGGCGGTCGCGTCGCTTTCGAACAGCCAGGCGCCGGCCAGGATTCCTTCCTGCACGGATTCTTCGTCCGGCAGCGCGGGCATCGGGTAGGCCTCGTTGTAGGCGGTGATGTAATAGAAGACGTTTTCCTGTCGCTCGTACATGCGGCGGATGCCTTCCCGCACGATTACCGTCATTTCACAGGCGAAGGCCGGGTCATAGCTCTTCAGGTTGGGGAATGTATTCGCCAGTACCTGTGAATGGCCGTCCTGGTGTTGCAGTCCTTCGCCGTTGAGCGTGGTGCGCCCGGCGGTGCCGCCGATGAGGAAGCCCCGGCAAAACATGTCGCCGCAGGCCCAGATCATGTCGCCGACGCGCTGAAAGCCGAAGATCGAATAGAAGAAATAGAACGGCACCATCGGCAGGCCGTGATTCGACCAGGCCGTTCCAGCGGCGAGAAAGGACGCCATGGCGCCGGTCTCGCAAATGCCTTCCTGCAGGATCTGTCCGTCTTCGGCCTCGCGATAGGCGATCGCGGTATCGGCGTCGACCGGGGTGTAATGCTGGCCTTGCAGGGAAAAAATGCCGGCGATGCGGAACAGGCCTTCGAGTCCGAAGGTGCGCGCCTCGTCGGGCACGATGGGCACGATGTAGCGTTTCAGGGATTTGTCGCGCATCAGAATCGAAAGAATCCGCACCAGGCACAAGGTGGTCGAATGGGGCTTGTCGATCCTTTCGAGCAGGCTCTTGAAAATTTTCAGCGGGGGAGTCTCCAGTGACGCGCAATCGCTGTTGCGCGCCGGCAGCACGCCGCCGAGCGCCTGCCGGCGTTCTTTCAGGTAGCGCACTTCGGGACTCGTATCGGGCGGCCGGTACCAGGCCGCGCGGCGCGCTTCGTCATCGCTGAGCGGAATGCCCAGGGAGCGGGCGATCTCGACCCGCTGCTCCGGGCCGATGTTCTTTTTCTGGTGCGCCGCGTTGCTGCCGGCGGCGCCGGCCACTCCATCGCCCTTGACAGTCTTGACCAGAATCACCGCCGGCTTGCCCGACCGCATCGCGCGGTCATAGGCCGCATAGAGCTTGACCGCGTCCTGGCCGCCGCGCTTGATCTCGCGCACCTGCTCGTCGGTAAGCGCGTCCATCATCGCTTCGAGTTCGGGATTGCCGGCGACCCACAACTCCCGCTGACGGTCGCCCGGAAGCACCGAATAGCGCTGATAGTCGCCGTCGAGGCATTCTTCCATGCGCCGGCGCAGGGCGCCGTTCACGTCGCGGGCAAGCAGCCGGTCCCAGCCGCCGCCCCAGATGACCTTGATGACTTCCCAGCCCGAACCGAGGAAGGAAGCTTCCAGTTCCTGGATGATCTTGCCGTTGCCCCGCACCGGCCCGTCGAGACGTTGCAGATTGCAGTTCACCACCAGGATCAGGTTGTCGAGACCTTCGCGGGCGGCGATATTGATCGTGCCGAGCACTTCCGGCTCGTCGGTTTCGCCATCGCCGATGAAGCACCAGACCTTGCCGCCGCGCTTCGGTTTCAGGCCGCGATTTTCCAGGTACTTGGCGAAGCGCGCCTGGTAGATGGCCGTAGGCGTGGAAAGTCCCATCGACGCGTTCGCAACCTGCCAGTAGTCCGGCATCGAGCGGGGATGGGGATAGGCGGCGAGGCCGCCGCCGGGATTGAGTTCGCGGCGGTAGCCGCGCATATGCTCGTCGTCGAGTACGCCTTCGAGCCAGGAGCGGACGTAGACGCCGGTTGCCGCATGTGGCTGCGGAATCACCAGGTCGCCGCCGTAGTCTTCGGACTTCTGGCGGAAGAAATGGTTGAAACCGACTTCCATCTGCGTCGCGGCCGAGGCATAGGTGGCGATATGGCCGCCAAGTCCGAGTCCGGCGTCACCGCCTTGCAGCACCATGGCCATGGCGTTCCAGCGCAGGATGTTCTCCAGCCGCTGCTCGATTTCCCGGTCGCCGGGATAGTCCGGCTGCTGCTCCACGGAGATCGTGTTCAGATAAGGGGTATTGAATGCAGGCTGCGAAGCCCCGCCGGAGCAATGGCGCTCGCTCCATTCGCGCAAGCTGGCGAGGATGCTGCCGACTCCGTCAGCGCCGTATTGTTCGCGGATATTCTCGATCGCCTCCAGCCATTCCTTGCGGTCCTGTTCGATGGCGGGGTCGGCGGGGAGTTTTGCGTTCATGCTGCACGCGGCGGGCGCCAGGCGTCAGCGCAGTCCGAACAGCGGCCGCATCCGGGCGCCGATCGTGCTGCCGGCGAATGCCGCGACGAACCAGAGCCAGCCGTGCATGCTGGTCGAGGAGATGCCGCTGAAATAAGCGCCGATGTTGCAGCCGAATGCGATGCGGGCGCCATAGCCGAGCAACAGCCCGCCGATCACCGCGGCCAGCGCCGAGCGCGTGGGAATCCTGAACGAAGGAGCGAACTTGCGCGCCAGGGTCGCGGCGATCAGGGCGCCGAGCATGATGCCGAAATTCATCACCGATGTGATGTCGTTGAAGACATTGGCCTCCAGCGCGGCCCGCAGATTGGGCCGTTGCCAATAAGCCCATTGCGTGACGTCGATTCCCAGGGGCGCCGCCAGTTTCGCGCCCCAAAGGGCGAAGGCCGAGGTCACGCCCCAGGGCCTTCCCGCCAGCAGCAGTGTGGCGATATTGACCAGCGCCAGGGCCAGCGCACCCGCCAGCAGCGGCCAGGGACCGGTGAGCCAGGCGCGGGAGGATGTCGGCCGCCATTCGCGTTCGATGGCGCCATGCCGTGATTTCTCGTAGCGCGCGGCGATCAGCCATACCGCGCCGAACAGCAGCATGCTGAACAGGATGCCGCCGCCGACGCCGAAACTGCCGGACAGGGATACCGGTTCGAGGCCGGGCGCATCCTGCCATAGAGACCATTGCCAGGTGCCGATCACCGAACCGACGATGAAAGCGGCCAGCGTGATCAGCATGCGGGCGTTGCCGCCGCCGGCGGTGAACAGGGTGCCCGAGGCGCAGCCGCCGCCGAGTTGCATGCCGAGACCGAACATGAAAGCGCCGCAGATTACCGCCAGATTGAGCGGCGAAACATTGCCGCGCAGAGCGATGCCGCCGATTTCGCCCTGGGCGATCAGGGGGGTGAACACGAGCACCGTCGCCGCCATCATGATCATCTGCGCGCGCAGTCCCCCGCTGCGTCCGCTGCTGGCGACTTCGCGCCAGGCCGCGGTAAAGCCGAAGGCGGCGTGATACAGGGCGGTCCCCGCGCCGAAGCCCACCGCGAACAGGGCGGCCTGCCGCCAGCCGTGAAGAGCGGCCAGGTAAATGCAGATACCGGCCGCGCCCAGGACGGCGAGCAGCATGGCGGGCCGGTTGAAGTCTCCGGTCCGGCCGTCGATGGCTTCGGTGGCGGTGCTCATGATGTCAGCCCCGGGCTTGCGCCGCTATTGCAGGATCTCGCGCACGGCTTCTTCCATGCGCGTCATGCCCCAGCGGCGGCCTTCGGCGAGGGCGTCCTCGAGGCTTGCGCCGCCGTCGCGGGCGGTCATGGCGCGCAAGGCGCCGACCCGGTTGCTGCTGCCGCAATGCAGGAGCACGGGCTGGCCGTCGAGGCTCGCGAGCAATTGATCGAGCGTCTGGGCGTTCTCGCTGGTCACGCCGGCGGCGCCTGCCACGGGAATGGAATGAAACTCCATGCCGGCGGCGCTAACCAGGCTCGATTCATCCCAGTCGATCTCGCCATCGGTGCGCAGGCTGATGACATGGCGAATGCCGGAGTCCGCCAGGGTCTGAATCTGTTCCTGTGTGGGCTGGCCGGCGGCGAAAACCATTTCCTCCGGGGTGCTGAAATTGACGATCTCCGCGGCCTCGAGCGCTTCCCTGTCGACCTGGTATTGAGGCCCGCAAGCGGCCAGAACCAGCGCGAAAACCGAAAACAGCAATGCAGTGACAGGCGTGCGAACGTACATGATGGAATCCTCCGGATCACAACTCGCGTTTTTGAGGGACAGTTATTGTGCGGCAAACGGTCGCCCAACTCAATGCGGTACAGTGGCTTCGATCCGTCGCCGTCTGATGGCCGGTATGCAGCGGACGCCGTAAATACGTCCCTGATGGGATGGTCCGCCCCGCTTCATTTCAACGGCCTCGAAGGCCAAAATGACTTTGGGTTTTTCAACAACGGAGCGGACCATGACCGATATTACACGGGTGGGCATTGATTTGG
>JAJDYJ010000030.1 GCA_022822865.1 Pseudomonadales bacterium | reverse complement strand
CCGTCGGTGTTGGTGGAGCCGCCGTCGGACGCGTCCAGCGGGTTGAATCCGTATCGGATTTCGCAAGCGTCTGGCATGCCGTCATTGTCGTCGTCCTCGTCTTCGGAATCAACCGTTCCGTCCCCGTCGGTGTCGGGGTCGGCCGCCGCGGTCACGGTCAGCCTCGCGGTCTCGCTGGTGGACCCGCCGGGGCCGGTGCAGATCAGGGTGAAACGCTCGGTACCTTGTGAAAAAGGTCCCACCTCCGTACTACCGGTGGTAGCGACCGGATTGCCGTCGAGGGAACAGGAATTCGCATCCGTGCCGCGCCAGGAAAGAGTCGATTTTCCGGTGCCGGCCTTGATGGTGGCTGGGTTGAGAGTCAGTGAAATCGTGGGCGGGTCGGGCGGCGGTTCCACCGTGAGCGTGGCGGTACCACTGGCCGAACCGCCGGGGCCGGTGCAGCTTACGGTGAAGGTGTGGCTGCCCTGCGAATACGGGCCGACACTGGCGCTGCCGCTGGTGGCCACGGTGCTGTCGTTCCGGGAGCAGGAAGTCGCATGCTCGCTTTTCCATTTCAGGGTGGATGTTCCGGTATCCGCCGTGATGGTTTCGGGGTCCAGGCTCACCGTGACCGTCGGCGCATCCGGTGGCGGGTTCGCGGTGAGCGTGACGGTGTCGCTGGCCGTGCCGCCCGTGCCGGTGCAGCTGACCGTGAATGCGTGGTTTCCGGCGGAAAAAGGGCCCAGATTCGAGACCGTGCCGTTGACTCCCCGCCGACTGCCGCCGTAGGAGCAATAGTCACTGTCGCTGCTGGTCCAGGAGAGATTCACGGTGTCCACGTCCGCGACAACCGGGTTTTGGGACAGTGTAGCGGAAACCGAAGGCGCGAGCGCGTTGACGGTCCAGTTCACCGTGCTCGTTTTGGAGCCGAGGCGGTTCTTGCAGGCGACGGTCGCGGATTTTGATCCGGCTTCGCTGTAGGAGTATGGGCCAAAACTCCGGGAACCCGACCTGGTGGCGTTCGCGCTGTCCAGGGTGCAGGAATCGGCGTTGGCGCCGGTCCAGGAAACCCGCGCCGTATCCGATCCATTGGCCGTTATCGTGGATGGGGAAACACTTGCACTCAGGGTAACGGCGTTTATGGCTTCCCAGTTGATGGTGTGCGATGTAGTGCCGCCGTCTCCGGAGCAGGAAAAAGTGAGGCTGTGTTTCCCTGCCGGATACGGTCCCAGGGTGGCGGAGCCGCTTATCGGATACTTTGTGCCCGCGAACATGCACGACTTGGCGTTGGTCGCCGAGTAGGTGACGGTGAACTTGTCCACGTTCGCTTCCAGCAGGGATTTTGAAAGCGTGGTGGCGATGACAGGTTTGGGAACGTCATAGACCGTCACGGTCAGGGAATCGGCGGCGTATCCCGCCTTGCCGTTGTTGTAGCACTCTATCAATATGCTTTTTGCGCCAGCGGTGGTCCACGGGCCGACGGTAATGCTGCCGGAAGTGGCCCGGGCGACGCCGTCCACTGTGCAGTATCTGGCGTTTTCGGCTTCCCAGGTTATCGTGGCGGTGCCGGACGCGATGGGAACCCGGGCCGGCGAGACCGAAGCGGTGAGGAAGACGGGTTCGGAGCCTTCTTCTTCGTCCGGATTGTTTATTCCGTCGTCGTCATCGTCGTCGTTGCCTGGATCGCCCGGGTCGTCCGGACCCTGTTGCTGCCCGGGTGGGGTATCCTGCCCGCCCGACCCGTCTTGGGCGTATGCGGCCAGAGGAGTCAGAAACAGCACAAACAGCAGCAGGAAGGCGGCGGAACGGCAAAGGGGAATTGGTACTTGGCCTGGCACGCGCTCGAGCATGAAATTCATCATGCGAAATCCTTTTCAGGACTATGGATTTTCCTGCATACGGAATTTTGTCGGTAGGTTTATTCAAAACTTCAGAAAATTTGTATCAAATGTTCAGACTGAATTTTTGCGGACGATCGAATCGGCGATCGGTGTGTCGAGCCAGGCCCTGCAAAAGCGCCATTTCATTGATCGTGGTCTGTTTCGATGAATCGCTTCGGCGGTTTTACTCTGCCGGGGATGTGTACTACTATCGTCGGCAGTCGCGGTGGCGGGAAGAAACTGGAACGGGAAGCAATGCCGGGAAGGAACGACGACGCCTATTGGAAGGCCAATATCCGGCTGGTTCTGAGCCTGCTCGCGGTATGGTTCCTGGTATCTTTCGGCGCCGGCATACTGCTCGTCGAAGTTCTCGACAATATCCGCGTGGGCGGCTTCAAGCTCGGTTTCTGGATGGCCCAGCAAGGCTCGATCTTCGTCTTCATCGTCCTGATCTTCGTCTACATCAATCGCATGGACACACTCGACGAGCGCTACCGGCGCTCCGAGTCCGACAGGGAAGATTCCACGCAATGAGCGTTCAATTCTGGACCTTTCTGTTCGTCATCCTGACCTTCGGGCTGTACATCGGCATCGCCATCTGGTCGCGGGTGCGGTCGACCCAGGACTTCTATGTGGCCGGCAAACATGTGCCGCCCATCGCCAACGGCATGGCCACGGCCGCCGACTGGATGTCGGCCGCCTCCTTTATTTCCATGGCGGGACTGATTTCCTTTCTCGGCAGGGACGGCGCCTTCTACCTGATGGGCTGGACCGGAGGATACGTGCTGCTGGCGCTGCTGCTGGCGCCCTATCTGCGCAAGTTCGGCAAATTCACCGTGCCCGATTTCATCGGCGACCGGTATTACTCCCAGACCGCGCGCCTGACCGCGGTGTTCTGCGCCATCGTCATTTCCTTCGTGTACGTTTGCGGGCAGATGCAAGGGGCGGGCATCGTGTTTTCCCGCTTTCTGGAAGTCGACATCGTCTACGGCGTGATGATCGGCATGGCCATCGTCTTTTTCTACGCCGTGCTCGGCGGCATGAAAGGCATTACCTATACCCAGGTCGCGCAATATTGCGTGCTGATCTTCGCCTTCATGGTGCCGGCGATCTTTATCTCGATCCTGATGACCGGCCAGGCGATTCCGCAGATCGGTTTCGGCTCGCAATTGACCGAATCCTTCGGCGGCGGCTACCTGCTCGACCGTCTTGACGGCCTCAGCGAGCAACTCGGCTTTCCGACCTATACCGAAGGCCAGCGCTCTACCCAGGACGTTTTCTTCATCACCGCCGCCCTGATGATCGGCACCGCCGGCCTGCCCCACGTGATCATCCGCTTTTTCACGGTTCCGCATGTGCGCGATGCGCGTAAATCGGCCGGCTACGCGCTGATCTTCATCGCCATCCTCTATACAACCGCGCCCGCCGTCGCCGCTTTCGCCCGCGCCAATCTGATCAATACGGTGGACAACGTCGAATACAGCGCCATGCCGGAATGGTTCAGCAAGTGGGAGGCGACCGGACTGATCACCTTCGACGACCGCAATGCCGACGGGTTGATTCAGTACACCGGCGACGCGGCGACCAACGAACTCGAAGTGAACCGGGACATCATGGTGCTGGCTAATCCGGAAATCGCCGAATTGCCCAACTGGGTGGTGGCGCTGGTCGCCGCCGGCGGGCTGGCCGCGGCGTTGTCGACCGCGGCGGGATTATTGCTGGTGATTTCCTCGGCGGTGTCCCACGACCTGCTCAAACGCGCCTACATGCCCGAAATAACCGAGAAGGAAGAATTGCGCTTCGCGCGCATGTCGATCTTCATGGCGGTACTCGTGGCCGGCTATTTCGGCATCAATCCGCCGGCCTACGTGGCCCAGGTCGTGGCTTTCGCCTTCGGTCTGGCGGCGGCTTCGTTCTTCCCGGCGATCGTGATGGGAATCTTCAATCGCCGCATGAATCGCCACGGCGCCGTAGCGGGCATGATCGCCGGATTCGGCTTCACGGCGCTCTATATCATCTTTTTCCGCTTCGTCAATCCAGCGGTCGATAACGCCGAAAACTGGCTCTTCGGCATCTCCCCGGAAGGCATCGGCTCCGTCGGCGCGCTGATCAACCTGCTGGTCGCCTGGACCGTCTGCCGCTTCACTCCCGAACCCCCTGCCGAAATTCAGGAACTTGTCGCCGATATCCGGCGCCCGGAAATCGACTGAAATTGCCGATCAGGTCTTGTGCCGGCCGTGGTCGGTTCTCTCCCAATAATCCTTCACCGTACTCTTCATTTCCTTCCGCATGAGCAATATGCCGATCAGGTTCGGCGCCGTCATGAGTACGATGGTAATCAGCGAAACGTTCCAGATGATCGTGGTATCGGCCAGCGCCGCGTAAAAGAAGCCGCACACATAGACGATGCGATACGGCATGACCGACTTCGGCCCCAACAGATAGGTCATCGCCCGGTCTCCGTAATAGGACCAGGCGATGGCCGTCGAGAACGCGAACAGCATCAGTCCGATCGAAACGATGTATTGGCCATAATCACCGAACAGGCCGCGGGTGAAGGCCTCGGTCGTCAAGGGCACCGAATGCACGAGCGACTCGCCGGTGACGACCACGGATTGGTCGTCCAGCCTGCCGTCGGAAACCGCGAGTTCCCCGGTTACCGGTTCGCCGTCGAGGTAGAACTGCACGTTTTCCGCGAAGGATCGGGAGTTGATGACGGTAACGTCCGCATCGTTCTGAATCCGGCCTTCCACCACCTGCAAGCTGCCGTTGAAATCGGCTACCGATGAATCGCCGCCGCTGAGATAGCCGAAGATTTCCCGCTGGTGCGCTTCGTTTTCCTCGACGTAAACGCCGCTGAGCAGGCGCATGTCGGCGCGCTGGAACTCGTTGTCGAGCTTTTCCGCCCAGACGCCGGAACTGAGAATCACCAACCCGGTGACGGTGCAGATGACGATGGTGTCGATGAACGGCTCGAGTATCGACACCATGCCCTCGTCCGCCGGCTCGTCGGTGCGCGCCGACGCGTGGGCGATGGGCGCGCTGCCTTGCCCCGCCTCGTTCGAATAGAGGCCGCGGTTGATGCCGCGGCTGACGGCATAGGCGAAAGTGGCGCCGAGAAATCCGCCGGTGGCCGCCGAACCGGTGAAGGCGTCGGCGAAGATGGAGACGAAGGAAGGAACGACGTTGGCGAAGTTGGGGATGATTACCGCCAGCGCCCCGACCAGATACACGATGGCCATTGTCGGCACGATCGCCGCGGCCACCTTCGCGATCCGCGTGATGCCGCCGATGATTACCAGCGCCAGCAGCACCGACATGAAAATCGCGGTGATCAGCGGGTCGAGATTGAAGGTGCTTTCGAGACCGGCGGCGATATTGTTGATCTGCGGCAGATTGCCGGTGCCGAAGGAACTGAGCACCGTGGCGATGGCGAAGAGCACCGCCAGCCATTTCAGTTTCAGGCCTTTCTCCATGTAATACATCGGGCCGCCGGCCATGGTGCCGTCCTCGGTCTGGCTGCGGTATTTGTGCGAAAGAGTCACCTCGACGAACTTGCTCGTCATGCCGAAGAAGGCCGTCATCCACATCCAGAACAGCGCCGCCGGGCCGCCGAGATGCAGGGCCAGCGCCACGCCGCCGATATTGCCGGTTCCTACCGTGCCCGAGAGCGCCGTGGCGAGCGCCTGAAAGTGACTGGTGTCGCCGCGGGCGCCGTCCTTGTCGAACTTGCCCTGGGTTACGGCGATGGCGTGCCGGAAGTACCGGATCTGGGGAAATCCCAGATACAAGGTGAAAAAGATGCCTGTCGACAGCAGCAAGGTCGGAAACCAGAACGCGCTGCCGAGAAAACCGTCGATGAAAATGAGAAATTCGTTGACCCGATCCACTGTGTTGCTCCCGTTATGGTAATCTTTCCCGCATACCGCCGCTAATCGTCGGTAATCGTGATTTTCGGCGCGCCTTGCGCCGGCTTGCCGGCGCAGCCCGCGGCCACGCCTTGCGCGAGTTCCAGCCAGGCCGCGTTCGCCGGATGCCCGGGCTGCTTCACCAGCAGCGGTTCGCCCAGATCGCCGGATTCGCGAATGGCCGGGTCGAGCGCCGGCCGCGCGAGCACGGATACGCCGAAATCGGCGGCCAGCCTGTCACCGCCGCCCGTGCCGAAGACTGCCTCTTCGTGGCCGCAATTGCTGCAGATATGCACGCTCATGTTCTCCACCACGCCAAGCACAGGCACGGACACCTTGCGAAACATCTCGATACCCCGGCGGGCGTCGAGCAAGGCCAGGTCCTGGGGCGTCGTGACGATGACGGCGCCGCCTACGCGAACGGCCTGGGAAAGGCTGAGCTGGATATCGCCGGTGCCGGGGGGCAGATCGACGACGAGATAGTCGAGATCGGACCAGGCGGTGTCCTTGAGAATCTGGTTGAAGGCGGAAATGATCATGGGCGCGCGCCAGACCATGGCCGTACTCTGGTCGACGAGAAAGCCCATGGAGTTGCACAGCAGGCCGTGCGCCCGAATGGGAACCATGGTCCTGCCGCCACGAACTTCGGGTCTCGTGCCGGCAGGCACGCCGAGCAGGGTGGGGATGCTCGGCCCATAGATGTCGGCGTCGAGTACGCCGACCTTCGCGTCACGGGCGAGTGCCAGGGCGAGATTGACGGCGGTGGTCGATTTGCCGACCCCGCCCTTGCCGGAAGCGACGCACAATATGTGTCTGATCTTGTCCAGGTCGCTCAAGGGATCCCGCTTCCGGCCGCGCAACAGTCGCCGATTATGTTGCATCCCTCGCGAAAATCAAAATTCAGTCTTGCATTGCGCAAGTTTCAATATCTGCACCTCCATGGATAGAATTGAAGGCATGGGTATTCGAGGACTGTTGCGGTGTGGGCTGGCTGTGTCGGCGGTTGCCTTGCCATTGCCGGCGTTCGGCGGGGAGGCCAGCGAGGGGGCGGTCAAGTTCGCCTTCTATTCGGCGAGTTGGCAGGAGAATACCCGGGATCTGTTGCGCGTGGTGGCTTTCAACCCGCTCGATTCCCCGGTTCGCATCGAGTCCATTGATTTCGTCGATATCGAAGCGCCGGGCGGCTCGCTCGAATTGTCGCTGCAACTCGATGTGCCGGCCGGGGGCTACGCCGAACTGGAGATGGGATATGTGGACTTGCTCGGCCAGGGAGAATGCATCGGCGAAACGCTGGCCGGAGACTGGCGGCTGGTTGAGATTTCCAATTACACCCTGAACCCTTCAGTGCGCAATCTGATCATCGAGAACACCGAATCCTTTCGCATCTATCAATGTGTGCAAACGGTGGAGACCCGGATCACGGAAGCCGCCACCGGGGCGAGTTCCGTGATCCGCGAATGGGTGCTGTACCACTTCGAATCCCTTGCCGAACGCTGACGGCGAGTCGGTTACAGCAGAATTCCGCCGAAGTTCACGAAGAAAGGCGCGAATACCAGGCTCAGGATCGCCGACAGCTTGATCAGGATGTTCAGCGACGGGCCCGAGGTATCCTTCAGCGGGTCGCCGACGGTGTCGCCCACGACCGAGGCCTTGTGCTGTTCGGAACCCTTGCCGCCCAGGTTGCCCGCTTCGATGTATTTCTTGGCGTTGTCCCAGGCGCCGCCGCTATTGGACGAGGCGATCGCGAGCACGCCGCCTGCCACCAGCGAACCGACCAGGATGCCGGCCACCGCTTCGACACCGAACAGGAAGCCCGCGACCAGCGGAGTGCCCATGATCAGGATGCCCGGCGCGATCATTTCCCGCAGCGCGGCCCTGGTGGAGATCGCCACGCACTCGGCGTAGTCGGGCTCGCCGGTGCCTTCCATGATGCCCGGAATGGTCTGAAACTGCCGGCGCACCTCGGCGATCATGTCGAAGGCCGCGCTGCCGACGGATTTCATCGTCATGGCGGTGAACAGGAACGGCAGCACCGCGCCGATGAACACCGTCGTGTATACGAGCGGGTCGAGCAGGCTCACCATGATCGGCTCGCCTTGCAGATTCTCCGCCGCGGTAATGAAGGCCGCGAACAACGCCAGCGAAGTGAGGATCGCGGCGCCGATGGCGAAGCCCTTGCCGATGGCGGCGGTGGTATTGCCCGCCGAATCCAGTATATCCGTGCGGCGCCGCACTTCCTTCGGCAGTCCGACCATCTCGGCGATGCCGCCGGCGTTGTCGGCGACCGGCCCGTAGGCGTCGATCATGAGCGCGATCACCAGGGTTCCCAGCATGCCGAGGGAGGCGATCGCGACGCCGTACATGCCGGCGAGTTGCCAGGAAACGAAAATGCTGACCGCGATGCACAGATAGGGAAGCACGGTGCTGCGATAGCCGAGCGCCAGACCGAAAATGATATTGGTGGCGACGCCGGTTTCGCAGGACTTGGCTACATCCTTGACCGGTTCGTAGTTCTCGGAAGTGTAGTAACCCGTGAGCAGGCCGACCGCCAGGCCGGCGATCAGGCCCGACAAAAAGCACCAGTACACGCCCATATTGGTGTATTGCTCGCCGTTCAGCGTGAAGAACTCGGGTATGAGCAGCAAGGTGATGAAAAACATGATGACCGCCATCAATGCGCTCGAAATGATCAGCAGTTTCATCAGCGCCGGTGCGACGTCGTCTTCGTCCTTGACTCCGACCGCCAGCTTGGTGACGAAGCTGACCGGAATCCCCACGGCGCTGATCAGGATCGGATACAGCAACGCGTTGGGATCGAAGGCAAAGGCGACGGCGCTGATTACCATCGCCGCGCAAGTGCTTTCTGCGCAGGAGCCGAACAGGTCGGCGCCCATGCCGGCAACGTCGCCCACGTTGTCGCCCACGTTATCGGCGATCACCGCCGGATTGCGCGGGTCGTCCTCGGGGATGCCCTTTTCGACCTTGCCGACGAGGTCGGCGCCGACATCGGCCGCCTTGGTGAAAATGCCGCCGCCCACACGTGCAAACAGGGCGATGGTTGAGCCGCCGAGTCCGAAACCGGCGATGACTTCCATCAGGATATGGTTGTTTTCCGGCCCGAGTCCGGCCATCAGGGCGCTAAGTACGAGGTAGATCACCACCAGGCCCAAAGTCGCCAGTCCGACCAGGGCGAAGCCCATGACGGCGCCGGAATCGATCGCCACGTCGAACGCGTGGGAAATGCCTTTCCTGGCCGAAACCGTGGTGCGGGCATTGCCCTGGGTGGCCACCTTCATGCCGATGTAACCCGAGGCGATGGAAATGGCGGCGCCGAACAGGAAAGCGATGGCGGTAAAGATGCCTTCGCGGTATTGGGGAGTGTGGGTGTCGTCGATCAGGACCGCGATGACCAGGGCGAAGGCGACCATGAAAATGCTGAGAACGCGATACTCCTGTTTCAGGAAGGCCATCGCACCGCTTGCGATCGCGCCATGGATGAATTTCAGGCGCTTGCCGTCTTCTTCGTTGAGGTCGAGGTCGATCGGGATATCGACGACCTTTTTCATGTAGTACCAGGCGATTCCGAGTCCCATGAGGGACAGCAAAGTTGTCATCACGATGGTGATATTCGAGGACATGCGGATGGTTCTCCCCAGGTTGCGGTCAAAGCCGCGCACTCTATCACAACGCCGTCGTCAAAAGAAGCGCGATGCAGCGCAAAGCCGCAAGGATTCAGGGGGTTAGCGAGCGGCCTAACAGCCGTCGATTTGTTCGAGCAGGCCGTCGCGGCGCGCTTCGAGTTCGGCTATGGCGTCGATCGCGGGAGGATCGATTAGATTACCCGCGGCATCCAGGTTGTCTTCCTCGTATCTGGCCTGTTCCTCGGTCAGCAGGGCCAGTAGTTGTTCGGATACGAGCACGGCTTCGCGCATGGTTTCGCTGAGCGCGTCGCCGGCCGCGACCTGTTCCTGCAATTCAGCTATCCGGGTTTCCAGTTCTTCGATGCGGGCGAGTTTGGCTTCGCGTTCGGCCGCCAGCGCCGCCAGCCGCTCCCGTTCGAGCCGCTCTTCCTCAAGACGTTGCTGTTCCGCCAGCCGCTGCCTTTCCTCCTCGGCCCGGCGCTCCGCTTCGGCCTGCTGCCGGGCGAGTTCGGCCTGACGCTGCCGTTCGGCTTCCGCCGCCTGGCGCGCGCGTTCGGCGGCCTCCTCGGCGCGCTGGGCGCTCAGTTGCTCTTCGGTGAGGCCGGCCGCGTCATCGGAATCCGCCTCGGTCTGGGCGGCGGCGGGAGTTGCGCTGCTTGCCGCGGGGCTTTCCGGGCCGGAAGCACAGGCCGCCAGCAACAAAACCAAAATCGCCGCGACCGCGCCGGAACGGGTGAAAATTGCCAAGGGCCGGTTTATAGTTGCCACGATGACGCACCTGCTGGGTTTGTCCGGATATTATAGCCGCTGCATCGGCCGCTGTAACGATTTCGCAGGGCTTGACGATGAGTAGTCGGAATTTACGCTTCGAATCCCGACGGGGCGCGGGGATACCGCGCTTCCGGTACTGGCTGCCGGCCGCGTGCACCCTGGCCGCGCCGGTATTGTTGTGCCTGCAATTCACGCCGTTGGTTGAAACGCGCCCGCAATTGAGCCGGGCCGAAGCCGTCCGGGTCGAAGGACTGTTGCTCGACAGCGTGCCCCAGGCGCCGGGAGTGTCCGGCCCCCATGCGTTCGCCTGGAATCGGGAAGAACTGAATCTGCTCGGCCGCCATTTGCTTTCGCTGTCGCGCATGAGCCCTGAATGGGCGGCCCGGGTCGATTTGCGCGATGGCGCTCTCGAATTCGAAGTCAGTCGTTCCCTTGGCTTCGTCGTGCCGCTCTACATGAATCTGCGCGGTGAAATCACCGGAGGAGACGACCCACCCGCCTTGACCGCATTGCGCCTCGGCTATATGCCGATCCCCCCCTTCCTGATCGACCGCCTGATGCCGGACCTGTCCGACGCCATGGCTTCGGATGACCCATTGCTGGCCGAAGCCGCCCGCTTGCTCGCCAATGTCGAGAACGTATCCCTGGGCGCGGCTGAAATCCGCTTCAACGTGCACTGGGATCCGGAAATGCTGGCGCGGGCCGGCGATCAGGCGCGGCAATGGCTGATTGCCGAATCCGACCGCCAGCGCATCCTCGAATATTATGCCGTGATCGGCCGGGTCGCGGACGAAATCGCGGACAGCGAGCGCGCGATTCCGCTGGGCCGGCTGCTGGCGCCGCTGTTCCTTGAGGCGCAAGGCAAATCGCTGCAGGGCAGCGACCCGATCGCCGAGAATCAGGCGCTGTTGCAAACACTGGCGCTATACGTTAACGAGGAGAATATCGAGCAACTTGTGGGCGCCGAAGCCGCCGAGGACATGCCCGCCGTGAAATTCGTCGAAGTGCGCCTGCAGCGGCGCCAGGATCTGGCCCAGCATCTTACCTCCATTGCCGCGATCACGGTCGCGCTCGGCCCCGATCTGGCGCTGATGCTGTCTACGGCCAAGGAATCCTGGGACGCCCGGCATCGATCCGGTTTCAGTTTCTCCGATCTGACCGCCAACAGCGTCGGCGTCACCCTGGCGACGCTCGCCACCCGGGACCGCGAAAGCGCGCTCGAAATCCAGCGCCGGATGAGCGCGGTGCGGTCCGATTCCGAATACATGCCCGAAGTCGGCGACAGCCGGGACGGAATTTCCGCGGACGATTTCAGCGAACTCTACCGCGACACCGGCAGCGTCGAATACCGGCAAAGACTCGCCGAAATCCGGCATTTGATAGAATCCACCCGCGTATTCGCCGGTTTGTAAGCGGCCGCGGCCGCGACAGGATTCGTTCGCATGTCATCGAAAGGCTTCACGACCCGCAATCTGCACTCGGATCGCGAGGACCGTCCGGAACACGGGGTGCTGCACAAACCGGTACATCCGTCCGTGGCCTATGGCTACGCGGATGCGCGCGAACTCGCGGAAGTCTTCCAGGGCAAACGCAAGGGCTATGCCTACGGCCGCCAGGCGAATCCGACCGTGGCCGCATTGCAGAAGCGCATCAGCGACATGGAGGGCGGCGCCGGCAGCATCGCGTTTTCCACCGGTATGGCGGCAATCGCGGCGCTCACGCTGACCTTGCTCAAGGCGGGAGATCACATGATCTCCAGCGCCTTCCTGTTCGGTAATACCAACAGTTACTTCCGCACCCTCGAACGGCTCGGCATCGAGATCGATTTCGTCGACGCCACCGGCGCCGCCGCCGTGGCGGAAAAGGTTCGGGACAATACGCGGCTGGTCTTTGTCGAAACCATCGCCAATCCCGTGACCCAGGTTGCCGATCTCGAAGGCATCGGCGAGCTGTGCCAGCGGCACGGCCTGCTTTACGTCGTCGACAACACCATGACCTCGCCGCATCTTTTCCTGCCGAAAACAGTGGGCGCCGGGCTGGTGGTGAATTCGCTGACCAAGTGCATCGGCGGACACGGCAACGCCCTCGGCGGAGCCGTCACCGACACCGGCGGCTTCGACTGGAGCGGCTATCCGAATATTCTGGATATCTACCGCAAGGGCGACGCCGGCGAGTGGGGATTGCTGCAGATCCGCAAGAAAGGACTGCGCGACATGGGCGCCTCGCTGGCGCCGGAAGCGGCGCATACACTGGCCACGGGCTCCGAATCGCTTTCCTTGCGCATGGACCAGGCCTGCGCCAACGCCATGGCGCTGGCCCGGCTTTGCGCGGACCATCCGGCGGTCGCCAGGGTGTATTATCCGGGCCTGCCGGAACATCCTCAGCACGAGCGGGCACGCAAGCTGTTCCGCGCTTTCGGAGCCTTGTTCAGCATCGACCTGAAGGCGGGCAGCGACTGTTTCGATTTTCTCAACAGTCTCGAAATCGTGGTCTCATCGAGCAATCTCGGCGATACCCGCAGTCTCGGCATCCCGGTTGCGCATACGATCTACTACGAAATGGGTCCCGAACGCCGCAGGTCCATGGACATCGGCGATTCGATGTTGCGCTTCTCGATCGGCATAGAGGATCAGGCCGACCTCATCGCGGATTTCAGCCAGGCCCTTCAAAAGTGCTGAACATGCAGACATTGATCGCCGCGGACGAGGTGCTCGAAGGCTGCTCGAAGGAAGTCGAAGCGGCAGACGAACTTTTCTTTCTCGTGCGCAAGGACGACCAACTTTACTTGTACCGAAACGTCTGCCCCCATCTCGGCACGCCGCTGAACTGGGAGGAAGACAGGTTCCTCGACCCGGACGGCGCCCTGATCCAGTGTTCGACCCATGGCGCCCTGTTCCGCATCGAGGACGGCTTCTGCCTCGCCGGTCCCTGCATGGGCGCACATCTGCTCGCGGTGCCTTTCCACGTGGTCGACGGCATGGTCATGATCGAGTCCGCGCGGCAGCCGGACGGTCTGGGAGCGAGCTGAGCCGTCAGACCAGCACCGGCACTTGCCGGTCGAGCGTCACGGTCCCGCCTTCGATATCGTAGCTCGCGCCATAGGCAAGCAATTCGACTCCTTCCCGCGCCGCTTCGCGCAGCAATTCGCCGAAACGCGGATCGATCGCGTCCGCCGGCCGCACGCATCCGGCGCCGTCGTGGGATACGCAGAAGATCACCATGGCGCGCTTGCCGGCCTGGCGCACTGCAATCAGTTCGCGCAAGTGGCGTTGCCCGCGTTCGGTCACCGCGTCGGGAAACCGGCCGGTTCCATCGGCGTCCGCGAGGCTGACGTTTTTCACCTCGACGTAGC
This sequence comes from Pseudomonadales bacterium, assembly GCA_022822865.1. Classification (GTDB taxonomy): domain Bacteria; phylum Pseudomonadota; class Gammaproteobacteria; order Pseudomonadales; family Pseudohongiellaceae; genus UBA9145. The sequence goes on along the minus strand of JAJDYJ010000030.1, from coordinate 9,032 downwards.
ATTCCACGCCGGGCAGGCCGACCAGGAAATCCGCCCGGCCGCCGCCCGACTCATAAGTGACTTCGCGGCGTATCGCGGTGAACCCGGCCAGCGGCTCCACGAGACCGGATTCGATGGCTTCGCCCACGAGCGGATTGGCCATACCGGTATTGATTCCCACCAGATGGCGCCGCTCGACCTCGACGATCTGCCAGGTCTGGGGATACTTGCGCCTGATATCGGCGGAAGTCGTGTACCACACGCGGCTGTCCGGTTCGCGGCAATTGAGCATCGAGCCGGTATTGGGGCAATGAATGGTCAATACGCCGCCATCCGGCGTGCGCACGTCGGCCAGAAAGCGCTTGTAGCGCCGGATCAGCCTGGCCTCGCTGAGCGCGCCGGAATACTTCAACGATCGAGAGCCTTGCGCAGGCGATCGACTCCCAGGCGCAGATCGTCCAGACCGGTGGTAAAGGCCATGCGTACGTACTCGTTGCCGCCCCGCTCGCCGAAATCCGTTCCCGGCGTCATCGCCACCCCGTGCTCTTCGAGAATCTCGTGGCAGAACGCTTCGCTGTCGCGGCTGAAAGCCGAAACATTCGCATAGGCGTAGAAGGCGCCCTGTATTTCGCGCGGCAGCAGCATTCCCATATCACTGAGTTCCGCGGCCAGAAAATCGCGGCGTTCGCGGAAGGCGGCCCGGCGCTGCTCGAATATTTCCCGGGCCGCGGGCGTGAACGCGGCAAGCGCGGCTTGCTGGACGAAGCTCGAAGGCGAAATGAACAGGTTCTGCGCCAGGACGTTGGCGAGTTCCACCTTGTCCTCGGGCACGACGATCCAGCCGAGACGCCAGCCGGTCATGCCGAAATATTTCGAGAAACTGTTGACCACATAGGCATCGGGATTGATTTCGAGGATGCTGGGCATGTCTTCGACATAGTGCAGACCGTGATAGGTCTCGTCGAGCAGCAGATGTACGCCGGCCGCGTCGGCCCAGTCGCTGATTCGGCGCAGTTCCTCCCGGGGAATGACCGCGCCGGTGGGATTGCCCGGCGAAGTCAGCCACAGGCCCGCGGTATGATCGCGGCAATGCCGCTCCAGCAGTTCGACCGTCGGCTGAAAATCCTCTTCCACGCCGATGGTCATCAATTGCGGCTCGGCGCAGGCCAGCCGCACGAGATTGCGGTAGCAGGGATACGATGGATCGGTCAGCAACACGCCGGCGCCCGGGCGCAGTAACAGGTTGGACAGAATCGCCAGTCCGCCGCTGGCGCTCAGGGTGATCAGAATGCGCTCGCGCGGGAGGTCGATGCCATGCCGGTCCCGGTAGTGCCGCACCAGGGCGTCGCGCAATTCGGGAATTCCCGGCGCCTGGGTGTATTGGGTCAGACCGGCGTCGAGCGCGCGCTTGGCGGCATCGCGAATCGGTTGCGCGGTAATGAAATCCGGCTCGCCCGCTTCCATATGCACGATTCTCCGGCCCTGGCGTTCGAGCTCGGCGGCCCGGTTCAACATGATCATCACGCGAAAGGGGTTTACGCCATCCAGGCGATCCGGACCGGCCGGTCCGGCGGTGTGGCTGTTCATCCTTAAATTCCTGGCGTCAAGAAAAGCGGTGGAATTATACAGCCAGTCACAAACCTGTGGCATCGATAAATCGATTCTGGTAATTTTCGCTGCTTCACTTGGTGAGACCATTGGCGAGACGTTAGACCATGGCAGAAAGTCAAAGCTTTCAGGCTCAACCGGTTCTGAAGAACTTCACTCCGTACAAGGCCAAGCCCGGAGAGAAGTACATGAACGAGAAGCAGCGCGCTCATTTTCGCGGCATTTTGCTGGATTGGCGCGAGCAGTTGATGCAGGAAGTGGACCGCACCGTGCACCACATGCAGGACGAAGCGGCGAATTATCCCGATCCCGTAGACCGGGCGACCCAGGAAGAGGAATTCAGCCTGGAATTGCGCACGCGGGACCGGGAGCGCAAGTTGATCAAGAAAATCGACAATACGATCGAGGCCATCGCCCAGGACGATTACGGCTTCTGCGAATCCTGCGGCATCGAGATTGGCATTCGCCGGCTCGAAGCCCGGCCTACGGCCAACAAGTGCGTCGACTGCAAGACCCTCGACGAGATCAGGGAAAAGCAATTCGGCATCTGACTCATCTGACTACCGGGGAATCGGACTCGCCGGGCCGGTATATCGGGCGCTTCGCCCCCTCCCCCACCGGCCCGCTCCATCTCGGCTCGCTGGTCGCCGCTCTGGCCAGCTATCTCGACGCCCGCGCCGCCGGCGGCGTCTGGCTGCTGCGCATGGAAGACCTCGATCCGCCGCGGGAGCCGCCCGGCGCGGCGGACGAGATCCTGCGGCAGCTTGAAGACCTCGGCATGACGTGGGACGGCGCGGTGCTGTACCAGAGTACCCGTCTGTCCGCCTATGAGGAGATATTGCAGAATCTGCTCGGTCGCGAGCTTTGCTATCCATGCGATTGCAGCCGCCGGCAGGTGCGCGCCATGGGCCCGGTGTACGACGGCCGCTGCCGCTCGCGCGAAAGACCGCCCTCGGGCACTTATGCCTTGCGGTTGCGGACGGAACCGGAAGTCTGGGGCATCGACGACCGAATTCAGGGACGTTACGAACAGAATCTCGAACGCGATACCGGCGATTTCGTCCTGCGCCGAAGGGACGGCCTGTTCGCCTATCAGCTCGCGGTTGTCGTGGACGATGCCTTCCAGGGCGTCAACCGGATCGTGCGTGGAATCGACCTGCTCGACTCGACGCCGCGCCAGCTTTATCTGCAATCCCTGCTCGGCTATCCGCGGCCCGGCTACGCCCATTTTCCGGTATTGCTCAACGAGCAGGGGCAGAAATTGAGCAAGCAGCATTTCGCGGCGCCCGTGGATACCCGGCAACCGGGCCCCTTGCTGCGCCGGGCGCTGTGTTTTCTCAATCATCCACCGCCCGCGGATCTCGCCGGCCCGGGAGAACTGCTCGATTGGGCCATCGGCAATTGGGATATACTGCGGATTCCGGCTTTGCACGGCATACCGGCCAGCCGTTACGAGAGAGCCGTTACAAGGTGACCTTATTGAGACCTAGATTGAGATCCAGGGCGTGTATATCCCTCGTTCAATGCTGATCCTGATCGTCGTCCTGTACCTGCTGTTTCTGCTCAGCATCGACTGGATCACCCAGGCCGGGGGCGCCTGGTATCGGCCTCATCTGGCGGCGCTGGCGGCAATCGCGGTTGTCGCCCTGACCGTGCGCGAAAGCGACAGCGATGAATTTTGAGCTCGCCACCCTGGCCGCGATGGGGTCCGGCTATCTGCTCCTGCTGTTCGGCATCGCCTGGGCCACGGACCGCCACTGGATTCCCGAAAGAATCGTCCTGCATCCGCTGGTATACACGCTTTCGCTCGGCGTATTCGCCAGCGTCTGGGCCTACTACACTTCCGTCGGCATCGCCATGCGCCACGGTTACGGTTACCTGGCCGGCTATATCGGCATTTCGCTCGCCTTCATGTTCTCGCCCTTGCTGTTGCGGCCGATCCGGCAACTGACCCGGACCTACCAACTCAGTTCCCTGGCGGACCTGATCGCATTCCGCTATCGCTCGCGTCTCGCGGGAACCCTGGTGACGCTGCTTACCCTGGCAGCGGTGGTCCCGATCATCGCCTTGCAGATCCGCGCGGTCTCGGACACCGCCGGCATTCTTTCGCCGGAGGCCGCGAGAGGCGGCGTCGCGGTGGTGTTCTGCGTCATCATCACCTTGTTCTCGATCCTGTTCGGCACCTCGCACAGGGCCGGAAGGAATCGCCACAACGGCCTGGTCATGGCCATCGCCTTCGAATCGCTGGTGAAACTGGTGGCGTTTCTCGCCGTCGGCGCGTTCGCCATCGGCGCCGGCTTCGGCGGGCCCGGCGCCATGCAGGACTGGCTGCAAGGCCGGCCCGACCTGCTGGAGGATCTTCGCGCCGCGGACTTCGCCGGATCCTTTCATGTCCTGGCGCTGCTTTTCTTTGCAGCGGCGGTTGCCATGCCGCACATGTTCTACGCCACCTTCAACGAAAACCGGAGCCTGAAGGCGCTGGCTTTCGCAAGCTGGTGTCTGCCGCTCTATTTTCTGCTCATCAGCCTGCCGGTGCTGCCGATCCTCTGGGCCGGGCTGCTCGCCGGCGCCGAGGTTCCCGTGGTGTATTTTCCCGTCGTCATCGGCGCCGCGTGGGATGCGCCATGGCTCAGCCTGCTCGCCTACCTGGGCGGATTGTCGGCCGCCAGCGGACTGATCATCGTCATCACCCTGGCGCTGTCCAACATGTGCCTGAATCACCTGATCCTGCCTCTGCAACAGCCTTCGGCCAGGGACGACATTTACCGCTGGCTGCTGCGCAGGCGCCGCTTGCTGATCACGCTCGTGATCTGGGCCGGATTCCTGTTTCACATCCTGCCCGAAAAGCAGATCGGCCTCGATTTCATCACCGTGCTCGGCTTCAGCGCCTGCCTGCAGTTTCTTCCCGGCGCCCTGGCGATTCTCTACTGGCGCCGCGGCAACGCGCGCGGATTCATGGCGGGACTGGCGGGCGGCGCTGCGGTCTGGTTCTGGTTCATCCTGTTACCGCTGTTCCTCGAAGCCGGACCGCTTTCGCTGGACTCGGTCGCCTGGCGCGAGGCGGCGGCTTTGTCATTGATCGTCAACGCCATCCTGTTCGCCATCGTTTCGCTTAACAGCAATACTTCGAACGCCGAGCGCCACGCGGCGGAAATCTGCTCTCTGGATACCTTGAAACATGGCGCCCGCGGCGGCCTGGTGGCGAAGTCGCCAGCGGAATTCATCGAATCCCTGAGCAAGCCTCTCGGGGACAAGGTGGCGGGCCGGGAAGTGCAACAGGCCTTGCAGGACGCCGGCATTGAAATGGACGACAGGCGGCCCTTCGCCTTACGACTTTTGCGCGCTCGCCTGGAAGCCAATCTGTCCGGATTGATGGGGCCCAGCGTCGCCCAGGATCTGATCGACCGCTATCTGCCCTACGGCGTGGCGCCGGATCAACCCCGCTCCGACGTCACCTTGATCGAAAGCAGGATCGAGGCCTACCGCAGCAATCTGTCGGGTCTCGCGGCCGAACTCGACAGCCTGCGGCGCTATCACCGCCAGATGCTGCTCGAATTGCCGCTTGGCGTCTGTTCGGTCAGCGTGGACCGGGAAATCGTCATGTGGAACAGGACGCTCGAGGAACTGACAGGCATCCAGGAAAGCGAAGTCGTCGGCCTGCGCATCGAAGAACTCGATCAGCCCTGGCGCGAGTTGCTCGTGGATTTCATCGCCGGCGAAACCGATCATGCCCACAAGGGGCGTTTCGAATTCGGCGGCAGGCGGCGCACCGTAAACCTGCACAAGGCGCTGATCGAAAGGTCCATGGAAGCGGGTTCGCCTCACGAGGGCATGATCGTGCTGATCGAGGACATCACCGAAACCGAGGACCTCGAAGCCGGGCTGGCGCATAGCGCCAGGCTCGCTTCCATCGGCCAGCTTGCCGCCGGCATCGCCCACGAGATCGGCAATCCGGTCACCGGCATCGCCTGCCTGGCGCAGACCATCCGCGACGAGTACCAGGACGAGGAATTGCGCAATCTGGCGAATCAGATTGTCGAACAAACCGACCGCACCTCGCACATCCTGCAATCGCTCATGAACTTCGCGCATTTCGGGGAACGGCGGGCCGCGGCGCAGCAGGAATCCGTCAACGTCTTCGCCTGCATGGAAGAGGCAGCCACGCTGATATCGCTCGACCGCAAGGCCAGGAAAGTCGAACTCGTGCTCGAAGGCGACCGCGAGGCGGAGATTGCCGGCGATTCCCAACGACTGTTGCAGGTTCTGGTCAATCTCATCGGCAATGCCCGCGACGCCAGCCGGCCCGGCGCTCCCATCCGCGTCACTTGCCGCACCGGCGGCAACGGGGTGGAAGTTACTGTGGAAGACGAGGGTACCGGCATCTCGCCGGCCATCCGGGATCGCATTTTCGAACCCTTCTTCACAACCAAGGAGGCGGGGGCGGGCACCGGGCTCGGCCTTTCCCTGGTCTATGGCACGGTTGAGGACTTCAAGGGCGATATTGATATAATCAGCCCGGTCGACCGGGTCCAGGGCTGCGGCACCCGTGTCGTATTGCAATTTCCCCCGGCCAAGGGCCACAGCGAGAATCTGGCATGAGTGCGGAGCGCGAAGTTCTTGTCGTCGAGGATGAAGCGGTCATCCGCGGCACGCTCAAGCGCCTGCTCGAAAGGCACAGTTTTCGCGTCAGCGAGGCGGCTTCGGTGCGGGAATCGCTAGACCAATTCGACGTCGACAAATTCGATGTCATCATCAGCGACCTGAAACTTCCGGGCGCGCCGGGCACCGACCTGATCAAGGCGACGACCGCACCGGTGCTGATCATGACCAGCTATTCCAGTATCCGCTCCGCCATCGATTCGATGAAGCTCGGCGCGGTGGACTATATCGCCAAGCCCTTCGACCATGGCGAACTCATTGCCTCGCTGGAAAAGATCATCGAGGAACACGGCCGCCGGGCGCCCGTGGAGGACAACGCTCATACGCCCATCGCCGGCATGATCGGCCGCTGCGCGGAGATGCGGGAATTGTTCCGGCGCGTGCGAAAGGTTGCCGGCGCCGGTTCGCCGGTGCTGATTAACGGCGAGTCGGGCACCGGCAAGGAACTCGTGGCGCGCGCGATCCACGACCTGAGCGGCCGGGAGAATCCGATCGTCGCCGTCAACTGCGCGGCGATCCCCGAAAACCTGATCGAGGCGGAACTGTTCGGTCACGAGCAAGGCGCTTTCGCCGGCGCCACGGAAGCGCGCACCGGGCTCGTGGAAACCGCCGACGGCGGCACCCTGTTCCTCGACGAAATCGGCGAATTGCCGCTGACGGCCCAGGGACGCCTCGTGCGGGTGCTGCAGGACGGCGAGATTCGCAAGATCGGCGCGGTCGAATCGCGCAGGATCGACATGCGTCTGGTCGCCGCCAGCCAGCGCGACCTGAAGCAACTCGTGGCCGAACGACGGTTCCGCGAAGACCTGTACTATCGAATCAACGTCATGCGCTTGCAGATTCCGCCCTTGCGCGAGCGCGGCGACGACATTCTCGAATTGGCCTGGGCAATCCTGCGCGGCACCTGCAATCGGCTGAAAACTCCGGCAATGCGTTTCAGCAAAGGCGCGGAGCGGGCAATCACTTCGTATCGCTGGCCGGGCAATGTGCGCGAACTCGAGAACGCCATCGAACGCGCGGTCGTCCTCGCCGAAGGCGGGACCATCGGCGAGGACTTCCTGGCCATGGAAAAATCCGCCGGGAACAAAAGCGGCGCCGACCGGTTCAGGAGCATGGATTCCGCCGAGGCCGGCCAGGAACTCTCGCTCGAAGACTATTTCCAGCATTTCGTACTTGAACATCAGGACTCCATGACCGAAACCGAACTGGCCAGAAGACTCGGCATCAGCCGCAAATGCCTCTGGGAGCGCCGCCAGCGCTACGGGATTCCGCGGAAAAAGAAACAAACCGCCTGAATACCAATCTCTGTTACTGACCCGGTGAATTCGATCGACACACTGCCTGGAATCGAACATGCCGCCGTGATTCCCCGGGGGGAACACGGCATCTCCCGCAAGGACATTTCGGAAGCCGCGCTGCGCGTGATCTACGGGCTGCAGAACGCGGGCTTTGCCGCCTTCCTGGTCGGCGGCTGCGTGCGCGACCTGCTGCTCGGGCTGCATCCGAAGGATTTCGATGTCGCCACCGACGCCCATCCCGAAGACGTGCGGCGGATATTCCGCCGTTCGCGCATCGTCGGACGCCGCTTCAAGATCGTCCATGTGCGCTTCGGCCGGGAAGTCATCGAGGTGACGACATTCCGGGGTCACCACGAAGCCAGCAACCGGTTCCGGGACGCGCCGAGCCGCGAGCAGTCGCGGGAACTCGATTCGGCCCATTCCCATACCGGCATGACCCTGATCGACAATGTTTACGGCGATATCGACGAGGACGCCGGCCGCCGTGACTTCACCGCCAATGCGCTGTATTACTCGACCGACGGATTCGTCGTACTCGATTTTCACGACGGCCTGCGCGATCTGCGCCAGCGCCGTCTGCGCATCATCGGCGATGCGGGCGAGCGCTATCGCGAGGACCCCGTGCGCATGTTGCGCGCCATCCGCTTCGCCGCCAAGCTCGAATTCAGTATGGACAGCGAAACCGAATCGCCGATCCGGGAACTTTTTCATCTGCTCGAATCGGCATCCTCCCCCCGGCTGTTCGACGAATTGCTGAAACTGCTTTGCGGCGGCCACGCCGCCGAAACCTTCCGGATGCTCAGGGATTACGGCATCGACCGGGCGCTATTCAGTCACGGCTTCGTCGACGGGGACGAAGCCATGGACCCCGCCGACCGGCTCGTGGGGCTCGCCTTGCGCAACAGCGACGATCGCATCGCCAGGGGGCTCGGCGTCACTCCGGGCTTTCTGCTCGCGGCCCTGCTCTGGCCGCCGCTGCAACGGCGGCTCGGCCGGCTGGAAGGCGGCCCGCATCTCATGCAACTGCGCGAATGCGCCGAGCAGGTCGTGCTCGAACAATCGCAACATACGACGATTCCGCGCCGGATCAGCAACGTCAGCAAGGAAATCTGGGAACTGCAAATCCGCCTCGAACGCAAGGACCGCCGCAGCGTGAACTTCTGCTTCGAACATCAGCGATTCCGCGCGGGCTACGATTTCCTGCTCCTGCGCGAGAGCAGCGGCGAAGATTGCGGCGGCATGGGCGAGTGGTGGACTACCTTCCAGGACGTCGACGAAAGCCAACGAACCCATATGCTGGAACAACTGTCCGCGCGGCCCAAACCCCGCCGGAGACGCCGCCGACGCCGGTGACCGGCAATTCTCACTTTGGCCTTTGGCGCAACTTCAGAGACAGCGGCTTCGATCCGTCGCCGCCGGGGGGCGGGAGATGCGGCGGACGCCGTGAATACATCCCTGTAGGCTCCGGGCTCGGCATCCTGCCTCGCA